>CAYZYF010000031.1:0-18192 GCA_964482015.1 uncultured Synergistaceae bacterium
GGCGGAGCGAAGCAAACGTCCGTGAATTTTTCCGAACTTTTCCCCATATCCCATCCGCCTTTGATCCTCCCTATCGATTTGCAATAGATTCCCAATCCCTCGATTCCCCCGCCCCTTGCCCTTACAACCGTTTCACCATTGCTTCACAATCGCTTCACAGCGACAAAGTGTTGCTGTTTCACCATGTTTTAACCCATCGATTCCCGTCCCAACTCTCCACAAAAAAGAAGCAACCCGCATCAAGCTGATGCAAGTTGCTCCGTAGTTTTTGGCTCCTCGACGAGGACTCGAACCTCGAACCTAGTGGTTAACAGCCACCCGCGCTGCCGATTGCGCCATCGAGGAATAGGGGCCGAAAGTCTGAAAACTCGACGCAGAGTATTATATCATTGATTTTGTTTTTGACAACACCCGATGCGTGATTCCACTGACAGCCCGCCCGCTATTTTTGCCGCTATTTTTGCCGTTGAATGCGGCCTGCGGTCAGGCAAGCTGAGACGATGCTGGTGCTATAATACTTATTTACACTGATTGCTGAGTAATTTGTTCTTTAGTGCGAGTATGATCTGCGAAGATAGCTTGTTTTCGACTCTGCGCTTGGGTTTGTCCGTTTGGAGTGAAACGTCATGGGAGATCTTATATGCCAATTAAATGAGACTACGATAGTTCTCTTGTCCCTTTCCGCGATCCTTCTTGCGGGATTTATTCTTACGCGGCTTACGAAGCTGGCTAAGCTGCCTAACGTTACCGGATATATAATCGCCGGCGTCGTTATCGGACCGCACGCGCTGAATCTTATTCCGGACTCTTTGATCCAAAATATGGGATTTATAAGCGATATCGCTCTGGCATTCATCGCCTTCGGAGTAGGGCGTTTTTTCAGGAAAGAGGTATTCAAGGAGACGGGGCTGGGCGTTATCACGATAGCGTTGTTTGAATCTCTTCTGGCCGGGATATTGGTGACCCTTAGCATGTATGTGATATTTGGCCTGAGCTGGGATTTTTGTCTTCTTCTCGGAGCGATCGCGACAGCTACCGCACCTGCCAGCACCATGGTTACGATCCGCCAGTATCATGCGAGAGGAAATTTTGTGAATATCCTCCTCCAGGTCGTCGCCTTTGACGATGCGGTCTGCCTTTTAGTTTTCAGCATAGCTATAGCCATCGTAAACGCCAAGGTAAGCCCCTCAGCAATAGATGTAATACTGCCGTTAATATACAACACGGGCGCTTTGATTGTCGGTTTCGTGAGCGGTGCCATATTGAGCAGGCTGATGACCCCCCAGCGCAGCGAGGACAACAGGCTGATCCTTACAGTGTCTCTTTTATTGGGGATCGCAGGTCTATGCGCCGCTGTGGATATATCGCCCCTGCTCTCGTGCATGCTTTTCGGGACTACGTACATCAACATGACTGAGGACAAGGAGCTTTATAAGCAGCTTGAAAGGTTCACGCCCCCCATTCTTTCGATATTTTTCGTAGTCTCCGGGATGAGCCTGGATATAACTTCTTTTAATACATTGGGAATTATAGGCGTCACATATTTTATCGTGCGCATTGCGGGAAAGTACGTCGGTGCCTATCTGGGATGCCTCGCGGCCGACACCTCGGCGTCGGTGCGCAACTATCTGGGGCTCGCGCTTATCCCCCAGGCGGGAGTCGCAATAGGGCTCGCCTTTTTGGGCAAGAGGGTCCTCCCCGTATATGAAGGCAATATGCTGCTCACAATTATCCTGTCCTCTTCGGTCCTCTATGAGCTTGTAGGTCCCGTAAGCGCCAAAGTCGCGCTTGTCTTCAGCGATTCCATACAAAAACCGGTCCCCGATCTTAAAAAACAGATGTAGGAACATGACGGAAGCCATGTCCTGCAAGGCTCAGGGGCCCCTCGTTGTGTGGGAGGCCCCTTTCAGGCATGTGATCTATTTGAGACGAACTATGGCCTCAGCCTCTATGAGTACGTCCTTGGGAAGCCTTGCGACTTCGACGCACGATCTCGCGGGAGGATCCTGTGTGAAGAATTTTGCATAGACTTCATTGATCGCACCGAAATCGTTCATGTCTTTGATGAATACGGTTGTTTTTACGACATCCGAGAAGTCCAGCCCCTGACTTTCCAGGACGTTCTTCATGTTTTTGAGAACTTGTTCGGTCTGGGCGGCGGCGCTGTCTCCGACTACCGTCATGGTTTTTGGGTCCAAAGCGATCTGTCCCGAAAGGAAGAGAAAGCCCCCAGCCTTTACGCCCTGCGAATATGGTCCTATAGCGGCTGGCGCCTTGTCCGTCTTGATGATCTCTTTCATAAATAAAACCCCTCCTTCATTGAAATGCTGCCCTCTATTTTACAGCATAGCGCGGTTGAGGGGGAGAAAAAACTGTGCCGCCGGGGAATTTTTGCCTTGCCGGTGCGCATTCGCAGTCGTCCGGCTATTGCCCTTGCCGCACCGACACACATAATTAATATCATAATAGTTTTGGGCACATCCTTCGCTATTTCTTTCTCCTGAGAAATAAGCTATTCTCTCCATACAAGGCAGGTGCTTAAAAAGTGGATATCATTATCGAAGGCAGATGCGGGGACCACGATTATATTGTTGCGGACCGCGATTCGGGACTGATCAGGAGGATGGGGAGAGGGGAGCCACCCTCTGCACCGGATCTATCCTTTGGCGAGGGCTGCACTCTTATTCCCGGCGATTTCAACGCCCATTCACACCCCGAGCAGTCAATTTACGTGGAGATCGTTGACAAGGAGTGGGATCTGGCAAGGTGGTGCCGCGAGACCATATATAAATACAGCGTCGATATGACGGCTGAGATAATATACCATGGCTGTGTCAGGGCATTCGGGCGCATGCTCTCGTACGGGGTGACCTCGGTGATGGTCTCGTTTTATTGTCATAACAAAAGGGACAACGAACTGGACCTATCAGTGATCAGGGCGGCGCGCGACGTCGGTATCAGGCTCTTCTTCGGCCGGATGAACTATGATGAGATAAGCGAGGGTGCATACCCCGAAAAGAGGGCGTCCCAGCTTTCGTACTATGAGACTCCGGAAAGGGCGGAGGAAAATTTCATAGGGCTTCTCGGCCACGAAGGTCCGAGAGTGGTCGTTGCCCCCGCTCTGCACAGCTTTCATGCGAACACGCTCGAGGCTGTGATAAGGGGGATATGCCTGGGAGCGCACTATGGGCGAAAAGTTCAGTTCCACCTTTCGGAGGACGAGGGAGATGTAAGCCTCTGCCTGAAAAGATATGGGATGAGGCCGATAGAAGTACTGGCGGACCTCAAAGAAAAAGGGGCCGTTCCCTCTCTTGATTGTCTCGTCCTCTCCGATTGTGTCTGGACGGACAGGCGTGAAAGAGAGCTTATCAGGGAACATGGGATGTCCGTAGTCTTTAACGGCAGGATGAACGAAAGGGTCAAGGCAGGAAAATCGGAGGTCAAAGAGTATATTGAGCTTGGGATACCCGTTTATGTCGGAACGGACGGAGAGGCGAGCAATGACGACCTCTCCGTAAAGAACGAAAGAGATTGGCTCGTCAAAAACCATGGGCTGGACGAAAACGAGGCGTCCCGGCTTCGCCGGCCGTTCGAGATGGCCGGGATGAGGGTCGGCGAACTTACTGAGGGCGCCGCCGCCGATATATGCGTGATGAAGAACGGCAGGCTTCACGCCCTCCTTGTCGGAGGAGTCCCTGTGATGGAAGGCGGCAGGCTCTTATCGGAGAAAACGATCAGGGCGGCAGATTCATATATAGAGGAATTGTGGCAAAAACGCAGGGGCTGAATTGTTGCGGCAACGGCATCATGATTGAGAGGGGGGATTATTATGACCGATCTCAAGGTGATCGGAAGGCCTGTTTTAAGGGACGATGGTCCTCCAAAGGTCACGGGACGCACGGAATTCCTTATGGATATCCATATACCGGGCTGCTGGACTGGGGGAGCGGTAAGGTCTCAGACGGCGAGGGGCATTCTTAAAGGGATCAGAAGATCGTCGGATTTTGACTGGTCCTCCGTGACTTTCATGACGTCCGATGATATCCCGGGAGAGAATTGCATTGCCATAGTAAGGGACGATTATCCCGCTCTGGCGTCACGGGAGGTCAACTACCGTACCCAGGCGGCGGTTCTTATAGCTGCGCCCAATGAGGAAGTGCTCAGCAGGGCGCTTGCGGCTGTCGAGCTTGATATAGAGCCCCTTAAGCCGATATTTACCGTAGAAGAGGGGATCGAGGCAAAAGAGGTCATCTGGGGGCGCGACAATATTATCGACGAATATTCCACCGAGTCCGGCGACATGCAAAAGGGATTCGCCGAGGCGGATGTCATCGTTGAAGGAACATGGAGGACCGGCCATCAGGAACAGCTTTACCTTGAAACTCAGGCTATGGCAGCGATGATGAGGGAGGATGGCAGGATCGAGGTCTTTGGCTCGATGCAGTGCCCATACTACGTGCATGAAGCAGTGAGAAGAGTCCTCGGATTTTCTTCTGAAGACGTTATCGTGAGGCAGACCGCCACGGGGGGAGGGTTTGGGGGCAAGGAGGACTACCCCTCGATACTCGGTTCATACGCCGCGCTCCTTGCCCATAGATCGGGACACCCAGTCAGGATGATCTACGACAGAAAAGAAGATCTCCTTGTGACGCCCAAAAGACATCCCTCAAAGAGTCATTACAGGATGGGACTCAAGAAAAGCGGGGAGATCACTGCGCTTGATGCCGATATAGTCATTGACAGCGGAGCGTACACCACTCTCAGCAGGGTCGTCCTTCAGCGCGCTCAGCTTCACGCCTGCGGCATCTATTTTGTTCCTAATGTAAGGATAAGGGGCAGGGCCGTCGCGACCAACACCCCGCCTAACGGAGGTTTCAGAGGTTTCGGGGCGCCTCAGGCAATATTCGCGATTGAGCGGCAGATGGATCTCGCGGCGAGAGAATTGGGAATGGATCCGCTTGAGATAAGGCTTAAGAATGTTTTGAAAAGGGGCGATACTTTTCCCTACGGCCAAGTTTTGAAGGAGAATGGAAATGCGGCTGCGGTACTGATCAAAGCCGCTGAGATGTCCGATTATCGGAACAAGCGGAGACAATATCTCGACCATCCCGGCGGCAGTGTAAAAAAAGGTATCGGAATAGCGGCGGGCCTTCATGGAGCAGGTTTCACCGGGAACAGCGAAGATCTCATGGGAACCGCTGCGAGGATCCGCTTTGACGGGGAGAATTTCCGCATTCATGTGAGCAGCGCAGAAATAGGGCAGGGGGCGTCGACCGTGCTCAGAATGGCCGCCGCCGAGGAGTTGGGAGTTGAGCCGGAAGAGGTCCTGTATATGACCCCGGATACGTCGGAAGCTCCCAATACCGGACCGACTGTGGCGTCGAGAACGACGATGTACGCCTCAAAAGCTGTCTGCGATGCCTGTGTGAATATCAAGAAAAAACTGCAGGAATGGAGGCTTTCCCGCCCCGAAGTGCCGGATGGACCTGTGTCGGTCCTTGCCCGCGCTTTTTTGGCAGAAGGACGTGAACTCGACGAGCTCGGATACAACGTATTCGGCGACGAGTGCGTATGGGATGAAGAAAAGCTGCGCGGTGACGCCTATCGCGGTTATTCATGGATCGCCAATGTCGTCGAGATCGAAACTGACATGGACACATATGAAGTCGAGATAAAAAAGGTCTATGCCGCTGCCGAGGTAGGCCGGGTAGTCAATCCGCTTCAGGCGAGAGGTCAGATCACGGGAGGGCTTCTGCAGTCTCTCGGCTGGTCTCACATCGAGGATACTAGGATCGACGAAAAGGGAGGATACACCGCATCACATATGAACTCTTATCTCGTCCCGACATCGCTGGATGCACCGGAGTGGAAGGTCGAGTTTCTGGAAGACCCCTGCGAAGAGGGATGTTTCGGAGCGAAGGGCATGGGCGAACTGCCGATGAACGCCGCCGCCCCCGCACTTGTCTCCGCCGTGGAGAGCGCCGCAGGAGTCTTTTGCGATTCGATACCCTGTACGGGCGAAAAGCTGTTTGAGCTTGCGAGAGAAAAAGAGGAGAAGGGGGGAGAATGAGATGAAAATCGAAATGACGGTAAATGGAGAACTGTGCCATTTTGATGTCCCTCCCCTGACGCCGCTTCTCACTGTCCTCAGAAAAACACCCGGGCTAAAGGGCGCTAAATGGGGCTGCGGGGAGGGCGAATGCGGGGCTTGCTCAATGATAGTCGACGGCAGGCTGATGAATTCATGCCTTATTCCTGCGGTACAGGTTTCAGGGAGTGAGATATTGACCGTTGAGGGGCTCGGCGGACCCGATGAGATGGATATGCTTCAAAAGGCCTTCGTAACGGAGGGGGCAGTGCAGTGCGGCCTTTGTACGCCGGGGATGGTTATGGCTGCGCGGGCGCTCCTCGAAGAGAATCCGTCCCCGACGAGGGAAGAGATAAAAATAGCCCTTTCAGGGAATATATGCCGATGCACCGGCTATGAAAAAATATTCGACGCGGTAGAGAGGGCGGTGAGGGAAGGATATTGCAAGACGTTCAAGCCCCGCCCCAACCTCTGCGGATCCGTCCTTCCTGCGGCGGTCACCGAAAACGACAAGAACTGCCTCACGCCGAGGGACCTTCAAGAAGCCCTGGAGGTTCTCGCCGAAAATGAAAATGTCACTGTCATGGCAGGCTGCACGGAGTTAATTTTGGATATAAAAAATGGGAAGCTCCTTCCGCAAAAGCTGGCGGACCTCAGCAGGATAAAAGAGCTCAGGGAGACCGGCATATCCGGAGGAAGTGTGAGGATAGGGAGCTCTGTAACGAACGGAGATTTGATCAGAAGCGGAACCATTAAGAAATATCTGCCGGCTCTTTGGGAGGCGGCATTTAGAAGCGGAGCTCCCGCGGTGCAAAACAGGGCCACAGTCGGAGGCAACCTCGCCACAGCATCGGGGGCGGCCGATCTTCCCTCGATACTCCTGCCTCTGAACGCCTGTATAGTCGTTGAAAGCGTCCGCGGATCCCGTGAAATGAACCTCGAGGATTTTATAATAGGCTATAGGAAGACTGACTTGCGAAAAGGCGAGATCATCAGGGAGATCGTAGTACCGCTGCCTAAAGAGAACAGCGTGCAGAGGTTTTACAAGAGGGGGTCTCGAAAATCTCTTACCTTATCAAGGATCTCACTCGGGTTCTACGCGGAGGTCGAAAACGGCGTGGCCGTCGAGTTCAGGGCGGCGGCTGGCAGCATGTCCCCGACCCCGATCAGGCTCAAAAAACTGGAATCCTCGCTGAAGGGGAGGCGCCTTACAGCGAAAGTCGCTGACGAGGCAGCGGTGACGGCCTATGAGGAGGTCGAGCCGAGAAAAAGTTCGCAGTGGCGGAAGACTGTGACTTCCAACCTCGTTAGGAAATTCCTTAAGGAGATCACACCATAAAAAAGGAGCCCCGGCTTACTGCGGGGCTCCCGGTATTTTTGCCGGCTCTAGAATCTTTCCAGAAAAGTTACCAGTGTATCATAGAAGATATCGGGGTTTTCAAGGAACGAAGTCGCAGAGGCCTCCGGTATCGTCACCCTTACAGAGCCGGGAATAAGGGACCTGTAATATTCGGTAGTTTCTTTCCTGACCTGGTCATAAACCCCTCCGATGATAAGGACCCTCAGTTTGATGTTCGGGAGTTTGGACGTGATGTCGATGTCCTTCATAACTCCCGTACAGGTAAATTCGCTGGGTCCCCACATGTGCCTGTAAACTCTCATTCCTGTCGGAGTCTTAGGCTTGAGGGCGTACTGCCTGAACTGCCTTTTGTGTTTCTGAAGCTCACGGCACTGAAAATTCTTGTTATATTCGATTATTACGTCCTGATAAAGTTTACCGCCGAACTGTATTTCCTTTTCAGACTCTTCGACGATGCGCACCTTATCCTCTCCGAGTTCTGCAAGTCTTGACTTGGCGTCCCTTATCCATATTTCCGTGCTGAAGTAGGGGCTTATCATGGTTATCGATTTGACCGGAGTTCCGGGATTTCTCAGTACGTGCTCGGCTGCAAGATACGAACCCCACGAATGACCTATGAGGTGGAGTTTTTCGACGTTCATCTCTCCGATAACGGTGGTCAGCGTATCGACGTAACGGTCGGGCTGCCATACCGTCTCATCGCCAACATTGCTCTTGTCGTCGCTGCCGAGCTGGTTGTACATATAAACTTTTCTCTGTTCGGAAACCATCTCGGCCATGGGCCTGAACGACTCAAAGTTTCCTCCGGGTCCTCCATGGAGAAATAGTACAGGGATGTTGGAATCGTTTTCACCTAACACGTTAAGACCTACAAAACCGCCTGGTACGTCAATGTATCGGGTTTTGATCTCCGTTGCCATTTTCGGTTCCTCCCCTCTTTCCCTGTTTTGGGTTCTAAGATTATATCTTAATTTTCTAAATATTTAAAGAAAATCTTGTATTATAGGCCACTTTACCTAGTTTAAACGAACTAATTGACAAAAAATTCACTGTATGGACGTATCGTTTATCCTACGGGCGTTTGCAGGTAAAACGCGCCCATCCTCTTGTTTTTATCCGTCAGTTCTCTGGACTTGCGTGCAAAGAAATGATATGCCCTTTTCATAAAAGGCAGTCAGGCCTATCGAAAGGCCGCCGAAGTTTTCGAATAAGATCTTAAACGGCGGGGATTTAAGCACATTTTTATCTTCGCTCAGTATGTCCATGATAATGGCCGTGCCGTATCGATGTCGGTATTGTAAGCCATACAACAGAGAGCGGCGCAGCTGCGCCGCTCTCTGTTATATGTTCCGCTGCTGAGGCCTGCCGACTATCCCAATAGGAATCCGGGATAGAGCGGATCACTATCCTGTCGAATGAGCCAGTTGAATCCCGTTATGCTTGCCGAGCCTTTTATATAAGGACGTATCGCGTCGAAATCTCCGACTTTGAGTCCCGATTCATAGTGTCCCTCAAAAACAGTCCCGAGTATGCTTTCGTGGATGAATTTTTCTCCCGGCCTGAGCTCTCCTTTCGCAGCGAGCAGCGCCATCTTTGCGCAGGTGCCTGTTCCGCAGGGAGATCGGTCGACGTTTTGAGCTCCAAATATCACGCAGTTTTTTGCGTTTTCTCCCTTTCTGTGAATGCCGAACTCCGCGAGCAGGACCTTGTTGTTTTCAGGGATAAGGGGGTGCTGGACTTTATGCTGCCTGTTGGCCTCTTCCATAACTTCCAGTCCCATTTTTGTTATAGCCGGGGCTTCGGAGGGAACTATTTCAAAGCCAAAATCTTCGGCGTTTAGGATGGCGAAGAAACTGCCGCCAAAACAAACGTCAAATTTTACGCTTTTGCCAAGCGATGGAAGAAAGAGGTCGAGGTCTCTGGCGAATACGAAGGAAGGTACATTTTTTAAAGTGGCCGAGACCGCTTCTTTATCTTTTACCTCCACAGACATTACTACCAGGCCGGCGGGGGTGTCCAGCTTGACCTCCGTGATCGGCTCCGTTATATCGACCATCCCAAGGTTCACCATTGCCGAAGCAAGGCCGATCGACCCGTGCCCGCACATAGATACGCTGCCGCCGGAATCGCAGAAAATAACTCCCGTATCCGCCTCGGGATCGACGGGAGGAACCAGTATCGCACCGAACATATCGGAGTGTCCGCGCGGCTCAGTCATTATGAAGCGGCGAAAATCGTTGTGGTTATCACAGAAGTCCTTCCATCTTTCAGGCATGGTCTTGCCTTTAAAGAGAGGCGCGCCCCCGAGTATTATCCTCGTAGGCTCTCCACAGGTATGTGAATCAACAGCTGCGACCATTTTTGTAATTTTCATCCGGAAATCAGCCCTTTCACTATTGGTTTGTTGGTTTTGATGCTAGCACGATTGGCCCACATTCGCAATCTTAGGATAAAATTTTAAATATTTTGATTGACATATCAGAAATGACGAAGTAATATTCAGTTGGAATAAATGCTCCAAAACATAAGCATATCGGAGAAAAAACTCCATGATCAAAAGCGGTAAGGAAAATTTGCCGGACAGAATACGGTCGAGGTACACGATCTTGTCTCCCGCCCAGAAGAGGGTCGGTAATTATCTGCTCTCTTCCTATAGGTCTTTGGCGTATGTGACTCTGGCGGAACTGGCCGAGCTCACCTCTACCAGCCAGGGGACTGTGTCCAGGGTTGCCGAAGCCCTCGGATACGGCTCATTTTCCAACCTTAAGTCGGCGATCAGGTCATGCATCGAAGAGAGCGCCACGAAGCTTGAGATCTATTCTCCCGGGGAATCCGCCAAAGGAGACCCGACGCCGTTCGATACTGTCTTTGAGATGGAAAAGGCTCTTATGGACGATACATACCGGCTCATAAGGAAGCAAGATTTCAACAGGGCGGTCGAGATAGTCTCAAATGCGCCCTCCGTCATAGCTGCGGGGACAGGGAGCAACGTCTTTTTGGCTGAGTATGCGGGGTATTTTCTTGGAACCATGAAAGAAAACGTGCATATCATAAAGGACGCTAACATTCATGATATGGATCTTTTGCTTGACGCACCCGAGGGTTCGGCTGCGATGATCTTCAGTTTTCCGAGATACCCGGCCAAGACACAGACAATTGCCGAGGCGGTGCGCAGGAAAAAGATGGCTGTGATCGGAATGACGGATTCGATCGTTTCACCTCTTGCGGAATACTGCGATCCGCTCTTTCTCGTGCCTCAAAAATTCATCACGTTTATGGACCCATGTGCGGCAGTCCTTTCATTTATCCATTCGCTTCTATATGGAGTTTATCTTATAAATAAAGATAAATGCAGAAAGCGCATTGAGGCGAGAGAGCGCCTGTTTGAAAAAGAGAGGCTGTTTGTTTCGGAGAATGTTTCTTTGCCCGATTTCGAGTGCTGATATTTGTGATATTTTGAGCGGTTGACCGGAAAAATAAAAGAGGAGGCGTTGTGTATGGCGTACGATGTTCGTTTTATTTCTCAGGCTGATGTGGAATCTTTGGGGATCACGATGAAGGAAGTTATGGAAAATGTAGAGACGGGATGGAGGATGAACGGAGAGAACAAGACCGAACTTCCGGCCAAGATAGGCGTCCATCCGAGGGCGGACTGCTATATCCATGCCATGCCCTGCTGGATAGGCGGTGAGGTAGACATGGCCGGGATCAAGTGGGTAGCGGGATATCCCGATAATCTGAAGCTGCGCCTGCCCTACAACAACGGCGTATTCGTGCTGAATGACGTAGATACGGGCGTTGTCAAGGCGATCATGGACTGCAACTGGATGACGACGTGGAGGACGGGCGCGGCGGCGGGACTCGGGGCAAAATATTTCGCAGATCCGGCTTCAGAGGTGGTTGCTGTCGTCGGCTTGGGCACGATAGGAAGAATAGCGCTCCGCGCCTTCAGCGAAGTACTGCCGAAGCTGAAGACCGTAAAGCTCTACGATCCGGTGCCGGAACAGGCAGACAGATACATCGGAGCTATGTCTGAACTGTGTCCCAATGTAGAATTTGAAGTCTGCCGTGACGTTAAGAAGGCCTGCGAAGATGCGGATGTCGTGACCACCTGCGCTCCCATCCTGGAAAAACCTCAAAGGTCCATATCGGCAGAGATGCTTAAGAGTGATGTTTTCTGCATGACGAGCGATTACGACTCCACATTTGCTGCCGACACGGTCAACAAGGGAAGGGTCTTCGTATGCGACAGCAGAAGCCAGTACCTGTGGACTCAGGAACATGGCGTTTATTTCCAGAACGGTTATCCCCTTGCGGATGAGATCTATGCGGACATGGGCGAGGTGGTGGCCGGGAAGGCGGAACCGGTGAGAGAAGGCCGCAGGACCTGTCTCTTCATGGGCATCGCCAGCCACGATGTAATGACGGCCAAATTGATATTGGAGAAGGCATCCGCACAGAATGCGGGGACGATGCTTAAGCTCTGATCCGAAACGATCGCTCTTATCTGAGGGAAATATAATATTTTAGGAATTGTAACACCGTGTCAAGCCGGTCCGCTGACGGAGATTTCCGTCAGCGAGCCGGCTTTTTTACGATCTGCCGAAGAGCTGATAAAAAACTGAAAATTTGCAATATAGGCGATGTCAGTAACAATATGTTGACTCGTCTATGTTAAAGTAATATATTGCCTCAAATGGCCCCATGTGAGCCGGTACCGCCGATGAGGCGCGCCTTAACTCCGCCATATCGGCAGTACTTACTGTGAGGCAAATTACCGATAGGTTTTTCATTGCTTATATGTGATAATTACTAACCGATGGATTGTGCAGGCGGAAGAGAAAAGCAGCTCCGTCTGAATTGCTGTAAATATGAGGAGGTAACCGCAATGACTAAAAAGAAGATGGTAACGCTGGACGGCAACGAGGCTGCTGCCTACGTTGCGCACGCAGTAAATGAAGTAATTGCAATTTACCCAATTACACCATCTTCGCCGATGGGTGAGTGGTCCGATCAGTGGACTTCAGAGGGGCGTCCCAACATATGGGGCACCGTTCCGCATGTTGAAGAAATGCAGAGCGAGGCCGGTGCTTCCGGCGCCTACCATGGAGTTGTCCAGGCAGGAGCGCTCGGCACGACCTTTACTGCATCTCAGGGACTGCTTCTTATGATCCCGAACATGTACAAGATCGCAGGAGAGCTTACAAGCACGGTCATGCACGTTACGGCGAGGACCCTTGCGACCCACGCCCTCTCGATCTTTGGCGATCACTCCGACGTAATGTCGGTCAAGGCGGCAGGCTGGTCCATGCTTTGCTCTTCGACTGTCCAGGAAGTTATGGACATGGCGCTGATCTCCCAGATGGCCACTCTCGAAAGCCGCGTCCCCGTTCTCCATTTTTTTGACGGTTTCAGGACGAGCCACGAAGAGATGAAGGTCGAGGAAATACCATACGACGATATGCGCGCACTTATCGACGACGACCTTGTCAGGGCCCATAGATACAATAAACTTACGCCGGACTCTCCGTTTATCCGCGGTACGGCCCAGAACCCCGATGTCTATTTCCAGGCCAGGGAGGCTTGCTCTCCCTATTACAAGTCGGTACCCGACATCATGCAGAGGGCGATGGACCGTTTTGCCAGACAGATGGGGCGCAAGTACCGTCTCTTTGACTACTACGGCTCGGATGAGGCAGAGAGGGTCATCGTAATGATGGGGTCCGGCGCCGCGGTCGCCCGCGAAGCCGTAGACAGGCTGATCGAAAACGGTGAAAAAGTAGGGCTCCTTACGGTCCGCCTCTTCCGTCCGTTTGACGTTTCCCGATTCCTCAACGCGCTGCCGGCAACGGTAGGCCGGATAGCCGTACTTGACAGGTGCAAGGATCCTGCGGCCATATGTGAGCCGCTCTGCATGGATGTTCGCGAAGCTCTCTCCGGAAACGACGTTATGGTAGTCGGAGGCCGCTACGGGCTTTCATCCAAGGACTTTACCCCCGCTATGGTCAAGGGAGTCTTTGATGAACTTAAAAGAGCGATGCCCAAGGACAGCTTCACTATCGGGATAGAGGATGACATCAGCGGCAGCAGCCTGGAGTACGATCCCTTCTTTGATACCGAGGATCCGAAGACCGTGCGCTGTCTCTTTTACGGCCTGGGTTCCGACGGCACCGTCGGAGCCAATAAAAACTCCATAAAGATCATAGGCGGCGAGACAGACCTCTACGCTCAGGGATACTACAGCTACGACTCTAAAAAGTCGGGCGGCATCACTGTCAGCCACCTTCGGTTCGGACCTAATCCCATATATGCGAGCTACATGATCAACAAGGCCAACTTCGTCGCATGCCATGTCTATTCCTTCCTGGAGAAGCTCGACATACTCAAGTCCGCTGCTGAAAACGGGACGTTCCTGCTCAACAGCCCGTTCGGTCCGGACGAGATATGGGACAAACTTCCAAGGACCACCCAGCAGAGGATAATCGACAAAAAACTCAAGTTCTTCACCATAGACGCCGTCAAGATAGCCAGGGAGACCGGCATGGGCGGCCGCACAAACACGATAATGCAGACCTGTTTCTTTGCTATAAGCGGCGTGCTCGAAAAGAAACGCGCTATCAAAGCCATAAAGGACTCCATTGTCGCCAGCTACAGCCGCAAGGGAAAGGCCGTTGTCGACCAGAACATCGCTGCGGTCGATGCAACTCTTGCGAACCTCTATGAGGTCAAGGTCCCCAAAAAGGCGACGTCAAAATTCGACATCAAGCCGCCCGTAGCGGAGAACGCGCCGGAATTCATAAAGGACGTCCTCGGCCCGATGATGGTGCTTGAAGGGGACAGTCTGCCCGTTTCGTACATGCCGGAAGACGGTACCTTCCCAAGCGGGACCACCCAGTATGAAAAGCGCGGCATAGCGATTGACATTCCGTCATGGGATCCCTCCCTCTGCATACAGTGCGGGAAATGTGCGCTTGTATGCCCGCATGCCGCCATCAGGGCAAAGGTCTATGATGCGGAACTCATTAAAGACGCGCCCGATACATTTAAGCACACCGACGCCAAGTGGAAAGATTTCAGCGGCTCAAAGTTCACGATCCAGATAGCTCCTGAGGACTGTGTCGGCTGCGGCCTCTGCGCCTACAACTGCCCCGTTAAGGCGAAAGAGGGCACTACGGCGCGTCCCTTGATGATGGTCAACCAGATGGAGATCCGCGACAAAGAACGTGAAAACTGGGATTTCTTCCTGGAGCTTCCCGAGATCGACAGAAACAGGCTCAACCTCGGCACGGTAAAGGACGTTCAGCTTCTGAGGCCTCTATTTGAGTTCTCGGGCGCCTGTGCTGGATGCGGGGAGACCCCCTACCTGAAACTTTTATCGGCGCTCTTCGGAGATCGCGCCATGATCGCAAACGCCACGGGCTGCAGCTCCATCTACGGCGGGAACCTCCCGACTACCCCCTGGGCCGTCAATGACGAGGGGCGCGGCCCGGCATGGAGCAATTCGCTTTTCGAAGACGCGGCGGAATTTGGCCTTGGCTTCCGGATGGCGATAGATAAACACCGTGAGTACGCGGAGGAACTGCTTGAAAAGATGGCGCCGGCCCTCGGTAAAAAAATGGTGAGATCTATCCTTGACGCACCCCAGACCACGGATGCTGAAATCGGAGAACTTCGTCAGAAGGTAGAGGAGCTCAAGTGTCAGCTTGAATACATGGAGATGGAAGAGGCTGAAGAGCTTGCGTCGGTGGCCGATAACCTCGTTAAAAAGAGCGTATGGTGCGTCGGCGGAGACGGCTGGGCTTACGATATCGGCTACGGCGGGCTGGACCATGTGATAGCCTCCGGAAAGAACGTCAATATACTTGTGCTTGACACAGAGGTCTATTCAAACACGGGCGGCCAGATGTCCAAGGCCACTCCGAGAGGAGCGGTCGCAAAGTTTGCCGCCGGCGGCAAGAGGATGGGTAAAAAAGATCTGGCGCTGATGGCAATGAGCTACGGCAACGTATATGTGGGAAGGGTCGCCCTCGGGGCGAACGATGCCCATACCGTGAAAGTCTTCCGCGAGGCGGAGGCATACGACGGCCCGTCCCTTATAATCGCTTACAGCCACTGCATCGCTCATGGCATCAATATGATGAAGGGGCTGGAGCAGCAGAAAAAGGCCGTTGAATCGGGGCATTGGATCCTGATGCGCTATAACCCCGATCTGGCGAAAGAGGGGATAAATCCGCTTGTCCTAGACAGCAAAGAGCCCACTCTGCCGCTCAAGGACTATATCTACAACGAGACACGCTACAAGAGCCTGGTTCTGACGAGGCCGGAAGAGGCGGCGGAGCTTCTCAGGGAAGAAGAGAAAGAAATCAAGGCGCGCTGGCGTTATTACAGCCATATGGCCGCCATGAAAATGGAGGACTAGCGGTAAATGGAGAATAAAGAGGTAAAGCATGAGATCAAAGATACAAAGGGACGTGTCATAGCGACCAAGATAAGCTGCTCATGCAGTCCTAAAAAGGAATCGTCTGAGGAGGAGACCGTCTGCACCATAGAGGAGACCAGGGTGACCGTTATCGAGGTCGGTGAGACGCCCAAAAAAGCGCCTCAGTCGGTCAAGAAAGAGGCGGCTCCGAGGCCGCGTGTGGGTATCATGGAGACCGCTTTCAGAGACGCCCACCAATCCATAATGGCGACAAGACTCCGCACTGAAGATATGCTGCCCGTCTGCGAGATAATGGACGAGGTCGGATACCATTCGGTCGAAATGTGGGGCGGCGCCACGTTTGATTCGGCGATGCGCTTCCTTGGGGAGGACCCGTGGGAGAGGCTCCGCCAGATCAAAAAACGAATGAAAAAGACCAAGACCCAGATGCTCCTGAGGGGACAGAACCTCGTCGGCTACAGGCACTATTCCGATGAGACGGTCCGTGAGTTCGTAAAAAGGGCCATCGGAAACGGAATAGACATAATAAGGATATTTGACGCACTGAACGATCTGCGCAACATGTCCGTGGCCGCCGAGACGGTCAAAAAAGAGGGCGGAGAGCTCCAGATGTCGATCTCCTATACTATATCGCCCGTCCACACCCTTGAACTTTTTGCAAAGCAGGCCGAGGACATGGCCGCTATGGGAGCTGATTCCATCTGTATCAAGGACATGGCCGGCCTTATGTCTCCGGTGGCGGCGTCGGAGCTGGTAAGGGCCATCAAAAAGAGGGTAGCCCTGCCCGTTCAGCTGCACAGCCATTATACGAGCGGAATGGCCGCAATGAGCTATTTTGCCGGACTTGAAGCCGGAGCCGATGTTGTGGACTGCGCCATATCACCCTTTGCCATGGGCACGAGCCAGCCTGCGACAGAGGCTATCGTGGCCGCGCTGAAGGGCGGGCCGCTTGATACCAACCTGTCTTTGGAAAAACTTCTTCCGGTAGCGGAATACTACGAGAGGCTCAAAAACAAGTACAGCGACATCATTATGGGAGTCAGCGGCGTTAACATCAATATACTGCTCTACCAGGTCCCCGGAGGGATGTACTCCAACCTCCAGAGCCAGCTTAAAGAGGGCAACGCCTTCCACAAGTTCAAGGATGTCATGGAGGAAGTGCCGCGCGTGCGCCAAGAAATGGGATACCCGCCCCTTGTCACGCCCACCAGCCAGCTTGTCGGGACACAGGCAGCTATGAACGTGATCTCGGGTGAGCGCTGGAAGGTCGTTTCCAAGGAGGTCTACCAGTACTTCAGGGGGTACTACGGCAAAACGCCGGCTCCTGTGGATCCCGAGATCCAAAAGAAAGTGCTGGGAGATGAAGCCCCGATCACATGCAGGCCCGGAGAGAAGATCGAGCCTGAGCTTGAGGCTGCGAGAAAAGAGATAGGGGTCTGGATGACCCAGCCGGAAGATGTGTTGAGCTATGTGCTCTTCCCGCAGGTGGCAAAGGACTTCCTGCCTAAAAAATTTGCGAGAGAAAACTGCGTTGACATCGGGCTGGAGGAACAGGAATCGCCTGAGGCGTACGCTATCTGACGGATCCGGCGGAAATATTGGCGGAATGAGAAAGAGGGTCTCCGAGCGTATTTTTCGGAGGCCCTCTTTTGTTGTAATGTGAGCCGAGTATGGGTTAGAATCCTATATTGAAACGTAAGATAGGGAAAGGATGAGGGCGATGAAATTTTTTATCGACAGTGCAAATATCGATGAGGTGAGGACCGCATGTTCCTGGGGCATCATCTCGGGTGCCACCACCAATCCGACACTGGTAGCAAAGGAAGGCGGCGTGGATTTCCATGACCGCGTCCGCGAAATAGCGGAGACCGTAAAAGGCCCGGTGAGCGCCGAGGCCGTCTCGCTGGAAAAGGACAAGCTGGTGGAAGAGGCAAAGGTAATAGCTAAAATAGATCCGAACGTTGTGGTAAAGGTGCCCATGTGTCCGGACGGCCTTGGAGCGGTAAAGGATCTTTCTGATCTGGGCATAAAGACCAATGTGACGCTGGTGTTCTCCGCCAACCAGGCCATCCTCGCCGCAGCTGCGGGGGCGACCTACGTCAGCCCCTTTGTCGGTCGGCTCGATGATATAGGCGAGGACGGGATAAGGCTTGTTGAGGATATAGTCGATATATTCGACCTCCATGGGATCGGGACTAAGGTCATCGCGGCGAGCCTGCGGCATCCCGCCCATGTCTTTGCGTCCGCAAGGGCGGGGGCGCATTATGCTACGGTCCCCTTCAAAGTGCTCAGGATGATGTTTGA
>CAYZYF010000032.1:0-17322 GCA_964482015.1 uncultured Synergistaceae bacterium
ATTGAAGAAATTGAAGGTCCTATTTACCCTGCAGAGACGCGTCTTTTTGGTATGTCGATGACTTACGACGGACACCTGATCATAACCTTCAGCAACGGGGTGGCTGTGATAGACAGGGACCTGGACCTCTCTTCAAAACACTTCTATAAGTTTGACGATGACGATTATGTGAGTAATTCGGTAGCTGTTGATGAAGACGGAGGAATATATATCGTCAGTGATTCACCCGGTAAAGGAATAATGCGAAAGCTGATCTGGACCGGATCGCTCATCTCCGACGATCCCGCTGATGGGGCTTGGAAGGCCGAATATGATGCTGCAGCCGAAAAACCACCCATCATCAAGTTCCATTACGGTTCCGGCTCAACCCCGACGCTTATGGGGTTCGGGGATGATGAGGATAAGTTGGTAGTCATCACAGATGGGGCCAAAAACATGAACTTAGTGGCCTTCTGGCGCAACGAAATACCTTCCGGCAGTCAGCGTATGGCGGGAAAGATACCCGTAACCTGCGGCATGGATACGCTGCCGGAGTGGCTGCAGACCGAACAGTCCGTGGTAGTATCCGGATATGGTGCCTTCGTGGTTAATAACATTCCTGAAACGGTGGACCCTGAGCTGGTGGGAAAGAGCAATATCCTTCAGGTCTCGCTCATGGGGCCTGCATACATGGCGTCGTATGGCGTTGAACGTTTTGAATGGGATCCCGTTGAACACGAATGGACCTCTGTCTGGGCACGACCCGACGTTTCTTCCACAAGTATGGTTCCCATCCACAGCCAAGCGAGCAAAATGGCACTCGTGAACGGTTACGGCGACAAGGATGGATGGGAAGTGACCGGGCTTGATTGGGGTACAGGCAAGACTATTCACCGCGCCATTTTCGGTGATGTAAACTTTGGTAACGGCGCGTATGCGATCCTTCAGTTCCTTGAGGGCGGGGACCTGCTCTTTAATTCGATCGTTGGTCCGATCCGCGTCCACTATGATACAGGCAGCGGCGGAGGCTGCTCAGTCGGCTACCTGCCCCTGGCGATGCTTTTCATAGCGCCTCTGCTCTTTAAAAAACGCCGTCGGCCGTAACCGAAGATCATAATTTTCGACCCATAATTACGAACGAGAGGGACATCCGTACGATGCCCCCCTCGCTTCTCAGGGTAAATTCGGATGATCCGAAAGGTGAAATCACTAGGTAAGAATTTTCGTCCCTCTGAGATTTAATCTGTCTGAGAGGCTCTCCAAAGCAGACAAACCGGCTATCGAATTGCCCTTTGGATCTAATGAGGGTGAGAAAACGCCGACCCCCATTTTACCCGGAGCCAGGGCAAGTATCCCGCCGCTTATCCCGCTTTTCCCGGGAATGCCGACGCGTACAGCGAATTCTCCTGAGCCGTTATAGAACCCGCAAGTTGTCATTATACCGACAACGGTGTTTACGGTTCTTAGGCTGAGCGGGCGCTGTCCCGTAAAAACAGACATACCGCCGCATGACAGAACGTCGGCAATTCTCGCTAGATCCAGAGTCGTGCATTCGAGGCTGCATAGCTTGATGTAGAGTTCCAGGGAGTTTTCGACACTGTCCATTAACAGGCCTGTACTGTTAAGGAAATATGCCAATGATTTGTTTCTGTCGGCTGTCAAAAACTCTGAGTCGAACACCTTTTTATTTAAGTTGGGGCTAGACCCAGTGAAAGAATCACAAAAATTTACGATTTCCTCAAATGCTTTAGTACCTAGTTCGTTTTTAAGGATTGAACATACAACTATTGCACCTGCGTTCATAAACGGGTTCGTCGGTATCGGCGAAGCCATTTCAAGCCTCATCAGCGAATTAAAGGAATCGGCGCTTGGTTCCATGTTTACGTACTTAAATACTTTTTCTGCCCCGAATTTTTCTATGGCATATGCAAGGGACAAAATTTTGGATATTGACTGCATTGTAAACATAACATCAGTGTCTCCAGTCTGAAGGACGTGATTTGTCCCGGATACAATGCAGCTTAGTGAAAACAAATCAGGCGGCATGAGCGAAAGTTCAGGTATATATTCGGCAACCTTGCCATAAGCGTGAAAGGGCGCCGCTACGTTTTTAATCTCTTCCATCATTGGTTGATCAAGTTGTTTTTTAAGCAAAGTATTTTCTCCTTATGGCCTCGTCACGTAACCGATAAACTCAATAGTCGCTCATGCCCTTAATTCAACAATTATTTTTGTACGTCCGGCGGAGTAAGGGCCGAAACAA
Organism: uncultured Synergistaceae bacterium; assembly: GCA_964482015.1. GTDB lineage: Bacteria > Synergistota > Synergistia > Synergistales > Synergistaceae > Caenicola. The sequence continues at coordinate 2,243 of CAYZYF010000032.1, forward strand.
CTATGGCTACACCGCAACACACAAAGAAAGTCATTGCTCTGGCAGACATTATCGTGGTTTCATATCCCATGATATTCCATAATATAGTAAAAAATACGCCCGTGACCATCGTGGCAAAAGCAGCCTTTGAGTTGAACCTTTTTGAAAAAAGGGCTCCAAGGATCACTACGGAGAAGGTCGACCCAATTCCGGCCCACGCGTATCCGACTATAGCATGGATCAATTTAGAGGGTACCATGTATGCCGCCAACAGGGCGACCACTGCGACAGCGCCCGTTGTCATTCTGGAAACCTTTAGTATTTTTTTGCCGTCAACGGCTTTGTCTTTATACAGCTTGGGAATGATAATGTTTTCGGCAAGTTCTGTGGATGAAAGTACCAGAAGCGAATCTGCTGTTGAAAGCATTGCCGCAATTGCACCGGTGAGGAACAAAGCAGCAACCGTCGGATGGAATAATTTTAGGAAAACAGCAGGAGTGACCATCTCCGGATCCTCCAGACCGGTCGGGCCGAATATTGCCAAACCCAAAAGACCAATCAGGGGTGCGCCGATATAAGCGCCCAGACTCCAAAGGATCCCCACATTTCGCCCGATTCTGGCCTCTTTGTCATCTTTGATCGCCATAAATCTTGTCGAGAGCTGCGGCAGCCCACCCAAGAAGCCGAAGAGCCACGAGGCTTCCCCTATAACGACCGTGATCGCGGCGAACCCTGTCAGTCCACCCGTCCAGCTGTGAAAAGACGGGTCAGTGCGTGACAAGGCATTGAGTATAGAATTGCTCCAAACTGTTGGATCATTTGATATATACCATACCCCAAAAATCGGAGCGACAATCAAGGCTCCTATCATTACCAAAGCCTGGACGCAATCTGTGTATACGACGCTTCCGAAACCTCCATAAATCGTATAGGGTATTATGATGAAGAAAACGACCAGCATCCCTAAATTTATCGGAAGTCCAAACACAGTGTAGAAAGTTTTAGCTCCTCCGATAAATTGAGCTCCGACATAAAAGAAAAAGAAGAACACTATTGCCCAGCTGCTGAATATTGTGATATACGAACCCATAACGCCGAAACGCTTGCCCAGGTAATCTGTAAAAGTAACAGCGTCATATTTTTCTGCGTCACGGCGCAGAGGGCGAGCAATGAAGAGCCACGATATTACGATGCCAATGAAACTTCCGATCGAAGCCCAGGTCCCCGACAAGCCTGTTGCGTATACCAGACCGGGAAGACCCAGTAGACACCACGATGATTCTGCTGTGGCCCTTTCGGACAAAGCGGCAACCCATCCGGGCAGCCCCCTGCCTGCGATAGCGTAGTCTTCCGCACTTTTTATCTTTCGACCCTGATAAATACCGACACCCAAGAGAAACAAAATGTAACACACCATTACAATAACGAATTGAACATTTGCGTTAATATATTCCATTGCTATACCACCTCTTTCCTTTGTTTTTCATAACATTATCCTTTGGAAAAATGCCTTAGGAAATGTTTCGGTTTATGAATTTCGCGTCCCCAAAACGGCTACATCCTTTTTTTAGCCATTCCGCTTAAAGCATAAATTCCTGCCCAGGCAGCCATATGGCTGGATGTCATTGCATGATCCTGCGGAGGATAAATCTCGACGAAATCAAATCCTCTTATTCCTTCGGAAGAAATCGAATGGATCATGCTCAATAGCTGATACGAAGTGAGTCCGGCAAAGTCAGTCGGCCCGCCTGGGTTGGCCGAGGCATCCAAAACATCGCTGCAAACCGTTACGTAAACCTCAGATGTACCATCCCAAACAAAGTCCTTTATCTCAGCAATCACCTCTTCGAGTTCACGCCTGTGGAGCTCAAAGGAACTTATCATCCTGGCGTTATTTGATCTGACATGATCCAGCCCTTTGTAATTATTTCTTGGACCTCTTACGCCGACATGGATCATTTTCGTTATTTTGTCCATTTCATATGCTCTGTACATTGGACAACAGCGAGCATTTTTTTCAGCACCTAAATAGGTAGGCATGTTATCAAGATGAGCGTCAAAATGAACCACTCCTATGTTGCCCTGTGTGTTTTTGGCAATCGACCTCAATACCGGTATCGTTATGGAGTGATCTCCGCCAAAACATAAACTCTGCTTATTTCTTGAATATATTTCGTCTGCCTTCGCTTCAATGGCTGCAAAAGTTTTCTCTGAATCTCCCGGGAAATAGGGAGAGTCTCCTAGGTCACCTGCTGAGATATAGTCGAATAGGTCGTAATCAAATTCAGGCAGGTATCCGCCGTAGCGCAGAGAGGTCAGCCGTATCGTCTTTGTTGCAAGTTCACAGCCGCTAAATGAACCTGTAGTGCATATCCCTTCCCAAGGGGCTCCCATTACGATTACGTCATGTTCCTCTATTTGACTTGGTTCTACCTTGGGAAGTCCCATAAACGTTGGTACGCCGCTGTAAAGTTCAGGTATCGGCCCTCTTTCTTCATAACATGTTGGTTTATTTTTCATAAAATCTCCTCCTCTACTTTATTTTTGGGGTTTAGTAGTTTAATAGTAAAAAAGGCTTGATGTTTGGTATAGTAGCTTTGTAACAAAAGCACAAAAGGTTTTTGTGCTTTTGTACAGTTCGAAAGAGATTCGTAATATTTAAAATATGGATGGGAGGTGTGTGCTCTGAAAATAAAAATTAATGATTTCTTGAAGGCGACAGGTTTTCTACAAATTGCTGCTGCATTTCCATCCTTTACAGAGGAGAGGAGTGTTGATGGGCTTATTTTTTGTGAAAATATCGCTTCGCTAGAAAAAGCACCTGAAAATTTTATAATTATTTTAAATAGAGAGACGTTCATAAACTTTGTCTCGGAAGATTGTTTCAAATTATTAAATAGAAATAAAGTCTTAGCGTTATGTTTTAGTGGGAGCAAAGAAGACGTTACGGAAATTCATAAAAAACTTGCAAAAGATAATGACATTATTATCTTGGTTTGTCTTGAAATAATAAGCATAGGTAGTTTAATGAAACGTATATCTGATATTCTATACAATGAAAATTATATTTATTACGATCTCAAAAATTTCCCTATCGAATTAATAGAAAAAACGAGTATTAAATCATTGTTATTGTCTTTATCTGAAACATGTGGATGTAATGTGGCTTATAGAGATACCATTAATAATAGGACTTTTGTGGGATCAAATGATGCTAATTTTACAGAGCAGACAAGGACATATCCTCTGCAGGAACTGAAAAAAATATTCGATTGCTTCGAAGTGATTGATGAGCGGTATGAATGTGGATTTTTTATAATTGAAAAAAACATTAAATTGCCGTCTTCAATAATTAATTCAGTTTTATTAGGTCTTAAATTAAACATAAGAAAGGATATTCAAAATAGAATCTATAATAAACAACATTATATTAATTTGTTTACAGATATAATTGAAGATAGGATTCAAGATAATATAATATTACTTCAAAGGCTAAGGAGTATAAATATAAGAAAAAACTATCGCTGTTTTTGTATGCTTATGATACATGAAATACAGAATGAAGAGAAGTATAATGACTATCAAAAAAATCTTTGGATGGACGCAGTAGAAAAAAACATATCTTTCTATTTCAATAGAGTTTTTGTGATTCATAGACTCGAATATACTCTTTCTATAGTCTTATTAGACGACGAACAAAATATCAGTTTTATGAAATTTAAGGAACAGTTAGTAAATTCTTGCAGAGTATTATTTGATAATACAATGTTAAACCTAAATATTCCTAATATTATTGGGATAAGCAGCATAAAGGACAGTCTAATGAACTTAAAAGAAGCTTTATCTGAATCAAGGAATGCCGTTATATATGCAACTACAAATGATATAAAAAGACTACCAATTTTTTGGGATGATCTAGGTGCATTCAAGGCGATATGTTCTCTGTTAAATAATTTTGAGGCAAAAAAACATTATAATAGGATTTTAAGTAAAATATTTGAATACGATAAATCACATTCAGGCGAACTTGTCGAAACATTGATTCAGCTGGAGGCAAATAATTGGAACGCGAGGCTTGTCTCAGACAGGCTTCATTTCCATCCTAATACAATCAGATATAGAATCAATAAGATCTGCGAGCTTTTAGACGGTGATATAAATGATTCTGACTTCAGATTTGATTTAGTTTTGGCGATAAAACTGCATCAGATATATTCGTGGGAGGAAAAACAAGGTGTCAATAAAGATGCATTCTTTAACAGAGCAGATTAACGAAAGCGATATTCTATCGATCCTTAGGCAAATGATTCGTATCAGGACCCTACTGCCCAGAGGGGATGAGCTTGACATGATCAAATTCATCCTGTCGTTGTTTCCTGAAAACACATTAGAAGTTAAGGTAATAGAACACGGTGCCAATAGGGCTTCCCTTGTTGCAACATTGCCAGGACATTCGAATAAAAACAAGATAACCATGGTAGGTCACATGGATACTTTTCCTATTATCGGAGAAGACAAGTGGCAACATCCGCCTTTTGCCGCCGATTATGAAAACGGGAGAGTGTATGGGCGTGGGGCGACAAACATGAAGGGTGGTATTGCTGCAATGGTGTCGGCAATGCTCATGTTCACAAAAAACTCGATTTTACCCCCCTGCGATCTGGTGCTGTGTCTCACCGCAGACGGAGACAATGCGGCTTTGACGGGAGCTAGGAGTGTTGCAGGAAGCGGCTATCTTAAAGGTACGACCCGTCTTATATTTGGAGAGCCGACCGAAAATAAAATAGGCATTGCACAGCGCGGCGGTATTTGGTTTAAAATCAGGGTTTTCGGAGAGGCGAGTTACGCCTGCATTCCGAATGTCGGAACGGATGCACTAGCAAGTTTTATTGATTTTTATTCCCAAGTAAAAAAATATGTTTGCGATGATAAACTGCCTCACGTATATCTTGGAGAGCCGCTTTGTTCTATTACGCAGCTGCATGGAGGGATTGCAACAAACGTCCTTTCCCCGTATGCAGAAGGAACGATAGATATTCGTTTGCTGCCGCTTCAGGATAACGACGAGGTAATTCAATTTGCCAATAAGACGGCGAAACAAATGATGGAAAACAACAAGTCATTGAAAATGGAGATCGAAATTTTAAGCAGCAACTCAACGGTCGCGATGCCAACCGATGCTCATATTATCAAACGATTTGAAGAAATTGTAGCCAGTATGGGAGACAAGCCGGAAAAGACCGGCCTTAACTACTACACAGATGCTTGTGCCATAGTTCCGAGTCTGGGAGTGCCTTTTGTTTTTTATGGCCCCGGTGAGGATATTTATAATATTCCGAGTGACGAATCTGTACCGCTAAAATCGGTGATTAAGGCAACGCAAGTATATATTGAATATATTCTCGGAGAAAACTGGTAATTCTATTCAATCACAACTTTCATTGAGAGTGTTATGTAGTTGTCCTTTAATCTCGAAACGTCTTCGTTGGTCAGCCTGATGCAGCCCTCTGTGGCGTCGGTGCCGACGGACCCGGGGTCGTGGGTGCCGTGGATGCCTATTCCACTCCAACCGGTTTTTAAACGGATAAACCAGGGGCCGTAGGCTCCTTTGATAACTCCTTTACCGTCTTTGAAATCGTAGGTCCAGTGCAGGGAGTTCTGGATCTGCTCAATATAAAATTCACCCTCGGGAGTCCTGTTGTCTCCCGCACGTTTTTTCTGTCCTCGATTTTTGCCGACGGCGACATCAAAAGAGTCGATAGTTTCGTTATCTTTCATCACGTAGAGTTTGTATTCTTTTTTTACCACCTTAAGCCATAGGTGGCCGTGTTCTTCGGCAAAAGCTGATGGCTGGCCGCAGAGTGCACCACCGGCTAAAATGAAGCTCAAAAAGAAAAAGACAATGACGGATCTCGGCCTTCCTAGATTGGCCTGACCCTTTTCATGTGCCATCCGTTTATCCCGCCCTTCAGAAAAAAACATACTCCGCTTTGATGTGACGGATCATTAATATTATACGCAACGCAGCCTGAATGTTGTAACGTGGTAACACCACGCTTTTTCTTTAGTCCGACTTTCGCTGGGGTGCGATATGGGCTATGATATCTGTGACATCCAGCCCGGATAAACGGATTTGTTGCCGGGCGAATTTTTATGACGGACGTGAGTGTTTATGAGGTCTTATCTAACCTACGCCTTGTTGTTGATCGCTTATTTCTTTGCATGCCTCATGAGAAGTGCGAGCGGTGTGATCTTTCCCGCGGTGGCAGCGGAGGTGAGTATGTCCCCGAGCGTAGTAGGCTTGATATCCGGGATGCTGTTTTTTGGGTATACCGCCGGACAGCCTTACAGCGGCAGGCTTTGTGACAGTAAAGACCCCGTCTTTGCCGTCTGTCTGGGGCTGATCCTTTTCGGCCTGGGGCTTTTTACCTTTTCATTTACAGAGAACCCTTACATAATGGGAGCAGCCAGATTTTTTGTCGGAGTGGGATCCGCCCCTACCTTTTGTGCGCTTATGACATTTCAGGCCAATACTTTTGCCCCTGCCTTCTTCGCAAGGCTAACAGGCATCACGATCGTTTTCGGACATTTTGGAGGGGTCGTGGGCATTACGCCTCTCGGTTTTATGATGGACTTGATCGGATTCAGAAAACTGCACCTTTTGCTCGCCCTGATATCCGCATCGATAATTATGCTTCTTGTCCTGGTTGCAGGAAAGTCGATTTTATACAAAAAAACTTCTGTTACAAAAGATAAAGCCTCACTTTGGGCAGGCTTTAGAATAATTTTCCGTTCAAGAAGGCTCACTTCGCTGCTCTCTATGTGGTGTCTGGCCTTGATTTTGCAGCTTACTCTTGTTGGCCTCTGGGGGGTCATATGGCTTACTGATACAGTTACGACTATCACGGTCAACCAAGCGAGGCTGTCTATGACAATGGGTGGAATGGGACTGCTTGCCGGGGCATTTCTTTCCGGTATATACGGCAACAGGCTGATCAGGATCCCAGGATTTTTACAAAAATTGACCGCGTTAATGACATCCTCTCTGGCGCTTTTGACGATCGCCATAAGCTATGGGTGCGGATGGCAAATCATAGCCCCGATCACATTTTTTCTTGGAATGATGATCGGTACTACCATTGTGACATCGAACGTGACCCTCTTTAACGTAGTCGGCACCGATGTGATCGGAACGGTCACGGGAGCTAACAATGTGCTGCTTTTTCTCTCTGTCTTGCTTAGTCAGTGGTTTTCGGGGCTATTTATCGATTTTGTCGGAAGGTATGACCTTCCATTTGGCTTGTCTCAGTATTCCGCCTTCTTCTCCCTTTTGATCCTCTACGGTGCGGCGGTATCTTTGTATCTTGGAAAGGTAGACTTTGGCAATGATTGATATGTCTGTACGCGGGAGGAGAAAGGGTGGATAAAAATATCGCAAACTGTGTGAGGGTATGTAAAGGTGACAACGTGGCTACGCTGATCCAGAACCTTCCCGCCGGCTCGGAACTGGCAGGCAAAGATGTCCCGTCCGGGATCAAGCTGAGATCCCAGATCCGTTTTGGACATAAGGCGGCGCTCACAGAGATAAAGCCCGGGGAGGACGTGATCAAATACGGCGAGATCATCGGCTGCGCGACCGAACAGATATTGCCCGGTGAACATGTGCATGTCCACAACATAGAGAGCGGCCGCGGAAGGGGGGACCTCGAATGAAGTTTATGGGGTACAGAAGACCCGATGGTACCGTAGGGATCAGGAATCACTTGCTGGTCCTCTCATCCGTTATATGCGCTAACCACGTTGCCCAAAAGATAGCCGACGCGCTTCCCGGTGCCGTAGCTTTCTGCCATTCAAGCGGATGCGGACAACTCGGAGCAGACAGGGAACAGACCCAGAGGACTCTTGACGGATCTGCCACAAATCCGAACATAGGCGCGCTTTTAGTTGTCAGCCTTGGCTGCGAAGGTTCCTCAGCGGAACGCATAGTCACAAAAATGAAGTCCTCCGGCCGGCCCGCCGCTCTAGTAAGGATACAGGAGCTTGGCGGGACTAGCGCCACGATAAAAGATGGAGTTAGAAAGGCACGTGAGATGCTAAGGGCATGTTCCGCTCAAAAAAGAGAGGAAGCCGACATCAGTGAGCTGTCCGTTTCACTTGAATGCGGAGGGTCGGACGCCACATCCGGCATCAGTGCTAATCCACTCGTTGGCTGGGTCTCGGACAGGCTTATAGGTTTCGGCGCCAGAGTGATACTTTCTGAAACGCCTGAGATGATCGGAGCCGAACACATCCTTTCGGCAAGAGCCGCCGTGCCCGAAGTCGGAAAGCGGATCGTAGAGATAGTCAGCGATGTCGAGAGGAGTGCCAACTCTATGCACGTCGACCTCAGGGAGACTCAGCCGACCCCCGGAAACATTGAGGGAGGGTTGTCTACAATAGAGGAAAAATCTATGGGATGTCTGGCCAAGGCAGGGTCTTCCGAAGTCATGGAGGTCGTATTATACGGAGAGGTTCCCAAATCGAAGGGGCTTGTGATAATGGATTCTCCGGGTTTTGACGTAGAGTCGGTAACGGGCATGACAGCCGGAGGGTCACAGGTCGTGCTCTTCACCACCGGGAGAGGAACGCCGGTGGGTTCTCCCATCGCTCCGGTGATAAAGATCACAGGCAACCCGGATGTGGCTTCGTGGATGAAAGAAAACATTGATTTTGACGCGGGGCGCGTGACGCTGGGAAAGGAATCACTTGAAACGGCGGGGGAGAGGCTTTTTCAAAAGCTGCTATCGGTCGTATCAGGCGAACTAACCTCGTCGGAGATCCTCGGCCATCATGAAGCCGGCATCACAAGAATAGGTCCCAGCCTGTAGATCCCTAGTCTGAGCAGACCACGTAGCTCTCGTAAAAACGTATCATTTTTATGATGTCTTCCAATTTTATCCCCTCATCTTTGGTGCTGTGATATATATCTTCGCCGGGTCCAATGATGGCGAAGGGCACTCCCATCCTTGGAACGAGGATTGAAACATCACACAGGTAATAAATCCCCGTTTTTTTCGGTTTGTACCTCAAGTGCTTGTAAATTTGTTCAATCCTTTTTATGTTTGGAGATTCGTCATCCATTGCGCATGCGAGCCTTAGTTTTTCAATTTTTGCGTCGAACACGCATTCGGGGTTCCTTTTCGAAAGATCTAAAGAGGTACTTTTAAGGATGTTTTTAATGCTGTTTCCATTGAACGAAGGCAGAAAACGTACGTCAATAGAACATTCTGCGGTTGCGGGAAGCATATATCGAACAAAACCCTTCGACTGCATACTCGTTATAACACAAGTCGTTGATCCGAGATAGGGGTGAGGTTCCTTTGTTCTTAATGCCGAGGAAAGTTTTTTGTGGTAATCTAGCGCAAGCTTGATCACCTCGGGATTTTGTCTGGGAAATGCGGCATGGCAGGTACGTCCGTGAACCGTCAGGTTCAGCCAGGCAACGCCCTTTTGGGCGATGCCTATGTTGCAGCCTGTCGGCTGCACGAAGATCATATCGCTGATTCCCTCCAAAAAACTTCCCTCGACCAATGTTTGGGCTCCCAAACCATGCTCGTCGTTGTCTGCAGTAAAGGCGAAGTAGACATCGCAAGGTAAGTCATCCCTTCTGGAAAGATTGTCTGCGGCTAGGATCATTGCGGTCACTCCGCCTTTGTTTATGGCACCCCTTCCATAGACCCAGGTTCCGTCAAAATCTGCGCTGTAAGGAGGATGATCCCAATCTTTGGTGCTCTCCAATCCTATTGTGTCAAGGTGTCCTACGAACAATACGGGAGGCAGTCGTCCGGCTCCCGTGATCTTTACCAGCAGGGAGGCTCTGTTTTGACCGTGCGGAACAAGCCTGTAAGACATTCGGTCCCGGTCTAGCAAGGATCTAATGTACTTTACCGCATCGGCCTCGTCGCCCTCAGGCTGGTGTGTCCTTATGCGGACAAGTTGCTGCAGTATGTTTAAAACTTTACCTTGCACGGCTATTTGTTTCCCTTCAACGAAAGTAATCTGAGCGCTAGGGAGATGTTAAACCTTGTATTGGATGAGTTCAGATCCATCCCCAGCGAATCTTGAATCTTCTGGTAACGATATTTCATTGTGTTGTAATGGAGATTTAGAAACAGTGAGGTTTGCTTTAGGTTCCAAAGATTATTGTCCAGAACTTTCAAGGTTTCAAGTAAAATCTGTGAATCTTGTATCTCACCGTTATCCACTAAACGCCCCAATGTCGATTCGATGAAAAGATCAGACTCTTTATTGTCTGCAAGAAACATAAGAAGGCGAAGGGCGCCAAGTTCACGCCATTTCCTCCACCATATTCCGAAGGTAAGACAAGCTACTCTGAATGCTCTGTCCGCTTCTTCAAAACTTTCCGGCAAGTTCTGAATCTCATTTTTCGCGGTGCCGAAACCAGCGCAGACATTGGTAAACACTGCGCCGCTCTCGTTATTGTTCTTCATATTTTCTATCGTTGAAACTATAAAATCTGTAGCTGCCTTCTCATCCATGGGAAATTGAGGCGTGAGGGCAATCACCGTCTTTCGTTTTTCCCGCCACGAAACGTAACGTTTAAAAAAACGTGAGAATTTCTCATCGAGAATCGCCATTGCTTCATGTTCGTATGGGGAGATTTTTCCTTCCTCCAGTTTAAGGCCTAAGACTACGACCATGCTGTTGCCCTCTAACGGGAAAGGACGCTCTCTAAATTCGTTTTGTACTTTTTCAAATCTGAGTTTTCTTGTTAGAAATCTTTGTAAGATGTCGGATTCCAGCATAAACTTGCGTTCGCGCTCGGCCTTGGTCCTCGTGCAAAAGACCCTGAAGGCCAAGACGGCCGCCTGCATCAGAGCGTCACTGCCGCCATGTTTTTTTCTGGGCAGAATGAGGTGCCCTAAAAGAGATTCTGTATCTGAAAGTTTGATTACTGTGTAGTTTCTTTGCAATTCCTGCAGAGGGTAGGATCCCATGCTCTGTACGAATTCCTGCGAATCGGACTCGGTAAAGACAGAGCCGTCTGAGTCTTTAAAACAGACGGATGTCCCCACGGCCTCGGCCGCGGACTTCAGCAGTTCGGAGAGACTGTCCGTGGTCAAAGCCTTTTCTATGAGATTGGGGAGCATCCGTCCTTCGTTTGTCATGATCAATCCATATATTTCTTGTATACTTCGAACCGCTCGTTCTTGAGCAGCGGTCTCATTTCGCGGATTTTACGAAGTAATCCAAGATCTATATCGACGTGTGTGATGGCCTCTTCAAAGAGGGGCAGTTCCGCGATTATTTCGCCGTCCGGAGCCACTACATGAGACCCGCCAAAGCCCATCGCCAATTTTGATTCAGCCGCATTGCAGCAGACTACATAGCTGGTCTGAGAGAACGCGGTGCCCTGCGTAAGTTTCTTCCAATTTGCCAGACATGCGCCGACGTCAGATCGCTCCACTACAGTAGCGGCAGAGGGGTAGAAAATAACCTCGGCTCCAAGTTTGGCGGCAAAGATCGCATTAGTCACATGCCACAGGTCTTCACAGACGAACATGCCCGTCTTGAAGTGCGGAGCGTCGGCTACGGTGACCTCATCGCCTTCTCTGAATGTTAGATGTTCCGTATACTGGGCATAATTGCAGAGGTTTATTTTTCTGTGAAGAGCGATGCTCTTTCCGTTTGAAAAGTAGTCAAGGGCGATGTAAGGTTTTTTATCACCATCCTCAAAAAGAGGGTAGCTCAAAAGCAAATCACACCCGCACTCAGCAGTTTTTTTTGTGATTTTAGAGAGGGCTTTTTTGATATCACCCTCAAGTTTTTCTGCGCCCTGTTCTGTAGAAATCGCGTCACGAACATCATAACCCGTAAGATAAAGCTCGGGAAGGACGAGAACTTTGCTTCCAGCACCCGAGGCCTCATCGAGAAGTTCTAAAATCCTCGCTGAGTTATCATTTACATCCAGCAGCGATGCCGCGACCTGTCCGACGGTAATCTTTATCCTGCTCAAAACGCCCACCTCCACACCCTATATTATACATTCGGGCGGCAGATGCCGCCCGAATGCAGGTCAGATAAATTTATTTAAGGATCGATAGAGCTCTCTCTGTAGGCTTATAGTTGTGAACGATGAAGTCGAACATCAACTTAGCCGCGGCAATGGACGAGAACTCGTTTTTTAAATCGTACGCCGGGTTGACTTCAGTTATGTTGAATGAATGTGCGTACGGAGCAAGGATCTTCATGGTTTCCTGCAGTTCATAGGTGTTGAATCCGCCTGTTTCGTTTGCACCGCTGCCCGGTGCAAATATTCCTTCAAGCACGTCGATGTCTATTGTGATAAAGAGTGCCTCCGTATTTTGGGTCGCTTTTTCAAGGGCGAGTTTCGCTGAGCCTTCTATTCCAAGCCTATAGAAATCCCTCGGGCTGATCTCGGTGATCCCTTTTTCAACGATGTAGTCGTAATAGTAGGGGTAGTTATAGCAGCGGCAGCCGATCTGAACTACATTCTTGGGATCTACCCTCGGCAGAAGCTCGATCGCCCTTCTTATTGAGCTGCTGTGGGAAAACTCACCCTGGATAGGGGTCGAATCGAGCAGATCGAGGTGCCCGTCAAAATGTATTATTCCCACGTTGCCCTCCACACAATCGTGCAGTGCCTTTACCTGCGGCCAGGACACGGAGCAGTCGCCGCCGAGGATTACAGGAATATAATTAGCCTTATGCAGCTCCTTGCATTTTTTTTCTATGCGGTCTTTTGTTTCGAAGTGGTCGTAGGAACAGATCTCAACATCACCGAAATCTTTAACCTCTGCATCATCGAAGTTTATGACCCTAAATTCCTCTAGATCCATGACCTCATTATCGATGATCCTGTCAAATATCCAGGAAGCGTTCCTTCTGATCGACTCCGGAGCGAAACGTGATCCCGGTCTTCCGTGAGATGCGTCTTCATCCCAGGGAATTCCTAGAATTCCATACTTTTTTGCAGGATCCGGTTTTTTTGGACTTATATTCATACCTTTCCAACCTCCCGATTAATTGTGATTTTTATGCGTTCGAAGTTTCTGTCTCCTGTGGCCAAATGAAGGTGGCGACTATTCCCACAACCAGGCTTACCGCGAATGTCATGAAAAGAGCCGCAATTATCTTGGCGTCATAACCTGCCATTACCCAGAATATCGTAAAGGGCATGCCGGTGCAAATAACGGCGAAGGCCGCTTTTGAGCTGAATTTTTTCCAGAATATCGTAAGCAGGATGACGACTGAAAAGGGATCTCCGATACCGGCCCAAACGTAACCGATGATGTTGAAGATAAGATTTGAGGGCACAATGCGGGCTGCGCCGAGAGCGAGAACCGCCATGACCGCCGTCATGATCCTTGCCATCTTAAGGTCGACTGCAGGATCGATACGACTAGCGTCCTTGATGAAGAACTTTTTGATAATATTCTCAGATATCTCTGTCGAGGCGAGCACGAGAAGCGAGTCCGCCGTCGAGACCAGTGCCGCAAAGGCCGCTACTATAAAGAGAGCTGCGAGAGCGGGCGGGAAGAATTCAATCATAACTCTTGGAAAGACGGATTCCGGATCGGCGAGGCCGGTAGGTCCCCAAAGGGCGATTCCAAGCCAGCCTATCGAACATGCGCCGAAATAAGCTACCAGAGTCCACACGATGCCTATATTTCTCGCTCTCACGGTGTTTTTGAAGTCCTTGATCGCCATGAAACGCATTGTCAGCTGAGGCATTCCGCCCAGGTATCCGAAGAAGTAGGCAAAGCCCCCGAGTGCCCCCGCAAACATGGCGAAACCCGAACCGCCGCCCATGATGCTGAGGTACTCAGGTCCCGCCTTGGCCAGTGCCTCGAAAACACCGGTAGCAAAGACATCGGGTCTGCTTTTGATAAGAGAAAAGCCAAGTATGGGGGCGACTGCGAGAGCAAAAACCATAAGAGCACCCTGAATACAGTCGGTGTAAATTACGCTTTTAAATCCTCCGTACACGGTGTAGGGTACTATAAGCAGCATGGTGAGCAGCATACCTGTGTTGGCAGATATCCCGAACATAGTCTCGAAGACCTTGCCTCCGCCGAGGAACTGTGCGCCCACATAGAAGAAAAAGAAGAAAACTATTACGAGGCTGCTTACGGTTCTTATGCCGGACTCCATTGTGGGGTGCATTTTAGAGATCAGGTCTACAAAAGAGATAGCGTCCTTTTCCTCAGCAATCTCCCTGATTCTGAAGGCGAGAACCGCCCAGGCCAAGGTGATTCCCATAAAACAACCGAACAGGACCCAAAAGCAGCTGAGTCCCGAGACATACGCCCAACCGGGAAGCCCGAGTAAAGCCCATGACGATTCTCCGGTAGCCCTTTCTGACAGAGCAGCGGCCCAGCCCGGGATGTTTCTGCCCCCGATTGCGAAATCCTCGGCGCTGCTGACCTGTCTTCCCTGGTATACACCAAATCCGACAAACACAGCGAAGTAAAGGAGAAAGACAACAATGTACTGAGTACTACTTGTGAAATCCATAGACTATACCTCCAATCCAATCGTTTAAAATATTTCTTAAGAAAATATCCATTTGCCGCGGTCATTTAAATAATTTCTTAAGGATGTATTGAATTTAAGGTTACAGACAGAAAAATACAATGTCCTTGCTGTATCGGTTAGTTGTACTTAGTAAACAAAAAATTACCAACCTTACCGATTGTCCATTATGTGAAAAAATACAGCTTAATTAAAAACAGTATAAATTATAAATTGCGGATCGATCAATAAATCTGCAGGGATATTGTCTGAGGCGTTATAATGGCACAGAGAGATAGGTTTTTTGTCATTGAGGAGCGAGGTCTTTCATGAAGAAGGAGTATCTTGTTCTAGAACTAAATCCGTAGAAATAGCAGGTCAAGTCTATTCGATCGGTTATACAAAAGATAATGTGTGGCTGCACTGCAATACCTATTTGATAATATAGGAAGGTGAGGCAGTTTTGATAGATGGGTGGAACAGATGTGGCTTTAGCGCCGTCATGCTAAAGATGAGGTTCCCTGAAAACATTGGACATAGTTTTACGCCCATAACCTCTCTTTTTC
>CAYZYF010000033.1:0-16420 GCA_964482015.1 uncultured Synergistaceae bacterium
GCCCTCTCCAAATTGGCAACGGCGGCCGTTTATTCAATAAAGGGCGCAAATTTTGCTTTAGGGAGCGAAGGGTCGGAAATTCTTAAAAAAGAGGTGGAGAGGACCGGCATACTGTATGATGCCGTTAACTCTGACGGAACCGTGAACCTGACTGTAGGAGACCTGGAGCACTGCGGTGCCGCCGGTCTCGTCAGAAGCTTAAAAGAGGCGGGAATCTGCGGGGGCTGGAAGGACCTCGTTGTAGCGCGCAGATCGGTCGGTGCATGGGATGCAAAAAGACGCACGGTGTTGCCTCTCGTTTGATATTGGGGGAATAGATATGACATCAGGGGGATGTGGCAAAAAAATAATAGCGAACATGATCGACCCGGAGGAAGTCAGAGTAGCCATACTCAACGAAAGAGGCAAGCTCGAAGACTTCTTCCTGGAGAGAATGCTTGAGCACCAGAGAACGGGGGAGATCTACAAGGCCAGGGTCGACAGCGTCCTTCCTGGGATGAACTCGGCATTTTTAAACCTGGGGGACGGGCGGAATGGGTTTCTTTACCTTGATGATGTCCATGGGACAGAGGTCTCTCCCGGAATGGAGATGTTGGTGCAGGTCGTAAAAAACGCAAGAAAAGGAAAAGGAGCGCGGGTCTCTCCGAGGATATCTCTGGCCGGAAGATACATGGTCCTTATCCCGGGAGGGCATGAAACGGGAGTTTCAAAGAGGATCGACGACAGCAAAGAACGGGATCGCCTGAGGGCCATATCCAAGGAGATCCGTCCTCAGGGATTTGGGGTCATTATCAGGACGGTCGCGGAAGGCTGCGGATCTGAGAGCCTTAAGAACGATATCAGAGAACTGCTCTCGCAATGGTCTGTTATCACGAGCAACGCCAAGAAAAACAGTGCGCCCTGTCTTGTACATAAGGATTTGGGGCTGTTGGAGCGTGTTCTTAGAGATGACCTCACGGAGGATATAGATGAGATAGTTGTGGATACTGAAGAGGACAGAGATAACATAGAGGCTTTTACAAGCCGTTTCTTCCCGGGCAAAAGGATAGAGATAGGGCTCTATCGCGGGAAAATCCCAATCTTTGACGCATACAACATAGAGAATCAACTTCTGGAGGTTCAGGATAGGAAAGTCTGGCTTTCGTCGGGAGCATATCTGGTCATAGATCAGACTGAGGCACTGACGGTGATCGATGTGAACACAGGCAAATTTGTCGGTTCCAAGAGCCTGGACGACACTATATCAAAGACAAATGCGGAGGCTGCCGTAGAGATAGCAAGGCAGCTGAGGCTGCGCGCAATAGGGGGCATCATCGTGATCGACTTTATTGACATGGAATCCAAAGAGGACAATGTTACGCTCACGAACCAACTCCAGGAACTTTTTAAAAACGACAGGTGCAAGGCCAGAGTATATGGGGTGACAGGGCTCGGACTGGTGGAGATCACAAGAAAAAGGGCAAGGACAGACATCAGGTCCGCGCTGAGCCACGGCTGTCCTTTCTGCGGGGGGCTCGGCTGGGTGCCGCGTGAGGAGAGCGTGGCAATGCAGATAAAGAGATTTATCAGAAAAATATCAATGTCTTCAAAGTCAGAGGCACTCCTCATAGAAGCGTACTCTTCCATAGCGAAATACATCTCGGAAACCTTCTTAGAGGCGTGGGAGGACGAGTTCGGCAAAAAATTATTCATTAAAGAGTGTCCTGAGTTTTCATGGAGCAAGTTCAGGCTCGACGCACAGGGAAGTCAGGTCCAGGTAGAGCACAGAATAAACGCTCTTCAGAAAAGAGAGGGTCGGGCAATTGTATATAAGTCGTCTTCAGCTTAAGGGATTTAAAAGCTTCGGAGGCTCCCATGATCTTGTTCTATCGTCGGGATTTACGGCGATAGTCGGGCCCAACGGCAGCGGGAAAAGCAACATCCTCGATGGACTAAGGTGGTCACTTGGGGACAGTAATGCAGGAAGGCTTCGCATAACAAGGCAGAGCGACCTTTTGTTTCAGGGCTCGGTCGGCATGCCCGCTGCAAAAGAGGCGGAGGTCCTTCTCCAACTCAGGGAGGAAACAAAAAGCTGTGTGATCAAAAGGAGGGTGACAGCTCCCGACGGCAACACTCTTCTTTTTGTGGATAATGCCAGAAAAACCCTGGCAGAGCTGGACGAAACAAAAAGAGACTGGAAGCTTGAGGGTGACAGGTTCGCATTTATCGGTCAGGGAGAGGTAGCCGAAGTTATCCAGCAAAGGCCTCTGGCCAGAAGAATGCGCTTGGAATCCCTCTTTGGCATAGACTTGTACAGAAAAAAACGCATGGATGCCTCAGAGAGGCTGGTTATAGTCAAAGAGGAGTACGACAGGCTTCGAAATGTAATGGCGGAACTGCTTGCCCGGCGCGAAGAGATCGCCCCCGAAGTAAAGAGAGCTTCGGAGCTTCGTGCGATATTGGATAGCATAGAGGAAGACAGAAAGCTTCTTTATTGGCTGAGACGAAAGGGTACCGAGAATTTGCTCGTTTCTCTTGAAAAAGAGCTTGAGGCCGTTGTGAGTGAAAAATATCGGACAGCAGTCTGGTCATCTCGTTGGAGAGCTGCCTTGGATGGGCTCGAAAATCAACTTCTTTTACTTTCGAGAGAAAAGCAGCATCAGACTTGGGAGCTTGAACAGGGTAAAAAAAGCTACGAAGGGCTCATCAGGTCAGGCTATGCCTCGGCGTCCAATCTGAAAGCCTCAAAAGAGAGGCTTGTGCAGGCCTCAGAAGAGCGAGGCAGATCGAAAACACGGATAGAGGAACTTGTCTCTGACCGTGAGAGGATAGCCAAGGAAAATGATAGGATCCGCAAGGATCTGGAGGCCGGACAGAAGGCGCTTGAGGCGGCAGAGAAAAAATGGCGTGAATTCAACAGACGCTTAGAAGAAGAAAAAGAAGAAAGGGAAGCCTGGAACAAAGAAAAAGGAAGGCTTGAGGCCGAGCTTCAGCAGGTTAAAGCCAAACTTTCATTCTTAGGCAAGGATCTTCTCTCTCTGAGGGAGAAGAAGGACAAGGAACGAGATCCGCGCGGCAATATTGACTCAGAGATAATAAAGTTCAAAAAGGAGAGGGAAACGCTGCTTGCGAAGCAAGAAGAGACAGCATTGAGGCACGGTGAGCTTTACGCTAGGGTACAGACCCTTGCGGCCGAACTCCAGCGCGCAAGGAGGGAGGCATCGGGGGCCAGATCCAAGCTTAATGAAGTGACCGAGGCGATGCAGGCTGATATATACCCCCGTCCTGTACAGTACCTGCTTTCTGCGGCGAAGCTAAACAGAATTGATGCCTCGCCGCGAGCAGTACTGGACGTATTTACCTGTGATCCGACGTATTCTTCTGCCCTTGAGGCATATCTCGGCGGCCGCCAGTTCCAGCTGCTTGTGGAGGATATGGAAGAAGCGGGGCGCTGCATAGAGAGGCTTAAGGCCAACGCTATAGGGAGAGCTACATTTCTGCCGCTTGAAAGATGCAGGCCCAGATTTCCCGACAACGGACACGTTCTTCCCAAAGAGGGGGTCGCCGGCTGGGCCATGGATCTTGTTAAAGTCGAAGAACACTGGCTCCCGGCGATGCGTCAGATAATGGGAGATCTGCTCATCGTCAACGACTATTCCGTTGGTCAGGCTTTGGTCAGGTCGGGCTTCCGCGGACCCATAGCAACGCTGGAGGGGGACGTGTTCCAGCCCGGAGGAACAGTCTCGGGCGGCAGGACTCAGAAGTCCGGCAAGGCTATCGAGATGAAGTCACAAATTGCAAAACTGGAGGCGGACGCCGCGGCGTATGTCAAAGCGGCTGAGCTTCTCGCAAAAAAATTCAAGGACGCGGAAGCGTCGGAGCTCAGGGTATCAGAAGAAAAAGAGGAGTATGTCAAGAGGATTAGGGAGTTTGACGGAAGAATAGCTCTGTTGGAGGATGAAAAGGATTCCTATTCCAGGGAAAGTAAGCGGCTTGAGGGTGAACGTGAAAGAATCCTTAAAGCCGCAGCCGACGAAGGCAGGCATTGGAAGTCCATACTTGAGGCTTTGGATGATCTGGAAGAAAAATGGGATCTTCCATCCAAGATCGGGGACGATCATCTGATAATAGAGGAGAGAGAGAGCCTGCGCGCTGATGCCGCAGTTCTGGCGGAAAGACAGAGTTCAGGGTTCGCGCTTATGGAGAGGGTAAGCGGAGAAGTCAGGACGGAAGAACGAAAAATATGGAGCCTGGATGAAGAGATCTCGGAAATCGATCAGAGATGTGTAAGAGAGAGAGCGAACCTCACTGCCATAGGAAAGAGCTGTCTTGAGATTTTTGAGAGGCGAAAACTTCTCTTTACTGAGATAGAGCGGCACGTAGCCGGATTCTCAAAACTTGAATCCAAAAGGGATATTATAAGAAAAAAACAGTCCGAAGCGGAACGCCGTTCCGGATCCGCGAGCGAAAAAACGTCTCTCTGTGAGGCTAGAAAGGGAGAAACGGAGAGGGAACTCGAGGAACTTATCAACACCTGGGAGGACCAGTATCCATACCCGGGCAGGGAAGAACTTTTGCCGGATGAGGAGACTGATGAGCTCAGAAAAAAGATACGCGAAGGCGACAGGAAGATAAAAGCGTTCGGTGATGTTGATATGGGAGTCCTCTCTGAGGACAGGAGCCTGAAAGACAGGCTCGCTTTTATGGGCGAACAGCTCGACGATGTGAGGGCGGGCGCCACCGAGCTGGAGAGGCTGATAGCTGACGCGGACAGGCAGGCATACAAAGTTTTCTCAGATGCTCTGCTCGAGGTCGACAACAGGTTTTGCAAGTTATTTCAACGGCTTTTTGGCGGAGGAGAGGCCCATCTCGAAATGATAGAGGGCGAGACTATATGGGATACGGGCGTCGATGTTATGGCGAGGCCCCCGGGCAAACATCCGCAGACGATAAACCAGCTCTCCGGAGGAGAGCAGTCTCTTGCGGCAATCTCCCTGCTCTTCGCTTCGATGGAAGTGGCGGGCTGTCCGATCGCTGTGCTCGATGAGGTCGACGCCGCGCTTGACGAAGTCAACCTCAGAAGGTTTGCGGAGCTTGCGAAAGAATACGCAAAGAACAGGCAGGTGCTCGCCATGACCCACAGGCGGGTCACGATGGAGCGGGCTGACGTCCTTTACGGAGTTACCCTCTCCGAACCGGGGCTCTCTCAAATAATAGGAGTAAGGCTTGAGGACTGGGCATGACTTCCGTAAAGAGGGAGGATCTGCTGAAAGGTGAGCTTAAGATCATACAGCCGCGGGAGAAAGAGGGGCCGCGCGTTAACTTGGACACGATCTTGCTCGCCCATTTTACCAGGCCAAAAAAAAGAGAACGGATCCTTGAGATAGGCTGCGCACACGGCGCCGTATCGCTTATTCTGGCGAAGCGAGGATTCAGCGTAGAGGGAGTGGACATACAGCCCCATCTGGTGGAAATGGCCTCTGAGAACGCAAAGTATAACGGACTCAGCGAAACTGCGAGGTTTCGCACCGGAGATATCAGGCGGCACAGAGAGTTATGGGAGGCCCAAAGCTTCTGCCGCATCGTCGTCAATCCTCCCTATTTTTCTCCGAAAAGCGGTTCTCTCAGTCCATCAAAGGCCATTGCCACCGCAATGAACGGTTCTGAATGTTCTCTTGAAGATGTCGTCTCAGCATGCCGTTTTCTTTTAAAAAACAAGGGTTATCTTGACATAGTAATACACGCGGCTAGGGCAGCTGAACTCCTGGCGTTGCTTGATAAATATGGGATCGCTCCTAAGGTCATGCTGCCGGTCTATCCCGGACCAGGCAAAGAGGCCTCCGTTGTCCTGCTTGAGGCGGTTAGAGGATCCTCCCACGGCCTGCGGATAAGGGCGCCTCTCTTTGTGCTTGACGAAGAGGGCAACGAGACAGACAGCCTTCTTGAGGCCTATAGGTTAGGAGGGGCCCCATGCCACTTATAATAGTTCCGACACCGATAGGAAATCTTGAGGACATGACTCTCAGGGGCATCAGGGTGCTTCGTGAGGCGGATCTGATCGCCTGCGAGGATACGAGGCACACTCAAAAGCTGCTCAACCATTTTGAAATAAAAAAACCTCTTATCTCTTACCACAAATTCAACGAAAAAGAGAGGCTCGAATCTCTTCTGGTACGGATAGCCGCCGGTGAAACAGTGGCTTTGGTCTCGGACGCGGGGACTCCGGGCATCTCAGATCCCGGATGCATATTGATCGCTGCTGTCATTGAGAAAAAACTGCCCGTAGACGTGCTGCCCGGAGCGAACGCCCTGCTTCCCGCACTCCTTCTCTCCGGGATGGGCTTTGGGGCGTTTACCTTTATAGGATTTCTCGAGGGAAAAAAGGAGGAAAAAAGAGCCAGGCTTGAGGAACTCAAAGGTCACAAAGAGGTGTTGATATTTTATGCCTCGCCACACGGCCTGATCAAAGAACTTCATCTGATCGGCTCGGTTCTGGGTGACAGGCGCGCAGTTCTTGTGAAGGAAATAAGTAAGATCCATCAGGAGACGTTTTTTGCGACCCTGCTCACGTTTGAGGGTGTGCTCGCCGAAGAAAAGATCAGGGGAGAATTTGTCTGTGTTGTCGCTGGCGCGGAAGAAAAAGAAGATGAAGGAGCCGACTTTATTTGGATGGAAGAGGCTTTTAAGATGCGCTCCGAGGGCCATTCGCTGAAAAATGTTGCAAACTTGCTCTCAATAAAGTATTGTATCCCACGAAACAGAATTAAACGGTATCTCATTCAGGATGATACCGGGGAGGTCGTATAAATGTCCAAAGATATTTTCTATATAACAACGCCGATCTACTACGTCAATGACGTACCGCATATCGGCCACGCTTACACCACGATAGCGGCTGATGTCCTCACACGGTGGCACAGATCTGGGGGAGAGAAGACCTGGTTCCTCACAGGCACGGATGAACATGGGCAGAAGATCCAGACTGCTGCCGCAGCAAGGGGAATGACCCCTAAGGAACTTTGTGACGAGGTGGTCCAAAACTTCCAGAAGCTTTGGGGCGTCCTCAATATCTCTAACGATGATTTTATACGCACGACGGAGCCGAGGCATGCCAAGGTAGTCCGGGAGATATTTAAGCGGCTTCTTGAGAACGGCGACATTTACAAAGGCGAGTACGAAGGCTGGTATTGTGTCCCCTGCGAAACATACGTGCCAGAGGCCCAGATGGGGGAGGGGAACACCTGTCCCGATTGCCGCAGGCCGCTTACGAAGATGACTGAGGAGACCTATTTTTTTAGGCTTTCCAAGTATGCCGAGCCACTGCTCAAATTTTATGAGGAGCATTCCGATGCTGTAATGCCGAGATCTCGCTACAATGAGATCGTCAGCTTCATAAAAAGCGGACTTCGCGACCAGTCTGTATCGCGCACGACCCTCGATTGGGGGATCCCACTCCCCGGGGATGAAAACCATGTTATATACGTATGGTTTGACGCGCTGATCAACTACCTATCCGCCCTCAACTTTCCCGAAGAGGGTGAACTCTGGCAGACCTACTGGCCATCTGTACGCCACCTTGTCGGGAAGGATATAATACGCTTTCACTGCGTAATATGGCCTGCAATGCTCCTTGCTCTCGGCGTCAATCCTCCGGTCAGAGTATTCGCCCATGGCTGGTGGACGGTAGAAGGCGAGAAAATGTCAAAGTCGGTCGGCAACGTGGTGGATCCCTTTGAAATGGCGGAACTTTACGGTGTGGATGCTTTCCGATACTTCCTGCTTCGGGAAGTCCCCTTCGGTCACGACGGTGATTTTTCTGAACTTGCCCTAGTGCATAGAATAAATTCGGACCTTGCTAACGATCTCGGCAATCTGCTCAGCAGGAGCCTTCAGATGATCGAGAAATTCCGCGGAGGCATTGTCCCGGCAGATTTCACAAAAGAAGACATAGATCGGGAGATAGAGGATCTGGCGAAGAGGACAGTATCAGAGATGAACTCGTCCATGGACCGTTTCGCTTTTGATGAAGCCCTGAAATCACTTTGGGTCTTTATCAGTCGTTCGAACAAATATATAGACGAGACGCAGCCCTGGAAGCTCGGCAAAGAGGGGGAGACGGTCAGGCTTGACGCCGTATTACGCACCCTGTGGGAGTCTCTGCGCCTCTCTGCGATACTTGCTGCGCCTTTTATGCCCGACACTGCCGAACGCATCTGGGAGCAGCTCGGCCTTGTAGGCGGTACGCTTGAGAGCGGCCGTGGCTCATGGTCGTGGGGCGGAATGGAGCATGAGGTAAAGGTGAATCGCGGGGGCATACTATTCCCTCGCATCGATGTTGAGAAATGGAAAAAAGATAAAGAAGAACGGGACCTTAAAAAGCGTGCCGAGTCTGATCCGACCGCTTTTTATGATTACAGTGACCATGAGGCCGAAGCCACGATAGATGATTTTAAAAAACTCGAGTTCAGGGTCGCGCTGGTTGAAAAGGTAGATATAGTTCCCAAGTCGGACAAGCTCTACATACTCAGTCTCGACCTAGGCTATGAGAAACGCTCTATAGTTTCAAGCATTCGTGAATTTTATAAGCCGTCAGATCTCGAGGGTAAAAAAATTGCCGTACTGTGCAACCTGAAACCCGCTAAATTCCGCGGAGTTCCCAGCAACGGCATGCTGCTTGCCGCAGAGAGCCCCGATACCAGAAAAGAGTCCCTGACACTCCTTACAGTCATGGATGACTCTATCCCTGTCGGCAGCAGAATACATTGAGCCGGGGAGGCAACTTACTGCGGACTAAGAAATAAGATCACTTTATCTTCTCCCCGTAAAGGCCTTAAGCAGCCTCTGCGGGGAGAGTATGCGTTATAAGAATGAATCACGAACCCGGTCGGATGAGGGAATAAGCCAGCGTCCCGCCGCGGAGATGAAAGGGAAAAATGTTTTTAGTCGATACGCACTGCCATTTAAACAGAGAATATTATCCTCAAGGACTTAAAGAGGTATTTGAGAATGCCCTCAAAGCAGATGTAAAGCGCCTGCTTTTTGCCTCAGCCGACCTTGAATCCTCAAAAGAGGCTGCGGATTTTGTGAGGGAGCATTCAATGATGCCCGAAGTTTGGGCCATGGTGGGGGTACATCCCCACAGGGCATCCTCCGTTTCTGACGGCCTGCCCCCTGCACTTGAGAAGCTTGCAGCGGATCCGAAGGTTTCGGCCGTCGGCGAGATCGGCCTTGATTATTTTTATGATAACTCCCCGAGAGAAATCCAAAGGGAGGTATTTCGTAAGCAGATAAGGCTTGCTAAAAAAATAAACAAGCCTATCGCTGTCCATATACGGGATTCGGCAAAGAGAGATTTGGGTGACGCAAACGGCGAGGCAATAAAAATACTGCAAGAAGAATCCGCCGATGCCGTCGGCGGCGTCATTCATTGCTTTTCAGGAAACAGGGACGACGCTCTAAAGGCGTTGGAACTGGATTTTTATATCTCCTTCGCAGGTCCGGTAACCTTTCCTAAAAACAAAGAACTCCGGGAGATAGCCATGGACGTGGTACCCCTTGAGAGGATACTCTGCGAGACTGACTCACCCTATCTGGCCCCGCAACGCATTAGGGGCAAGATAAACGAACCCTGTTACGTCCGAGAAATATATGAGTTGATCTCCATGCTTAAATGCGTACCCCTAACGGATTTTGCCGAAGCGGTCAGAGAAAACGGCGAAAAACTTTTCGGATGGGGGAGAGCGGAAGATGTTTGAATACAGGCTGATCGCCAAGTGTCCTGAAACGGGAGCCAGGGCGGGAGAGTTTACAACCCCTCATGGAGTCATAGAGACCCCCGTTTTCATGCCCGTGGGTACGCAGGCGACGGTCAAAGCCATGACTCCTCATGAACTTGACGAGATAGGAGCGCAGATAATACTTAGTAATACATATCACCTCTACATGCGCCCCGGTGCTGACATCGTCATGGAGGCAGGAGGGCTTCATAAATTTATGGGCTGGAACCGCCCAATACTTACGGACAGCGGCGGGTTTCAGGTCTTCTCACTCTCAGAACTGAGAAAGATAACGGAAGAGGGAGTGGAGTTCAGATCTCATCTGGACGGAAGTAAGCACTTTATGAGACCTGAGGATTCGATGGATATTCAGCAGAAGCTTGGAAGCGATATAGCTATGGCCTTTGATGAATGTGTAGTCTGGCCGATCTCGGAGGAATATTCGAAGTTGGCAATGGAGAGGACCATAGGCTGGGCGAAAAGGTGCAAGGATCATCATAGCATAGAAGATCAGGCTCTTTTTGGCATAGTTCAAGGGTCTATGTTCGAAGACCAGCGCACGGAATGCATAGACAGACTTGAGGAAATAGGTTTCCCCGGATATGGGATAGGGGGCCTGTCAGTGGGGGAATCCCACGAGGATATGTACAGGGTGCTCGACGCCCTCTGTCCCGTGATGCCCGCGGACAAACCGCGCTATCTTATGGGCGTAGGACATCCCGCTAACCTTGTCGAGGCCGTTGCCCGCGGTGTAGACATGTTCGACTGCGTTCTTCCGACCAGAAATGGAAGGAACGGGGGAGCGCTTACGAGGTTTGGGAAGATGAACCTGAAAAATAAAGGCTTCGCAAGAGATTTTACTCCCATAGACCCTTCGTGCGATTGTTATGCGTGCAGAAACTTTACGAGGGCTTACATAAGGCATCTTTACACTGCCGGAGAGATACTTGCGGCAAGGCTTTGCAGCTGGCACAATCTTTATTTTCTCGTGAACCTGATGAAGGAGGCGAGAAAGGCGATCATTGACGGAAGATACCCTCGTTTTAAACGCGATTTCTTCTCTGCGTACAATGAAAACGCCGTGGAATCGTCATGAGCGTCAGGGATGAGAGAACAAAACAAATGAAAAACATACCTGATAAAGAAATGTCGGAGTTGATAAAAACAGCCGCCCAGAAAATTCTAGCCGGGGAGCTCGTCGCATTCCCCACAGAGACGGTGTACGGGCTGGGGGCGAACGCTCTTGACGCGGCGGCGGTCAAAAAGATATTCGCAGCAAAGGGCCGTCCTTCGGACAATCCGCTGATCCTCCATGTCAGCGGGATCGAAATGGCTGAGACTGTTGTCGAGCTAAACTGGCGCGCTAGGTATCTAATTGAAAAGTTCTGGCCCGGTCCTCTTTCTCTTGTTTTGAAAGCGAAGGCCGCCATACCGTCGGTCACGAGGGCAGGGCTTGACACCGCTGCGGTGAGAATGCCCGACAATGAAACGGCCCTTGCGCTGATACGGGCCGCAGGCGTGCCCATAGCCGCACCCAGCGCAAACAGGAGCGGGAGGCCCAGTCCGACGGACGCGGCTGCTGTCACAGAGGACATAGGGGGCGCTGTCTCGATGGTCCTTGACGACGGGCCGACACGGGTAGGGCTTGAATCCACAGTTCTGGATGTCAGTGAAGAAATTCCCGTACTTCTGAGGCCGGGAGGCATCTCTAAAGAGACAATAGAGGAAGCGCTGCACATTGAGATCAGCCTTCCTCACGACATCGGATTACTTAGACGATCGCCTGGCACTCGCCACAGGCACTACGCCCCAAAGATCCCGCTTATAATTTCCGGCTCTTCGGCCGCCGAAGAGGCTGCAAAAGGCAAATGGGCGTGGATAGGAACGAAAGATCCGGCGGGTACACCCTTCATCAAAATAGTATTTTCCGACACAGAGGAGTATGCAAGGGAGCTTTTTCGTGTTCTGAGGATAATAGAAAAAAGCGGGGCCGAGGCGATAGTGGCTCAGGAACCCGAAGAAGGCGGTATAGGACAGGCTTTGAAGGACAGGCTCACACGGGCTTCCGGCATTTGACGCGGTCAATTTACAATGCTATAATTTGCGCTGCTTCCGGGGCGTAGCGCAGTCTGGTTAGCGCGCCTGGTTCGGGACCAGGAGGTCGGAAGTTCAAATCTTCTCGCCCCGACCATCTCGAAATAATGCCCCCGGCAAATGCCGGGGGTTTTGTTTTTTAGGTGTTTTTCCATATTTGACTAATGCTGTTCATTCTGGTATAGTCTCCACGTGAGGTGATTTCTGTGCCTGAGGATAAGACCGTCGCTCAAAACCGTAAAGCGCGGCATGAGTACTTCATAGTAGAATCTTTTGAAGCCGGACTGGTCCTTTCGGGAACAGAGATCAAATCAGTAAGGGAAGGCCAGGTAAACCTCAAGGACGGATTCGCCAGGGTAGAGAACGGAGAGTTATGGCTTTACAACGTTCACATATCACCCTACGAAAAGGGAAGCTACTACAACAAAGAACCTTTGAGGCCGAGGAAACTTCTCGTCCATAAGTCTGAGATCAGGAAACTTCTGGCAAAAACAAGAGAAAAAGGTCTTACGCTCGTGCCTCTGAAGATATACATCAAGCAGGGAAGATGGGCGAAGTGCGAAATCGCCGTAGCAAAAGGCAAACAGCTCCATGACAAAAGAGATACTGCAGCAGAGAAGGATGCCAACCGCGAAATGGAGCGGGCTATCCGCAACAGGTCGCGCGAAGGCTGATCATCTGCAGTATTGAAAGCGAGCCCGGATAATCCGGCTCGTACATAAGGGGACGTATGGTTTCGACAGCAGGTTGGAGGATCGGGAGGAGCGGGTCGAGGATGGGGAATCCTCGTTAATCCGGCTCCAAAACAATAATCGTCAACAACGATTACGCACTCGCTGCTTAAGTAAGCAGCGCGCTCTCTAGGGCTTCCGTCATCGGGCCTTAGAAGAGTGCCACAAAGATGACTGGGAACTCTTCAGCGCTTTCCGGAAGAGGGCCGAGATCCTAGGGAAGGCTGGGAAGAGCGGATCATGTCTTTGTGAGCCGCCGATCCGAGATCAAAACAAAGACTACACCCGTAGCGCCTTCCAGATTGGCCCCTGTTGGACCGGAGTTCGAATCTCCGCGTCTCCACCAATAACCCTAATAGACCCTGATGAAGGGTCTATTTTTTTGCCTAAAGGTGGATGAAGTTAGCTAAGAGGCTGATTATTTGCGCGTTATTTTCCCCGCTTGCCTGATGAAGGTTGATAGACCATAGAGGGGAGAGTGAACCTTGTTGAAGTCAAAGTGTTCTATAAATGTTCCACGGCTCCTAAAAAATGGGTTATAGAACACTTTGGTGTCTAAACGCTGTCATACACAGTCTTTGGAGGAGTCGCTATGATGACCGATTAGAAAGTTAACGCCTTACAGGCGGAAATAGGCCCTGATATGTGGTCTGGTTGCTTGGTCTATTGATAGCCGGAGTCTCAATCTTTTACTATAAGCGGCTGTATACCGCCTCGGCTTAGGTCCGTGTAACCTTGATCGGTCAGCTTTAGTTCGGGGATCACCGAGAGTGATAGAAAGCTCATCGACATGAAGGGATGTTCGAGATCTGTGCCCAAAGAGGCTGCGGCCCTTTCGACATTTTCAAGGCCTATGATCACGTCATCTGCATGTCCGGGGTTCATAAGGCCTCCCACAGGCAGGGGAAGAGACGCTAAAATTTGTTCTCCCCTCGTAGCCACGACCCCGCCTCCCTCCGAGACTAGAAATGAGAGGGCGCTCACAAGCGAGGGGATATCAGTCCCCGCGACGATGAAGTTGTGTGCATCATGGGCTACAGAAGATCCCAGAGCTCCCTCTTTGATGCCCAGTCCCTGCACAAAACCAAGGGCAAGCCTTCCGGTCCCACGATTTTTCTCAAGGACAGCCAGTCTGCATATATTCCTTGAGGGGTCCGCTACAGCCATGCCATTCACCACAGACGGCTCCAACAGAAGATGGTCTGTAACTACCTGACCCTTGCGAAATCCCAGTGTTCGGATCCTTGAGCCGGGCGGAACGGGGATCTCAAAGTCCCTCTCATTCGGTACGGTGATATTCCCCGTTTTGTTCTGAGGCGGTGAAAGCCGGGTGAGCGGGGCATAGAGTGGTTTGCCGTTTTCTGCTGTGAGCCTGCCCTCTTTCCAGACCTTGATGACTGAGCATAGCTCAAGAGAGTCCACTGCAACGATGTCGGCGAGCCTTCCGGGAGCGATCGCGCCCCGATCCTTCTTGCCAAAATATTCGGCAGGGGATAGCGTTGCCATGCGAAGCGCGGCGATGGGCGATATGCCGTGTCCTATCGCGGCGCGTATCTTTTCGTCCATGTGCCCTATGTCACGAAGGCAGCGGGCGGTAAGGTCGTCGCTGACCAGCATGCATCGGCTTGATCTCGCCTCATTTTCTTTGACAAGCGGGGCGAGGTCGGCGAGATTGTGCTCTGTCGCACCCTCCCGGATCATGAGCCACATGCCCCTGCGAAGTTTCTCCAGTCCCTCTTCCGCGCTGAAGCTTTCGTGGTCAGAGTCACAGCCGCTCATTAGATATGCGCAGAGATCTTTCCCCGTGATGCCGGGAGCATGTCCTGAGCAAATGCGGCCCCCGGCGGCCCGGATCTTGTCCCATAGGGGCGGATTCCCTTCTATAACACCGGGGTAATTCATCACCTCTCCGAGCGAATCACACCATCCTCGCCTGAACATTTCTGAAACTTCGGCAGCACCAAGCTCTTCAAAGGGGGTTTCAAAGGGTGAGGCCGGGACGCATGAGGGAGCGGCAAAAAACATATCGACAGGAGAGCCCAGGCTTTCCTTCCACATGAATTCGATGCCCGTCATCCCGCAGGTGTTGGCTATCTCATGCGGGTCAGCTATGACTGCCGACGTTCCCCTCACCGACACCAGTTCAGAAAAGCCCGCCGGAGTAAGCATGGTGCTCTCTATATGGCAGTGTCCGTCTATAAACCCCGGAGTAAGTAGGAGTCCCGACAGGTTTTCTTCTGCGCGTCCTTCGTAGCCCTCGCCGACGCCGACGATGCGCCCTTGAAAGATCGCCACATCGGCCTCTTCGTACTCAAAAGTGAATACGTTGGCTATTCTGGCGTTCCTGAGGACCAGGTCGCAAGGAATGTCTCCCCTTGCGGCAGCCAAAAGGTCAAAAGTATTCACTGTCTGCCTCCGAGGGCCTCTTTAACGGCGGCTTCAGCCAGGAGCGTCGTAGTGTCGAAGAGGGGAACTTCAGTATCTTCTTGTTTTACCAGCAAGGGAATCTCGGTGCATCCGAGGATTACTCCCTCTGCTCCTTGGCAGGCCATTTTTTCGATGATCCGCACGAAGCGTGCGGCGGACTCCGGGTTTAAGATACTGAAATCAAGCTCCTCGTAAATTACGCGGTGAATAAACGCAATGTCCTCTTCATGCGGCACCAGGATCTTTATGCCGTAGTCCATTTCCATTTTTGCCTTGTAAAAGTCCTGGGTCAGCGTGAATTTCGTGCCCATAAGACCGACGACCCTAAAGCCTCTTTCGAGGACGGCCTTCGCGGTAGCGTCGGCGATATGAAGGATAGGCTTTGTGACTCTTGGGCGCACCGCTTCCACAGTTTTGTGCATCGTGTTTGATACGATGACCGTGAAGTCGGCACCGGCCGCCTCGACCCTATTTATCGCGTCTCCGATGATGTTTTCGAGTTCATCCCAGTTGTCGTCGTCTCTTAAAGTGAGTATAGGATCCAGATCCACCGAATACATGACGCATTTGCAGGAGTGCTGACCTCCGAGCTTTTTGTTGATCAGTTCGTTTATTATCCTGTAGAATTCGGCCGATGACTGCCATGCCAGGCCTCCGACTATACCGATAGTTTTCAATTTTATCACCTCTGTTTTTATTTAACTTCCGCGACCAGTTCGATTTCAACACAGATACCAAGGGGCAGTGAAGGTACGGAAATGGCGCACCTCGAATGCCTTCCTTTTTCGCCGAACGATTCAACCAGCAGTTCTGATGCCCCGTCTATTACATAAGGCTGCTCCGTGAAATCGGGTACACTATTCACATACCCGCGGAGGTTGACTATCCTATTTACCAGGTCGAGGTCACCGAGGGCACTCTTAAGTATAGATATGAGGTTTACTGCGGTCACTTCAGCCGCCTCTCTCGCCTTTTCTTTTGAAATGCCGGCGCCTACCTTTCCTATATAATCGGAGTACCTTCCTCTTATGCTCGGCCCCTGACCGGAAATATAGACGAGGTTTCCGGTTCTTGAGAAGGGAACGTAGTTTCCGATCGGGCTGATGTCGGTAAAAAGCTCAACACCCAGCTCCCTCAGCCTCTCTTCAACTGTCAATCCTGCCACACCTCCCATGTGTGTAGTTTTACCGGAACATGGCGACAAAACTTTCCGCGGTGCCCTGTCGTACGTTTAATTCTAACCGATATTCGACCCGGACAGATACATTTCTGAACGGCGTATCCCTTGACTTTAATTCTGTTTGTCGTTAGAATTTTCGGAAATTGTCCGAAGGGGGAAACGCAATAGTGAAAAACGAAAACAACAGATTGATGTGCTGCATGATGATGCGCGGGACCGCCTTTGGGGTTTAT
>CAYZYF010000034.1:0-16267 GCA_964482015.1 uncultured Synergistaceae bacterium
CGCGCAGATCT
Organism: uncultured Synergistaceae bacterium; assembly: GCA_964482015.1. Lineage (GTDB taxonomy): Bacteria > Synergistota > Synergistia > Synergistales > Synergistaceae > Caenicola. Next base: position 12 of record CAYZYF010000034.1, read on the forward strand.
TTCCGTCGGCTCCGGCTATCAGGATCCTGTCCTCGGCTATGGCTGGGGCTGCCATTACGTCGGCGTTGAAGGGGGCTCTCCATACTACATTGCCCGTCTTGCCGTCCAGGCAGACCAAGACGTTGCTGTTTGTTCCGAAAAATACTTTTCCAGAAAAACCGGCGGGGGAGGAATAGACCGACTCATTGGCCTTATATTTCCATACAAGCCGCCCGTCTCGCGCGTCGAGGGAGAGTACCCATCCCTCTATGTTTCCGAAAACGACCCTTCCATCCTCGACCAATGGAGAGGTCTCGATCTGAGACTTCGAGTCATAGTTCCAGATCACTGCCTGATGTTTGATCCTTGCGCAATAAATTTTTCCGTCCAGGCTGGTAAAATAGAGGTGTCCGTCCTTTGCTGCGGGCGCCGTGACTATGGATCCGCCTACGACGGCGCGCCATTTGAGGGAGCCCGATGCGGCGTCGAGGGCGAAGAGTTTGCCCTCATCATTTCCAATATAAACGGTCCCGTCGTAGACGATAGGCGAACCTTGAACGGCCCTCTCCGTTTTATAGCGCCACTTCTGCCATCCCGTCTTAATGCTGACTGCATACACATAGCCGTCATTCGAGCCGAAATAGACTACTCCGTCAGCGACGGCCGGGGATGAATGAATGCTGTTGTGGGTCGTAAATTTCCATATCATTTTACCTGTGGAGGCGTCCAGGCAGTAGAGCCTGCTGTCGTAGCTCCCGAAAAAGACCATTCCATCGGCCAGGGCCGGAGAGGATACGACCCAGTTGCCGGTGGGGAAGGTCCAGTTGATCCTGCCCGTATCTATGTCCAGCGAGTATAGATTGCCGTTGTTTGAGCCGAAGATGGCCGATCTTCCAAAAATCGCAGGCGATGACCTTACTGCGTCCGGAATCTTAACGGTCCATTCTTTTTTGCCGGTAAATTCGGCGGAGGCGCCTCTGTACGAGATGCTCCCTGTCCTCATTGCGCTGCCGCGAAACATGGGCCAATCCTCCGCAGCGGCCGGCGCAACCGTGAGCATCGCCGTGAGATAGATCATCACAGCCGTGATATGCATTTTTTTTATAAACAACTTGTCTGCCCCTCTCTTTGAGTGTACGTATAGATTACCTTTTTTTGTTTGATCATCCATCGTAAAAAAGAATGATTGATTCAGACGCCCGTTATCGGCTAAAATATACTGCTGACTGAAGGAGTGACATAGATGATCTTCGATAATATCCGCAATTTTAGCATAATAGCTCACGTCAACCACGGCAAATCTACCTTGGCGGACCGACTGCTTGAGGAAACCGGAACGATAGAAGAACGCAACATGAAGGCCCAGCTCCTTGACATGCTTGAGCTCGAAAGAGAGAGGGGCATAACGATCAAGCTTGTGCCCGTAAGAATGAATTACAAGGCGAATGACGGGCGCGACTACGTGCTGAACCTTATAGACACACCCGGCCACGTGGATTTCACCTATGAGGTTTCCCGCTCTCTCGCCGCGTGCGAAGGAGCGCTGCTCGTGGTCGATGCCGCCCAGGGAGTTGAGGCTCAGACCGTGGCTAACAGCTACCTCGCTATAGATCTTGACCTGGAGCTAGTCCCCATACTCAATAAGATAGACCTGCCTTCAGCCCAGCCCGACAGGGTCAGAAAAGAACTTGAGGAAATAATAGGGGTCAACGCGCAGGATGCCGTCACCGTCAGCGCTAAAACCGGCGAAGGCATCAAGGAGCTCCTTGAGAGGATCGTAAAAGATGTTCCCCCTCCCTCCGGTGACCCCGACGCTCCGCTTCAGGCGCTGATATTTGATTCGGTCTATGATAACTACAAGGGCGTAATTTGCTATGTGAGAGTAGTGAACGGAGTCCTGAGAGAAGGGAAAAACATAAGGTTCATGGCCACAGGCCGTGATTACGAACTGGATGAGGTCGGGATCTTCAAGCCGGACATGGTCAGGGTCTCGGAACTTGGGCCTGGAGAGGTCGGCTACATCACCGCAAGCGTTAAGTCGATCGACGAAGCCCGGGCCGGCGACACGATAACCGATCCCAGACAGCCTGCGGCAGCTCCTTTACCGGGCTATCGCAAGGTCAAGCCGGTGGTTTTCTGCGGTTTTTATCCGGTTGAGAGGGAGGATATCACCCAGCTGAGGGAAGCGCTGGAAAAACTTCAGATAAACGATTCCGCCATAAGTTTTGAGCCTGAGAATTCGGCGGCGCTCGGTTTCGGCTTTCGCTGCGGATTTCTTGGCCTTCTCCACATGGAGATCGCCAAGGAACGGCTCGGCAGGGAGTTCGGCGTAGATCTTGTGGCAACAGCCCCAAATGTCGTCTATCAGATAGTCCTGACCGACCAAAGCCTGGCTGAGGCGCACAAGCCCTCGGATTTCCCTGATCAGGGGAAGATAGAGGAGATAAGGGAGCCCTATATAAAGCTGACTATATTTATACCCGAGCAGTTTGTCGGGGCGGCCATGCAGCTCTGTCAGGAAAAAAGAGGGACATACAAAGCCATGGACTATATAACTCCGGAGAGGGTCAGGCTGACTTACGAGATGCCCCTTGCCGAGTTCATACTGGATTTCCACGACAGGCTCAAGTCGTGTACGAGGGGATATGCTTCGCTTGACTACGATCACATCGGATTCAAGGCCGCGGATCTTGTGAAGGTTGACATCCTGCTTCAGGACGAGCCGGTGGACGCATTTTCCTTCATTTGCCACACTGATCAGTCCTACCACAGAGGACACGCCGTTGTCGGCAAGCTTAAGGAACTCATCCCGAGGCAGCTTTTTGAGATCCCGGTTCAGGCTGCAGTAGGGAAAAAAGTGATAGTTAGAATGAATATCAAGGCCGTCAGAAAAGATGTTCTCGCCAAATGCTACGGGGGAGACATAACGAGAAAGAGAAAGCTGCTGGAGAAACAAAAAGAGGGCAAAAAACGCATGAAACAGGTCGGCAGAGTCTCAATACCACAGGAAGCCTTCCTGGCGTTTATGGATGTTACTAAATCGGAGGAGAACAAATGATCGCCCCCGACGCTTTCGAGCCTCCCGCAGGGAGGCTCTCCCTTTACGTACACGTCCCGTTTTGCGAGAAGAAGTGTCCCTACTGCGCCTTTGAGAGCAGGGTTCCCGAGGAGGGCGACAAAGAAGGATGGCTGGACTCCCTCAACATGGAATTGAAATGGTGGGAACGCCGTCTTGGGAGGCCGGAGCTGGAGACCTGCTACTTCGGCGGAGGCACTCCGACTGTGATCGGCCCGACACTCTGGACCGCACTCACAGAAATGCTGGAGCGATATTTTTCATTTGCGGACGGAGCTGAGGTCACGGTCGAGGCAAATCCTAACTCGCTATCCGCCGACCACCTTTTACTGTGGCGCGACTGGAGGGTCTCCCGCCTCAGCATAGGAGTCCAGAGCTTTGATGACGCCGAGCTCGCAATGCTTGGCAGGCTTCATAATTCCGCCCGGTCCTATGAGGTCATATCGGCATCGCTTGCCGCCGGTTTCTCCGTCAGCGCCGACTTGATGTTCGGTCTTCCGGGCCAGACTCTTAAAAATTGGGGAAGGACACTGAAAGAGGCTGTGGCTTCGGGGCTCCACCATGTCTCGCTCTACCAGCTTTCATTGGAGCCCGGCACCCCGTGGGGCTCGATGTCCGCCGACCTTCTCTCCGATGGATACCCACCTTACAGATGGGCGCAATGGTACATGCCCCGCAAAGGTTACCGCCAGTATGAAATTGCCAATTTTGCACGGCCCGGCCGCGAAAGCAGGCATAATCTCAATTACTGGGAGGAAGGCGACTATCTGGGGATAGGCCCGGGAGCGTCAGGCTGCCTGAGCGGCCTGCGCTATAAAAATATCTCGGATCCCGGCGCCTATTCAGCCGTTTTGAAAAATGGCGGGAGTGCGATCGCGGCCGCGGAAAGACTGACCGGGACCAAACGAGCCTCCGAAGCCGCAGTGCTTGCGCTCAGGATGGCCAAAGGCATCGATGCGAAGGTTTTCAAACAAAAATATGGAGTTGACGAATGGCTGAGAATAACGGAAACTTTTGAAAAAATCCCGGACGGCCTCTATCTTCTGACAGAATCGGGCCTTCGCCTCACGCCTAAGGGCATGAGGGTGGCAAACATGATATGGGCCGAGTTGATTTGATTCTTTCCGCATGTACATTATAATATTCGTTGTAGGTGGCTCGGGTGCAATTTCAGCTGTAGAGGCCGTGTGCGGCGGGCACCTTTTGGATATCATCCCAATACCCTATTCGGCTGGCAGGAGGAATACTCTTTGAGCGAAAAAATCCGAAACGCGATGCGCAATATTCCGTCTATGGACAAAATGCTTTCCATGCCCTGGATCATAGATTACGAGACGGAGATAGGGCGCGATGCGGTAAAGTCAATTATATCGGAGGTAATGGACGGCCAGAGGGCAAAGATCATCGAGGATCCCGACATAGCCTTTGATGCCGATACCATAGCCGCCGAGTCGCAAAAAAAGCTTGAGACTCGCGTGCGCAGCAGCCTTATGCCGGTCGTGAACGCAACCGGGGTCGTTCTGCACACAAATCTGGGCAGATCTCTTTTGGCCGAAGAAGCGGTGGCGGCCGTCAAAAGCGTGGCGGAGCGCTACAGCACGCTTGAATACTCTCCCGAATCCGGCACGAGAGGCCATAGGAACGATCATGTTGAATGGCTTATTTGCCGCCTTACCGGCGCCGAGGCAGCCGTAGTCGTAAATAACAATGCGGCCGCTGTAGTCCTTTGCCTTGCCGCGTTAAGCAAGGACAAAGAATCTGTCATATCCAGAGGGGAACTTGTTGAGATAGGCGGTTCATTCAGGATCCCCGAGATCATGGCTCTTTCGGGCTGCAAAATGGTCGAGGTGGGAGCGACAAACATGACCCATCTTCATGACTACGAATCTGCCGTTACCGATGAGACTGCGGTCATACTCAAAGTGCATCCGTCCAATTTCAGCATTCAGGGTTTTTCCTCTTCGGTCCCTCGCGAAGATCTGTCGAAGCTTGCGCGTCAAAAAAACGTGATCTTTATGGAAGACCTTGGGAGCGGCATGCTTGTGGAAATGTGCGTGCAGCGCGGCGGGGGAGATCCTACTGTGAGATCATGTCTGGAGGCGGGCGTTGATGTCGTAACTTTTTCCGGGGACAAATTGCTCGGAGGCCCGCAAGCCGGGATCATAGCCGGATCCGCAAGGATCATAGAAAGGCTTAGAAAGCATCCCCTTCTCCGGGCGCTCAGGGTGGATAAAATGACTCTTGCCGCCTTAGAAGCGACGCTGAGGCTCTACATGAAGGGCGGCAGCCGCTCCATTCCGACATGCCGGATGCTCGGCAGGGAGCCGGATGAGATGAAGAGGCAGGCCATGAGGCTCAAAAGGAAACTTTCACGTCTTTTGGAGGGCACCAGGCTTCGTTCCGTTTTTCTGGATGTCGTGGAGGTGGCTGACACGGTAGGAGGCGGATCCTTCCCTGGTGCTGTCCTGACCGGCTATGCCGTCTCGCTTAAGCTTCCCGAGCTGGGGAGCGCGGGAAAGCTGGCGGAGAGGCTAAGAACGCTGGAGGTTCCGGTAATAGCTGGGGCCGGGGATGACAGGGTGCTTTTCCACGTACGAACTCTCACCGAAAGAGATGAAAGAATGATCCTGGACGGATTCAAAAATATGTTCCAGCCGAAAGAAGAGAAGTATATATAAATGTCATCGCTCGAATATCCATTTGTGCTTGGCACTGCAGGACATATCGATCACGGCAAAACAGCTTTGGTCAGGTCGCTGTCGGGGATCGACTGTGACCGTCTTTCAGAAGAAAAAAAGAGAGGCATGACGATCGAACTCGGCTTTGCTCCTCTTCTTCTTCCCTCCGGCAGGACCGTCAGCGTTGTAGACGTTCCGGGCCACGAAAAATTTATCAGACAGATGGTCGCGGGAGCCGCCGGAGTGGATGCTATCATGCTTGTGGTTGCTGCCGACGACGGAGTGATGCCTCAGACAAGGGAACATCTTGAAATTCTTACTCTGCTCGGAGTCAAAAACGGCCTCACTGTGATAAATAAAATAGACTTAGTCGATGAGGAAATGCTGGAACTTGCAAAGGACGAGATCATCTCGCTTACGGAAGGGACATTTCTTGAAGGCGCTCCTCTTCTCCCTGTCTCCGCACTTAACGGAGAGGGCATTCCGGAGCTCCTCGCCGAGATAGATCAAATCGTCTCCCAGTCTGTGCAAAAAGATCGCGCCGGTGCTTTTTTTATGCCGGTGGACAGGGCCTTCCATATGTCGGGATTCGGTACCGTGGTCACGGGCACGGCGTTGAGGGGGAGCCTCTCCGAAGGCGACGACATAGAGATGATGCCGGCGGGCGAGGAGGCAAAGGTCAGGTCGCTCCAGGTCCACGGAGAAAATGTCAAGACAGCTTTCGCGGGACAGAGGGTAGCGGTCAATATCGCAGGCGCCTCTTTGCAGGACGTTGCCAGGGGCGATGTGCTTGCCGCGAAGGGAACTGCGCTTCCCACATCTTGTGTGGATGTCCTAGTCGAGGTGCTTCCCTCGTACTCGGAGCCCATCGAACATTGGCAAAGGATCAGGTTCCATGTAGGCACATCGGATACCGTGGCCAGAATATCTCTTATTGACAGGGAGAGGATACTGCCGGGCGAGACAGCTCCCGCCCAGATACTGACCGAGGAGACGATTACGACATCGCACGACGCCAAATTTATTATAAGGACCTACAGCCCGCTGAAAACAGCCGCCGGAGGAAGGGTCCTACTCCCTGCCGGAGAGAGGCCCAAAAACAAGGAGACCAAAGCGTCATTGGTCTCCCTTCTTGAGAGGTTTTCAAAAAGTGAGGCTGAAAGTGAAAAATTTGCGGCATTGCTTGACTACAAGGAGGTCATGACTCACTTTGACGCCCTATCTCAGCTTGGATGGGAGAGGAAATACCTTTCCGGAACGGCGTTGAGCCTGGAGTCAAAAGGGATGCTGGGTATCATAAAATGTGGAACTGACGTATACATTTCACCCCGTAAAATGGATGTTCTAAATGTTAAGCTCCAGGAAAAACTTGAAAAATTCCATAGGACACACCCCGAAAGAAAGGGCATGAATCTGGAGGAGATCTCCAAAGCCCTCTTTATTCGCGACACACGTTTCTTAAAGGAACTTTTAAAACTATTCAGAAGGAAATCATGGATAAATTTCGACGATGAAAGGGCCGCGTTGATTGATTTCGAGCCTTTCGACGAGACTAAATTTCTCGGTTCCGTCATCGAACTTACAAAGGCTGCAGCCGAGGCAGGCTATTCCATGCTGACAGTGGATGAGGCGAGGAAAGGATTGGGAGTCTCCGAGAAGGAAATGACCAGGATCATCACCTTTCTTAAAGAGAGAAAAGAAGTCAACATTATAGGCGAAGGGTATCTGCTTTTCTCCAAAACGGAAGAAGATCTTCTTGATAAGCTCGCAAAAATCGAAGGGGAGATAACATTAGCCGGTGTCAGAGACTTGACAAACAGCAGCCGAAAATATATTCTGCCATTGCTTGAGTATTTTGACAGCAGAGGGATCACGCGCAGGGTCGGAGACAAAAGGCTCCTGCTGAAAAGGAAATAGGCCCGTACCCTCTTTTTGTATTTTAAACCTAGGGGTTGATGATTGTTTCAATTAGTAAATATCTTTAAAAACTTGATATTTATATGGTTTTGCTGTACAATAGTCCGACTAAGGGTCGGAGGTGATGTGTATGGCGCAGACACTGGAAACGATAAAAGAGGTAGTGCGTCTGCACAAGGGGTCCCGGATCTTTTACAGAGCCGCAAACGGACGGAGAAAAGTCGAAGAGCGCAACGGGATCATTCAGGAGACGTATCCAAGCCTTTTTACGGTCTATATTGAATCGCAGCAGAGTACGATCTCCTTCAGCTATGCAGATATCTTGACAAAAGAGGTCGAGATGCAGCTGGAATCCAGCGGGGAGAATCTTTTCTAAAAGTGTAAAAAACATGCCCCGGCAAAAGCCGGGGCATGTTTTTTATTGGGTCGGCCTTTTTTGTGAGGAGCCACTAAGATGGAAAAATTGATGTGTCCCATAAAGATCAATCTGACGCTCCGAGTGCTTTCTCGTCGGGATGATGGTTTTCATGAAATTATCTCTCTCTTTTGGAAGAAAAAAGGTATAGAGGGGTTGACAATTCGACCTTCTCAAGATGAAAATATAGGTGACATTTTAGATATAAAGGGTATGAATATTCCCGGAGAAAATATCTTGATTAAGGCGTTGAGGCTGGTACGGACAAAGCGCCCAGATATCCCTCCGCTGCTGATGGCACTGACCAAACACTACCCGCCTGGAAGCGGCATCGGAGCAGGAAGCGGAAACGCGGCGGCCTTGATCAGCTGGCTGGATAAAAATTATGATTTAGGAGCGGAACCGGAGTTGCTTTCCATTATCGGTGCGGATGTCCCGTTTTTGGCGGGCGAGGCTGATATCGCCTCTGTCGGAGGGCTGGGCGAAATGGTAAGGCCGGTGGAAAACGTCTCTTTGGAAGGATTGAGATGCCTCGTCGCGTTTCCCGCCTGGAGCTCGGACACGGCGAGAGCTTACGCTGAGCTGGACAAACAGCGTGACGGGCATATTTCGGACGCATCGAAAGACTTTGAGCATGAAGCTATCTCCATACTTGAGCGGCTGCAGGCAAGAGAGCCCGTGGGGCTGCTGCCAAACGATTTTTTGACGGTCCTCCTGCAGGATCATCCCGAGTATCTTTCGGCCTTCGGAAGTGCCGAGAAAAGCGGTGCTCTGGCCTGGGGGCTTTCCGGAAGCGGAAGTTCGTTTTTTATTGTGTTTGACGATTATACTGCGCTAAATATTATGGAAAATTCGCTGGTCCGGGAGGACTGGATCATTAAAACTACGGAATTGGAGTGATGAAGAATGAGAGGGCAAAGAACGGAAAGACTCGTAAGGCTTGCGGCCAGATTTATGCTTACTCCATCCAAGCTTGTTTCCTTGACGGATCTGGCGGGTAAATTCAACGTATCCAAAACTGTAATAAGTGATGACGTTGAAGTCATCAACTCTGCCGTGACCGCTGAGGGCATCGGACGGATGCAGGTCGACCGGGGACGGAGCGGCGGTGCGCGTTTTATACCCCTTTACACCGTAGAGCACAGGACCAGAATACTCAAGGGCATTGCGGAGACCTTGACTGACAAAGACCGGTTTCTGCCCGGAGGGTTGGTCTATTACAGCGACTTGATCTTCAATCCCGAGACAGCGCTTTCTTTGGGTTACGCAGTCTCGTCTCTTTTTACGGGTTCACAGCCCGATGTTGTCATGACCTCCGAGGTAAAGGGGATCCCCATCGCGATGTTTGCCGCCTATGCGCTCGGTGTGCCTCTTGCCGTCTGCAGATTCAGAAACAGGCCAAGCGACGGTTCCGCTGTAGGCGTCCATTATCCTACGGCAAACGGAGATGTAAAGACCATGTACATAGGGACCAGGCAGCTTAAAAGGGGCTGCAGAGTGCTGGTCGTGGATGATTTTATGAGAGGCGGAAGCACCGCAGCAGGTATGCTTCTTATGGCCAAACAGTTTGACGCGGAGGTGGTGGGGATAGGGATCTTTATAGCCTCCGAAGAACCGGAGTGCAAAGCGGTCCCGAACTTCAGATCGCTCCTTACTCTTTCCCACAGGGACGGAAGGTCCAGCCTCTCAGTAACGCCGGAAAGAGAGTAAAAAATACTATTTGACGTAATCACATTCTTGGCGTAAAATCTTACGCCGGAAGGGAAGTGACCGCTAAATGGCGATCAAGGTAAATCTTGATGAGTGCATAGGCTGCGGAGTTTGCTCGCAGATATGTCCCGAAGTCTTTAAACTTGATGAAGATGAGGGAAAGTGCATTGTTATTTCTCAGACGGTCTCAGATTCCGCAAGAGAGGCTGCAGACAGCTGCCCCGTATCCGCAATAACCATAGACTGACTAATGTGGGCCCATAGCTCAATTGGCTAGAGCTCCCGGCTCATAACCGGATGGTTTCAGGTTCGATTCCTGATGGGCCCACCACTTACTTTGCAACATTCAATGGTCAAACTGACAGCCTGGTCTCGCCGATACTTGATCGGCGGGATTTTTTTTTGCGTATGCCCGGCCTTAAATCGGAGGTTCCTTTATCCATTCATAGCTCAGGACCGGGATGCCGTCCTCATCCTCAGCCTTTTCGATTCCGAGTATTCCGCCTCCCGGGATCTGTATATATCCCGGGAGGGCTTCTTTTTCTACGGCTCTTCTTATGACAGGCTCGGAGGCGCTTGCATCAGTGATTTCAAGCACAATATCTCCGGTCTCCGGATCCAGGCCCGAATATTGCACCAAGACGGCTTTCGCACCCACATCGACCGTTATGGTGGAGAGAACCCCTATAAACTGATATTCGACGTCCGAAAGTTCTGCCGTCCATTTTTTATCGGGGCGGGCTTCAGGATCGGGGGACACGAACCACGCCAGAGAAGAAGTGACCGGCTCATAAATCAGTCCGGCCCCGGCGCGGTCGGAGAGACCGCCATCTTCATCAGAGCTGATCTCAAAGGAGCCGGTCCGGGCGGAATATGTTTCGATACCGTTTTCATCTGTCCCCGTATGTCTCAATTCACTTCTTTCCATGAACTTAAGATAATAGACAGCCCCGTCGTCTCCCTCGATCCTTGCCGTGATGGGAGCTTCGGTGGACATCGCCATTTTTTCCTTGTAGTCTCCCCCCTTAAAAATAAAATCCATGGGGAGCGCCCGTTCGAAAGCGGCCGCGGAAGCTGCGATGCACACCGATATGAATGTCAGGAGAAAAATAACTCTCTTCATACTACCAGTCTAACATAAAAAGAGGTTTTGCCTCCTGCCCTTTGAAGCGGGGATATCACTGTACCCCCTCATTCCTTCTCAAGCATCTTAGTCAGGAGCTTAGTGAATTTCTTTCCGTCCTCAACGGGTTCGCCCTCGCAGATCGCAGCCAGCCCCATCAGAACGTTAGCCCATTCAGAGACCTCGGCCTTGCCGGCCTCTGCGTCCGAGGCTATTTTTTTGATCAGGGAATGTGATGGGTTGATCTCAAGCACCCTCTTTTCTTCGGGTACTTCCTGCCCTATACTCCTGAAAAAGTTTCTCATTTGCGGCGAGATAGGCTCTCCCTTTTGGACGAAACAAACCGGAGAATCGACAAGCCTGGTGGAAACCCTTACATCCTCGACCAGATTAGCGAGAGATTCTTTCAGTTTTGAGACCAGCCCCGTCTTCTCAAGCTCTTCTTTACCCTCGTCTCCGTCAAATTCGCTCCCCTCGGGAAGTGCAAGGTCCTCTTGCGCAACGGAGGCGAACTCAAATTCGTCGAACTTTCGTGCGTGGTTCACCCATATTTCATCCACGGCGTCACCGAGGATCAGCACCTCGATGTCCTTCTTTTTGAAACCCTCAAGCTTGGGCGACATCTCAAGATACTTCACAGATCCCCCGGTTATGAAGTAAATATTTTTCTGGCCCTCCCGCATCCTCGAAACGTATTCTTCCAGGGTCGTCTTCCCCCCGTTTGTGGTGTCCAGCAGGCACAGCTTCATGATCTGTTCCCTGTTTTTGGTATCGGATATGATTCCCTCTTTGAGGACCGGACCGAAGATCTGCCAGAATTTTTTATAATCGTCGGGGCGGTCGGCTTTCATTTTCTTGAGCGTGTCGAGTATTTTGCGGGTCAGACCGTTTTTGATAAGCGCCGTTTGCCTGTCCTTCTGCAGGATCTCCCTGGAGATATTCAATGAGAGGTCTTCGGAATCCACAACCCCCTTGATAAAGCGCAGGTACTCGGGCACCAGCTCACGACAGTCGCTCATGATGAAAACCCTTCGGATGTAAAGCTGTACGCCGTGCTTTCCCTCCTGGAAGAAGAGGTCGACTGGGGGGCGGGAGGGGATATAGAGCAGAGCCCGGAACTCGCTCGATCCTTCTGCCTTGTAGCTTATGCGCTCCATCGGATCCTCCCAGTCATGGGATATGTGCCTGTAAAATTCCTTATACTCTTCTTCGCTCGTCTCGTCTTCCGGCCGAGTCCAGATGGCCTTCATCGAATTAACAGGCTCTTCCTTGGTTTCCTCGTTCTTTTTCTCATCCGATTTGTCCTTGAGGTAAATAGGATAGGTGACGAAGTCTGAGTACTGTTTTATTATGCTTCTGAGGGTCCACTCGGACATATAGTCCTTTGACGACTCATCATCCTTGTCCCTTGCCTTCATCCTAAGCGTTATGCAAGTTCCGTTCTGATCACGGGAGCCCTCACTTATTGTGTAGGTGCCGTCTCCTTCAGACTCCCATATCCAGCTCTTCTCCGACCCTGCTTTTCTGGTTTCGACAGTAACCTTGTCCGCAGCGATGAAGCTTGAGTAGAATCCCACGCCAAACTGCCCTATAAGGTCTCCGTTAACGGCGGAAGATGCGTCCTGGAGCGCCTTGAGAAATTCCTTCGTCCCGCTTTTGGCGATAGTGCCCAGATAAGAGACCAGCTCATCTTTTTCCATTCCGATCCCGTTGTCGCTTATGGAGAGCGTTTTCGAATCTTTATCGATCTCGATAGTGATCCTTCCGTCTTTCGCGAGGTCGGCTAGGTCTGTGTTGCTCAGGCTTTCGATCCTGAGCTTGTCCAGTGCGTCCGACGCATTGGAGATCAGCTCTCTCAGGAAAATGTCCGGATTGGAGTATACGGAGTTGATCATGAGTTCAAGAACTTGCCGTGCTTCACTTTGAAATTCGTGTTTCTCTACCTTTTGTGACATTCAATTTCCTCCCTGCAGAATAGAGTATTTTAAATCGGCCAAGGGTCCCGCGGAGAAACTATCCCCGCGGTCCCTAAAAATTCTTCGTCTGTAACTCTGGAAATGCCCTTCCCCTTCAAGGGTCATCTAACGTGGATCACAAGGTCATTGCCCTGATTTTCAACTATAATTTCGGAACCGTCCTCCGCCTCTCCGCTTATTATAAGGCGCGCTATCTGGGTTTCGAGTTTTTTCTGCATATATCTCTTGAGCGGCCTCGCCCCGTACACGGGGTCATAGCCGTTTTTGGCGGTAATGTTGAGCGCTTCGGGGGTCATTTCAAGCGTGATGCCCCTTTCCCTTAAGCGATCCTGCAGATGCTTGAGAAGCAGCTTGACGATCTCGGTTATCTCCTCCAGCCTCAGCGGCTTGAAGAAGATGATCTCATCCACCCTGTTGAGGAACTCCGGCCTGAATTTTGCCCTGAGGGCGGACATTACAGCATCACGGGCCTTTTCAGATATTTCTCCGGTCGCGGTATCCATACCTCCGATCAACTCCTGCGCCCCGATATTGCTCGTCATTATGACCACGCAGTTTTTAAAGTTGACCGTCCTGCCGTGGCTGTCGGTCGCACGCCCGTCGTCAAGGATCTGGAGCAGTATGTTGAAAACATCGGGATGCGCCTTTTCTATCTCGTCGAACAATATCACAGAATAAGGCTTCCTCCTGACCGCCTCCGTCAGCTGACCGCCCTCCTCATATCCGACGTAGCCTGGAGGAGCTCCGACGAGTCGCGATACAGAATGCTTCTCCATGTACTCCGACATGTCTATCCTTACAATGTTCTCCTCGGAATCGAAGAGAGATTCGGCGAGCGCTCTGGCCAGCTCCGTTTTTCCTACACCGGTAGGGCCGAGGAATATAAAGGAGCCTATCGGCCTTTTGGGGTCTTTTATCCCGGAACGGGCCCGTAAAACGGCATCCGCCACAAGCTCGACGGCCTCGTCCTGTCCTACCACCCTTTGGTGCAGTTCTGAATCAAGGTTTAGAAGTTTTTCTTTCTCGCCCTCGACCAGCTTCGTAACGGGAATGCCGGTCCACTTCGCGACGATCTGTGCGATCTCCTCGTCGGTGACCTCTTCCCTGAGAAGACGCGAGCCCTCGGAAACGAGCCCTTTCTCCATATCCGCCAATTCTTTCTCCAGTCCGGGCAGAGTGCCGTGCCGGAGCTGCGCTGCCTTGTTCAGGTCGTATTCCCTCTCCGCCTTCTCGATCTCATGTCTTACACGCTCTATCTTTTCGCGCACTTCCCTGACCTTTGATATGTTTTCTTTTTCCGTGTCGTACTGCGCGCGCAGTACGGCCGCTTTTTCCTTAAGCTCCGCCAGTTCCTGCCTCAAAGCCTCGAGGCGGTCCTTCCCGCCCTTATCCTTTTCGTTTTTCAGAGCGGCCTCTTCTATCTCAAGCTGCATAATGCGGCGTGAGACGTCATCGAGCTCCGCCGGCATGGAATCGATGTCGGTCCTGATCATTGCGCAGGCCTCGTCAACAAGGTCTATTGCCTTGTCGGGCAGGAACCTGTCGGTTATATACCTGTTGGAGAGAACAGCCGATGCGACCAGTGCGTTGTCCCGGATCCTCACTCCGTGGTGCAGCTGAAAACGTTCTTTGAGTCCTCTGAGTATGGATATCGTATCCTCAACGTCCGGGGCTTCCACCAGCACCGGCTGAAACCTTCTTTCAAGAGCCGCGTCCTTTTCGATGTAATTTCTGTATTCCTCAAGAGTTGTCGCGCCTATGCAGTGAAGTTCGCCGCGGGCGAGCATCGGTTTCAGCATATTGCCGGCGTCTATTGCGCCTTCTGCCTTTCCCGCTCCGACTATCGTGTGAAGTTCGTCTATGAACAGGATAACGTTTCCTTCACTCTTCTTGACCTCGTTAAGGACTGCCTTGAGCCTTTCCTCAAACTCTCCCCTGTACTTCGCCCCGGCCAGCAGCGAACCCATATCCAGCGCGAAAATCGATCTCTCCTTCAGCCCTTCAGGTACGTCGCCTTTTTCTATCCTTATCGCCAGGCCTTCGACGATGGCCGTTTTACCTACCCCCGGCTCTCCGATAAGGACGGGGTTATTTTTCGTCTTTCGGCTCAATATCCTTATTACACGCCGAATTTCTTCATCCCGTCCTATAACGGGATCAAGTTTATTTTCCCTCGCGGCTTTCACCAAATCTACGCCATACTTCTCCAGAACTTCGTATGTATCCTCGGGATTATCTGTTGTCACCCTCTGGTTTCCCCTCACCTCGCAAAGAGTCCTCAAGAAACCCTCTTTTGTCAGGCCGAAGGTATTAAAAACCTTCCCCGTAGGGCTGTCCGTGCCCTCCGAAAGCATAGCAAGAAAAATATGTTCCACGGAGACATACTCGTCCTTAAGTTTTTCCGCCTCTTCGCCCGCACGGACCATGAGCAGGGAAAGTTTCTGCGAGACAAAGATCTTGCCCGGCTCCAGCCCCGGGCCGGAGACGCTCGGTCGCTTGCGCAGGTCCAGCTCAAGCGCGTTTTTGATATTTTCGGAGGGGAGTGACATCCTGTCTATGAGCTTGGGAATCAGCCCGTTTTCCTGGCTTATGAGAGCTAGGGCGAGGTGTTCGCTGTCGACCTCCTGGTGTCCGTTCTTAATTGCGATATTTTGAGCCTCATAAAATGCCTCCTGGGATTTCTGAGTAAGCTTGTTCATGTTCATTGCGATCCCCCCATTAAAAATACTAACCATAGCTGACCATCCTTTGATATTATATAGGTCAATTAAAATCAAACAAGTGCGTCGATTCTAATCTATAGCTTATCCTCGCTGAATGTTGCTTATTTCAGGCTATTATCTAACGATTACGCTCATTTTTGCCTAATCAAACTATAAGTTCATTTTGCTGAAAGAAAATTCTGATATTTCAGCAAATTATGCGCAGTATCTGAAATTATTAGTTAAATCTGCTTGACAAGCATCACACTTGAGATTAAAGTTGCATCGTCGGATAATGTCCGATTACAATATTTCCTTGTTGGGAGGCAACACATTGAAAAGCAACGGTACAGTAAAGTGGTTCAACGCAACGAAGGGTTATGGTTTTATAACCACAGATGAAGGCAACGATGTCTTTGTGCATTTCAGCGCCATTCAGGGTGACGGCTTTAAAACCCTTGATGAAGGTCAGAAGGTCTCTTTCGAGATCACTCAGGGCAGCAAGGGCCCCCAGGCTTCTGACGTCGAGAAAATATAGCTCAGATCAAAAGAATATTTCTTTATAATCCAAGGATCTAAGGAAATAACCACTTTGAGGAGGCAGCGGAGAAATCCGCTGCCTCCTTTGATTATGTCTTATTTCGTCTGACGAAATCCTTCTATCTTCTGCTAATTCGTAA
>CAYZYF010000035.1:0-1155 GCA_964482015.1 uncultured Synergistaceae bacterium
ATCATGCTGTGATCGATCTTTTGAAGTATCCTTACCACATTTTCCGATGCGTTGACCAGATGGTATGTCGCGCTCGCGGAATAGAGGAGTATCATGCTGGCGCCGAATATCGAAAAGGAGACTATCTGCCACACGTCTCTGTTACTTATGGCGACCCAGAGCAAAGATATAAGTGCAGCCACGGAAAGGACGGCTCCGGCCAGATGGCTGAAACCGCTTGCGGGCTCACGAAAAAATCTTCCCATCAGAATGCTCCCCCGAATTCTTCTGTGGTACAGGTCCGCATTCCGCGGACGGTCATCTCTCGTACAAACTCCTCGCCCATTTCCTCAAATCCTTTCACAGAACTTGTCGTATCGGTCAGCAAAACCATTTTTTTAATATCGTTTTCGTCGGAGTTCTCGGCTATATCTCTGACGGTGTTTGCGACACAGTGCGATAGGGCCTGTCCGGCGATCGCAAGTACATCCGTCTCTTTGAGCCTGCTCAGGAGCTTCTCGTTGAGTTTTGTTGATGGATCGTCCGGATCCACCACATCTGCCATGAGAGCGGAATAGTGCTCGGTCCACATATTTAGCCCCTTCAGAGTATAATCCACAAGAGAAAAATCCTCCTCCCACTCAAGGAGGGCGTCGTATACAGGTTTCACAACGTTGTGTCCCCAGGAACCGAGAAGACAGTGCGGGGGCCATATGCACAGGACGTATCTGTCATTTTCGGCAAGCTTGTCTGCATAACTCACGGCCCTGTCCATATGCTCCGAAACGGTGGTCCTCCAGAGTCCGTTTTTTATATCATCCTTTGATATCAGGGTGAAGGGTGCGGGATGCTTTCCTTCGGGAGATACCCAAAATATCGGATGGGCAATATTCGCAAGTCGGTGGGTGTCCAGGGTTACGCTGATATGTCCGATCTTGTCTCCAAGTTTTTTTATAATGCCGGCAAGCCTCTCAGAATCTTCGCGCGCCCCGGGAACGTACAGCTCTCCCTTGGGATCGCAGAAGTCGTTTTGAGGATCGACTATGAGGAATCCAAGTTTTGCGGTGCTCATTTCTGCTGCCTCCTTAAATGCCGCTGTTTATTGTCCTTTATATGTTATCATCTCCAACGCCAAATGTTTACCCTTTGTCCCGCCAACCATACCTTTGATGCTTT
>CAYZYF010000035.1:1255-15692 GCA_964482015.1 uncultured Synergistaceae bacterium
TTTATTTTATTCCTCGTCAATCCTTCTGTTGACAGGCGGGTGTAAATGGGGATATTATGCAACACATGTTATTAAACGACCGGTTAGGATGTGAGTGTGTTGACAGCAAGAATAAGCCATAGCAGGAGCGAAGTACGACAGAAGATTCTGGATGAGGCAAGATCGCTCTTTGCAAGGAAGGGATATGACGGAACTAGCGTCGACAGTATCATGAAGGCCGTTGGCATGAGTAAGGGCGCAATGTACTGGCATTTCCCCGGAAAGTTTGAGGTCTACCGCGCTGTGATGGGTGAACAGGTCAAAGCGCTGCATGACGACTTCGATCTTCTTTACCGGACAATGGAAAACCTCTCACCGGTTGATTCATTAATTGATATCGGGCAAGCCATGATAGACAGTTTTGTGGAAAACTGGGAAGGCCAGCTTTTGTGGATCGACCTGTTTACCGTTGCACATAGGGGAGACGCTCAGTCAAAGATCATGGCAAGGGAGATTTTTGACAATATATTTATGGGCATACCATCAAAAACAGAGGCTTTTCCTAACGAAAAGACGTTCCGGATCGGTGAATCGGAAAAAAGAGAGTGGCGGTCCAATATAAAGATTTTCTTCAGCGGACTGCTTATGGTACTGGGAATAACTATAACCCCTGATAAGGCTAAAAAACAGTGGGAATCCCATATACGCATGCTTTTTGAAGGGAGAGTCGCAGATGGATCACGTTAATTATCGTTTTTCTTTGCTTACTATATCACTTCTTCTTGCGGCGGCCTCTCTGTTCCTGATGACGCCTCCCGCCGCCGAGAGCGCGGAGACTCTCGTTCTAGAGAAAGTTCTGGAACTTTCAAAGACCGGAAATCCGCTGCTCCTAGCCGCCGATTCCCGGGTTAAAAAGGAGAGAGGCCGCCTTGTCCAGGCTCAGTCTTATCAGGCTCCACGCCTTACAGCTACTTTCGGTTATCAGAGGCTGGATGAAATCCAAAACTACTATGTTTTTGACACAAGCGGGAAAAATCGTATCGGCATTGTGCCGATGGAGTATGAGAATACTTACCAGGCTGCACTGATCCTGGAGCAGGTCATCTACAGCGGCGGTACAGTTCAAGCTCAGATCCAGGCTCAAAAACTGATCATGGCGGCGCGGGAAGCCGAACGCGACCGTGTGGCACAGGGTATAAGCAACGGAGTCCGGGTCGCCTACTTCGCCCTTCAGCGCGCCGCTTCGAGAGAGCACGTTTCCACAGAGGCCCTAAGCCTGGCTGAAGAACATCTTAGGCAAGTGGAGATATTCTATCGCACCGGCTTGGTTGCGAAGAACGAGGTCTTGCGGGTACAGGTCGACGTCTCTTCTGCCCGTTTGAACCGCATAAGGGCGACAAGTGACGTCAAAGTAGCATGGAAACAGCTTGAACGCGTAACAGGGCACTCGCTGGAAGCAGAGTATACGATACCTCCCGGGGATTTTGAACTTGAGGAATTTAACGTAAGTGCGGACCCATTGAACCAGGCAATGCAGATGAGGCCGGAACTGAAATCGTTAGCCGCATCGGAGAAAGCGGCACTTAAAATGGTGCAGGCTATCAAAGGCAGCTACCTGCCCCAGCTCCGGCTCGTCGTGGAGGGACGTGCCTACGATGAAAAATTTTTCCCTTCTCAGAAAGAAGAATTGCGCATAAAGCTCCAGGCCAACTTTAAAATACTGGATTCAGGCGAAACGCGGGGACAGATCGTGGAACAGCAGGCTGCGGCTGAAGAATTGCTCTATAACATAGAGGACATGAAGAGAGAGATCGCTTTAGACGTATCGAAGGCGCAGGTAAATATGGATGCGGCGCTCCAGAGAGTTCAGGTTGCCCAGGACGGAATCCTTCAGGCCGAAGAGGACTATCGCATGGCCCTGAAGCGATATCAGGCCAAGGTGGGAACTAATATAGATGTTCTGGATGCACGGCTTGCTCTGGTCGACACCCGAAATGCGAAAATTGATGCCGTTGCCGAAGCCAGGACGGCATATGCCGACTTGCTCTATGCCACGGGTGAATTTTAAAAAGCGGTGATAGTCAGTCCCTTGCTTGATTTGATGGCATACTGAATAAAAATATTTGTACAGAACTTATAGATAGATTTAAGGGGGAAACAAGGAATGAGCCAGCCCGCAACAGAAAATAAAAAGCCGATCCTAAAAAGAAATCACTCAGCTCTGATGATCGTCATCATGGGTATCGCATTGGCAGTGCTATTGCTCGCCATATGGCGCTTCACAAATCATAAAACCGACCAGTCCGGGCTCGTAAGCGGCAATGGCCGCATTGAAGCCACTGATGTCGATGTAGCGGCGAAATTACCCGGCAGGGTGACCGCAATATTTGTTGACGAAGGAGACTTCGTACACGAAGGGCAGCTTGTAGCGAATATGCAGACTGACGAACTCAACGCTCAGCGTGATGAAGCTGCGGCACAGCTGGCCCAGGCCCGGGCGGCCGTAGCAGGAGCAGAAGCGCAGGTCTCCGTCCGAAAGGGAGATGTGGCGGCTGCAAAAGCAGTGGTGGTACAGCGTCAAAGCGAGCTGAAAGCTGTACGAAGTAATTATGAGCGTTTTAAAAAACTGGCGGAGGAGGCGGTTATCTCCGAGCAGGAATTTGACGACATAGATGCGAAATATCAAGCTATGTCCGCCGCCGTAGTCACGGCACAGTCTCAGGTGACGGCTGCGGAGGCGGCACGTCAGGCTGCAGATGCACAGGTGCTAAATGCTAAATCAGGGGTGTTGGCTGTGGAGGCAACTATAGCCCGGATAACATCTAATATAGAGGACAGCGCTTTGAAGGCTCCGAAAGGGGGCCGTGTCCAGTACCGGGTCGCTCAGCCCGGAGAGGTTGTCGGTTCGGGAGGCAAGATCGTAAGTATTGTTGACCTCAGCGATGTCTATATGACATTTTTTCTCCCCGAAGAGGCCGCCGGAAAAGTTTCTATGGGGCAGGAGGTTCGAATAGTTCTGGACGCCGCGCCGGACTGCATAATACCGGCTGAAATTTCATATGTGGCAAGCGTCGCCCAGTTTACGCCCAAAACCGTTGAGACGGCCTCGGAACGTCAGAAACTGATGTTTCGCGTTAAGGCCAAAATCTCCCCGGAACTGCTCCGGCAAAATATTGAGGCAGTAAAAACTGGCTTGCCGGGTGTAGCGTGGGTCATGCTAAATCCCGAGAAAGACTGGCCGAAAAACCTTGAGATAAAGGTGAAAAAATGACTTTGGCCAACTGCCTTAATGAACCTATCGTGCGTCTGAGCGGCGTGACACTGAGTTATGGCAGCAAAAAAGCCCTGGACAGCATAAACCTCGAAATCCCATCGGGATGCATGGTGGGACTCATAGGACCCGATGGAGTAGGGAAATCCAGCCTGCTCTCACTGTTATCCGGAGCACGGAAAATTCAGGAAGGGAAAATATTCGTCCTCGGAGGAGACATGGGCAGCAAGGCCCATAGAGACAGGGTATGTACCCAGATCGCCTATATGCCTCAGGGACTAGGCTCAAACATGGCTCTCTCTCTCTCGGTTGAGGAGAATCTGCAGTTCTTCGGACGTCTGTTCGGACACGATAAAGACGAACGAAGGCGCCGGATCGATGAACTTTGCCGCAGTACGGGGCTGCTGAAATTCCTGGACCGTCCTGCGGGGAAGCTCTCCGGCGGAATGAAACAGAAACTGGGGCTCTGCTGTTCTCTGATCCACGACCCAGACTTTCTGATCCTGGACGAACCTACGACCGGTGTGGACCCTCTTGCCAGAGCCCAATTCTGGGACCTTATAAAGAACATCCGGGAAGAACGTCCCGGGATGAGCGTCATCGTAGCGACGGCCTATATGGATGAAGCGCAGCGCTTCGACTGGCTCACGGCCATGGACGACGGGAAAGTGCTGGCCACGGGCACTCCGGGCGAGCTTCTCAGCCGGACCGGATGTTCCGACCTAAACGAGGCATTTATCGCGCTGCTCCCGGAGGAGAAGCTCAGGGAATATCGCGAGGTCACGATCCCCTCCTTTACGGGAGATCATAGAGAGACAGCCATAGAGGCGACGGGCCTTACAAAGCGTTTTGGAAAATTTACCGCGGTTGACAATGTCACAATACGGATCCCCAGGGGAGAGATCTTTGGTTTTCTGGGATCCAACGGCTGTGGAAAGACAACAACGATGAAGATGCTCACCGGCCTTTTGGAGCCCAGTTCCGGCACGGCTGCCCTCTTTGGCAAAAAGGTAGCGGCATCGAACATTGAGACTCGGCGGCAGGTGGGATACATGTCTCAGCTCTTCTCCCTCTACACCGAGCTCTCGGTACGCCAGAACCTGATCCTTCATGCCCGTCTCTTTAATGTGCCCGAGGAGAGTATAGAGGAGCGGGTCGACGAAATGGTCCGGCGCTTCGATCTGCAGGATGTCCTTGATGTCATGCCGAACAAGCTGCCCATGGGCATCCGGCAAAGACTCTCCCTCGCCGTTGCCATGGTACATAATCCCGCCATCCTTATACTCGACGAGCCCACTTCGGGCGTTGATCCTGTAGCCAGAGATAACATGTGGCAGCTGATGATAGACCTCTCCCGCAGGGACAATGTTACGATCTTTGTCTCCACGCACTTTATGAACGAGGCGGAGCGCTGCGACCGGATCTCCCTCATGCACGCCGGCAAGATACTTATCACCGGTAAACCGGCGGACATAGTACATGAAAAAGGCGCTGCGAATCTTGAAGAGGCGTTTATCCTCTCCCTGAAAGAGGCGGGCGCGGAAGAAGGGGATCTCCCCGCTGCGCCGGAGCAGAAGAAAGAAGAGCCCGCTCCGGACGCAGGCAGGGTCCCTGCAGCGTCGGGATACCGCAAGGTCGATTTAAGCAGGCTTTGGAGCTACACGATCCGTGAGGCCAGAGAACTTTCACGGGACCCCATACGGGGCTCTCTGGCTCTTTTCGGCACGGTTATCCTTATGTTCGTTATCGGGTTTGGCATCACCCTGGATGTGGAGGCCCTCTCCTTTGCGGTCCTCGACTACGATGATACCTCCATCAGCCGGAACTATGCCCTCAATATCGCCGGATCGCGATATTTTATCGAACATGCTCCCATATCGGGGGCCAGCGACCTTGAAAGACGCATGGAATCGGGTGAGCTTGCGCTTGTAGTGGAAATTCCTCCAAATTTCGGGAGAAAACTGATGCGCGGTGAAACCCCCGAGATCGGAGCCTGGATCGACGGCTCCATGCCTATGCGCGCCGAAACGATCAGGGGATATGTCCAGGGTATTCATTCGGGCTGGCTTCAGGAAAATATGAAACAAAAATCAGCCTCCGGCAGCTCGTACATTCCTGCCGTCGTCGAGTCGCGCTACCGATATAATCCGGATGTTAAAAGTCTGCCGTCAATGGTGCCTGCCGCGATCCCCCTGCTGCTGCTCATGATCCCCTCTATGCTAACGACCCTCTCGGTGGTCCGTGAAAAAGAGATGGGGTCCATAGTCAACCTGTACGTCACTCCCGTCAGCCGCGTGGAATACATGATCGGCAAGCAGCTGCCTTATATCGGTATGGGAATGGTAAATTATGTCCTGTTGCTCGCACTATCTGTGACGGCATTCGGCGTGCCCGTAAAGGGCAGCCTATTTACCCTGACGCTGGGAGCCCTGTTATACTTACTATTTTCCACCGGAGTCGGCCTCTTTACATCAGCTTTTACCAGAAGCCAGATCGCGGCCATGTTCATGACTCTGATAGGGACGCTCGTTCCTACTGTCCAGTACGCCGGCCTCATCAATCCGATATCTGCCCTGGAGGGAGCCGGGCGGTACTTAGGGACCGCATTCCCCGCCACTTATTTCATCGCTCTCAGCCGCGGGGTATTCAACAAAGCATTGGGATTTTCGCAGCTTACCATATTCCTCTGGCCCATTGCTCTGGGAGCGCTGGTCACCATAACGCTTGCCATAGCATTACTTAAAAAGCAGGAGTCGTAAAATGCCGAACGTAAAACACATTTATCATCTGGGTATAAAAGAACTCTGGAGCCTCTTCCGTGATCCCATGCTCATGGCGGTCATGATCTTCATGTTTACGGGACAGATATACATAGCAGGCACAGCAATGCCGGAGACTATGCATAAAATTCCCATCGCTATTGTGGATGAGGACGTCAGCCAGCTTTCGTCCAGGATAGTCTCCGCATTTTATCCTCCCCGTTTCCAGGAACCGCAGCTCATATCCATGAGCGATGTCGACCCCGGGATGGACGAAGGCAAATATACATTTGCCCTTGTCATACCGCCCGGGTTCGAGAGGGACGTCATGGCCGGCAGATCGCCTGCCGTCCAGCTTAATGTGGATGCGACCCGCATGACGCAGGCATTTACGGGCAATGGCAACATTCAGCAGATCGTCCTGGGCGAAGTGGCGGAATTTCTTCAGGGATATCGAAGTGATAGCTCTTCGGGTGTCTCTCTCACAGTTCGTGCGCTTTACAACCCGAATCTCGAGGGTTTCTGGTTCGGATCATTGAACGAGCTCATCACGGCAGTCGCCATAGTCTCCATCGTTCTCACCGGCGCGGCCCTTATTCGCGAACGGGAGCATGCAACGGTAGAACATCTGATGGTCATGCCTGTGACGCCGGCGGAGATCATGATATCCAAAATATGCTCCATGGGTCTTGTGGTCCTCTGCTGCACTTTCCTCTCCACGAAAATCATCATCCAGCGCTCCATAGGTATCCCTATCCAGGGTTCAATCCCTCTCTTCATGTGCGCCGCGGCATTATGCCTTTTCGCCACAACTTCGATGGGCATAATAATGGGAACCATAGCGAGGTCCATGCCCCAGTTTGGGATGCTCTGCATATTGATCCTGCTCCCCATGCTCATGCTCTCCGGGGGACTTACGCCTCGTGAAAGTATGCCGCTCATCATACAGCGAATTATGCTTATCTCCCCCACCACTCACTTTATCTCGGCCAGCAGGGGGATTTTATTCCGCGGCGCCGGAATAGAGTCGGTGTGGCGGGAGTTTATCTACATGTTTTTGATAGGCGCCGTGCTGTTTAGCATCACCCTCTCCCGTTTCCGTAAGACCATCGGCCTCATGGCATAGATCGGTCATAAAAAGAACGGCTGACCGTCACAGATATTTTCGGCGGAGAGGGACTCCCTCTCTGCCCTCTTCCTCCATGTCATTCCCGTTTGCCCTTGAGCAATGACCCGGATCCGCCCATATCATGGAAAAGTTCGGCCGAGCAGCATATATTGACATATAGTATACTAAATGTTATATATGATACTATAATATTCTGATCGGAGGGATGACAGAATGAAAGCCGCAGACCAAAGACATGATAGGTCTCTTGCCCTTGCCGACTGCAATAATTTTTTTGTTTCGTGCGAACGCCGTCTCAATAATGACCTTGACGGGCGGCCGGTGGTGGTCCTTTCATCCAACGACGGCTGTGTTATCTCCCGCTCTAACGAAGTCAAAAAAATGGGGATAAGGATGGGGGATCCCTATTTTAAGATAAGAGATAAGCTGGCCTTTAGCGGCGTTGCAGTCAGATCGACCAATATGTCCCTCTATCAGGAGGTCTCTGCGGAGGTAATGTCGGTTATCAAGCTTTATACCGATGCCGCAGAGATATATTCCATAGACGAATGTTTTTTCAATATGGCGGTGTCCAGCGTAAGAGATCCTGTTCGGCATTGCCGCACGATAAAAAGGGATGTGTGGGACAAATCCCGTATACCGATCTCTGTGGGCATAGCGCCCACAAAGACCCTTTGTAAGCTGGCGGCAGATCACGCTAAAAAGGATGGGTTGTCGGCGGGCGTTTTTTGGATGGACAGGTCAAAATACATGGACATGTCCTTCATGTCGCAGTTTGAGTGCTCCGATATATGGGGAATAGGCAGAAAGACAAGCGAAAAACTGGCGAGATCGGGCATAAATACAGCGTCGGATCTCATCAGGAAGGACGAAATGTGGATCAAAAAGAACTTAGGCATAACGGGGCTCTATACATCATGGGAGCTAAAAGGACGCGGAGTTCACAGTCTTGAGGCGGAGAGAAGGGCTCCGAAATCTATAATGGTATCCCGTTCGTTCGGCAGTCCCATAACCGGATACGAGGAGATGCTCGACCCGCTGCTCTGCTTTACTGCGTCTGCCGCGAGGCGGCTTCGCAGGGCGGGGCAGGCCGCCGGAAAAATGACAGTATTTATATCCACTGACAGGTTTGATAGGGAAAACTACTATTCCAATGCCCGCGAGACTTCTTTTTTGGATCCGGTCTTACTCGACTCCGATCTCATGGCCCCCGCGGAACAGATGCTGAAGGAAATATTCATACAGGGCTACAGGTATAAAAAATGCGGCGTGCTGCTTTCTGATCTATCGGACGTCTCGGTCGGCAGGCAGGCAACGCTGTTTGATGATGCCGGGAATTATGAGAGAAAGATCAGAGGAGCTGCGGCGGTAGATTCTATAAACAGGGAATGCAGCCACAGCATCATAAAGCCCGCCGTCCTTTTTGAAGCTCCCGGCCATGAAAAAAAGTGGGCTCCGAAATCAGAATTTGGCTCAGGGTGCGGTCACGGGAAAGATTCTCCGCTGCCGGACGGACTCCGCTTTCAGACTCATTCCGAAGATTTTCTCCCTTAGATGCGGGATTTCCCCCAAAGGCTGCCTCGGTCGGAGAGGGGATAATATTATCGGCGTATCACTTTATCGTGTAAAATATTATCGAACGATGCGCGAAAGATGGACTGGCAAGTCGTTCGGTTTGCGCGCTCCCGACGAACTTCGGAAACGTTGCCTTATGCCGACGAGGAAACGATATGAGAAAAAAATCCAAACTTTTGCTCACTCTTTTCATTGTGCTGCATATCGCCGGATTTCTTACATCGATCCGGGCGATAATGGATGTGCGGACGTCGCAGGGTGCCGTAGCATGGGCTATCTCGCTCAACACATTTCCCTCCGTCTCGCTGCCCGCTTATTGGATCCTCGGCAACAGCAAATTTTCAGGTTATGTCACCGCTCGCAGGGCCGAGGTGGTGGATGCTCAGCCGATCATGCGCCGGCTGCTGAAGGATATGATAGGGTTCGGATTGAAAGATGCGGAGGAGAGACAAAGGGCTCTTCTGCTGCAGCGGCTGGCTAAGATGCCGTTTACCACCGGAAACACGGCCGAACTTCTCATTGACGGAAAAGAAACTTTTGATGCGATATTCAAAGGGATCGAATCCGCGAAAGATTACATCCTGGTGCAGTTTTATATTATGAGGGACGACGAACTGGGGATGAAACTTCAGGAGGCACTGATAAAAAAATCCAAAGAGGGCGTGACCTGTCTTGTTATGTACGATGAATTCGGAAGCAAGATCGGCAAAGAATACCGTGCAGCCCTTGAAGAGGCCGGCGTCAGGATATATCCATTCAATACCAGGCAAGGGAAAGGCAATCGATTCCAGATCAATTTCAGAAACCACCGGAAGATAGTCATAGCTGACGGTGAAGTCGCCTATGTAGGCGGACTCAACGTCGGCAACGAATATCTGGGGCTTGATCCTAAAATGTCTCCCTGGCGCGATACCCATGTGGAGGTAAGGGGGCCTGTAGTGCAGTCTGTACAGCTCTCCTTTACCGAGGACTGGCACTGGGCTTCCGGTGAGACTCTTACTCAGCTCAACTGGTCGTTAAAACAGGCGCCGGGAGGAACCGTTACGGCCCTCAGTCTGCCGACCGGACCCGCAGACGAATTTGAGACTGCGGCGCTGTTTTTTCTTTATATGATAAACGGGGCTAAAAAACGTTTCTGGGCGGCGAGCCCCTACTTTGTCCCCGACGAACAGATAGTTTCGGCGCTCCAGAATGCGGCGCTGCGGGGCGTTGACGTCAGGATCCTCATACCAAGAAAACCGGACAATCCGCTGGTCGGGCTTTCTGCCTACTCATACCTGCCCGATCTGGAGAGGGCGGGGGTAAAGGTATTTAAATACAACAAAGGCTTCATGCATCAGAAAGTCATGCTCGTGGACGACGACACCTCGTCCGTAGGTACGGCGAATTTTGATAACCGCTCCTTCAGGCTGAATTTCGAAATAACCATGATCATCTGCGATAAAGATTTTACGAAGAAAGTGGAAAAAATGCTCCTGAATGACCTTGCTAAAAGCACCGAGGCGAGCGCGGCGGAATACACCCAGGCCAATTTTCTCTTCCGCCTAGCCGTCAATATAAGTCGCCTAATGGCGCCGCTCCAGTAAGAAACGGCTTGTGCAATAAGAATTATCATCTAACGATTAGGGGTAACTGCTATGTCTGTATTTCAAACTGTTATTGAAAAATATCGTAAGATATCATCTTCACAAAAAGATAAGGGATTTCGCTTTGAGCTTCTTATGCAGCGGTTTCTTACGTCCGATCCGAAATACTCAGCCATAATAAAGCAAGTCTGGCTTTGGAGCGAATTCCCGTACAGAAAAGATTTCGGCGGCAAAGACACCGGCATAGACCTCGTAGCCATGACGCACGGCGGCGAATACTGGGCCGTGCAGTGCAAATGCTACGATGAGGACTCATATATTGATAAGCCCGCAGTTGACAGCTTCCTTGCCACATCGGGCAGGTCGTTCACGGACGACGAGCTTAAAAAACATGTATTTTCCTTTCGGCTCTGGATAGCTACGACCAACAAATGGAGCACGAACGCCGAAGAAACGATCAAAAACCAGAAACCGGAAGTTGGGCGAATAGACCTCACATATCTTGAGAATGCCCCCGTGGACTGGCTGGAGCTCGAAAAGGGCACATCGGGCAAGGCGGCCAGACGTCCACAAAATAAACTCCGTCCGCACCAGCAAACCGCACTTAACTGCGCGCATGAATATTTCAAAAAAGCTGACCGTGGGAAGCTCATTATGGCGTGCGGGACGGGCAAGACGTACACATCGCTCAAGATAGCCGAGAGGGAAACTGACGGCAAGGGACTCATTTTACTTCTCGTTCCTTCCATAGCGCTCATGAGTCAGACCCTGAACGAATGGACATCAGAGGCGGCGGCTGACATTGAGGCCGTCTGCGTCTGTTCGGACGCGGGAGTCAGCAGAAAAAAATCCAAAGACGAAGACACCCAGCTGACGCACATAGAAGACCTTGCACTGCCGGCAACTACTAACATCCCGGAAGTCATCGATAGATTGCAGGCGGTTCTCGAAAGGGAGAAAAACGGCCTGACCCTTGTCCTGTCGACATATCAATCAATAGAGGTCATTTCAAAAGCACAAAAGGAACTCAACTCTCTCGATAAAAACAGATGTATTTTTGACATGATAATATGCGACGAAGCCCACAGGACTACCGGAGTTACACTGGCTGACGAAGACGAATCCGCGTTTACAAAGGTTCACAGCAACGACTTTATAAATGCTAAAAAACGCATGTATATGACGGCAACGCCCAGGCTCTACAAAGAGAGCGCCAAAAAGACGGCGGCTGAAAAGGACGCCATCCTCTGCTCGATGGATGATCCCAAGATATACGGCGACGAGATCTATCGGATCGGATTCGGAGAATCGGTCGATAAGGGGCTATTGGCAGACTACAAAGTCATCATTCTGACAATAGACAGCGCATTTATTAAAGACCTTCCCGAACCGCTGCGTAAAATGATCACAGATGTGAAGACGGGTGACGCCGAAAAACTCGTCGGCTGCGTCAATGCTCTGGCTAAAAGGGAAAGCAAGCTGACCGGGGTGGGTATTTTTAAGGAAGTTGATCCGGATCCGATGAAACGCGCAGTTGCCTTTTGCCAGACTATCGCGGTTTCAAAACTTACGACGGAGATATTCAATTCATACAAGGATATCTATTATGAAAAGCTTACCCCCTCCGAACGCGCGGAGATGGTGGACATATCGGCCGACCACATTGACGGAACGATGAACGCCACCCTCCGCTCTGAAAAATTGTCCTGGCTCAAATCCGAGGACAGGGGCGAACGCGAATGCCGCATCCTCACCAATGTCCGCTGCCTCTCCGAGGGGGTTGATGTTCCGGCCCTCGACGCAGTCCTTTTCCTTTCCGCGCGGAACTCCGAAATAGACGTCGTCCAGTCCGTCGGGCGCGTTATGCGCACGGCCACGGCAAGCGGCAAAAAATACGGCTACATAATAATACCGGTTATAGTTCCGCCGGATAAAGAACCGGACGCGATTCTTGAGGACGACAGAAACTTCAAAGTTGTCTGGACCATACTTCGCGCCCTTCGCGCACATGATGACCGTTTTGACGCCTCCGTGGAAGAGATCAAATTTGGAAAAAAACGCCCCGACAACATCAGCATCATCGGCGGTAATTTAGGCGACAGCTTCGGCACAGACGGCAGAGTCGGTTCGCCTGTGGGAAACGGCCACAGCGAGAACGAAAAAATTAAAAACGCAATACTTGAAAAATTTGAATCGTTCAAAGACATAATTTATGCGCGCATGGTTTTGAAGGTCGGCAACAAAGAATACATGGAACAATGGGCATCTGCCGTTGCCGACGTTGCCGGGCGCAACACGGAGCGGATAAAAAAGCTTGCCGAGCAGGAGGGTGCGCACAAGGAGGTCTTTGAGAAATTCCTCGTTAGTTTGCAGCGAAGCCTGAACCCTTCAATAACCTCGGATGACGCAATAGACATGCTTGCGCAGCACATCATCACGCGCCCGATATTCGAGGCCCTCTTCGGCAGCTATTCATTTGTAAACAAGAACCCAGTCTCAGCCTCTATGCAGAAGATGCTTGACCTTTTTGATGAACAGACGGCGCCTGAAGACAAGGAGACAATGCGCCGATTCTTTGATTCCATATCGCGCACGGTCGGAGGGATAGAATCCGCGGATGCCCGCCAGCATGTCATCAAAGAGCTATACGAAAAATTCTTCAAAATAGCCTTTCCCAATGTTGTTGAAAGGCTTGGCATAGTCTACACGCCGGTCGAGGTCGTAGATTTCATCATCAGATCTGTCTCGGACATTCTCGAAAAAGAATTTCATCGTGACATTTCGGACAAAGAGATCCACATCATCGACCCCTTTGTCGGCACGGGAACATTCGTAACCCGTCTGCTCCAGAGCGGGCTGATCTCGCCCGAGGCTCTGGAATACAAATATCGTAACGAGATCCACGCCAACGAAATAGTCCTGCTCGCCTACTACATCGCGTCGATAAATATCGAGAGCGTGTTTCACGACATAGCGGGCGCACATACAGAATACGTGCCGTTCAGCGGAATATGCCTTACAGACACATTTCAGCTGGGAGAGAACCCGGAGAGAAAACAGCAGGATATGGGCGATATGTTCCGGCAGAACAGCGAACGCGTTACGGCGCAGCAAAACACCCCCCTTAAAGTCATAATCGGGAACCCGCCCTATTCTGTCGGACAGAGATCAGCCAACGACAACGCGCAGAATCAAAGCTATCCCCGCCTTGAAAAACGGATCGCGGAGACTTACGCCGCAAAGACTAAGGCAACTAATAAAAATTCCCTTTATGATTCCTACATCAAGGCCTTCCGCTGGGCTTCCGACCGTCTGGATCCCGAAACCGGCGGCATAATCGCCTTTGTCTCAAACGGTAGCTGGCTTGACGGCAACGCGACAGCCGGATTCAGAAAATGCCTCGAAAAGGAGTTTTCTTCTATCTATGTCTTTAATCTGAGAGGAAACGCCAGGACTTCCGGTGAACAAAGGCAGAAAGAGAAAGGCAATGTCTTCGGTTCCGGCAGCAGGACCCCGATAGCCATAACCCTGCTCGTTAAAAATCCGGTCCGGGCAGGGAAAGCGCGTATTCTTTACAAAGACATCGGCGATTATCTCAGCCAGAAAGAAAAACTCGACATCGTCAAAAAATATGGCTCGTTTGCCGACCCAGACCTTGAAATGGCAGAACTGACTCCCAACCGCCACGGAGACTGGATCTCACGGCGGAGCGAGGTCTTTGGCGCTTTTATCCCGATCGGCGATAAAAAAAACAAGGCAACACCGACATTTTTCGTTCCGTGGTATTCTAGGGGTGTTGCTACTGCCAGAGACACATGGTGCTATGGCTCATCTGAAAGTAATCTGTCTAAAAACATAAAAATTTCTATAGATTTTTACAATCAACAACGTCAGCTTTTACATAAAACAAGAAGCTCACAATCAAACATCAGTGCGGAAAAAATTATTGACCGCGATTCGGCAAAAATAAGTTGGTCTGCAGGCCTAATTTATAATATCGATAGAAATATTGAATTTATTTTCGATCGTAATTCCGTTCGTGTTGCGCAATACAGGCCATTTTATAAGCAGTATTTGTATTTCAGCCGTTCTTTGAACGAAAGGGTATATCAAATGCCCAAGTTATTCCCGACGCCGG
>CAYZYF010000036.1:0-14403 GCA_964482015.1 uncultured Synergistaceae bacterium
TTCACCACCGTTTCACAGCGATAGCATATCGCTGTTTCACCATGTTTCTACCCATCGCTCAGCCGCCTTTGACCTTGCCCTTCCGCCCTCACAACGGCTTCACTACTGCTTCACCATTGCTTCACGCAGGACGAAGTCCTGCAGTTTCACCCTGCCCCTTCATCCCCAAATTTCTTTTCTTATCTCTGCCGCCCTTGCGTGGGCTATCAGGCCTTCTCCTCTGGCCATGGCGGAGACCAGGGGGGCGATCTCGAGCATCGCTTCTTTTGTCATTGTCTGGTGGGTGCAGACCTTGAGGAATGTGCCGACCCAGACTCCGCCGGTGTAACGGGCGGCCCTGAGGGTGGGTAGGGTGTGGTTTGTCCCGGAGGCGTAGTCTCCGAAAACTTCCGCCGTGTACTGACCGATGAATAACGAACCGTAGTTGCGCAGCTTCCTGATCGCACTTTCGGGATCCTTGACCATCAGTTCAAGGTGTTCCGGAGCTATTTCATCGGCGATCCTGAGCGCCTCATCTATGCTGTCGGCGAGAAGCACCTCTCCGTGGTCATCCCAGGACCTGGCGGCGATCTCCGCCGTAGGAAGGAGCTCCACCTGCTCGGCGACTGAACTCATGACGTCAGAGGCAAGTTTTTCAGAGGTTGTTATAAGCATGCTTTTGGCGATCGGGTCATGCTCTGCCTGTGCCAGGATGTCGGCGGCTATAACACGGTGATCGGCATCCTCCTCGGCTATGATCAGAACTTCGCTGGGGCCGGCGATAAAGTCTATGCCCACCCTGCCGTAGCATTGGCGCTTGGCTTCGGTAACGTACTTGTTGCCGGGCCCCACTATCATGCTGACGGGTTTGATCTGGTCTGTCCCGTAGGAAAATGCGGCGATGGCGTGTGCTCCGCCGACGGCGTAAATTTCATCCGCTCCGCCGATGTCCATGGCGGCGAGGGTTTTGGCGTCCATCTTTACGGAGTTTTTTATTGAGGGGGAACATGCGCAGATCCGGCCTACTCCGGCCGCCTTGGCTGGGATCGTCAGCATAAGAGCCGTGGAATAGAGCGGGTATGAGCCTCCCGGTACATAGCACAGGCAGGAATCTACCGGTATCACCCTGTGTCCAAGAAAAACTCCGGGCATAGGCTGAAACCCGTTAAGGTCCTGAATCGTATTTCTTTGGGCCTTTGCAAAGCTTTTTATGTGGTCTGCGGCTTTTCTCAGGCCTGCCAGCTCCGACCTGCTCAGGGAACTGTATGCCTCTTCGATCTCTGAGGGGGCCACCCTGAAGATCTCTCTGCCGCTGCCGTCGAATTGCAAGTTATACTCATAAAGGGCCTTATCTCCGCTTTGCCTTATGTTTTTTATGATCTTAGAGACTTCGCCCGTAAGCTTCTCCTCTTCTTCGGGAGTTCTTTTTATGCCTTCTTTGATTATTTTCATCTCGGGGCCTCCATCGCATATATTATATGCAGCTGTTTTCCTAGGTGAGTAACAATTATAAGGCATTTGAAAAATTAGGCTATAAAGGTGCGGGGACTGAAAATTTAACGCGAGGGCCAAAGCCCTGCTCTTTAATCATTCTGCCGGTTGTGGCTCTCTTGCTATGAAGTTAGAATATACGGAAACTTTGATCCTTTGGGGGAAAACAGATGAGACGTATATGCACGGTTTTCTTTTTGCTGTCAATTATTTTTTTCGCTTTTACAGCAGCGTCGAAAGCCGCGGATCAGATTATCGATCAGGAAAAGATAAGGGAAAAAGAGAAAAAGATCACCGAAAACATATCCGAGCAGGTAGAGAAGCAGATACCCGGATTTAAGGATCAAAAGGCTGAGCGTGAACTTTCGCTGATAACGGAGAATCTGCGGCCTCATATGTCAAGAGGCCTGGATTATGAGGTGCGGATCATTGAGAGGGAGGATCCCCATGCATTTTCCCTCCCCGGCGGCCTTACCTATATAACTTCGGGCATGCTGAGGTTTTTGAGAAGCGACGACGAGAGGGCGGCCGTGCTGGCACGAGAGTTTGTCCATTCAGACCGTTCTCATTGGCTGATCCAGTCCGCACGAAATGAGAAGCTTGGCCTCACGAAAATGGCTGAGGTCGCCGCCGCTACACAGAGCGGAAAAGTAGCGGGAGGAGTGATAAGGTCATACCTCAACAGGGCCGTGATCAATTTTTATGACAGCGATCTCGAAAGAGAGACAGACATCGACGCTTTGGAAATAATGTCCAAAGCCGGTTACAACAGGGTCGCTATGCTCACCTTCCTTGAGAGAATGCGTACCGAAAGGCTCAAGCAGATCTATGTGAAGGGCATAGACATTCATTACAGGAGCGATTTTCAGCCGCTTGAGTCCGTGCTTGGATCGATGAAGTTTCTGGGTGTAAAGAACGACGGAAGGGACAGCGATCTGACCCACCCCGACATGGTCCGTGTAAACACCGACATGGAGAAGAGGGTGGAGTTTGTCCTCGAGTACCTTAAGCAAAACAACATAGAGATAAAAAGGAAATATGTCGTAAGCAGGCTTCTGACAGAAATAAAGGAATCGGACGATGAACTTGTCCTGATGATCGACGATAATGTCACTGTAAGAGCTAAAAGAAACGAAGGAGACCTCGCCACGCTGAAGCGCTACAAAACTGGGATCGATGGGGATCTGCAGCTGGAGACCCCTCCATTTGACATTCGTGTTCAGGGGGTCCTTGATGGCGAGGCCCTGCTGGTCGGGGGGCGTCCCCTTATTTATAGAGACGACCTGGGGAAGGGTGAGCCTGACCTCTCTCTTATAAGGGGCATAATGATCAAAGTTCTTAGGGACGCCAGGAGAGAAAACTTTTTAACGGATTATTACGATTGATATAGCGGCAAGGCTTTTATTGAACACATCATGACTGGGGGAGGTGAGGGCGTGAAAAAGGCTGCGTTCCTATTGATAGCGGCGGCTGTGCTTTTGTCGTTTCTTTCCGCCGCTCCCCTCTCCGCCGCATCGCCCGAGCCCTCCGACGCCACTATTCCGAGAGAGATCAAGATAGGGAAAAAGGTGGCGGAGCAGGTGGAAAAAGAGATGGTCCGCGTCCATGATCCTTCGACGGAGGCAAAGCTTGCCATGATCACAAACAAGATGCTCCCTTATCTCCAGCGTGATCTTGAATATGGGGTCAGGATCGTTGAACTGAAGGATCCCAACGCTTTTTCCCTCCCGGGCGGGCGAACGTACATAACTACCGGAATGCTGGATTTTCTCAAAAGCGAAGATGAGATAGCGGCGATACTTGCCCACGAATTTGTTCATGCCGACCGTGCCCACGGGATCGTGCAAGCCGCACGAAACAACAAGCTGAGCCTCCTTACCCTTGCCGGCATGATCGCCGCCACTCAGGGAGGGGGCGTGGCCGCTGCGATGATGTCAAGCGCGCTGCATACGGCGATAATGGGTTCTTACAGCATCGAGCTCGAAAAAGAGGCGGACGCTATGGGGATCGATATCATGTACAGGGCCGGTTACAATCCGGCTGCCATGCTGACGACCATGGAGAGGCTTCAGGTCGAGAGGATGAAAAGGGCATACGTCGACCCGGGCATATTCAGGACCCACCCGGAGGTTGAGGAGAGGGTCAAGGCGGCGCTGAAATATATGAAGGACAACGGAATTGAGATAGAGAGAAAAGACGTGGTCAAAAAGCTTAAAACGGAAGTTGTCGAGGGAGGAGAGAACTTGCTTCTGACAATTGACGGAGTCGAATTTTTGTCCGTCCCCCGAAATGGATCTGCGTCAGGCTTTCTTGAGGAACTCAAAAAACGGCTCGATGAGAGACTGGAAATGGAACTGGCGCCCTACGACGTCTTTCTAGCCGATACCGAAAAGGGCGAGGTCCTTGTGATCAGAGGAAAAACTCTGCTTGCCGCCGAAGAGATGCCCGAAGGCTCTCCCTCTCTGGCGGAAATGAGGGAACGGATAATTACCGCCCTTGCAAACGCGAGGCGCGAGAATCCGCTTGTCGATTACTACAAATGAGGCAGATAAAAAGGCGGGATCCAAAAGATTTCCGTAACCTTTAAAGCAGGATCCTCCTCTCATATTGTAAAATAGGGTGTGCCGGATAGGAGGGCTCAAATGTACATTTCACTTTATCGCAGATACAGACCCCAGAAATTCTCAGAGATGGTAGGGCAGAATTCCGCTGTAAGCGTGCTGCGGGAATCTCTAAAAGAGGGGCGCCTCTGTCATGCTTATCTTTTTTCCGGGCCGAGGGGCTGCGGAAAGACCTCGGCTGCCCGCCTCGCCGCAAAGGGGCTCAACTGCCTTGACCCCGGCCCCGAGGGAGAACCGTGCGGGAAATGTGATGCCTGTATCTCAATAGCACAGGGGGAGCACCTGGATGTCATAGAGATAGACGGCGCCTCCAACCGGGGGATAAACGAGATAAGGGACCTTAAGGGGCATGTAAATTTGAAGCCGCTCAGCGCGCGCTACAAGGTCTACATAATAGATGAGGTCCACATGCTGACCGAGCCGGCGTTCAACGCTCTGCTGAAGACCCTTGAGGAACCCCCTGCAAATGTAGTCTTTCTTCTGGCGACCACCGAACCCCACAAGGTGCCTGTTACCATCAGGTCAAGGTGCCAGCATATACCCTTCCACAGGATATCAATGTCCGATATGGTAAACAGGGTCGCTTACGTATGTTCCAAAGAGGGGATCAATGCCGATATGGAGGCGATATGGGAGGTCTCAAGGCAGGCTGACGGCGCACTGCGCGACGCACTTTCAATAACGGAACAGGCAGTCTCACTGGGGAAGGGCAGCCTTACCCTCGAAAGCGTGAAGGCGCTGACAGGAGGAAGCAACAGATCAGAGCTGGAAAAATGGATAAGAAATCTTCGGGCCGATCCCCAAACGGCGAATTCATCCCTGCATGAAATGCTGAAAAGGGGCATTTCGCAGGAGAGGCTTGTAGAATCGATTTTCGCGGTCTTTATGGAGATGTGGGTCT
This sequence comes from uncultured Synergistaceae bacterium, assembly GCA_964482015.1. Taxonomy (GTDB): domain Bacteria; phylum Synergistota; class Synergistia; order Synergistales; family Synergistaceae; genus Caenicola. The sequence goes on from CAYZYF010000036.1 coordinate 4,993, forward strand.
ATTCAATGTGGGGCGACGGAGGTACGGAGGCGCTTGACATCTCTGACGAGGAGGCAAAATTCCTCCGTGAGGAGACACCCTCATGGACCACAGAGAAACTGAGGGCCGCCTGTATGTTTTGCGGCGGGCTGCTTCCCAGGGCAAGATATGGCATGCGCATGGAGGTTTTCTCCGGAGTGCTGATGATGGAGCTGCTGAGGATCACCGTCGGCGGAGAAGAGATAAAGCCCCTTAGCGCACCGATCGCCTCAAAAGATAAAGCTTCGCCCGCGAAGAGTATGATGCGGCACGGCGCGCCTTCGCCCGTCAGCTCAGAGCCTGAAGAGGCCCCAGCCGAGGAAATAATTTTCAGCGAGGAGCTTGGAGCAGATTTCGCGAAGCTGCTCTCCGGTCTCGGGGAGAGGGGCGTAGCTGTGGGAGCCGCCCTTTTGAACAACCCCATCGTTATCGAAGAGAGTGGCTGGAGATTCTCGAATGGTGGAAATTCCCCGTCCACAGCCTATTTGATGATCCCGCAAAATCGCAGCCTGATATCGGATGCAATAGAGAAAGAATGGGACGTAAAGAGCTCTGATGCTTCAATTGACGACATAAAACTGCCCGTATGCGACGATACGGCAGTTTCAGGTGTTGGCGGAGAGGCGAAGGAAAGCGCCGCGCCCAAAAAAACTTCAGCACCCTCGGTCTCCGAGAGAGTGGTAAAGCTGCTTGGCGCAGAGGTCCTCTATGTCAAAGAGGCGAATCCGGACAGTGAAGAAGAAGATTTTGGAGGGGCCGAACGATGATCGAAAGGCCTTTTGTTCATCTTCACGTCCACAGCGAGTACAGCCTGCTGGACGGGGCAAACAAGTGCGGCGACCTGGCCGTTGCGGCAAAAAATATGGGAATGGATTCCATAGCCCTGACCGACCATGGCGTCATGTACGGCTGCGTCGAATTTTATGGCAAGTGCACCTCGGAGGGGGTCAAGCCCATTCTGGGCTGTGAAGTCTACGTTGACCCCAACGGCCACACATGCAGGGAAGAAAAGAATCAATATCACCTGATCCTGCTTGCTGAGACCGACGAGGGCTACCACAACCTTATGAAACTTGTTTCGATCGCCGGCACGGACGGCTTTTACTATAAGCCGAGGATCGACCACGAACTGCTTTCGAAATATAGCGGGGGAATAATAGGCACTTCGGCCTGTCTGGGGGGAGAGATCCCATCCCTGCTTCTGAGGGGAGACCGTGACGCAGCCGCATCGCGCGCGGCTCTTTACAGGGATATCCTGGGACCCGAGAACTTTTTTCTTGAGATACAGCACAACAGCATCACCGAACAGGCGATAGTCAACAAAGGGCTGGCAGATCTCGCCCGAAGGGACAACTACAGCCTGATCGCGACCAATGACGTCCATTATATGAGAAGGGCGGATGCCGGCTGGCATGATGTCCTTCTCTGTGTCCAGACTAACAGCAATGTCGACAGCCCCAATAGGTACAGGTTCACCGGGGATGACTATTATTTCAGATCACCCGAAGAAATGTGGGCTTTGTTTGGAGATGAACTGCCCGAATCGCTGATAAATACGCAAAAGATCGCCGATCGGTGCAATGTCAATATAGAAATGGGGCACTACCATCTTCCGGAGTTTCCGCTGCCGGAAGGCGAAACTCTTGAAACATACCTCAGGGGCATAGCAGGAGCGGGGCTAAGGAAGAGGCTGAAGACCGATGCTCCTCCCGAGGCCTACGTTAAGCGCCTGAACTATGAACTGGATGTTATCGAACAGATGGGTTTTCCGGGATACTTCTGCATCGTCGCAGACATAATTTCCGCCGCGAAGGAAAGGGGCATACCGATAGGCCCGGGGCGAGGTTCGGCGGCCGGTTCAGTCGTCGCGTGGTCTTTGGGCATAACCGACCTGGATCCGATCAAGTACAATCTGCTTTTTGAGAGGTTCCTGAACCCGGAGAGGGTCAGCATGCCCGATATCGATACGGATGTATCGGATAAGAGGCGGGACGAGCTGATCGAATATATAGTCCAAAAATACGGAAGCGACAGGGTCGCTCAGATAATCACATTTGATCGTATGAAGAGCAAGGGCGCTATCGCAGACGTCGGCAGGGCCCTCGGCATGACGGTGCCCGATGTCCGAAGGGTCGCAAAGATGATCCCCGATTCCCTGAAATCCGGGATAAACAGCATTCCCGAAGCGCTTGCCATGGTACCCGACCTCAGGGCGATATACGACACGGAACCCGCGGTCAAAAAACTTCTTGACATCTCATCCAACATTGAAGGTATATCGCGGCACTGCTCGCAGCACGCGGCCGGCATTGTCATCTCTCCTAAGCCCATTATGGACATGGTCCCGGTTAGAAAGTTCGGCGACGGACAGATCGTGACCCAGTATTCTATGGAGCCTATCGAAAGGCTTGGCCTGGTCAAAATGGATTTTCTGGGACTCAGGACCCTGTCCATGATAGAGGGAGCCCTGGAGAACATCAAGGCAAACGGCAAGGGGTCGATCGATCTCGACGAGATCCCCATGGATGACCAAAAGACCTTCGAAATGCTGCAAAGAGGGGAGACGCTCGGGGTATTCCAGCTGGAATCGAGCGGGATGACTGCCTTGGTAATGAGGATGAAGCCCGACTGTTTTGAAGACCTTATCGCTCTTGTCGCCCTCTACAGGCCGGGACCTCTGGAGAGCGGCATGGCAGACCAGTATGTGAGATGCAAGCACAAGGAAGAGCCGGTGCACTTCCTCCATCCGGCGCTGGCTGAATCAATGAAGGAAACTTACGGAGTCATCCTTTATCAGGAGCAGGTCATCCAAAGTGCATCCTCCCTCGCAGGCTACACCTTGGGAGAGGCGGACCTTCTCCGCAGGGCGATGGGAAAAAAGAAGCCTGAGGTAATGGCCGAGCAGCGCGAGAAATTCATATCGGGGGCTGTCAAAAATAACGTCGATCACAGAAAGGCCGGCGAAATATTTGACATAATTGAAAAGTTTGCAGGCTACGGCTTCAACAAGTCGCACAGCGCCGCTTACGCCATGATAAGCTACAGGACGGCCTGGCTAAAGGCAAACTACGGCCCGGAGTTTCTGGCTGCATACCTATCGAGTATAGTCGGCGCTAAGATGAGTGTTTTAGGGCAGTATATAAGGAGCGTCAGAGAGGCAGGATACTCTGTATTGCCACCCGATATAAATGAAAGCAGAGAAGAGTTCTCCGCTTCCGGCGAAGTTATAAGGCTCGGCCTCTCGGCGGTAGCAAAGGTCGGAAAGGGAGCTGTCTCCAACATAATCGCCGCAAGGGAGGGTGAGGGTCCCTTCCGTTCATACTGGGATTTCTTTCTGAGGGTCGACACAAGGGTAGTCAACAGGGGGGTCGTGGAAAGTCTGGTCAAAGCCGGAGCCTTTGACAGCATAGAGAAGAACAGGGCGAAACTTCTCGCCGCGCTCCCGGTCTTTCTTGATTATGCATCCAAAAGGTGTTCCGACACCAAGCAGTGTTCGCTCTTTGACGCATCTGATGACACTTATCACGAGCCTCAGATGGATGAAGTTGACGATTTTACCGAAAGGGAGAAGCTTGATTTCGAAAAAGAGAGCATGGGGCTATATATATCCGGACATCCTTTTGAAGATTACATGCCGATGATAAAAAATTACATAAATTGTACGTTTGCGGATCTGCCCTCATGGCAGGCCAGAAATACCAGAGTAGTTACGGCTGGGCTCCTTACAGACTGGAAGGAGAGATACACAAAAAAGGGCGACCCGATGGGGGTGCTTGATTTTGAAGATGCCGAATACACGGTCGAAGCCGTCATGTACCCGAAACAATGGGCCAAGTTCAAGCCTATCTTAACGGCGGGAGCTCTTTTTCTGATCAGAGGCCAGCTTAAAGCTGACCGGGGAATATCCATACTTGTAGATGACCTTTACACAGAAGAAGATTTTAAATCCTTCCTGCCCCCTCATGTTACAATTACGGTTGAGACCGAGGGATTGAAAGAGATTTTTTTCGCCGATATGTGTAAATTGTTAAAAAAATATCCCGGCGATCATGAGCTCCTGCTCAAAATGGTCGATTCTGAACAGACGATAGTCTCTATGCTCAATTCCATGAAGGTTGCTCCCTGCGACCGATTGTGCGACGACTTGGCAGAGTTTTCAGGGGGCAGGGCGCACTGTTCCTGACGATGGCGAAGTATAAAAGGAGATCGAAATATGTCTGAAGTTATGGGTGAAGCAACCAAGCCGGGCAGCGGCGACTATATCGCAGTCAAAGCGCTTGAGAACGGGGTTACGGTGATAGGAGTCACAAGGGGCGCCGAAAATAGGTTTCTCCATACGGAGAAGCTCGACGAGGGCGAAGTTTGGATAGCCCAATTTACGGAGCACATATCCGCAATGAAGATAAGGGGAGCGGCCTTGGTATATACGAAACATGGAGAAATAAGGAGCGGAAGGTAAGAGGTAACCCTGTCAGATATGAAAAGACTGGAGCGAAAAGTTAAAATTGTCTGTACCATGGGCCCTTCCTGCAGTGACGAGGCGACGATAGCGGAGCTTCTTAAGGCGGGAATGAATGTTGCGCGCCTTAATTTCAGCCATGGAGACCACGATTCACATACAAATACAATGGACAACGTCAGAAAAGTCGAAGAGAGGTTCAGAAGGCCTATCGCGACGATCCTGGACACTAAAGGGCCTGAGATAAGGACCGGGCTTCTGGATGGCCGCTCTCCGGTAACGCTAATGGCGGGCGATCCTTTTGTCCTCTACGTCTCGTCCGTCACCGGAACGCCATCCGGGGTCTCCGTTGACTATCCCGACCTGAATAAGGAAGTATCTCCGGGGCAGGAAATTTTCATTGACGACGGCTCCATACTTCTTGTCGTTGAGTCTGTTGACCGGGAGTCCCTAAGGTGCCGTGTAATGGTGGGCGGTGAACTTGGGGAGAGGAAAGGAATAAATGTACCCGGCGCAGATCTCTCCGTACCCACCCTGACCGAAAAGGACATCAGTGACATAAAATGGGGAATTGAGCATGGGGTCGATTACATTGCCGTTTCCTTTGTGAGGTCCCAGGAGGACATTCTGGGCGTCAGGAAGATAGTGGAAGAAAACTTTGGGATATCAAAAATAATCGCTAAGATCGAGACCAGGCAGTCCGTGGAGAATATAGACAACATCCTCGCCGTGGTCGACGGAATTATGGTCGCACGGGGCGATTTGGGCGTCGAGATACCGACCGAGGATGTGCCCATGGTCCAAAAAGAGATAATAGAAAAATGCCGCTCTCAGGGCAAACCCGCAATTGTGGCGACACAGATGCTCGATTCGATGATCCGCAATCCCAGGCCTACCAGAGCAGAGGCGAGCGATGTCGCAAACGCCGTTATAGACGGAGCCGACGCTGTCATGCTCTCGGGTGAGACCGCAAACGGCAAGTACCCGGTCGAAGCTGTAAAAATTATGCATAAGATCCTTATCAGGACGGAAGAAAATCTGGCTGAATGGCAAAGGGTGCCCAAGAAATTTTTAGTCTGCGGGGAGATCGCCGACGCGGTCAGCAGGGCGGCAAGAGATATATCCGAAACGGTTTGCGCCTCCGCCATCCTCTCTCTTACCAGAAGCGGGGCGACGGCACGAATGGTCAGCAAGTATCGGCCTGATTGCCCAGTTATCGCCCTTACCCCCTCGTTTTTCACATGGCGTGAGCTTGCCTTGGTATGGGGTGTATATCCCCTGATCTGTCCTTTCACGACCGATGTTGAAGATTCCGTTTCAAACGGGCTTTCGATAGTGCGTGAACAGGGGCTGGTCAAAGGCGGGGAGAATGTCGTATTTACCTCCGGGATACCTCTCGGCGTTCCCGGGAGCACAAATCTCGTACAGGTTTACACCGTGGCTGAGATACTAGGCAAGGGGCTTGGCATAATAAAGAAGAAGGTGACGGGGGTGGTCTGCAAGTCAGATGATCCGGCGGATGCGGCAGAACGGATCGGCTCGGATTCTATCCTCGTTGTGAGAAGGTCGTGCAAAGATTTCCTGCCGGCGATGAAAAAGGCCGCCGGAGTGGTCAGCGAAGAGGACGGTTTTTCCTGCTACGCGGCTATCGCATCGCTTGAGCTTGGTCTGCCCGCCATAGTGGGGGCAGCCGGAATTTATGATGCCGCGGAAGACGGCTCGCTGATAACGATAGACGGAATGCACGGAGTGGTCTATAAGGGGCGTACCAGCTAGTGGCTCTCATCGGTGCGCATATCTCTGCTGCCGGAGGGCTTCACAGGGCTTATCAAAGGGCCGCCGCCATAGGCTGTGAATCGATGCAGATATTTACCAGGAACCAAAGGCAGTGGCTCAACAAGCCGCTTTCGTTTAAGGAGATCGAAGATTTCTACATAGCATCCAAGGAGAGCAGCGTAAAGAAAGTTGTATCTCACGCATCCTACCTGATCAACCTCGCCGGTTTGCCTGATGTCAGGGAGAAAAGTGAGGCGGCTCTTATTGAAGAGATCGAAAGATGCTCCCAGCTGAGCATAGGTGACGTTGTCCTGCACCCTGGCTACTCTCTCGACGGGGACACGGAGGGAGGGCTTGGGCGTCTTGCGGAATCGCTCCTTCGAGTGCTCGAAGAAAGCTCGGAATCGAACGTTATGATCCTGCTTGAAACGATGGCCGGGCAGGGATCTGTGCTCGGCGGCGACGTAACCGAGTTCTCCATGTTGCTGGATCTGCTGGAGGATCACCCGAGGGTCGGTTTTTGTATAGATATATGTCACGTCTTCGCTGCCGGCTATGAGATGAGGACCTATGAGTCATACAGCAGGATGGTGAGCGTGATGAGAAAAAATGTGGGCCTCTCACGTATAAGATGCTGGCACCTTAGTGACAGCAAAATGGAAAAAGGAAGCAAAAAAGACAGGCACGAACATCTGGGGGAAGGAAATATCGGACTCGCCCCCTTCTCGATGCTGATGAACGATGAAAAATTTGATGATGTGCCGGCTATCCTGGAAACGCCGAAGAGCGGTATCGGTGATGAAGGAAACTTGGCGCTATTGAGAAAACTTAGGGGAAAGTGATCTTCGGACCCTGTAGGCTTTATAGAGACAAGATCTCCGTTCCCTGATCTATAATAAATCGGTTTAGTTCATGCTTTAACTGAAGAGGTGGTTTTTGTGCCGTTTTTTGACCTGAGATGGCAGGATATCCCGGATATTTTTATAGTAGCTTTTATAATTTACAGAGTTCTGCTTCTTCTTGTCGGGACCCGGGCCATGCAGCTTCTGAGGGGCGTTATGATCATAGGCCTTATCGGCGTTCTGGCCAATGTGCTTGAATTACGAAGCATGTCATGGATCATAGGCAAGCTGCTCGGCGCCTTTATCATAGTAATACCGATACTCTTCCAGCCCGAACTCAGGCACATGCTTGAAGAGCTGGGGAAAGGGCACTTGTGGAAGGTCGATAAAAACGATGAATTGGTCGAGATCAAGGCGGAGAATCTTACAAAAGCCATGGTATATTGCCAATCGCAGAGGATCGGCGCGCTCTGTGTCCTCCAAAGGAATACAAGTCTCAAAGAGGTTTGGAGGACGGCCGTATCACTTAAAGCTGACATAACGGAAGAGCTGGTAGTATCGATATTCTGGCCGGGGACCCCTCTCCATGACGGTGCGGTCGTTATAGACCAGCAGAACATAATTGCCGCGGGATGCTATTTGCCCCTGACAGACAAGACAGATATCTCAAGATGGTACGGAACTCGCCATCGTGCGGCGCTGGGCGTCACCGAAATGTCCGATGCGCTGGCCATAGCGGTATCTGAGGAGCGCGGTGAGATAACGGTCGCCGCCGGCGGCCGGCTTTCGAAGCCCCTGACCGAGGGGCAGCTCAGAAGCATCTGCAGCCACTATTTCAGCTACGAAGGAAGGGCCTCCGGCTTTATGGACAGGCTCAGGGATGAAATAGTTCAGCAGTGGCCGGGGAGTGTCAGCAATGAATAATTTTATCGCAAAAAAACTATCGAGATTCGCCGGCTTTCTGAAAGAGAACCTGAAGAGCATCGACCGCTGGGCCAGCATCAGGGGGACCGGCAGGCTGAGGGCCAATTTTGGGCTCTTCGCCATCTCTTTTGCGATCTCCCTCACTTTGTGGGCTTTCGTGGCGTGGGACGGCAACAGCGATGGCACCAGATCCATGTCAGCCAATATAGAATACCTGAATCTTCAAAGGGGATATTCGATGTTTGATAACACAAGGCGGGTCGAATTGCGTCTGGTCGGCAGGATCACAGCCCTTTCCAGAGTTGAGCAGAGCGATATTTCCGCAAGGGTCGACCTTCAGGGGCTTCAGCCCGGCAAGTACAGCCTTCCCATAAATATCGGCATCCCTCCTTTTGTCAGAGTCAGAAGCTGGCAGCCCTCTACGGCGGACGTAGAGATATACAGGCATGTCGAGAGGACGCTGAGAGTCGGCTATAGGATAGACGGAGCCCTTCCCGAGGGGATGGTGGTCTCCGCCGCGGAGATCGTTCCGCAGGAAGTGACGATAAGCGGTCCCGAGGCCGATGTCCTCGCGGTGCAGTCGATAGAGACGGTAGTGCCAGCAGCAAAGATCAAGGATGGCATGGCGCTGCGCCTCCCGGTCCGGGTCGTGGGAACCACCGGCAAAGCCGAGCGCATCACCATGACGCCGAGGGAGATAGAGATCTCAGTTACCCTTGAAAATGAGATATTGGGCGAAAGTGTTCCTGTAGAGGTACCAGTCGTGGGTGTCCCCGCGGACGGTTATGAGGTGGATCAGATCCGGATCATGCCGCAGCACGTGACCATAAGGGGAAAGAGCACATCCGTCAAGCAGATGAGATCACTTATTCTTCCGCCAGTCGACATATCCGGCCTGGATCAGGACCTGACTCTCTCGCTGCCGCTGCAGCCCACGGAGATAAACGGAGAGATCGAAATCTCGGGACCTGAGAGGGCAAGGGTCGAAATTTCGATACGCAGGAAGATCGCGGACAGGATCTTTTCAGGAGTCGGGATCATGACGGAGGGCGTTCACGCCGGAAAGGAATGGAAACTTTCTCCCCAGACGGTCGAACTTACCGTGAGGGGGACAAAGGCCGACATAGACGCATTGACCTCGGACAATCCGCCGTGCGAACTGTACATAGACCTCTCCAACATAGTATCCAAAGAGATAACGCTGCCTGTCCTCGTAAGAAAGTTAAAATCGGGGATAAAGATATTGAGGATAGAGCCCGAACAGGTAACAGCGATGGAGCTGGAGTAGGGGCGAAAAACAATGGGGAATCGATGGGGAATCAATAGGGGAGTCGATGGCAAATCGATGGGGAGGGCTAAAGACCTAAGTGCAGATCGGAAGAATAGAAACAA
>CAYZYF010000037.1:0-14148 GCA_964482015.1 uncultured Synergistaceae bacterium
GGCATTCAGGGAGGTCCGCTCGTACATTCCATCGCCGGCAAGGCCGTTACCTTTATGCTTGCGGGGACCGACGAGTTTAAAGCCTACTCAGCCCAAGTCGTTGATAACGCCTCTACGCTGGCCCAGGCCCTTAAAGAGAGAGGGTTCCGTCTCGTATCGGGAGGAACAGACAACCACCTGATTCTTCTCGATGTGCGGTCGAGAAACATTACAGGCAAAGAGGGTGAATCTCTGCTGAGCGAGGTCGGGATCACGTCAAACAAGAACATGATACCCTTTGATCCGGAAAAGCCGATGGTAACAAGCGGGGTAAGGCTCGGCACTGCCGCGCTGACGACTAGGGGCATGAGGGGGCCTGAGATGGCTGTTATCGCTGACGCGATAGAAAAAGTGCTCTCAAACCCCGGGAACGAAAGCATAAAAAAAGAGGTTAGGGGTGCCATGGCTGCATTGGCTGAAAGATTTCCTATTTATCCGGACCTTAAGGAGCCTTGGGCTAATTGATGAAAGATAAAATTTATGCTTTGGATCTGGACCGCAGCGAATGGACCGTGCTTTTATCCGAAGAGTTCGGACAGCCCGGGTTTCGCGCCGATCAAATGTGTCAGTGGATCTGGGAGAAAAAAATCTTTGATATAGATGCAATGACCAACCTCTCAAAGCCGCTTCGGGAGGAGTTGAAAAACAAGATCGATATCGCTCCTCCCCTTTTGATCAAAGAGGAAAGGTCTGTGATCGACGGCACCAGAAAATATCTATGGCAGCTTCATGACGGTGAAAGTGTTGAATCCGTCCTGATAAGGCAGGGAGAGAGGTTCACGGCGTGCGTTTCGACGCAGGTGGGCTGTCCGCTCGGCTGTGCCTTCTGCGCCACGGGGCTCTCCGGATTTGAGAGAAACCTCTCCGCCGGCGAGATCGCCGGACAGTTTTTGGCGATGGAAAAAATTATCGGCCGGGACATAAACAACGTAGTCTATATGGGCATGGGTGAACCTTTCATGAACACGGAGGCGGTCATTAAGTCGGCCGAAATGCTGAAGGATCCCAAAATGAGAAATTTGGGAGTCAGACATATCGTCATTTCAACTTCGGGAGTGGTTCCCGGCATACTTGAACTGGCCGGATCGGAAGTCGGAGTTCGCCTCGCCGTTTCCCTCCATGCGGCGGAGGACGGACTCAGGAGCTCCTTTATGCCGATCAACGAGACCTACCCGCTCTCCGAGCTTAAATCGGCGATGAAAGAATACCAGAGGATCACCGGTGACAGGATAACAATAGAATATACCCTCTTCGGGGGACTCAACGACTCAGTTGAACATGCGAGAGGGCTTGTGCGCTATCTCACGGGGATACATGTCTTCATAAACCTGATCCCGTATAATCTGACTGACAGCCATTATAGAAAGCCGCGGCCCGAGGATGTGCTGAAGTTTAGGTCGGTCCTGGAGACCGCAGGTTTTGAGGCCGATATCAGGGAAGAGCGGGGCTCAGATATAAGTGCGGCATGCGGCCAGCTTAGAAAAAAGAACGGCGTCGATGCTGCGGATAAGCCGGAACACGGCCGCAAAACGCATCAGACGGAAACGGATAAAAATAGGAGACAATCCCGGATCGAAGCGGAACGAAAAGATAGGGTGCGGGAGATAAAGGCGCAGTCCCCCCGCACGGCAGAGAGAAACGAATCTCGCCACAGGACTGCTTCGCGCGTGATAAAATCTTCGGACATTCCGCGGGATGGTGAGAAGGCGGAAAAAACCCCCTTCTCTCCCAAAAAGAGAAGAACGGCCTCCGCACCTAAGGAAAGATACAGAAGCGGCAAAATGAAAGAAGAGAGGCCGACTCTGACATCGGAGCAAGAGGGAAAGAGCACGAATCCTTTTTATGGAAGAAAAGGCACCGCCGAGACAAAGGTCCGGAAAAAGAGCACACGGCCGTTAAAGAAAACAGGCGCAGCCGCTCGTCCTGAGGGGAAGAGACGGGGTACTTCGACGAAAGGAAAGGAAAAGAAAGGGGCCTGAAAAGGAGCTTATCTATGAAATTTCTCTTATTTTTGCTTTTCGGCACGCTTATATTTGGATTTGCCTTTCCCGCCGCTCTGCTGCTTGTAGGGTTTATTGGGATCATACTCTTCGGCCTTATAATCGCAGGGCTGATGAGGGGCAGCGGCGTAAGGGTATATACCTTCGGCGCCGGCGGAAGAAAAAAAAGCGGATCGGATACGACCGATATGTTCGGCAAAGATCCTGCCGGCCGGCATGAATTTCAAAATTACGGAGAGGAGTACGAGAAAGAGGGAGAGGAGGGGGAGGTGATCGAACTTCCCGCGTCAGCTCTCAGAAAAGAGGAGGATTAGACTGCAGCCAGGTCCGGCGAGCAATGCCTCACTTGTCTTTATTTCTTTTCGGTATCGGACGCATGTTCCGCGAGCAGAAGCTTTTTCACTCTGCTCAGTGATTTTATCTCGGATTCACGGGACATGGCTGCCTCCCTTGTTTCAAACCCCTCTTTGAATATCATCTCGACCGGTCTTCTGCCCCTTGTGTACTTGGAGGCGGTTCCTTTGTTGTGCGCGGCCAGCCGTTTTTCCGTGTCATTAGTCCATCCGGTGTACAGTGTGCCGTCCGAACACCGGAGTATATATACCCACGCCCTCATATGGAATAGCTTCCCTGAGGCCCCTCTTCCTGCTGCATCATGATGGAAATGCCCAGCCATCTCATGATCGCCTCAAAGAGTCTCTGTACGCTGAACCCGTTCGAAGCCACTATGTCGTGCCACATCCTCACGATATTGCTGAATATGGCAATATCTTTGAGAGAGTCATAGGATCCCGTTATTTTTGCAAGAAAAGTACCCCATGTCTTTATCACAGACAAAAAAGTTTCCAGTCCCGAATCATTGTTTTCGTGCGTCCGTGCCGAGGCAGGAAGGGTACATACGAGGCACAGCGAGATGATGACGCAGAATGCGATGATCTTGCTCTCTCTCAAAACCTCTCTCCTTTACGACTATTTTTAGGTATTCAAAAGGGAATCTATGCCCCTTGCAGGGTAATGATAATTTAAAGCAATTTCGTACGTTTTTTTGTTCTTTGATTGGTAATCGGTCAACATGATTTTTCAATTTTGTTCCTCTAATTCCAGCAAAAATCTATCATAGTCAGACATAAACAGCCTATCCTGCACAATTCTATATTTTTCAAATTCCGTTTCCGCATGAAGTTTAGCCTGCTCGCTACTTATTTTTCCTGCATCTATAAGAATTTCATTCCCATTAAATTCCAAAAAACCATCCAGCCGCTTTGCCCAATCTTCCATACTCATTGGAATCTGGCGTTCCGCCTGCAGTTCTGCATAATCAAGATACAAAGAGACGATTCTTTCCATATAGGACATTTCCTTATCGCTCAGATAATTCTTGGCGATAGATACATCGGCTTTTACAATCTTCCCATTCGGAGCATACTCCCATGTAGTAAGTCCCATATGTTCTTTCCCTGCATCCGCACGTTCTACAATGAGTTCTGCTGCCGTATGCCTATGGACAGCCCAGTGCATTTTATTCTGCACAGTCTGAAAAAAAAGCTTCGTAGTTCTTGCATCTTTATCATAATCAAAAGCCGTAGCATATAAATCTGTAATTTTCTGATAAAATTTACGCTCAGATAACCGAATCTCACGGATATTTTGTAATTGCCTCTCAAAATATTCATCCGTAAACATATGACCTTTTTTCAGCCGTTCTTTGTCCATTGTCCAGCCTTGGATGGTGTACTCTTTCACGATTTGTCCCGACCATTTTCGGAAACGGACAGCACGGTCATTGTTTACTTTGAAACCCACAGCAATAACCATTTGAAGATTATAGTGATTTGTACTGTACTGTTTTCCATCAGCGGCAGTTATAAAGTATTTCTTTATAACTGCTACTTCTATCAACTCACCATCATCTAATATTTTCTTAATATGCTGTCCAATATTTTGCACTGAAACATCATAAAGCTGCGCCATCATCTTCTGAGTCAGCCATATATTTTCATCTTCATAACGCATTTCAATACTGTCAGCACTATCGCCAACTGCTGCAACATAAGTTAAATATTCAGCCGCCGAACTGCGAATTGTGATTTCACCTTTCTTTTTTGACATGATAATCCTCATCGTCTGTTAACTCTTCCTAGATCGTGTTTTAAAATTTATTTATGAAGTAATCGTAATATTCCATACCAACCTACTTAGCTCACAATTTCTAAGCCTTTTTCTTTGCACTTATTTCATGTTTCCTAATTTCTACAGCCATCATAACTTCAACTAAAACTAAAAAATACCCTTGCTGCGGGCAAATCGTGCATAATGATTTGCCGCCTTTCTGATATTTGATGTTCCATCCTCGTCACATGTTTTTATCCATGGCATAATTAGAATAGGCTAATTTATGCTTGATTTTATAGTTCTCGCACAAGTGATTATCTAAATCAGAAAAAAGTTTGAAAATCTCTGTTCCAACAAAATCCTTGATTTCGGCTTCTGTCGGCTGATTTTCCTTGTTGAATACTTCATAGTTAAGCATAGACTTACTCCTCTTTATTGTTTAACGTGAATACATAACTTACAGAACATAAATACGATTATATAAGGCTAAATATGATACATCTATATTCTCAGTGTCTAATTTATAAAGGGGTACTGGTGTACTGCTTACAGCCCTCATTTCTTACATAAAAGCTCTAAGCAGCACACCAATTTATCTTTTTGTGACTTTGTGGAAGCTTCAAAACCCTTTTAAATACAGCGTTTTTACCCCTTGCCACTATTATGACATCCTCCCCAGGCGCGATGTCGCGCCCGTCAAAAAGCCCCCTTGAGTTTTTGGATCGGAATCTTTTATTCTACCGTCACCGATTTCGCAAGATTTCTCGGCATATCTATGTCGCATCCGCGCTGTCTCGCAATATAGTACGCAAAGAGCTGGAGAGGAATTACAGACATAAAAGGGACAAGTTCCGGTTCGGTCGAGGGGGTGAACATCACGTTTTGCGAGTAATGTCCGATCTCGGAATCTCCTTCGGTAGCAACTGCTATTATGGGCGAGTTTCTCGCCATGGATTCTTCAATGTTGGAGATGTTTTTTTCCCAAAGATCATTTTTGGGAACCAGCGCTACGACGGGCAGCTCTTTGTCGAGCAGCGCGATCGGTCCATGTTTCATCTCCCCTGCGGGATATGCCTCGGCGTGCAGGTATGATATTTCTTTTAGTTTCAAGGCGCCCTCCAGGGCTATGGGGTATGAAAGCCCCCTGCCTATAAAGAAAAACCCTCTGCTTTCGGCAAAGTTTCGGGCGATCCTCTCGATTTCCTTTTCCTTCTCCAAAATCAGGGTTAATTTTGCGGGGATCTCCGAAAGGGCGGATACGACCCTGCTCTCGTCTTCCTGTGAAAGCCTGTTTTTCAACTTTGACAGGTAGAGTGCAATGAGGGTGAGGAGCGTGATCTGCGAAGTGAAGGTCTTAGTGGCGGCGACGCCTATCTCGGGTCCGGCGGGGGTCGTCATTCCGTCACCCATCTCCCTGTGAATTGTTGAGCCGTGCGCGTTAGTGACGGCAAAACATTTGGCGCCTTTTGCCTTTGCCATCCTTGCCGCGTAGAGCGTATCTGCTGTTTCGCCTGATTGTGAGATAAATATAGCCAGGGTATCGGGTCCGACGGGAATATTTCTATCGCGATAATCCGAAGCTATCTCAGTCCTGACCTCAAGGCCTCCCAATTTCTCCATTATCCTTGCCGCGACCATGGAGGCGTGGTAGGATGTCCCGCAAGCCACAAGGTGGATCTTTTTCCATTCGGCCGCCTGCTCGGGGGTCCAGTCCAAATCACGGCTCAGATTGATCCTGTTTGATCCTGTTTTACCGAGGAGCGTCTTGGCAACCACTTCGGGCTGTTCGTGGATCTCCTTGAGCATAAAGTGAGGGTAACTGCCTCTGCTGGCTATTGTGGTCTCCCAATCAAGGTGGACCGCTTCTTTTCTGTGAGGAAGGCCGCCGAAGTCATAAAAAACTGAACCGCCCTTCGATATTCCGGCTATTTCTCCATCGTCCATGAACCACACGTTTCTCGTAAAATCCAGCAGGGCCGTCGGGTCTGAGGCACAGAAACTTTCATCCCCTACGTTCGCCACGGCAAGCGGTGAACCTTTTCTGACGGCCCAGATCTCATCGGGCCTGTCTGAAAACAGAATTGCCATCGCGTATGTGCCCTCTATTCGTTTCACCATCTTTAAAATAGCCGAGACAGGATCTCCCTCATAGACTCGCGCGAGGTACTGAACAGCGGGTTCGGAGTCCGTCTCCGACGTGAAGACGACACCATTAGCGGCGAGATCATTTCGGATCTCCCTTGCGTTCTCGATGATCCCGTTGTGAACCAGAACAACCCTTCCGTCTGCGCTCAGATGAGGATGGGCATTATTTTCGTTTACGCCGCCGTGTGTGGCCGATCGCGTGTGGCCTATGCCCAGGTCGCCTGCAAATCCATTTTTTTCGATCAGCTCGGAAAGCTGTTTTACCCTGCCTGCCGTGCGAAGACGATCTATTTTTCCCTCTCTTATCACAGCTATGCCGGCAGAGTCATTCCCCCGATATTCGTGTTTCGCCAGTCCTTCCAGAATAATTTTTACCGCGTCTCTTTTGCCTATGTAGCCCATAATCCCGCCCATGCATGATCATCCTCTCCACACCGTACCGCGGGCGGCATATAAATGTCCCCGGCGATGCTATATCATTCTACATTATATTTTCACTCAAACGTTAATTTGTTTGGCAGGTACGGAAAGAAGAGGCTATGTCCAGCGAACATCGGCGGGCGAAAAAAACAGCATGATCTCGGCGGCGGGAGAGATCTGCGTCTCTTTCATTTTTTCGATAGACATACGTGATTTGAGAACGATATCTCCGGCCTGGACGGATACCAACGCGGAGCCCGTAGCCCTTTCAAGGGAGATGCTCGTTACCGTGCCCCTAATGATATTGGTCCCGGAGGAGGCGACTGACTCATCTGAAATGATCAGGACGTCGGAGGGGTTTATGACCGCTGCGTTCAGGTCCGAGCCATTCTTTAAAAGAGCGCGGACCTTTTGTCCATCGGAGAGAACTCTGACGACGGACCCATTCTCTCTGATCCAGGGACCGTGCACAAGATTTTCAGTGCCGTGTCCGACGATCCTGCCCCTGTAAAGGCTGATGGTGTCGGTCGAGACTTCGGCAAGCCATGGGAGATCATGGGTGGCTACGATCACGGTAGTCCCCCATTCCTTCCATGCGGAAAGAGCCGCGTCCTTTACGAGGAGTGCGCTGGACTCGTCCACGTTGGCTGTGGGCTCGTCAAGGATCAGCACCTTCGGGCGAAGCACCAGCCTGGAGGCAAGGGCAACGCGCTGGACCTCCCCACCGGAGAGCCTGTACCAGGGTCTTTGGGCGAACTTGGCCGGAGAGAGCCCCACCCTCTTCAATGAATCATAAACCCTGTCCTTTATGCCGTCCGTCTCCCCTCGCAGCTTGAGACCGTAGGCAATATTGTCGTATACGGAACGCTTGAGCAGGTATGAATTCTGCAGTAAATATGTGACGTTTTTTCTGACATATACCTCTTTCCCCGCGGGATCGGACCCGCCGAAAAAAAGGGATCCCCCAGTGCAGGGCTCAAGAAAGGCAAGAATTTTCAAAAGTGTCGATTTGCCGCTTCCGTTGGGGCCGACCAGCCCAAGGACACTTCCCTCCGCGATGCGAAGATATTCGATGTCCAGGGTCTGAGGTCCTTTGCCGTAGCTGTGAGTAAGGTTCTTGATCTCGTATATGATCCTTGATCCCACGTCATGTCCTCCGATAATTTTTGATAAATGCCCGAGGCCGCTGGGACCTCGGGCACAATTTACGCTATCCGCTCTACTTTGGATTCCTTTCGTGCCACAGGTCGGAATTTGGGAAGAAAAGCGGCTCTCCGAACTCTTTGACCTTGAAATCCTTGATTATTGTCTGAGCTTCATCGTCACGAAGCCACTCCACAAATTTTACGACATCGGCGTTGTTGACGTTGGGGAATCTCTTGGGGCTGACCTCTATGGTCGCGATCAGATTGAGGAGTATCGGGTCCCCCTCCACCAGAGGAACTATCTTGATGCCCTTCTTTTTGGTCAGGTAGGTGGCTCTGTCCATGATGGTATAGGCGTTGCGCTTGTTGGTAAAGTCCGTGGTCACTCCGTTACCGAGTTTGCCCAATGAAAATACTGTGTACCACTCGTCCTTTTCTCCGTCCGGCTTGAGGCCTGCGGCCTCCCAAACGTTCATTTCGGAGACATGAGTGCCCGAAAGGTCACCGCGGCTTATGAAAGGAGCTCCCTTTGCCGCGATAGTCCGGAATGCTTCGGCCGCTGACTTCATGCCCTTTATCCCTGCAGGATCGTCCTTCGGGCCGAGTATGACGAAATCGTTGTACATGATGTCCTGACGGTTTTGTCCGAAACCTTCCTTAATGAACTGATCTTCAAGGGCTCTTGCGTGTACCACTACAATATCAAAGTTGCCAGTCTTGGCCTTATTCAGAGTGGCGCCTGTCCCGGCCTTTTCAATAACGAAGTCGGTCCCTGTCTTAGCTTTGTAAGTTTCGGCCAGGAGAGGGACGATCCCCGCGTCTACCGGGCCTATGGTGCTTGAAAGCTTGATCGTTCCTCCAAAGGCCGGAATAGTAAGCAGCAGCGTCAGTGTCAGTGCAAGAGCGGATCTTATCTTTCTCATTTTTAAGTGAACCCTCCGTTAAGATAACAGTATTTTGTACTAATTGCTGTCCGCCATCCTTTTCAACAGGGATAGGGAGATATTCAGCGCGAATGAGATCGCGATCAATATTATGCCGAGGGCGATGCCGAGGGCAAAGTCTCCCTTTCCGGTCTCCAGCGTGATGGCCGTCGTGATGGTCCTTGTATGCCACTTGATGTTTCCGCCGAGCATCATGGCGGATCCGACCTCGCCTATGATCCTCCCGTAAGATGTAAGAGCGGCGACAAGGATCTGGAATCTGCCCTCCCACAGGCTGGTCAGCGCCAGCTTCCCTCCGGAGGCGCCGAGCGTCTGCAGAGTAAGCCTCAGTCTGTTGTCAAGTCCTTCTATAGCCGTCGCCGTGTAGGAAATGACGATGGGTAGGCCGAGTATTACCTGACCTATCGCCATGCCGCGTATGGTAAATAGGAGTTCGAGCTCTCCAAGCGGACCTCTGCGGGATACGAAGGCATAGACCAGAAGCCCTATTACCACGGTCGGAAGGGCGAGCAAAGTGTCGGTAATGGTCCTCAGGAGGTGTTTGCCTGGAAACTCAAAATAGCCCAGAGCGAACCCCATAGGCAGGCCGGCGCCCAAGATGATGAGCATTGAGAGGCCTGTGAGCCTCAAGGTAGTCAGAACAACATTCATGGTCTCCTCGTCCATCGAGGCGATCAGCCTAATGGACTGGAAAAATCCCTGAATTATAAAATCCAACCCGTACCCCCCTCGGTATCCGGCCGGAATGCACGCGGTATCCGGCCGGACGAATCATTGCACCGTGATCCTAGTGCCCCGCCCTTATCTCTGCGTTGGGGAAGAAGAGCTGCTTGCCCTCGAGCTTGAAGTTGGCGATATCCTTCTGCACCTTGGAAGATGTGATCCAGTCGATATACTTGATCGCGAGGTCGTATCTGGCATGTGAATGTTTGATCGGGTTGATCGCCATGACCGTGTACATGTTAAGAAGCTGTGCGTCTCCCTCCACGACTATTACCAGTCCCGGCTTTCCCTTGAGGTTAGCATCGTACTTTATGAACGTGCCTCTGTCGGCAAGCGCGTATCCGTTGCGTTCATCGGCGATGTTGATCGTTGCGAGCATCCCCTGTCCGGTCTGAACATACCATGCCGCCTTATCGAAGCCGGTGACTTTTGCCTCTTTGAAGAGTTTGAGTTCCGCAGAATGTGTTCCCGATTTGTCCGCACGGCTTACTATGGGCAGCTGCTTTGCCGCTATCGTTGCCATGGCTTCGACGATGGGCTTGCCTTTGATGCCCGCCGGATCGTTTGCCGGGCCGATCAGCACGAAATCGTTGTACATGACCTTGCGGCGGTTTACCCCGGCTCCATCAGCCTGAAACTTGTCTTCGGCCGCAGGGTCGTGGGTTAATACGATGTCGACATCACCGTTTCGGCCGTACTCCAGCGCCTTGCCCGTCCCCACTGAGACCCACTGTATCTCAATGCCGGTATCCTTCAGCAGGATAGGGGCCAGATAGTCCAACAGGCCTGTGTTGTCTGTGCTGGTCGTTGTCGCCATCCTTAGCACCGGAGCCTTTGCAAAGGCAGCGGAACCAAATGCCGTAATAATGATCGCGAGAATGGTGATGAAAAGTAAATAGCGCTTGTTTCTCTTCATGGAATTACCCTCCTTGATTAATAGATGCAGATATGTTGTTGCCGGAACAGGGTGAAGCATAGCCGGAGAGGAGGGTGAGAATACGGATCCGCTATTGACAACAAGAGGATCCCCCCTTTCCGAAACGGGAGACGGGCCTGTTTCCGGGCCCGCCCTAACGTCTGCGCTCCATAGCACAAGCCACAGGAGAAGCAGATTCAGGGTCGTATCCTTTTTTGGCAGAGGACACAAAAAATGCCATAAAAGTGAAAAATATGGCGTAGTGTTAATTCTACACTATTTTAATCTTTTATGGCAAATAATATTAAGAGAAAAGTATAATAATGCGCATAATGCAACATAATTGCATTAATATAAAGTCGCGAGACCGTTGGGGGCGGTCTCGCGTGGGAGAGTTGGGATTTCGTGTGATATCCCTTTTGAAAATAAATCGACCGTCCTCATTGGAGAAGACGGCCGAATAGTCGCATACAGCCGTTCTCCTTTCCAGAGGGAGGCCTCGCTGTTTCCGGCGAAACCCTATCGGCCAGACTGCCATGGAACGTGTCTTTAGGCAAAGTGGCTCGGAGAACCATCGATTGTACGAGTCATGGTATATGTTAAAGGGCGAAAACACAAGAGTTTTGTCCAAAAATCATTGTCTATATTTGAAATGATTTTCGGTAGAGAGGCTGTTATAATATAGCTGGGTACCGGATGAAGAGTTCCGGAACGATTTGTTTGGTCCTTTGCAGTACGGGAGGTGAGTGACCGTGAGCACCATGCATCCGCCTAAAAACCTGCCTAAACCGACGTTCGAGGAGATAAGAAGCTGTCCTGTGAGAAGCAGGATAGACGATTTTACCGTGCGACTCGGGCTTAATCCTCCTCCGATTGACGGGAGGGATATGATCCTTCACATATCCGACACGCCTTCGACTATGTTTTCGTACCTGAGACGGGCCATACAGCGACTCAGGCCGGCATGGATCATCCACACGGGCGACATGGTAGATGATATAAAGCTTGAAAAAAGACCGGGTATGCTCGACCTGTACCGTAAAAAGGTCAGGACCTTACTTGATCTGATCACGGAGGAAACGTGCGGCGCAATACTCCTGACAGGCAATCACGATCACCTCCCGACCTTGCTGGAGATGACGGAAGACTCCCCCATACAGGTCTGGAGCAAACCGGGTCGTTTTTATATCGGCAGCTTTCGTTTCAGGGCCGGGCACACATACGAGGATGTATCCGCCGATTCGGGAGAGTATAATTTGTTCGGACACAGCCTTGAGCATCCCACCCTGTTGGATGACCGGGGGAGATTTTTTCTGAACGGACTTGAGAAAATGTACCTTATACATATGGAAACAGGGGACGTGATCCCGTTCAACTACCCGCCGGGGACGGACGATGCCAGGCTTGAGCGGAGGCGCTCGTCCCTTTGATTCACGAGAGGAGGAAGATTGATGCTCTCTTTGGTCAGAAGCGGTCCTGAAAGCCTCGTCCTGCATGCGACGGACAAGGTGTCCGAAATTAAAAAATGCCTGAACGAGTGGGGATCCCACGTAGAGGTCGATCCCGAGCGTGCTCTCGGCATATACGGAAACAACCGAAGGCTGATCTTTTTTATTTCGTCAGACGACTTGCTGACCGAGGAAGAGGAGGAGGAGACCTACGTCTCCGAAAACTCAATAGAGCTGCTTCTCTGCATACTCATCAACCGAAGGCTGATATCGGGTGTCGAAGAGGTCAAGATGCTGCCGGGTTATATTGTGATGCGCCTTCTTGGAAGCATAGGCAGCGGGATAGCTGCAATACAAAACGATCTGGGCGGAGAGATAATAGACAAGGACCCGATGTTCCGAAACTACATACCGGGAACTTCGTCCGTTGTCTACTTCACCCAAAAGGCATTGAACAGGCCCGTCTCTACCGGGGATATGCACGAAAAGGCGCTTTTGATCCATGACAGGTCAAAAGGCGCGATCATACAGTTCCTTGCTATAAGGGGCACGGAATATCTTGGCGACGCAATGGGAACTCCCGATTGGAACGACGTAGAGATAAGGATATATGATGCAGAAGGACATTTCGACCTCCACAGGCAGAGGCTCTGGGCCGCGGTGCAGGGACTCCAAGTAGGGGTCGTCCTGGCCGAAAGATGGGGCAGGGACCAGGCCATGGCGCTGATGAGCGTTCCTGCGTACCTGCTGAAGATCTTTACCCCGATGGAGGTGCAGGAGGTAAAGAGGATAGCGATGGGATTGGAATATAGCGAGATGGGCCGTCGTTTTGCGGATTTCGATGTTTTTTCCAAAGATAAAAAAATCGCGGCTTACTCGGAGTTTGAGTCTCATCCCGGTCTCTCCAGAAACGACATAGGCATGTTATATCGCAATGAAATGATGAAAAACATGGATTCCGACTCTAGGAATGAGCTTATCGAGATCGAAAAAAAACTAAAAGAGAGATCTGAAGTAAAAGCAAAAATATAGATTATATATATAGTAAAATTAGTTAATTACAAGGCCCTTCATATGACAGAGCCGAGCTGTATATACGCATATGGAAGGTTATGAGGGAAAAAGTTTCTTTCGCTTGAGCTCTCATCCCGTGGTCTGGATGTTTATGGTCCGGACTTTTGCTGTCCATGTCGGACGGTGATTTTCTACAGGCTTGCCGGCTTTTAGCCACCATTCTTTGTCTAACTTAAACCCATGTTCTCCAGGAAATATAAACTATTTCACGAATATTTCACGAATGTCTTCAGCTAAAAAACCGAATGTTTCTCTGGCTTGTAATATTGATAATAAAGTTTATCTGTGCTAAGCTGTTAGAGTGTCGGGTCCTGAATATCTATTTCCTATGTATATTCGGCGTTCCAATACGGCGGGAGAGGGGGAGAGGCAATAGATATAAATTAGATTCAGGCCCGGACGTATCGCTTAAGCAGTTCGCTTTTTATTCTATTTGTTTTTAAGCAGAAATCACTGACAAGAAAGCGAGGTCTTATGTATGGCTGAAATCAAACAAACCAGCGATCAATTCTCAAGTCGATGGGGACTTATCGCTACGATTCTCGGTATGGCCGTAGGTACAGGCAACATATGGCGCTTCCCGCGTGAAGTTGCCAGCAACAACGGCGGTACATTCATCCTTATCTGTTTTTTTGCCCTTTTTGTCTGGGCGGTTCCTCTCATTTGTGCTGAATCGGTTTTCGGTAAAAAAACCCGCATGGCCAACGCCGGCGGCTTTAAAGTACTCCTCGGAGACAAATGGGCCTGGGTGGGTGCGTGGGCAGGTATGGTTTGCATCATGCTCGGTTCCTACTACGTGGTCGTGCTCGGCTGGGTCATGAAGTACCTGTCCCTGATTTTCACAGGCTTCCTTACACAGGTGGAGGAAAGAGGAGTGGAGCTTACGACTGAGGTGTGGAACGAATTCGCCATGACGCCTCCTTCAGTACAGGCGTGGCTTTGGTTCGTCGCGGCGGTCGTTATCGCTGCGCTGATTATCATGCGCGGCGTGCAGGGCGGCCTTGAAAAAGCGAACATGATAATGATACCCTCAATATTCGTGCTCCTCGCCATCATGCTCGTTCGCGTACTCATGCTCCCAGGAGCTTGGAAGGGCCTTGAGTATATGTACAGTGTCAATCTTGTCGACTTCGCCAATCCTAAGATCTGGCTCGCAGCATTCACCCAGGCGGCCTGGTCCTC
>CAYZYF010000038.1:0-13378 GCA_964482015.1 uncultured Synergistaceae bacterium
GGCTTTAAATTCAGGCTGCGACTAGGTTTGCAGGTCAATCTCCTTCTATAGATTTTTCTGCCTCCAGCCTTTTAAAAACTACCCGCTCCAGTGCATTCTTAAATCGTTCATCATCTTTTGAAGTTCTTTTTCTGGGGCCTTTTGTTCTTCCGCCGCTTCTCCTGAATTGAGCCTTGATGTTTCTTTCCTCAAGCAAGAAGGTTAACTTTTCGTCGCTGTACTCAATTCCGGTTGGGCTTATGGCGGAAGCTTTTTTTGAGAGCACCATTGCGGCCAGTCCCCAGTCTTGAGTGACAACGATATCACCGGCAACGGTAATGTTTATGATTTTCAGGTCCGCCTCCTGAGGCTCGCTCCCGACTGTGATATGCTCGCTTGAAACGATGTTGTGGTTGAAGTTGGAGACAGTGATGACCGAAATGTCGTGTTTTTTACCGACCTCGATAACTTGTCGTAAAGCAAATTGTGGGCAGGCATCTGCATCGACTATGATCTTCAAAGAAAATTCTCTCCCTTGGGATTTTGTGGCAAAGCACGAACTGGCAAAACACCCAAGTTTTCGGCGACGATGGTGTTGTTGCCCTATAATATCAACGATTTACAGCCTTATGATGAACGCCGCAAGGAGAAGGTGCGTCTAAAGGTCTCAGACCAATATTCTTTAAAGACTGTACGACGGGATAAACACACAACCCAACGGTCCGGCGATCGGACCATGGCCGGAACGCTAGTCGGGCATCTTGTCTCGTTCTATTTGAGACAATCACAGATTTCGGTGTTGATATTGTCTCCCTGCTCGGCCCTGATAGATTTGATCTTTATCTTTCCCTGTCTGTGAAGGGCCAGAGCCAGCGAAATTATCGTAGAGGAACTGACTCCGATTTTTTGGGAGATCTCTTCAGGGTCAATGTCGCTGTTTTCCTCAACGAGCCTGCATATCTCATCGCCCAAACATGTGACCCATTGACTGAAAAGGACCTGCATCTCCGGGGTATTGGAACATGCCATCTGGTTCAGTGTGACTACTGATTCGAAAATACGTGCGGAGACCAGCTCAAGAGAGTGAACGAGCATCTTCATGTCTTGCTCGCCAAGGGTTTTTGCGTCTATATTCATGAAAATCCACTCCTATATCGGTATTATTACAAGCGTACTGATTATATAATAGCTTGGAATATTATCAATCGGGGTCTTGCCGTAAGGAGGCGCTGTGATGACGATTCAAAAAATTGAAGGCCATACTTTGGGTGTGCTCTCCGATACGCACGGAAGCCTTTCTGCGTGGAGATCTGCGCTGGAACTGTTTAAAGATACGGAAGCTATACTGCACGCCGGAGACGTTCTCTATCATGGGCCGCGGAATCCGATCCCGGGAGGTTATACCCCCTCAGATCTGGCAGATGCCATAAAGGACTACGAGGGGACTCTCCTGATCTCAAGAGGCAACTGTGACGCGGATGTCGATCAGGTGGTTCTGGGCCTTCCTCTTGTGCCTTATGTGGTGATTTGGTGGAACGGAAGGAAAATATTTATGATGCACGGAGACAACTTCCCCTTATTCAGGCAGACCGCACTAGATTTAAGGGCCGATCTAGCTATTTCCGGACATACGCATGTGTCATCTGTCGTGAGGGAAAAAGAAACTATTTTTTTAAATCCGGGATCCACGACGATCCCCAAGGGAAAGGATCCGGCAAGCGTAGCTATCGTTGATGGGGAGCGCATAAGGATACTTACACTGGAAGGCAGGATACTTCACGTTGAAAAATGGTGAGGCGTCGATGCGTGTCTTTGGGCGAAGAAAATTTTGGCCTCAGGTTATCTGGCTTTCTGTCTTATTCTCGGGAGGCGGCTTAAGCTGTGTTTTTGACTCATCCCCGCTGCTAATAGCTTCGATTCTGGCATCTTTTCTGGGGCTGACTGAGAATGGCAGGTGGTCACATAAGGCCAATCTTATAATATGCACTTCGGGAGCTGTACTTGGTTCCATATGCGGTGTTTTTACATGGTTCGACACTGCGGCGGTCTTTATTTTGCTTTTAGCTATCGGAGGCTTTATGCTATATTACAGGGATTCCGGAAAAAAATTTATTAATGGACTGGATAAATTTTCTACGGAACTTTCAAGGGAGAAAAATATTGAGGGGGTCGTAAAAACCGCGGTTGGACTGATCCGGGATATGACCGAGGGAGATGAGGTCTTCGTAGCGGTTGCAGATAAGCGCGGCGGTATGTATATGCCGGGAAAAACCGGACGCTTAGGGTCTGCCGTACCGAGAAACGGCTGTGCCGCCTGGAAGGTGCTCGCATCGGGCAGATCCTACGTTACAGGGCGGATCGAGGGGAGCAGGGATCTGCCGTTTTACAGGAATGCCAGGTCAATGATCTCTGCGGTTCTTTCGACTCGAGGCGAAAAGATAGGCGTTCTTCAAATCGAATCCGGTGCACCTCATGCTTTTTCCGATGATGATCTAAAAAAACTTGAGCTTCTATCTTTTGTGCTCTCTCAATCCCTCTACCCGATGATGGACGGGATAAATGAGGAAATGAATGATGAGGTAAATAACGAAGAATGATTCTGATAGATATGCACATCCATAGCAATCACTCCGACGGAACGCTGAGTGTTGGATCTATTGTGAGGGCAGCCAAGCGGAGGCACCTTTCTCTTCTCAGTCTGACCGACCACGACACCACGGAAGGGCTTGCGTCTTTCATGGTTCTGTGCAAGGAATACGGGATCACTGGTTTAAGCGGTATTGAGCTCTCCGCAGAATCGGATTTTACACTACATATACTTGGATACCGTATAGATAGTTCAAACGCACGTCTTCAAAAAGGGCTGGCTGAGATCAGAGAGGGCAGGAGTGCGCGAAATATAAAAATATGCCGAAAACTTCAAGACCTGGGATTTGATATACAGATCGAGGACGTTATATCTTTCTCAAAGGGGCAGGTAGTGGCCCGGCCCCACATTGCCAGGCTTATGATGAGTCGGGGTTACGTGTCGAGTTTCGGGGAGGCCTTTTCGAAATATATCGGTTATGGGGGAAGCGCGCACGTGCCGCGTAAAAGGTTTTCCGCAGAGGAGTGTATTTCCATGGTCACGGAAGCCGGAGGGCTCGCCGTACTGGCGCATCCGGCACAGACCTTTCTTGAGGATACCGACATGAACGATCTTTTGCGGGATCTTAAAAACAAAGGCCTGTGGGGAATAGAGGCACTATACTCCGGACACAGTCCGGAAGAGATTTATAAGTACCTTAAAATGAGTGAGAAACATGATCTCTATCCGACGGCTGGCTCCGATTTCCACGGGATCGAAGGTCATGGGATCGAACTCGGGATCGCCGTAAGCGAAGATTTCCTCCCATGGGCCAGGCTGGGGGTTAAAATGTGAGTGTGCCCAATCTGTATGAGTACATCGACATAGTTTTTATGTACGGGTCCGAAAGACAACCTATTTTTAATGGAGGCTTACAAAAATGAAAATTATGGATTTCCGCAGCGATACGGTTACCAAACCTTCGGACGAGATGCGCAGGGTGATGGCCTATGCAGAGGTTGGAGACGATATTTATGGTGACGACCCGTCTTCGAATGCGTTGGCAGAATACGCAGCAGAACTTACGGGAAAAGAGGCGGCCATATACACCTGCTCGGGTACTATGGGCAACTTGCTCGCCTTTCTCACTGCAGGGCGTCCCGGAGAGAGCCTGTTGGCCGGTAAGCGTTCACATGTCTGGAATGCCGAGGTGGGAGGGTTTTCCGCTGTTGCGGGACTCTGTCCCTATCCTCTCGATGATGATGAAGGGATACCGAAAGCGGAAGATCTTGCATCGGCAAACAGAGCGGACAATAACATCCATCATCCCGACACTACTATCCTTTGCCTGGAAAACACTCACAACTATACGGGGGGGATCGCGGTGTCGCCCGAACGTTTTGCAGAGGCGGCGAGGGAGGGACACAGGCTTGGATTTCATGTCCATCTTGACGGTGCCAGGATATTCAACGCCTCTGTCCTCTACGGGGTTGATGTCAAAGAGTTTACGAAAGAGGCGGACTCGGTTCAATTTTGTCTCTCAAAAGGGCTGGGGGCTCCGGTGGGGTCAATGCTCTGCGGTCCATACGAGTTTATAGAAAAAGCCCGGAAATGGAGAAAACGTCTCGGAGGAGCTCAAAGACAGGTAGGAGTGGTTGCGGCGGCGGGACTCTATGCTTTAAAAAATAACATTCCGAGGCTCTCAGAGGACCACGAAAACGCCAAGCTTCTGGGAGAGCTTCTTGTAGAAGGCGGGGTCAAGGTCGAAGAAGTCCCCAATATGACCAACATGATATTTTTCCCCATGGAGGAGGGCTACCCCTCAGATGACTTTTTTGTCGCTGAGTGTAAGGAACGGGGCCTTTTATTGAACGCACTTTCGCCCCGGAGGATACGCCTGGTGACGCACCTAGACGTAAACAAAGAAGATGTAGAGAGGGCGGCAAAGATAATTCTCGAGGTCAAATCCCTGTGAAGGAATTCCTTTCCCGTGCAGAAATAGAGTCCCTTTCCGAATGGATCCTGGACGAAGCAAGAGATGGGGGCGCCTCGGGCGCGGATGTGTTCTACTCTGAAGGGGCGGGTTCGGGGCTTTCTTTAAAGGATGGAGAGATCGAGGAGTGTACGACAGGTTTCACTGCCGGGCTGGGCATCAGGACTATAATGTCAGACGGAAGGCAGGGAATATCATACGGAAATAGATTGGACAAGATATCGCTCAAAGGGCTTATCGACTGGAGTTTGTTTAACTGCAGGAACTCTGAGCCGGAAGAAGGAATACAGCTTTATGGGGGCAAATTGATACCGGATCCCACGATTGCCGTTGAAGATCCCGAAATTGTGCTGTTAAACCATCAAAAGAGGATGGAACTTTGTGAGAGATTGACCGAACGGGCAAGAGAGGCTGACGGTCGCATTATTTCGGTGAGAGCCGCTTCATGGAATGACTGTTGGGGAGTAACATATTACAGGGCCAGCACGGGAGCCGAGGGTTGGGAAAGAGGCAGTTTCGCGAGCTGCAGCCTTGTTGTCATAGCGAGTGACGGCATCGATACCGAAATGGGAGGATATGGCGTAGAAACCAAAAGACTTGATGAAATAAACATTGAAAGTGTTGCACTTAAAGCGGTAAAGAAAACCGTCTCGGCTCTCGGAGGAGCCCCTATTAAAACAGGTTCACACATCTTGGTAATAGACCCCGAAACGGCATCTGCCCTGGTAGAGGTTGCAGGCGAACTGTTCTGTGCCTCCGACATACACAAGGGAAGGTCAATGATGAAGGATCGCATCGGCACAAGTGTGGCATCGTGCCATGTCAGCCTTACGGACGACGGAAGGATCCCGTGGAAGATGGGGAGCGGTTCCTGGGACTCAGAGGGGGTCCCGACCGGCAGGACGGTGCTGATAAAAGAAGGCATCGCAGAATCCTACCTGTATAATCTGCAGTACGCCTGGAAGGACGGTGTCGAATCTACCGGCAACGCATGCAGATCGTTGTCGTCTTTGCCCGACGTCGGAACGTCAAATTTGGTGCTGGAACCCGGTGCGGCTGACCCTGAAGCTTTGATATCGGCGGTCGGTACCGGATTTTATGTAACGGAACTGATGGGTGTGCATACAATAGACCCCATCAGCGGTGATTTTTCCATAGGGGCGAAAGGTCATTTGATAGATAACGGGGAGTTAACTGTACCGGTGCGCGGTGTGACGATCGCCTCTAACCTGATTGATTTCTTGAAGAATATTATCGCGGTGGGCTCGGACCAAACCTTCTTCGGTTCGACCGCCGTTTCGACATTGGTGGTGGAAAACATTGTCATTGCAGGAAAATAGAACTATCGCTCCAATCATCGCCCTGGCATTCTTCCTCGTCATGCTTTTGGCCGTTTCGGCCTCGGCGGACACTCTTTCTCTGTGGTATGGAGATATCAGGAAGGGGAACATATCTGCGAGGAGCAACGCTCTGAAAGGTAAAGATGTCGCGGTGGAGGAGGTCATCTCTGCCTTGGGGTTGGCCAGGACAGGCAATCTTCAGGGGATAGTGGTCGTTATCGACGGGAAAAAAATGGAGTTCTGGAACAACTCCGGGGTGGTGCGGGTCGATGGAGAGATAGTAAGCCTTCCGAATCCGATCTCGCTGGAAGAGGGCCATTGGTGGGCGGATTCTAAGTCCATGACAGTGATCCTGGATCAGTTTTATTCGAAGATAGGAAGAAAGCCAGGGTTTAGGTGGTCAGAAGCCGGGCAGGAACCTCCTGCGGCGGGAGAAATCCGGAGCGAGCCGGCTCAAAAGAAAACTCCCGTTGATCTTCAGCCAACAGAAAAAAAGGAAGATCCCCAAATACAGCCTCCGACAGAAAAAGCGCAAGAGACAGCAATAGCGCCGCCTGTTCCCGCCCCGGCCCGTGTCAGCGGCAAAAAACCTGTTGTGGTGCTTGATGCCGGGCACGGCGGCCATGACCCCGGTGCAGTAGCCAATGGAATAAGAGAGAAAGACATTAATCTCAAGGCCGTGATCAGACTGGGTGAGATTTTAGATGGATACGGAATAGATGTCAGATATACGAGGAAAACTGACGTATATCTCAAGCTGGCTGAAAGGACGGCCTTTGCCAACGACAACAAAGCTCATGTCTTTGTCAGCGTTCATTGCAACGCAATGCCCAAGGGAAGACAGGCATCGGGGCTGGAGTTTTACATAATGGCGCCGCCTTCTGACAAAGACGCGATGCAGCTTGCCATATATGAAAACAAGGAGATAAGCGGAGGCGCCGAAACACCGCAGGATGTCGCAAGGGCAGACCAGAAAACAAGACTTTTGCTGAAGATACTCGGCGATATGCAGCAGAACGATAAAATAAATGAGAGCACCGTACTCACTGAAGTACTGCACAGTTCGGCGAAGTCGTCGGGCCTTCCGATGCGAAAGGTCAGACAAGCTCCTTTCTATGTGCTGAGAGGCGCTGGAATGCCCTCTGTGCTCATAGAGATGGGCTACCTTACAGACAGGGCTGAGGCTCAGAAGCTCAATTCTGCGACATATAGGGATACCCTCTGCAGGAGCTTCGCGCATGGAATCGTAACATACATTAAAGAACATCCGGTAATCACAGAATGACCACGATACAGGAGGATCAATAGATGAGAGACCCTGAGAGACGAACCCGACATTTTATAATCAAGAAAAAAAGAGAAGATGATTTAGATGAGCCCTCCTTGAATCGTATGTCTGATAAGCGAGAGGGAAGAGACTCGCGTACAGACGCAAGATCTTATCGTGAGGATTGGGACGATAGTGAGGAGCTTCGAGAGGGTTTTTTCGCCAGGTTTTCGGGGGGGAAAAAAGAGCCGTCTGAACGCGACACGGGCCGTAAATCCCGGAGCAGGCGGGACGATGACCTTGAGTACGAGGCTTTTGAAGACGAAGACGAGGATGAAGTAAGAAAAGCCCCGTTTTTGGTAAGGATATTTGCATGGGCCGGCTTGCTGGCTATTTTCTTTGTATGCGGATACTTGGGCGCCAATTATTTTTTCAACTGGGCGGATAAAAAAGGCGGAGGCAGGGTAGGTGACGTTGTCGGAAGCGGGCAGGAAGCTGCACGTATGACCGCAGCGGCGGATCCGGCAAATATATCGGGCAATGCCGCCTATACGATCTTCATACCTGAGGGGGCCTCTTTTACAAAAAGAGAGATCGAGATTAAAAAAGGCCTTGTAGAGGAGGACATCGAGAAGGTCGCATCTGTCTATGTCGACAGCCTCAAGGAGACTAAGATGCTTGACAACGGCGTTAGGATATTGAACGTGTTCAGGAGCGGAGATTGGGTCTACCTTGATGTTACTGATGCTTTCCGCTCTTCTCTCAAAACATTGGGAAAAGATAAGGCATCCGCGGTCATAACGGGGCTCGTGATGACGATGAGGGATAATTTTTCACCAGCGAAGAAAATAAAATTTTATATTGAGGGAAAGGAATCAGCTGAAAAAATTCCCGTTGATCTCACTAAAGCCTGGGAAATCAGCTGAACGGAAACTTAACGATGAGAATAGACGGAAGACGGCCGGATGAACTCAGGACGATACGCTTTGAAAGGGCTTTTAACAGGTACGCCGAGGGCTCTGCCTTTGTGGAGTGGGGAAATACAAAAGTGTTATGTACAGCTTCTGTTGAGGACAGGGTGCCTCCTTTCCTTAGAGGGAGCGGCAATGGATGGATAAGCGCCGAATATTCTATGCTTCCCAGATCGACTCACCAAAGGATGCAGAGAGATATAAGCAAAGGAAGACCCAACAGCAGGGGAACTGAGATCCAAAGGCTTATAGGAAGATCCCTCAGGGCTGCCGTGGATATGGCCGCCCTGGGAGAAAGAACGATATGGATCGATTGTGACGTTATCCAGGCCGACGGCGGAACAAGAACAGCTTCGATCTCGGCGGGTTTTGTCGCTCTCTATGATGCTTTCAGGTGGATGCTTGCCGATTCAATGATCGCTCGCATACCAGTTAAAACACATATAGCGGCGGTCAGTGCGGGCAAGGTAAACGGAGTCCCGATGCTTGACCTCTGTTACGAAGAAGATTCAGCCGCCGACGTCGACGCAAATTTGGTCATGACCTCCGGCGGAGACTTCGTGGAATTGCAGGGTACGGGTGAGAAAGGCGTATTTTCCGGGGAGGAGCTCGGAGCAATACTCGAACTCGGATGGAACGGGATCCGCCTTATACATCAGATGCAGGCGAAAGTGCTTGATCTCAGTGAGGAAGAAAAAAGGGCGATTTCATTGTGAAGATCGTTCTTGCGGGGGGTAATAGAAATAAGTACCGTGAGATGAGGGAAGCTTTTGCCCCATTGGGAGTCGAGTTGCTTTTTGGAGGAGACCTCGGTCTGGGGATCTCCGTAGATGAGACGGGTACCAGCTATGAAGAGAACGCCCTGATCAAAGCTCGAGCCTGGTCACAGGCCTCTAAACTTCCTGCCCTTTCAGACGACAGCGGACTGGAGGTTACGGCACTGAATGGTGCACCGGGGATACGTTCTGCCCGCATCGTTCCGGGTACCGACAAAGACAGGGCAGAATGGCTTCTTTCCAAAATGGAGGGAATAGACGACAGGAGAGCCCGTTTCGTGTCGTGCATCGCCGTGGTGTTCCCCGGCAGGGATAAGCCGCTGATTTGTGAGGGGGTCTGCCGAGGTTCGATCGCAGCCGGATTTTTTGGGGAAGGCGGTTTTGGCTACGATCCTATATTTGTGCCGGAGGGCTTTGAAAAAACTTTCTCAGAACTTGGCGATGAAATAAAAATGAAAATTTCTCATAGGGCCGCCGCGATAAAAGGTATAGCAGAAATGCTCATACCTGTGGTAGAATACTATGCTGTACGTACTGTGGAAAATCCCAGTCGATGGAGAAATAATGATCTTAACGTTGAGAGATAGAAAACTCTGGAGGTGTGGTTTGTGAAAATCCTTCTGGGAATCCTTCACATCCTTGTTTGCGCGGCTCTGGTTGGAGTCATTATGATGCAGCACAGAAAAAGCGGCGGATTTACGGGAGCTTTCGGTGGCGGAGGCACTCAGGCTGACACGGGAGGCACTTGGCAGCGCATGTCGTCGCTGACTAAGATTACTGCCGGGCTTATGCTGGCCTTCATGGTCCTTTCTGTCCTGCAGGTCGTAGTCAGATAGGTTTTGGCTATGCCGTTGAAGAGGCTCGACAGCCAAAAAGACATCGCCCTCTTCCATGAGACAGACGAGCGTCTATTTTCGGCTACACACGAGGAATTACTGACAGGCTGGACTACGGATATCTATTTTCTTAAAACCAGAGATGTGCTGCGTTCTGCCGGATTGCTGGAAACTCCGGTCGTTGCGGAGGTCTTTACCCGAAGGGACGGAGTTTTAGCCGGGGTTGAAGAGGTCCTTCGCCTGTTCAGGACGTTTCCTCGGCCTCCTATCGTTGAGGCACTTCCCGAAGGGGCTTCTTTCGCAGGGAAGGAAGTCTTGATGAGGATAACTGGGACCTATGAATCTTTCGGCCTCTACGAAACCGTGTTGCTGGGTATGCTGGCATCTTCAACCGGGTGGGCGACTGCAGCCAGAGAGTGTGTAGATGCGGCTGAAGGCCGTAACGTCCTCTGTTTTGGCGCAAGACATGTGCACCCTGCCGTGGCTCCTGTCATGGAGAGAGCCGCAAAAATTGCCGGATGCAGCGCTATGAGTTGTATTTTAGCCGCCAAGCTGTGCGGAGAGGAACCAAAGGGTACGATACCGCACGCCGCGATATTGATAGTTGGAGATACTGTCAAGCTTGCAAAGCTCTATGACAGTCAGGTTCCCGCTGAAGAGCCGCGTATCGTTCTGGTTGACACCTTTAAAGATGAGGCGGAGGAGACCCTTAGAGTAGCCGAATGTCTCGGAGGCAGGCTTTCAGGTGTACGCCTTGACACGCCCGGCGAACGGGGAGGGGTTACGCCCGATCTTGTCCGTGAAATAAGATGGAGGCTTGACGCGGCAGGCCATGAAAACGTTAAGGTTATAGCGACGGGAGGGCTGACCCCCGAGCGGATCAGGCTCATGAATGAGGCCGGAGCTGAGGTATATGGCGTAGGCAGTTATATTACGCACGGCATCTCAAGAGACATGACCATGGACCTTAAAATGATCGATGGCAAGCCAATCGCCAAGAGGGGACGCCTGCCCGGAATAATTGAAAATCCAAGGCTTGAACGCGTGCTCTAGTCTCGTCCCCTGTTTTCCCCCACGTTAACAGGGAGCGCCTCTCGAACCGGTGCTTTTATGCACATATGCCACAGTGACAGAGGATCAGAAGGGCAGCTTTAAGAAAAATAAAAATCATAATAATAAGTGGTCCATTTTTTTGAGGAGGAAGATCCATGATAGGCACACGTACTTTCATGGCTAAGAGTGCGGAAGTTGAGCGCAATTGGTATGTAATCGACGCTACTGATAAGCACCTTGGCCGTCTTGCGGTTCAGGTAGCCCGTATACTTTCGGGAAAACATAAGCCGACATATACGCCTCACGTTGACACAGGTGATTTCGTGGTTGTCGTCAATGCGGAGAAGGTAGGTCTTACGGGCAAGAAACTGCAGCAGTCAACTATAATTACACACAGCGGTTATACCGGCGGACTTAAAACTCTTACGTACCAGCAGGTCCTGGAGCGCCGCCCCGAACGCCTTATCGAAAGGGTCGTCTGGGGTATGCTGCCGAAGACAAAGCTGGGACGTGATATGTACCGCAAACTGAAGGTGTACGCCGGCCCGAGCCATCCCCACGCGGCTCAGAAGCCTGCGCAAATAGACTAGGAGATAGGGGTGTAAAGCAATGGCACTTAATAAAAAAGAAACGTCCCCTGTATCCTTTATATGGGGTACAGGCAGAAGAAAGAACGCCATAGCGCGTGTGCGGATATGTGAGGGCGACGGTAAGTTTTTGATCAACAATAGGGAGGTCAAGGATTATCTCCCCCGTTACTACTGGGCGTCTCAGGCTGTCGAAGCGCTGAAAATAGCCGGAGTAGAGGGTAAGATCGATGTTTTCGTTAATGCGCACGGCGGCGGACTGACCGGTCAGGCGGGAGCGGTGCGTCTCGGAGTAGCGAGGGCGATACTGAAAATGTACCCGGCATCTCGTCCCTCTCTCAAAAAGGCCGGACTTCTTACGCGTGACCCACGCATGGTCGAAAGGAAGAAGGTCGGCCTCAAGGGAGCCAGAGCGAACAAGCAGTTCTCAAAGCGTTAGTTCGAGCTGATTTCCCACCCGTCTATACGACTCTTGCAGCGGCGCTCCGTCTGGCTTTTTTACGCCATCGGGGCGTCGTTTTTTGAGTCCCCGAGATTCGCAGTATGAGAATTTCGGTCTTTCTTTGAAAAACATTGGCGGTTTTACTGTGACGCGGCGGGGTGCCGTCTGCCCCCAGCGGAAGGAGATCAAGACTTAGAGTTTATTTTCGGAGAAGTTTTTCGAATAAAAGAACATTGCGCCTCTTTTCTCTAAGTGGTAATGCTTAAATCATTATCTTTCTTTGTTTTGGTGATCGGACGATCCCGGTTCGGCCTTTTTACCTCTTTACTCATATCAAGAAGAAGAATACAATTATCAGTGTATGTATAAATTGTCCCTTATTCGGGACAGATATATTAAAGTAAATGCCCGTTTGGGCGAAAAATCTAAGGAGGTTTTTTGTATGGCCGTACAGAAACGTACATCAGAAAATGTTCTTCTCGACACCGCGCTGAAGAACTTCTACGCGGCAGCGGAAGAGATGAACCTTGAAGATGGTCTGGTGGAAGTTCTCAGCCGTCCCGAGAGGTCGGTATGCGTATCGGTACCGGTAACCATGGACGACGGTTCGGTAAAAGTATTCGAAGGTTATCGCGTACAGCACTCGACAGTTTGCGGGCCTGCAAAGGGTGGAGTCAGATTCCATCCCGACGTTAACCTCGAAGAGTGCGAAGCTCTCGCCAACCTCATGACATGGAAGTGTTCGCTTGCCGGCATCCCCTACGGTGGCGGCAAGGGTGGGGTTTCCGTAGATCCCTTTGAACTTTCTCCACGCGAGCGTGAAACGCTGACTCGTACATTTGCGGCCCGCATTGCGCCCTTCATAGGAGACTGGGAAGACGTTCCGGCTCCCGACGTAGGCACGACCGCCCAGGAGATGGTATGGATCATGGACACCGTCTCCAAGCTTCGCGGGCGCCTGGAGCCAGGCGTGGTGACAGGAAAACCCATTGCTTACTGGGGATCCAAAGGCCGTACCGCAGCAACCGGTCTTGGAGTGGCCACATGCATCCTCGAACTCCTTAAGGTAAAGAAGATCGACCCTAAAGAGACCACAGTCATAGTTCAGGGATTCGGAAACGTGGGCGCGTTCAATGCGCTCTTCCTCCAGGAAGCCGGAGCGAAAATCGTGGGTATCAGTGATATTACAGGTGGGTATTACTGCAAGGACGGTATCGATGTTAAATCGGCTAAGGCGTTTGTCGATGCGCATCCCAAGCGTATCCTTGACGGCTTTACTCAGCCCGGTCTCGTTAAGATGAGCGGCGAGGAGATCCTTGAGCAGGAATGTCTCGTTCTCTCCCCCTGCGCCCTTGAAGGCGTGATCCATGAAAAGAACGCAGGAAAGCTCAAATGCACATACATCGTTGAAGGTGCAAACGGACCCACGAGGCCGGAAGGCGACGCCATCCTTGATGAGCGCGGCATAGTCGTCGTTCCAGACTTCCTTGCAAACAGCGGAGGAGTCATCGGCTCATACTTTGAATGGGTACAGGACCTCGCCGGATTCTTCTGGACAGAGGAAGAGT
>CAYZYF010000039.1:0-13047 GCA_964482015.1 uncultured Synergistaceae bacterium
CGCTTCTGCTCCTCCCTATTGATTTGCTATAGATTTCCCATTGATTACCAATTGATTCCCCGCCCTATCCATCGGCTCCTTGCCCTTACCGGGTCGTCAATACCCTGGAAACTTATCCGTTATTATTAGGCACCTTCATCCCGTTGGATCTGCATCTGGCGAGCAGATATGCGTCTATGTATTCACCGTCCGCTGTTAAGGCCCAGTCCCTGGCTGTCCCTTCGACCTTGAATCCCAGAGATTTACAAAGTTTTAGTGCGCTGAGGTTATCTATTGCGATCTCAACTTCTATTCTTTCAAGCATAAGTTCCATGTCAGCCAATTCCAGAGCGGCCATCATAAGGGCTTTTCCCAGTCCCTGTCCCTGCCATTTGGCTGCCATCATAATCTCCAGGGTCGCCTGTCTTCTTAGATAGATCTGAGGGTCTACCTGTAAAAGTACCACGCCGCAAATTTCTATCGGCGCAACTTCTGTCTGAAGAACCAGCAGGTGATCAAACTGCGTGAGATTTTGTATCAGATTCTCGGCATCGCTGAAACCGACCTGTGAAATGTTCATGCTTCTTTTTACTGAGCTGTCGGAGCTGATCTCGATGATCTGAAGGGCGTCCTCCGATCTGACCGGTCTGATGATCATATCTTAAGATCTCCTTTTTTGTTTATCCGTCCCATGAAGAACTCGTCAACAAATCTGCCCTCTTTTACGGCAGCGTTTTTTCGAGTGGCTTCTGTCTTGAAGCCGAATTTTTCGTACAACTTTATTGCAGGCTTGTTATCGGTCAAAACGAGGAGTTCTAACCTTCTTAATCCAAGTTTTTTGTCCGCTTCTTCGATAAGTTTTTTCATAAGAGCGGATCCTACTCCCTTATTTTGATGGTCGGGAGATACCATGATGGCCAATTTAGCACTATGGCGTCTGCTTTTTGCTTTGTTCTTCAGCATAACGGCAATCCCGGCTATTTCGTCATCTTTAACTGCTGCTAGAGCCCTGTCATCATCGTCCAGAGACCTTATAAAATCAATGGTAACGTCGAGCCTCTCACTGGTTACGGCTAGCACTCCCTCCCTAACTCCGTTAAGTCTTCTGAGATAAGAGATCTGTTCCGCGTCTTCGATGGATACCGGCCTGATTTCCAAGATGAGTCACCTCCGGGGTATATTCTACCTTACGAAAGGTGTTTTATGATAGGCATTCCTACCTTGACATGAAACTTCCATTATTGTAGTTTGTAACGGTTATAAACTAACTCATTTCTCCATGGAGGTGCTATTCTTATGCAAATAGGCAAAAAGATGGAAAAAAGTATCAATTCACAGATACAGGCGGAGTTTGAATCATCATATCTTTATCTTTCGATGGCAGCGTGGTTCGAAGATGTTGACCTTCCCGGGTGCGCCCACTGGATGGAGAAACAGGCCGAGGAAGAGTGGGAGCATGGTATGAAGTTGTATAAATATCTCGTAGCTAGAGGCGGGAAGGTATTGCTCGGCCCCATAGCCACACCTAAAAATGAGTGGAACAACGCAACGGAAGTGTTCGAAGAAGTGCTTGCGCATGAGGAGAAGGTGACATCACTTATATACGCTATGGTTGAGCTGGCCGAGAAAGAGAAAGATCACGCCACCAGGAGCATGCTCAGCTGGTTTATCGATGAACAGGTAGAGGAAGAAGAACAAGCCTCCGAGATCCTGGCTAAATTCAAGATGTCTGCCGCAGCGCCCATGGCCTGCCTGATGATGGACAAGGAACTTGGCGGAAGATAGGGCGCCCGTCAAAAACGCTTCCTTTTAAGCTACAATACAGAGAACAAATAATATCATCCGGAGGATGTGCCATGGACGGTCAACTAGACATGAAAGCCCTGTTCAGCATCACTTATGGAATGTACATTGTCAGCACAGAGGCAGAAGGAAGGCTCAACGGACAAAT
This sequence comes from uncultured Synergistaceae bacterium, assembly GCA_964482015.1. GTDB lineage: Bacteria > Synergistota > Synergistia > Synergistales > Synergistaceae > Caenicola. The sequence goes on from CAYZYF010000039.1 coordinate 1,931, forward strand.
CGCGAACGCTGTAATGCAGATTACGGGGTCTCCTGTCTGTATCACGGCCTGTCTTAACAAGGCCAACCTGACGACGGAGATGATACAAAAAAGCGGTCTCTTTGCGATTTCAGTTCTCGAACAGGATGTACCTATGACGTTTATCGGTCAGTTTGGATTTAAATCGGGACGTGATATCGATAAATTTAAGGACGTAAGCTTCCAAAATGGTGTTACCGGGGCGCCGATGATAACGGAATGGACACTCTCGGTCCTCGAGGCGAAAGTGGTGCGTACTCTTGACCTTGATACGCACGTGCTGTTTGTGGGTAATGTGGAAGCCTCAAGGTTTATCAAGGAAGGCACGCCTCTTACTTACGCGGATTACCATCTTATCAAAAAAGGAAAATCTCCGAAGACCGCGCCGACCTTTGGTTTTAACGTCCTTAAGTAGAATATGAGCGGTATCACAAACAGAAAATACGAACTTGCCAAAAGCCGGTTGATATTTGAAAAGATTTATGCGGACTACAATAAGCGGGTCTATGTACCTCCGGACCCGCTTCAATTTTTGTACCGCTATGAGAGCTCTGCGGATCGGGAGGTTGTCGGACTTATCGCCTCTTCACTTGCCTATGGAAGGGTTGCGCTTATATTAAAAAGTGTGGAAAAGGTCCTGGGCGTCATGGGCGAAAATCCTTCAGAATATCTCAAGAGTGTCGAAAGAAAAGAACTGGAGGCGGGGCTAAGTGATTTTGTCCACCGCTTCACCCGTGCCGGTGACATGGTGGATTTTCTCTGCTGTCTGAAAGAGGTCCTGTACAGGTACGGATCCGTTGAAAACCTTTTTTTGACTCACTACAAGGGAGATATTTGGCAGGCTATGACCGATTTTGTCAGGGATTTTCTCTGCTGCCGGGGCGGCAGTTCAGCCTTTTTGCTGCCCGATCCTTCAAAAGGGAGTGCCTGTAAAAGGCTGGCGTTGTATCTCAGATGGATGGTCAGGTCTGACGAAGTTGATCCCGGCGGATGGCAGGGTATAGGTCCTGAAAATCTTTTGATCCCGTTGGACACGCACATGTTTAATATATGCTCGAGACTTGGATTCTGTGACAGAAAAAATGCGGACGGCGTTTCTGCGCGTGGGATAACCGATGTTTTTAGGCTGATTTGTCCGGAGGATCCGGTCCGATATGATTTCGCCCTGACGCGGTTCGGCATAAGAAGCGATATGACACTGGAAGAACTTTTTTTAAATTGGTCAAATTAACGAGAATCTTTTGCGCAAGAAAACGAGTTGAAAAGTAAAGCTTAATGCTATACTCAAAAAAGAAAATTTAAGGGGGCGACGGCATGACATCCATCCTGCCATACTGGGATCAGAATATTGAACTTGATATAGTGCCGTGGATACCGTACGCAAAGGACTACAGTCCCGTCACCGTTAACGATATGCTTAGTCCTCTTTTGGGCAATGTCGCCGGGCTTGCGTTTGAGATGCAGAGCGAGTTCCTCTACCTCAGAAGTTTCCAGAGCGGCAACGTTGGCACTATGGTAAGACAGAACATAATAGATCCGATCCGCAACAAAGGGATCGAACTGGGGTTCACCATGGTCTTCACATATTCAGAGAAGATCGAAACCTCAGTGATAGGTCTGATCAGGGAGTTTCCGGGACTCAGAGCGGGACTCACTCTATGCGGAATTTGGAGTTCCGATGTCCTCGTAGATGAGTGCAAGGTGCTGGTTATAGTCAGCGAGGATCCCTTCTTCGACGAGAGCACGTTCTTCAAATCAATGCAAAGGTCATTCCAGCGTTTCGCGGGAAGAGAGAGATCCAATATTTCATTTTTCGCTGAAAAATTTGGATACAGAAGGTTTTCGATCTCCTATGAGACGGATAATCTCACCCAAATGCGAATAACTCAGGCTCTCTTCGATCTTGAACTCGACGAAACGAGGGAGCTTATCGGTCCCGCGCCCGAAATGAAGCTTCCCCCCCTGCCTGGGATAAGATAAGCGAACCGCAGCTTTCTGCCCCGGTCCCATCTGTTTGAAATCAAAAATACTGATGAGACCGATGTTTTAGGATATGAAATACGCCCCTGAGAGATACAGGCTCCGGGCGTATTTTGGGTCTTGTGTCGCGGGGCTTTATTTCTTATGCCAGGGAAATTTTTCTGCAAGACCCACCCTTCGGGGAATGCCCTTGGGGGTCTGGGAGATCTTGTTCCATACTAAAAGATATCTTTTCATCTCCCCGAGCCTATAGGGACGCAGATATGGCGGTGCAAACCCAAGTGCCCCCCATTTGTTTCCGACCTCTTCGATCTCATCTGTCACTTTTGGCCCTTTGAAGGCTATGGCCTTTCCTTTGATCCTCACAAAGGGGGCCAGAAGCTCCGCGAGTATTCCGGTAGCGGAGACAGCGCGCGCAGCGGCGATATGAAATTTTTCCCGTTCGGCCTTCGCGTAATCCTCGGCTCTTTGACAGACTACGGTTATATTTTTCAGTTCTGCCGCGATCGAAATTTTCTCTAAAAGAGCGCATTTTTTTGATATGCTGTCGAGAAGCGTCACGCGAAGCTCCGGCCGGCATATCGCCCACACTATGCCAGGGAGCCCTCCTCCTGTACCGACGTCTATGACCCTTCCCTCCTTGGGCAGCAGAGGGAGTGCCGCGGCACAATCCAGGACATGTGCACTCCAAAGGGTCTCTTCGTCTGAAGGGCCGGTGAGCCGGGCAAGTTCGTTCGCCGCCGCAAGAAGCGTTACGTAGCGACGGAGTTTTTCTTCGTTTTCCTCTACCTCTTGCAATGAAATTAGGTCAAAATTTTCGGTATCCAAGAAAAAACCTCCCACTGGCGGGATAATATGTATATGTACCGGTGTATAATAACGCAATAAGGGGAGCGACGGGAGGCCAAATCGTGGAATCCTTTGAAAAAGGAAGCAAAAGAAAAGAAGGCGTTATAAATATTATCGACCTCCATGGGACTTGGAGGGATATGGGGAGACAGTACGGGGCCCTAATGGCTTCCGAAATCAGGCACATCTATGAAAAAGGTATAGTCGAAAAACTGGTTAACGTCTGCGGCCGCGACATCGAGGGCATGAAAGACAGAGCGGAGAAGTTCTACGCAAACTATCCGTTCAGATTTAAAGAAATAATCAGAGGCATGACTGAGACTTCCGGGTTGGGGCTTGAGCAGATACTGCTTGTCAATGCCGTGGAGCTCCTCGCATCGGCTTCGTTTGAAACCCCTCAATGTACCGGCATTGCCGCGTGGGGGGATTATGTCAGCGAAACTCTGGTTTACGGCCGCAACTACGACTACCTGCCATGGTTCAAGGATTTCAGCGAAGACATCGTGATAGCGTGTTTCCATCCGGCAGACGGCTCTCTCTCCGTTGCCACAATGGGCTATGCCGGGGAGATATATGTCGTCAACGGAATGAACGAAAAAGGTATATATCTTGAACTGAATAACGCTATGCCCTCCGGAGGGGCACTGTGGTATGACAGCAGGGTGCCCACCGTATCGGCACTCTTCCAGTTCCTGCTGGACGGGGCTTCGCTTGATGAGATCGAAAGTTTTTTTCAGACCACCAAGTCGAATTTTGCATACATAGTCGGAGTATCGGACGGACAGACGGCTCGCTGTTACGAATGGCCGGTATTTGAGGTCAAGCGACGGGAATCGCACTCAAGACACGGTCTCACGGTCCTGAGCAACCATTTTACCGAATTTTCGTGGGGGCTGCCCCGTCCTGATGACAAAACCAACTGGCTCACCAGATCCAGAAGACAAAACCTGCTAACCCTCGCAAAGCATTTTAAGGGATCCATAGACAGCAGGACCATGATGAAGATCATGGACACAAGGATCGAGGACCTAGGGGCGACCACGGACATGACTGTCTATCAAATGGTCGTGCTTCCCGAGCGTTTTGCTCTCTGGTTCAAGATACCGGGGGTACAGGATTGGACGGAGATCGACATGAAGGCTATTCTAAAACCGCGGGATGAATAAGTCGTTATGTGAAATAGTGGAATAAATGAAATAAAAATGCCGGTCTGATCAGCAGGTATCTGTTGGAAGGGCCGGCCTTTCAATTTGCCTAAGGTGCTTTTATACTACGGACTTTATCAGGTGCGGAGATGTTTTTTCAGACTTGAGCAAGAAAGTTTTGCGATCATCGGGGGGATTTTTGTGGCACGGTATTATATCGGCTTTGACTGCGGCACTATGGGGACCAAGACAGCTATTTACAGAGAAGACTCGGTCAGGATGGCGGAGGCATACAGAGAAAATATGATATCTTATCCCTCCCCGGGACGCGCCGAGATGGATCCTCGGGGGTTCGTGAAGAACGTCGAGGAGGGTGTCAGAGAATGTCTTTATAAATCGGGCGTCAACCCGGGAGAGATAAGGGCGATATCCGCTAGCGGGATAATTTGCGGAATAGTCGGAATAAATAAGGACTGGGAGCCTGTAACGCCCTTCGTTCCATATCTGGACAACCGCGCCAGGTGTGAGGCGGATTGGATCAGGAAGAACGTTGAACCTGTCTGGCTTGCAGAGAGCGGCAACTGCATTGTCGATGAGTTCATGCCTCCGATCATACTGAGGTGGTTTCTTAATCACTACTCCGGCTTCAGGGATAAGGCGGTAAAGGTTGTGAACAACGGACCATTCGTACTGGGGACTCTTGCCGGGCTGAAGGCCGAAGAAGCTTTCCTCGATTGGGCTACGATGTCGGGATGGCTGATCGGGTACGATTCGCGTTCGAGAAAATGGTCGCACAAACAGATGAAGGCCCTCGGGATACCTGAGGAGATCCTTCCGAGAATAGTGAAGCCGTGGGATGTAATCGGCTATCTCTGTCCGGAGGAGGGCGAGAAGATGGGTCTTCCTTCGGGGATACCCATAGTGGCGGGCGCCGGAGACACCATGCAGTCGGCCTTGGCGTCGGGGCTGCTCGAACCCGGGCTCAGTACCGATATCGCCGGAACAGCCTCGATATTTGCGGTAGCTGTTGAGGAGATCAATGAAAAAATATCTCTTTCTCCGGGAATGATGTTTGCGACGGGGACCCTTGAGGATTCATATTTTTACTGGAGCATGATAAGGGCAGGGGGGCTCTCATTGAGGTGGTTCCGTGACAATCTCGCCGACTGCCACGGTGATCCCTCTTTTTATTCGGAGATGGACGCGCTTGCCGGGGAAGTGCCGCCGGGATCGAGGGGCATCCTCTTCTATCCTTACCTGCAGGGGGCAGGCCCGGACATGCCCGGGGCATGCGGGGCATTTTTGGGCCTTTACGGAGCGGGAGACAGGGCATCTATGTGGCGTTCCATCCTTGAGGCAATTGCTTTCGAATATGCGCAGATGATCCGTATATATAGAGAATGCGGGATCCCGATAAAAGAGATAATCGGTACAGAGGGCGGAAGTAAAAGCCCTCTGTGGACTCAGATCAAAGCGGATATCCTGGGTGGGGCCTACAACATCCCGACTAGAAGCGAGGGAGGGCTGATGGCGGACGTTGCCGTAGCCGCTTATGGGGTCGGAGATATTGAGGATCTTAAAAAGACGATGAAAGAGTGGGTGACATTCCGAGGACGCTTTGAGACGGATCCTAAAAACCGCAAGATCTACGAGCAGATATTCGAAGTCAGACAGTCAATGCTCGGTTCATCCATGAAGGAGACCTTCGCGGGACTCGAGCAAATAAGGAAGATCCTCGGCCAGTAAAATAACTGCATAAGAAAGAGCCGGGCAGGCCGGCTCTTTCTGTGTATCCGACATATCACAGGTCCATGTATCGTCCCGTCATTTTCCCATTACTTTAAGGCCTGGGCTGACCTCCAGGCTCATGGGGGTGCGGCGCAGCAGTTCGTCAAGGTCGATGCCCTCAGCGATCTCCTCAAGTATCATCCTGCCATCTTTTCTTCTGATGAGGCAGTATTCCGTCACGATCACGCTGACTACACCGTATCCGGTTAGGGGAAGCGTACATTTATCCAGGAGCTTTGAGCCCCCGTTTTTTTCAAAATGGCGTGTGGCGACGTACACTTTTTTTGCGCCTACGACTATGTCCATAGCCCCTCCCATTCCGGGTGTGCGGATGCCTGGTATGGTCCAGTTTGCAAGGCTGCCCTCCTCATCGACCTGCAGTGCCCCTAGCACAGTGGCGTCGATATGTCCGCCCCTCAAGATCCCAAAGCTGACATCCGAGGCCACGAAGGAGCCGCCCGGCAATACCGAGATCGCCGCTCCTCCCGCATCAATTATCCTGAGATCACAGGGATCTATGGCAGGACCGGCGAAAATCGTGCCGTTTTCTGTCTGGAGGTAGATGTTTACGCCCTCGGGCATGAAGTTAGGTATAAGCTGGGGTATTCCGATCCCCAGGTTAACCAGCGCCCCGTCCTCAAGATCTGCGGCTATTCTTCCGGCGATCCTTTCGCGGGCTTCTTTTTCATTAAGTTCTGGCAGCATAGGGGTTTTCTCCTTTCAACACGAGCGCATCGATAAAAATACCCGGTGTGACGACGTTGTTGGGATCTATCTCGCCTATTGGCACCACTTCGTCGACCTCTGCGATCACAACATCCGCCGCGGTCGCCATTACAGGGTTAAAATTCCTGCCGGTCCCATAATAGATCAGGTTGCCTGCTTCATCGGCTTTGTACGCTCTGATGAAGGCGATGTCAGCCTTTAGGGGGCGTTCCAAAATGAATTTTTTCCCTTCGATTTCTACTGTCTGCCTGTTTTTTTCATAGATAGTTCCTACCCCAGTCGGAGTCAGAAAGCCGCCGAGTCCCGCGCCTCCGGTCCTGATTCTTTCTACCAGAGTTCCCATTGGGTTGAGTTCGATCTCAATCTCACCATTTGCGAACATTTTAAGCGCCGTTGCGTTAAGTCCCATGTGAGATATGACCATGGAGCTTATCTGTCCGTTAACGATCAGCTTAGCCACACCGACCGGTTCGGGTACTTTGGGGTTGCAGTGGCTGGCGTCGACGCTTATCGTCCTGATGTTTCTCGTTCCCAGGTCGTGCAGTGCATCGATGACAGTGTAAGGTACCCCGCCATAATTGAACCCGCCGAACATGATGGTTGAGCCTTCTTTTACCCTGCCCGCCGCTTCTTTCGGTGTGATCACCGGTTTAATAAAAGGTTTAGTCATCTTTACAGCTGCGCTCCTTCCTATATTTTAAAGATTAGGAGAGAGTTTCATGGCAAGCACATATTATGTCAAGAGGGTATAATAGTATTACGAATTTTCAAACTTCTACGGAGGCGATAAACTTGTCCAAAAGAGAGCGTTTAGTAAAAATGATAGAGGAACTTGTCTCTATCCCCAGTATAACGGAGAGTGAACACGAAAGCCTGCCGGGTTTATGGATAAAGGAAAGGCTTGAAAAACTCCCATACTTCGCAGAGAATAAAAACCATCTTATTTGGACAGAAACTCCCCTCGAAGGCTCAAACGAAAACCTTTACTCCCTGGTAGTAAGAGTAGATGCCCACCCTCGGGTCGATAGGACTATCCTATTGATCGGTCACTATGACGTTGTGGGCGTTGAGGTATACGGAGGAATGGCCGGGAGCGCGTTCGACGTAAAAAAAATCACCGAGAAATTGAACGTCAAGGGCGAAGATGTGCTCTATGGCCGCGGGATCATGGACATGAAATGCGGAGTAGCTCTCGAAGTGGACATACTGGAGGAGTTTGCCGCAAACAGGGAGCTTTTTGATGTAAATATCGTGGCGGCCTTCGTTGGGGACGAAGAAAACACTTCTGCAGGCATGAGGGGCGTCCTGCCCATACTTTCGAAGATGAAGGACGAGGGTACTGATTTCATCGCCGCCATAAACACTGAACCCGGGGAGGCAGGCTGTCCCGGCGAAAGCGGTCCTAAAATTTTCCTGGGAGCTCTCGGAAAGATTATGCCGAGTTTTTATGTGAGAGGCAGGGCGTCTCACGTAGGCAATTATTACAGTGGATTCTCCGCGGCGCTCGCAGTTGCCCAGATAGTATCTTCCGTCGAGGGCAGCCCTCATTTGGCCGATCCTCTGAACGGCAGGTGCGAACCTTCTTGGATATGTCTCGATATGGGGGCGATGAACAAGGGGTACAGCGTTACGGTCCCCGACAGGGCGTACGCATATTTCAACACGTTCACCACCACCAACGCTCCCGGAGATATCATGGACCAGATGAAGGTGATGGCCGGCTATGCGCTGGATCAGACTTTGGCGCAGCTGACCTATTCCTACAAGAGTTTTGTCGTGATGGGGCACAAAGGAAAAAGTTTTGATATCCCCCGGGCCAGGATCTACGGCCTCGATGAAATAACAGAAGCTGCACGGCAGAATTATGGAGACTCTTTCGACAAAGAGCTCGAATCATTTATTACGGACCTCCCCCCCGGTGACATGAGGGAGAGGGGATTGGCCACGGTGGACAGGATCGCTGATATGTCCGGACTCGAAGGTCCCTACGCGGTCTGTTTCTTCTTGCCGCCATGGCTCCCGATGCGCACGAACCTCACCGATGACACCAGAGACAAGCAGGCTGTTGAGGCCGCACGTGAAGTGATAGGGCATCTTAAGGAAGAGTACGGCATGGAGATGAAAGAGGTCGAGCTGTACGCCGGGCTCTGTGACCTCAGCTACGTCGGAGCGAAAAGCGACCCCGAAGAACTCTCCATATTCGAAAATAATCTTCCCGGATGGGGGCATATTTACAGCATCCCTATGCAGGAGATGCAGTCGCTCGGTATGCCTGTGATCAACCTTGGCCCCAGCGGTGAAGACGCGCATAAAAAAAATGAGAGGCTTAACCTCCATTATTCTCTGGACATACTGCCGGACCTCCTCCGTTATGCGATAGGAAAAGTGTCATCCAAGGTCAGATGACGACCTGTATAAGAGGCAGATCAAATTGGATGTAAAGGCGTTCGCCTAGATGTTTTATTCCTGGCAAAAAGATGCTGTAGCGGCAATAGGAAAAGAGAGCGCTATCCTGTCGGCGCCCACCGGCAGCGGCAAAACTCTTGTCGCTTATGTCTGGGCCGGACTTATGGATGATTCAGGCGCGATGTCATGTCCCCGCGGAAGGGTGATCTTTACCGCGCCTATCAAAGCGCTTTCAAACGAAAGATACATGGATCTCAAGAATATGGGCTTTGACGTGGGGCTTGAGACCGGAGATTTCAAGAAAAACGCAGGGGCGGATGTCCTTTGCTGCACTCAAGAGATATACACGCTTAAATATGCACATTTACCGGGACAGAGGGTGATCATTGACGAGTTTCATTTTATTTTCAATGATCCTGAGAGGACTAGAGCTTATATCGACGGCATAAGGGGCACCTCGTCGGAGAGTGCCCTTCTTGTGATGTCCGCCACCTTTGGGAACCCTGATATTATCAAAGAATATCTCGAAGATATCGCCCGTCGCAACTTTATTCTCTTTAAAACGGATAAAAGAGTTACAGACCTTGTCTTCCGCAGCCATGGGATTCGTTTTCCCAAGATACACGATTCTCTCGTATTTGTATTCTCCAAAAAAGGCGCGGAATGGCTGGCCTCAAGGATATGTAAATATCGGCCGAAAATTGAAAGAAAAGACAGAGCCAGGCTGAGAGAGATCGCGGATATACTCGACGTGCAGTACGTCCCCGAGATAATGCTGCGCGGGGTCGGCATATACATAGGATCTTCCCTGCCAAAAGAAAAACTGCTTGTGGAGATGGCATTCAGGGAGAGGATCCTCGATGTGGTCGTCGGAACAGATGCGCTTTCTTTGGGGGTCAACCTTCCCGCGCAGACAGTTGTTTTTGGACAGATGGCAAAATACATAGACGGTCCCCTTACAAAAAACGAATTCTTGCAAATGGCGGGTCGGGCAGGCAGAAAGGGATTTTTCAACCCCGGGTATGTCACCTATATTCCAAACAGCAAATGCGAACACCATGACTACGACACAGGGCTTCTTTATCTTGAGACCCTAGATATGCCGAGCGAAGAGGCTAAGATAATTCTTCTGCCGGCGGTAGGCAGGCTGCTTCGACAGGAAGTTACGGTGGAAGCCGAGGCTGAAATGCTGGCCGACTGTTCGTTGCCGCGAAGGCGTTACAGTGATGCGGCCGAGGATATCGAAGAATTGATGCGTACGATCAACCGTATGCTCACCGGGATAAAAGACCGGCAATACAGGAAAAAAGTCCGTAAGATATTGGCCGACATTTGGAGTGATGAGATGGAGGCCGGAACCAACCTGGCAATCGCGCTTCTTTTTGCAGAAAGAGCCCGTCCGGATGCGATCGAAGCTGCTGAAATAACGAGGAGTACAGAGAGGAATTATCTCCAGGCCCTTCTCAAGGTCAAGAGATTCGCCAACAGACTGCCCGAAGGATACAGTTTTTCCAATATGGATCAGATCGATCATGCTGTGGACCAAATAGACGGATCAGTTTTCGGCTTTGAAGAAAAGATCCGTCAAATAATAATGACAGAAAACACATGGGAATCTGATTAGCAGAAAACATTCTTTTTTGCCCCGGCAAAACTACCTTAATGCATATCATTTGATTTTCGATATATAGAAAAATACTGAATGTCCGCCACCTGCATATCGAAATCATTCCTGCCGTTATATATAAGTCATAGGAATATTATTATAAATACTTGTTGATAACATATAGCGACTGCTGTTCGGAATATATGCCGAAATTCTCTGAGGCGGATATTAATTGTGTCTACAGTGCTCAACTAATGATCAAAAAATCAGGGCTTGAGGCCTATATTTGCGAAAAATTGCACATATATATATCTATATGATCTATAATAAATAAGAAGAATCATCATTTTTCATACAATATGTTTGTATGTATTATATGAATGTTCAGGCTCTCTGTCTGTTTTGGTCAAAGGTATTATTCCGCTGCGCGGAGCCTGAAGTGTTGTTTTAAACGTTTTCTTGCCCCATATGCGGGGAGCGCAAAGGTCTTAAGTCTTACTATTTTACGGCTTCTTTAATTGTTCATGCGAATAGGAAGCCCGGGATAACGAGGAGGGAGAGAGGGCATGGAACTGATACAGAAGCATCCGATACTTGAG
>CAYZYF010000040.1:0-1996 GCA_964482015.1 uncultured Synergistaceae bacterium
CGGCACTACTGGACTTGTGACAGCCATAATAGAAGGAACGACTCTTACGCAGATCAGGACCGCCGCTATATCCGGCGCCGCTACAGAGCTCCTGTCGAACCCTGACAGCAGGGTGGGTGCCTTGTTTGGTACGGGAGGGCAGGGTGCTGCACAGCTGGAGGCCCTAATGACCGTAAGAAAGCTGGAAGAGATAAGGATCTTTGACGCAATCGCAGGGAGATCCGCTGCGTTCGTAGACAAAAATCGTGTCCTTGCCGACCGTTTCGGGGTAAGACTTGTAGATGCTTCGACGCCGAAGACCGCGGTAACTGACGCAGACGTGATAACGACGGTGACCACCTCCCCCTCTCCGGTCTTTTCAAATGAAGATATCAAGCCGGGATGTCATATAAATGGGGTCGGTTCGTACACACCGGATAAGAGGGAACTTCCTGTAGAACTTCTGAACAGGGCCGAGAAAATATTTGTCGATAACCGTGAGGCAGTGCTTTCTGAAGCGGGAGATTTTATAATACCGATGAAAGAGGGGCTCTTTTCCTCCGATTCTATAACCGGAGAGCTCGGAGAGCTTATTCTTGGCAGGGCCGAGGGCCGTCTGAGCAGAAACGGCATTACTGTCATGAAGACCGTTGGATTTGCTACGCTGGATATTGTTGCGGCGGCCGAAATAGTTAAAAAAGCGACGAAGGCCGGAGTAGGAACTGTAGTTGAACTTTGAGGCGATAATTATAAATGCCTGACGGGAGACGTCGAAAGGCTCATTCCGTCAGGCTTCTGTAGGGAGAGCGCATGTCAAAAAAAATACACCCGCAGCTTGTTCCGCTGATTCCTGTCGTTGAACTTCTGGGCAAGATGCTGGGCAATGATTACGAGATAGTTCTGCATGACGTATCTGAAGGAGAGACGTCCATTGTCGCGTTGGTCAACGGAAATCTCACCGGAAGGGATGAAAATTCCCCGATGACCGATTTTGGAAGGTTTATCATGTCCAATCAAAATTCCCTTGATGCGGATTATATAGCCAATTATCCATCCGAAGCGGGAAACGGAAGGGCAATGCGTTCCGGGGTCGCTCTGATAAAGGACGGAGGCCAACTGATCGGTTTTCTCTGCGTGAATTTTGACATGACCAAGGCGAGCATGCTAAAGGATATGGGCGATTTTATGATGAGAACGTACCCATTGTCATTTGAAGAGGTAAGGACTGAGAGATTCTCCGAGGTCGGGGATGGACACGCCCTGGTGGAGAAGGCAAGGAAAGAAATGGGTAAACCACTGGCTTTTCTGAGCTGTGAGGAGAGGAAACAGTGCCTTAAGCATCTTGACGAACTCGGGTATTTTAAGCTCAAAGGCTCGATAGAAAACCTTTCCAAAGAAATGGAGAGGAGCAGGTATACCCTCTATGCTGACTTGAGAAAGGTGAGAGAAAGCTGAGAGAGTCATGAACAGGCCTCTTTCGCGCCGTCCGTGCGGACGGCGTATTTTTTTGACTCAAACACAGTAAAAGTGATATAATTCCCATTTGTCAAATACCATAATGGAAAAGAAAATGAAAATATCTGTGCCGTATCCACGGCAATCTGCAGGTGAAGGGAACAACCATAATGCAGGATCCGTCAAAAATAAGAAATATAGCGATCATAGCCCATATAGATCATGGGAAGACTACCCTCATCGACGGTATATTTAAGGCATCCAGACTCTTCAGGGATAATCAGGTCATTGAAGAGCGCGTAATGGATGCGGGTGTCCTCGAAAGAGAGAGAGGCATAACAATTAAGGCCAAACACTGCACCGTCGAGTGGAACGGCTACAAAATTAATATCATAGACACTCCAGGCCATGCCGATTTTTCAGGTGAGGTGGAACGCGTTCTTTCAATGGTAGACTCGGTTCTCCTGCTTGTCGATGCTAATGAGGGCCCGATGCCTCAGACGAGATATGTCCTGATGCGAGCTCTTAAGCTGGGACTGAGGCCCATCGTCATTGTCAATAA
>CAYZYF010000040.1:2096-12989 GCA_964482015.1 uncultured Synergistaceae bacterium
GACGTGGACAAGCCTTTCCGCATGCAGGTCTGCACTCTTTCATGGAGCGAATATCTTGGCAGGATAGGCTGCGGCAAGATACTTCAGGGTACATTGCACAAGGGAGAGAGGATAGTCAGGACGCATACCGCGTGGAAAGACTACGACCAGACAGAGTGGGAAATACTTTCTTCCGAGAACTCCCTCTGTACACACCTCTATGTCACCGACGGGCTTACCAGAACAGAAGTAGATTCAGCCGGGGCCGGTGAAATAGTCTGGTTTACCGGGCCTGAAAACATAAGCTTGGGGGACACGATTTCATCGCCCGAGATCTCCAAAGAGGCGCTGCCCCCCCTGAACATCGAAGAACCTACCGTATCCATGTTTTTTCTCGTCAACACAAGTCCCTTCGCCGGACAGGACGGAAATGCCATAACTTTGAGACAGCTGAGGGCGAGAATAGAGCGCGAAACTAAAACGGACCCAGCCCTTCGGATGGAAGATCTTGGCAGGCCGGACGGCGTAAAGGTTTCGGGCAGAGGAGAACTTCATCTGGGTATCCTGATAGAGGAGATACGCAGGGAGGGATCGGAACTTTGTGTCTCCAGACCGGAGGTCATCGTTCAGCACAGTGCGGATGGAAAGACCCTTGAGCCGATGGAAGAGGTTATTATAGATGTGCCTGAAGAATATCAGGGTACCGTTATCCAGAAGCTTGCGCAGCGCAAAGGCGAACTGAAGAACATGGGAAATGCCGGCACCGGTGTCCTGAGGCTTGAATTTAGGATCCCTACCAGAGGCCTTATAGGCTATAGAGGAGAATTTCTTACGGACACCAGGGGACTTGGGATACTCGCTTCAAGATTTGTGGGCTATGCCGAGTGGGCCGGGGAGATCGCATCAAGAAGCAGGGGATCTCTTGTCAGTATGGACAGTGGGATCACTACGGCGTATGCGCTGGAGAACCTTCAGGAGAGAGGGACTCTCTTTATCAGGCCGGGTGATGCGATCTACAACGGTCAAGTAGTCGGAGAGAGCTCACGAACTAAGGACCTTCCCTGCAACCCGAGCAAACGAAAGCAGCAGACGAACCACAGGTCTGCAACAAAGGACATGACCACTGTCCTCGATGTGCCGAGGATAATGACTATAGACACCGCGCTTGAGTGGATAGCGGACGACGAGCTTGTGGAAGTGACCCCATTGAACGTTAGAATCCGCAAGATGATCCTAGGTGCCGATGAGCGCAGGAAGGCCCGTATCAAGGCCGGCATCTCGGGAGACGACGACGAATAGAGGGTGATCGAAGTTGAAAGCCGGACTGTTGATTTTCTGTGAATTTGAACACGACGATGTGTTTACCTCCCTCTCCGCCCTGATCAGACAGACAGTCTGCGGGGACGGAGAGCGCGTCCGGGAGGATGTGTCCCGCTATCGCGGGGCTGCGTGCCGCATGATCGACGCTGCGGAGAGGATGGGCGTCGAAGGAAACGTTTGGCAGACCTGGATCGCATCTCTCTTCGCACGCACTGAAACAATGTTTTCCCTGACGCACGAACGCAGCGAGAGAGCCGCTGGGACATTGTCGGACCTCGCCAAAGAAGATCTCGACCTACTTCATTATTATTTTAATTTTGACCTTTCCCAGATAGATGAATACCTCGGCATATCTCTTTTCGGGAGACTCAGGCATTATCATCCGCTGTCGGCAGGAAAAGATGACTTTGACAGGAGATCGGGACTGATCGTGAATGAATTAGTCGACGCACTGCGCGGGGCTCGTGATAAGGAAGGATTTTTCAATGAACTGCTCAGGTTCCACAGGGTGCGCGGATCCGGCAGGTATGCCCTTAACAAGGCGTTCAGGTGGGATGCTGAAAAGAGGGAAATAATTCCGGTCACCCATACTGAAGAAATAATGCTTTCGGGGCTTGTAGGATACGAGGAACAAAAAAAAGTGCTGATGGACAACACGGCAGCCTTCGTTGAAGGCAGACCCGCAAATAATGTGCTCCTCTACGGCGAGAGCGGTACGGGAAAATCATCGACAGTGAAGGCGCTCCTCAATGAGTTTGAGGCCGACGGACTCAGGATGGTGGAAGTCTACAAACATCAAATCCAGGACTTTGATTTGATCGTGGACCTGATAAAAAGGAGAAACTACAAATTTATCATCTTTATGGATGATCTTTCTTTCGAAAAGTTCGAGATCGAATATAAATATCTTAAATCCTGCATAGAGGGCGGCCTTGAAAAAAGACCGGCCAACATTCTCATCTACGCCACGTCCAACAGGCGGCACCTGATGAAAGAAAGCTGGTCGGAGAGGGAAGAGAGCTATGATGACGTCCACATATCGGAGACGATGCAGGAGAGGATGTCTCTCGTTGACAGGTTCGGTCTGAAGATCAGATATTTTTCTCCCGAACAGGAGGAGTATCTGAACATAGTGAGCGTTCTTGCCAAGGAATACGGCGTTGATCTCACCGAAGAAGAATTAGCCGCGGGTGCGATCAGGTGGGAGCTTAGGCACGGAGGTTTTTCGGGAAGGGCCGCCAGACAGTTTGTCGAGCACATCGCCGGCAGGAAACGATAGCGTGCCTGGTGCTCGAGGACTATCTGACGTATTCCTTAAGGTACCCGTACCCCTCTTTATCCATATCTTCATAAGCAATTAACCTTATCGAGGCGCTGTTTATGCAGAACCGGACTCCGTTAGGAGAATCCGGGTCGCCGTGAAAGACGTGTCCCAGATGCGTATTAGCGGTCCTGCTTCTAACCTCGGTCCTTCTCATCCCGAAAGAGTCATCTTTGAGGAAAACCACGGTATTTGGGTCGATGGCCTTTGAAAACGCGGGCCATCCGCACGTACTTTTGAACTTGTCGGCGGAGGCAAAAAGAGGTTCGCCTGAGATAATGTCCACATACAAGCCCTTCTCAAAAAGATCCCAGTACTCGTTTTTGAACGGAGGCTCCGTTCCCGAAGCGACGGCGACATGATACTGTTCTTTTGAAAGTTTTTTTTCGATATCTGCATCTGAAGGTCTTCTGTACCTTGCAGGATCGACCTTCATACTGCGTACCCGTTCTATCTCGGTCGGGGTGATATGACAGTACCCGCCGGGGTTTTTATCCAGGTAATCCTGATGGTATTCTTCGGCCTCAAAAAATGATTCCAATCTTTTTATTTCTACGTGGAAACTTTTATGGCGGGATCTTTCAATTCCCGCGATCCGCCCGACGACCTTTCCGGACTCATCGTCGGAATAATAAATACCCGTCTGATACTGACTCCCCATGTCATTTCCCTGCCTGTTTCGAACCGTAGGATCGATGACCGAGAAGAAGGCGAAGAGTATGGCGTCCAGGCTGACTATCTCAGGGCGGTATTCAACACGCACTGTCTCCCTGTACCCTGTCCTGCCGGTGCAGATCTTTTCGTAATTGGGGATCACTCCGGGATCGCCGTTGGCATATCCGCTGACCCCTCGCACGACGCCGGATATGCTCTGCATCAGTTGCTCGAGACCCCAGAAACAACCTCCGGCGAGGTGGATCGTCCGAATGTCTTCATCACTTACGAACATGCCTCCTTTTGCATCTCTATACACGTTTTTCCCCTCCTTTATAGAGCCGGCTTCTTCGGGACAAGCTGATGCCGACCCAGTGATTGGGAATACTGATAAGACTGTGAAAAACAGGATCAACGCGTGAAACCCAGCCAGTCTGATCACTTTATAAGCTTTTCTCTCTTGAAGACCCAGTAACATCCTATCACTATCGCCGCGCTGAGCAGGATGACGTAGACATAACCATAGCGCCAGCCTAGTTCAGGCATGTTGTGAAAATTCATACCGTACCATCCGGCGACCAATGATAGGGGCAGAAATATAGATGTTACAACGGTCAGCACTTTCATCACGGTATTCTGCCTGATGTCTATCTGTGTCTGATATGCCTCGCTCACCTGGAGTGAATATTCTCTGAGCATCTGTGTCTCCAGCCTCAGTCTGTTGGCGCGGTCGGCAAAATGTCTGAGGAGCATCAGGGAATTGTCATCGAAAATGCCATTCTCATTTTCCGTGAACTCCAGGGCAACGTCGCACAGCTGAGCATAATAATGCGACCGCGCCAGGATCTCCTTTCGCACTGCGACCATGACGGGCATTGCACCTTCTATCTTGTTTGCCAGGACGGATGACTCCAGTTTAGCGAGACGATCCTCTATTTTTTCTAGGCTCATCAGGTCTTTTTCGATCAGCGCCTCCATAAACGCGTAAAGAAAATGCCCCGTGGATGGGGTTCGCCATGAAGCTGTCGCGGCCATTTTTTCAATGATCGAAGCAGCGGTGCCGGTGTCGTCTGCGAACAGAATCCCGGTGTTAGCTATGTAGTAGGAGAAGCCGTGTTTGCCGTGCGATTTTTTCTCGGGAAACGATATGGTCCCGGACAACATTTCATCGTGGACCTCAGCCTTACAGAAGTGAGGGTTGCGGTAACGCGGCATTGATGAGATGTCAAACCCAGGGAGCCGTGAGATCTTATCAAATTCATCCGATGTCAGGATCGCGGCAAATGGGAGGCCGATGTTTTCAGGGTCATCCATTTTGACAAGCTTGTTGCCGATTGAATAATAGACGCCGGAACTTTCCATTTTCTGTACCTTTATCCGTCAGTCGATGTCCGCCCGCGTTTTTCTTCTGTACCTCCAGATATAGACAGCGGTAAGCAGAAGGCAGAATCCCAAGAGAATAAACGAAATTTTTCTGATCTCTCTGTGGATCAGATCCTGGTTGCTCCCGAGGAAGTAGCCGGTGAGAGCGAGTATGATCACCCAGACGCCCGATCCAAGCGCCGTATAAAGACAAAATTGGCCCAAATGCATTCTCGCAAGCCCTGCGGGAAGAGAAATGTATTGCCTGATGACCGGTATGAGCCTGCCCGTAAAGGTGCTTATGTGTCCATGTCTCGAAAAAAACAGTTCCGCCTTATCCAGAGATTCATGCGTGACCAGGAAATACTTTCCGTACTTCTCGAAGAAAGGCCTTCCCCATCTTACAGCGATCCAATAATTAAACAGGCCTCCCAATATACTCCCGGCAATGCCGGAGAGTATCACAAAGACGATGTTCATTTCGCCCTTCCAGGCCAGGTAGCCCGCCGGCGGTACCACTACTTCACTGGGGAAAGGGAAAAAGGAGGACTCAAGAAACATCAGTCCCACGATACCGGGATAGCCCAAATGGCCGATAACATCGACCAGCCAACTTACAAGTGACGAAAACATCGTCATGAGTGTTGATATTACTTCCAAACCGCGTTTCCCTCCATTTATTGTTTTTACTTGGCAACTGTATCCACGTAAGATAGACCGAACGCGAATAAAAGTCCACAGTTTTTTTAATATCGATGTACGCGATGACCTTTTCTTTGTGGTCGACGGCACATTGCATTTGTAACGTTCCCCTCTTTGAGATAAAATGCACATTGAAAACAAAGCTTTTTTTGATGCTGAGACGGAGGAACCGACTTGGACCCAAAGACAAAACTAGCCTTGGTTATAGCGGGCAATTTTTCAGGAGACGAAGAAAACGCAGATCCGTGCATACTTTTGAACTATCTGCCAGAAGAAGTGGTAGATCAATGCCATCTGATCGAATGGAGCTGCCAGCCCAGCAATCATTACTCGATGAAGCTTACGGTGGAAATGGAGAGTATGTTTGAGACTCTGATCTCCGACGGGTACACCGGGATAATTGTTATTTCGGGGAGCGGGGTTATGGAGGAAATGGCGTATTTGACAGATCTTCTGTGGGCGCATCCGGAGCCGGTCATTTTCGCAAATCTGATGGTGCGCGGCAGAGCCGGATTGAAAGAAGGGCTGATGAACCTCAGATGCTCGGTCCTCGCCGCCATTTCGGAAGAAGTTAAGGGCAAGGGGGTCCTTCTCTGTTCAAGCGGAGAGCTGTTTGCGGCCTCCGAGGTTGTTATGGTCGACCCGACAAACCCTGAAAATACCTTTCAGTCCCCTGAAAAAGGCTCCGTAGGGAAGATGCTCAATGATGAGGTGAGATTTCTTCGGAGCGTTAGAAGACCTGGCCTCTTGGCCAGAAGACCTGAGATTCCGGCCACGGTCGAACTTGTCCACGCCTCGTTGGGCGGAGGCGAGACTATACTCTATTCACTTGCTTCCGGCAAGGAAATAGAGGGACTTGTAATGGCCGGTTTCGGTACCGGGCATGTGCCTCCTGCATGGGTCCCTCACATTAGAAATATCCTTAGAAGAAGAATACCTGTGGCTATCATTTCGAGATGTTTTCAGGGGCACGTCGCCAAATCCAACTACTTCGAGGGCTGTTTCCTAAAGCTGCTCGAGATGGGTGTTATGTCGGGAGGCAGCCTGAATCCTTTTCAGGCAAGAATAAAAATGGCGCTCGGAATCGCCGCCGGGCTTACCGAGCAGGGGTTGAGTCTATACATGCTCAACCAGCCTGTCAGTGAGGATTCTCAGCTTCTTTACAAATGAAAATTTACTGTCTGAGCCTTGGATGCGCAAAAAACAGAGTGGACAGTGAGTGTCTTGCCGGCGATCTTGAACGCGCGGGACACACGCTCGTCGGCAATGTTGACGAAGCAGATGTTGGGATAGTCAATACCTGTGGATTTATCAGGCCTGCCTGCGAGGAAAGTATCGCCGCTATACTCGACCTCGAAGAACTGAAACAAAAGGGGCGTCTCAACACGATAGGCGTTGTCGGATGTCTTGTTAACAGATACTCGAACGATCTGTCAAAAGAAATCCCCTCAGTAGATTTCTGGGCAAAAAGCGAAGATTGGGATTCGGTGATCAGAAGCCTTGGAGGCACCCCCGGAAATACGAGATACAGAACTCCTCTTCCCTTGGCATCAAGGTCGACAAGGTACCTTAAGATAAGCGAGGGATGCGATAACAGATGTTCGTACTGTACTATCCCCGGCATCAGAGGGGGGCTGAAGAGCCTGTCCATAGGCGAGCTTGTTACCGAGGCTGCCGAGCTTGTCGCTGAGGGCGCCGTGGAGCTGTGTCTTGTGGGACAGGACCTTACCGCGTACGGAAAAGATACATACGGAAAAAGCTCTCTGGTAGGCCTGTTGGATGAGCTTGAGGCTTCGCTTCCGAAAAATATTTGGATCAGGCTGCTGTATCTCCACCCATCCGGGATTACCCGGGAACTTCTTGAGAGAGTGGCGGCAGGAACGCAGATCCTTCCCTATCTGGACATTCCGATCCAGCACGCGGATCCGGAGGTACTATCTTCAATGAACAGAAGAATAGCACCGGAAGAGCTTTCACACATTTTCTCCTATGCGAGAAGCATAAATAGTGATTTCGCTCTGCGCACAACGTGCATAGTGGGTTTCCCCGGCGAGAAAAAGCGTCATTTTGACAACATGCTGAACTTTATAGCTGGTACAAAATTTGACAGGATGGGAGCGTTCCCTTTTTACCCTGAGGCAGGGACGGCGGCAGCTGGAATGGCGGGCCGTGCGGGTGCTGTTACGGTAAAAAAACGTATGGATAAGCTGATGGCGCTCCAGGAAGAAATATCCTACGAGCGTCAGGAATTATTCGTAGGCAGGGTCATGGATGTGCTTGTGGAAAAAATAGACAGAGAGAATTCTTTAGCGGAGGGAAGAAGTTACAGGGAGGCTCCCGACATAGATGGAGTCATAGAGATCCGCGGAATCAGCGAAAAAATTCATGAGGGGGCCATCGTAAAGGTCAGGATCAAAGAGGCGATGCCCCACGACATGGCAGGAGAAGAGTTGACGGTATGATATTTTTGCCCGAAATGAAAACTTGGTATGGGTTGGTCGCAACTTTGGGGACACTCGGAAGATTCACTAAAATGCCGGGAACTCTGGGTTCCGCTGCCGCGTGCCTTGTCTGGATCCTTTTTGGCGGGTTGCCGCTGTGGGTTATTGCAGCTGTGACTCTGCTTGGAGCTGTTGCGGCGGATAAGTATGAAAAGGCCGTCGGCAGAGAAGACCCGCCTGAAGTGGTGATCGATGAGGTTGCGGGGTGCTGGATGTCCTGCTGGGGGTTGGGACCGACTTATGCAATCGTTGCACTCTTCCTTTTTAGGATCATAGATATTACCAAGCCCTTTCCTATCAGGAAGACAGAGAGGCTGCCCGGAGGGGTCGGGATCATGGCTGACGATATTGTCGGTGGAATTATTGTTAACTTGCTCCTGCGGGGGCTTACCTGGGGCTTTTTAGGCGGGGGCTTCAATTTTTTGTACGGGCTGGCAGGGAAATGAATACCGATATCGCGACGCTTGCTCAAAAGCTGATATCTGTCATGTCTGCAAAGAATATAACGATCTCCTTAGCAGAATCCTGTACCGGCGGACTTATAGCTGCCTCTGTCACCGATATCCCCGGGGCATCTGAGGTTTTTCTGGGTTCCGCAGTCACATACAGCAACGAGGCCAAAAGAGACCTGCTCGGAGTCGAGCCTCGCATATTGTCAGATTTCGGCGCGGTCAGTTTCCAATGTGCCGAAAAAATGGCGGAAGGAGCGAGACATATCTTTGGCTCAGATATTTCGCTGAGTGTCACCGGAATAGCCGGTCCGGAGGGAGGGAGTGCGGAAAAGCCCGTCGGGACGGTATGGTTCGGGGTCTCTTCGGATCTTGGTACCAGTACTTTCAAGGAACAGTTTAAGGGCGGCAGATCTCAGGTACGAAGCGAGGCCGTAAAAATCGCCCTTTTTTTGCTGTCTGAGGCGGCAGAAATGTTGCCCGGGTGAGCGATCATGTTTCCTGCATCATTTGTCAGAGCTTTTATCAGCATAACTATCCCGGACTCCCGGCTGAAAATATTATCGGATTGGCTGTCGTTCAAAAAAAGAGATCTGAGGGAATTCAGGTGGACCTCCCCCGAATCAATGCATATAACGCTTAAGTTTTGCGGAGAGATTCCCAAGGACAGAGCGGATCGGCTTTTGACCGAACTTAAGGGTATCAGACAAACCGGTCCGTTTGATATATACATCGAAGGGATAGGCGGTTTTCCCGACCTTAAACGTGCCAGGGTAATCTGGGCTGCGGTCAAAGGAGAAACGGAACATCTTTACGCTTTGAGAGAAGAAATAGAAAAGGCGGCTTCGTGGGCGTCGATACCGAGAGAGGACAAAAAATTCACTCCTCACGTGACTATAGGCAGAAGAAATTTCGCCGGCCCGTTAAGTAAAGATACACTGGACTCTTTGGAGAACTGTGATCTAGTTACGGTACCATGGACAGTCAAAGAGGCGGCCCTTATGCGCAGTGAACTTTCGGTTATGGGGGCAAGGCATTCTGTCATCGGCCTTTTCAAAACATAACAAACTGTATATAATATTTTTGTAATCAAAATGCTCCAAACGAACACGAGGAGGCAATTTAATGGCCAAAAAAAAGGATTCTGTAACCAGAGAAGACATTCTCGAGCAGGCATTGGTCGAAATAAGGAGCAAGTTCGGCGACGGTGCGATAATGAGGCTGGGGGATGAGGTACAGCGTGTGGCGGAGGTCATTTCAAGCGGCATTCTCCCTCTTGATGTGGCGCTGGGAATAGGCGGTATACCGCGTGGCAGGGTCGTCGAAATATTCGGACCCGAGGGCGGCGGAAAAACGACCATAGCTCTCCATGTGCTCGCAGAAGCGCAAAAAAAAGGAGGGCTTGCGGCATTCATCGACGCAGAGCACGCACTTGACCCGCGTCTTGCAGCCTCAGTCGGGGTAGATACGGCCAATCTTTACATGTCACAGCCGGACAGCGGAGAGCAGGCCTTCTATATACTCGATACACTGGTGAGGAGCGGAGCTTTCGACGTCGTAGTCGTTGACTCGGTGGCTGCTCTGACGCCTCAGGCAGAGATCGACGGCAAGATGGGTGAAGGAAGCACCCAAATGGGGCTTCACGCAAGACTTATGTCATATGCGCTCAGGCGTCTAACCGCGGCTATTTCAAAGAGCAACACGACCGTTATATTTATAAATCAGCTGAGAGCGCAGATCAGTACAGGTTACGGCTCCGGTCCTACCGAGACAACTACGGGCGGACGCGCTCTTAAATTTTATAGTTCGGTGAGAATAGAAGTGAAGAGGGGCAAGCAGATAGCCCAGGGTGAAAATATCATCGGCCATGAGCTATGGATAAAAATAGTTAAAAATAAACAGGCTCCGCCTTTCCGTACGGCACACGCATCCTTGATCTACGGCAAGGGCGTCCCCAAGGCGATGTCGGTGCTGGACATGGCCATAGATCGAGAGGTAGTTAAGCGGAGGGGATCGTGGCTCGCCTACAAAGGAGAAACGCTTGGACAGGGTAAAGAGAGTGTTTCGAATTATATAGACGAACATCCGGAACTCATGGATGAAATAACCAAGGAAGTTCTGCATAAGGTAGCGGAAGGGTTGGGTCTCCTGCCGGAAACGACCGAAGATGAGGACGAAATTGCCGCGGTCAGCGTTGAAGATTCTGTTGAAGCTCTCCTCGAAGAAGGCGTGCTGAAACTTGATATTGCCGAAGAAGACTGAGACAAGCCCGCTCGAATGATCGCTCTAAATCGCTAAGTACAATCGCCTAAAAATATAGTTCAAGCAGATCCGGACCCACCTAAAATTGAGGATGGTCCGGATTTATTATGCTCTGTCTATTTTTTGTAAGGTGTACTACGTACTAAAACAGACATAATATTTTTATGTTGGGATTTATAGTCCAAATGAATGTATAATAGACATATAGATATCTTATTGTATTTATTGACATCGGTTCCAAACATCTATAGAATACCTCTTGCACTCTCCGACTCAGGTCGGTCGAGGCGCGCACCATGACAGTTGAATAACGGAGAAGTGAGAGAAGATATTCGGTTTTAAT
>CAYZYF010000041.1:0-7928 GCA_964482015.1 uncultured Synergistaceae bacterium
AACCTCTGGAGCCACAGTCCAGTGCTCTAACCAATTGAGCTATGCTCACCATTTTGCTTATTTAATTTTCATTCAAGTGGCGCGCCTGAAGGGACTCGAACCCCTGGCCCACTGCTTAGAAGGCAGTTGCTCTGTCCAGCTGAGCTACAGGCGCACGCTCCACACTGCCTCTGCCGAAGCACGAGAGACATTATAACGAATACGCCGTCACTGTCAAGTCTTTCAAGGTATATGCAAATGGCGTTCAAAGCGAAAGGAGGAACACTATTTTTTAAAAAAATAATTTTTTTCGGTCCGTTAAATTCACTTAAATTCTCAAAAAGATTGTGACAGCGCCGTGCGGTACCTGCTATTATAAAGCATGTGTTTTTAACGGACAAACTGTCAAATATCGGGAGGGATATCACTATGAATTGTTTTCAGATCATGGCTGTAAGGATCGAGCAGAGAGAGGCTACGGCAGTCCAAGTCCAGAAAATTCTCACTGACTATGGATGCTCCATCAGGACCAGGCTTGGGCTGCATGATCAGACGAACGACAACACATGTTCGCCTTCGGGGATCCTTATCCTCCAGCTCGCGTGCGAAGAGAGCGTTGCCGCAGAACTCGAAAGTAAGTTAAACGCGGTGCAAGGAGTCAAGGTAAGGCTTGTAAATCTGGCATAATTGGCGGACAGACCTTAGAATGCTTCGACACGCCGACGCAGCGCTACAGGACTGTGTCGGCGTAATGTTTTTTACTGATCCTGCGCAGTCCGGGCCATAGCGAGGGCAGGTCCTGCTCAGGAAAATCTTCAAGTTTTTTGCCGGCGGCGGCCCTCAAAAAATTGTCCACCCACCAAAAGACATCCTGCCTTCTTACCGCCTCTCTCATATTTTTCATGCGTGACTTCTTATCTTTTTCATCCATTGTAAAGGCTTCGTAGATCGCATCTGCGATGTCGTTTATATCGTAAGGGTTAACGAGCAGCGCCCCTCTGGAAAGCTGTATAGCCGCACCGGCGAATTCGCTGAGAATAAGCACTCCGCCCTCCCTTCCCTTACTTGCGCAGTATTCCTTGCTGACCAGGTTCATTCCGTCCTTCAGGGAGGTGACGATCGCTATGTCAGCCGCTCTGTAGACCGCGTAGAGCTCGGTCTCGGAAAGCGACCCGTGGCGCCAGATGATCGGCACCCACCTGGTGGTCGAGTACTTTCCGTTGATCTCGCTTATCAGGAGCTCTATCTCCATTTTCAGCTCCTTATACTCGGTAATCGTATCCCGGCTGGGAATTACGAGCTGGAAGAGCGTGATTTTTTCCCTCAGCTCCGGATGCAGTTCGAGACACCTTTCGAACCCCTTGAGCTTCTGCGGTATCCCCTTGGAATAGTCGAGGCGGTCCACACCGACCATCAGCTGGTCGCCATGTATTTCCTCTCTGATCTTACGGGCCCTCTTTACAACTGTAGACGTGCTGCTGAGGGTCGCATAATATTTATAGTCTATGCTTATCGGCATACTGCCCGCCATAAATGTCCTCTCCCCAGTGTTTACCTTTACCACGTGTCCTCTTCCGTAGACGATGGAATCGGGATTAAAGAGCCTGAGGGTATCTATAAAGTTTTTTCTGTCCCGCAAAGTCTGAAAACAGACCAAGGAATAGTATGTCAGCTGTCGCATTATCTCTTCTCTCCAGGGAAGTTTCATAAAGACGTCGGGACTCGGAAACGGGATATGAAGAAAAAATGAGGATATAAGGGCCGGATTTTTTTCCCTCAGGAGTGATGCCAGAGGTATCAAGTGATAGTCGTTTACCCAGATAAAATCTTTCTCTGTTGAGTGTCCGTGAACGACCTTCGCGAATTTTTCATTGGCGCGCATATATCCGTCCCAATATTCCGGCGTAAAATCGCATCTGCCCTGAAAGTCGTGAAATAATGGCCATATTGCCGAATTGGAAAAGCCATAGTAGTATTCTTCCATATCTTTTTCTGTGAGCAGCACTGGCATAAGCCTGTAACCGACCTTTTTCGAAAGGGGCCCCAGTATCTCTCTCAGCTGGGAGAGCTTGATCTCCGCCGCCATTCCGGGCCAGCCGATCCAAAACCCGCCCCTGTTTTTAAGGACAGGATTGAGGGCGTTTACCAGGCCCCCCGATGAGGCGTTTCCTTCCCATTTATCATTTTCCCCGTGGGTCAGGGTGATCGGGAGTCTATTGGAGACGACCAGAAAGCGTCCTTTGTCACCCTTCATAATTTTTTCACCTCGTTCGCTATCTTGTCCCGCCAAAACTCAAGAAACATGTCTATCTCACCACCGTGTATGCGCGCATCCGCAAAACTCTCCCTGGGTTCATCCGACACAAGTATCCCCCTTGCGCAGATTATCTTTCTTATTTCACGGAATGCGTCTTCGTCCGTAATGTCGTCACCCATGTAGCAGACAGGAGAGGAAGCGGGATATGTATCACATATTTTTTTAAGGGCAGTTCCTTTTGAGAAATACGGCATCACAAACTCGACTCCGCCTTTAAAACGGAGGGTCTTGAGCTCTGCCTCTCGTGCGTATCTCACGATCTTTTTCGAGATCTTTCTATACATGGCAAAGATCTTCGGTTCGTCCCGCCAATGCACAGCCACCCCGGACGCTTTGCTTTCCACGGCACTATTTGGGAATTCCTCCAGGAGAAAGCGTAGGTTATCAATTTTTGCCGCTGCCTCGACCGGCACATCCGCCTTGCTGAACCTGCCATCCGGCATAAGCCTCTCCATGCCGTGGCAGCCCCAGATTTCTACAGGCAGAGAGAGAAGCCCGGCTGCCTCTTTCGACGGCCTGCCAGTGAGTATCACAAGACGCGTATCAGTTTCGATGATAGAACTTAACAGGCGGCGCGTGTCCGGCTTTACCAGCGCTTCATCTCTTCTTTTGCTGAAGGGCGCAAGAGTGCCGTCGTAATCGCTGATCAAAAGCGGGGTACCTTTTACGCACTCCGCAAAGAAAGCGCCGTATTCGCCGGGTTTAAGCCTCAGCGGAGCTAGAGCCATCTCTCCCACTCTCCCCCTCCGCCGCTTATGGAGATGAGCATAGTCATATACCGCCTTAAATGTGCGGTTATCAAGAAATTTTCGATAACATACTCCCTTGCGTTGCTTCCCATCTTTTCCATCCTCCATGGATGTGAGAGGAGATACCGGGCCCTTATAGCCGCACCTTCGGGAGTTCTGACCCTGTAGCCGTTGAAGCGATTGATGACCTGCAGCCTGATCCCTCCGACATCACCGCCGATGACCGGCTTTTTCTTCCACATCGCCTCGGTTACGGTAAGTCCGAAACCTTCCTTGAGAGATTTTTGCATAACCACATCGGCCCCCGACTGGAGGGCATTGATCTTTCTGTGAGAGTCGGAGGGAAGCATAAGTATAGTTACATCAGGATCACCGTTCGCGGCCCTGCGGACCTCTTCAAGTATCTCCAGGGCCTCAGGATCGTCATCCGCCTCTCCTCCGGCCATAACAAGCCTGACATCCACATGTTCCTTGATGATTCTGTAGCTTTCCAGCACGCCGAGCGGGTCCTTAAATTTATCGTATCTTGAGACCTGAAGTATTATCGGCTTGTCCATAGGTATCCCAAGTTCGGCGTAGGTTTTCCTGATCTCTGACTCCCCCAGCGGTACATTTTTCTCTGAAAGCGGATCAATGCTCGGCGTTATGAGAAACTGAGGGTGAGGCAATTTCTGGGCGAAGTCAGGCAGAGAAAAGATCGATGCATCATAGCCGGAGACCTGTTTTTTTATAAACTGCCAGACTCCCTTGTTCGGTGTGCTTATATCTATGTGGCATCTCCAAACCCACTTGCCTTTTCTTCCTGGGAAGCTGTGTATCAGCGCTGCGGGCTGAGGATCGTGAATGAAGACATAATCAGCCTCCGTAAGCGTATCCTTTAGCTTTGCCGCGTTTCTCTGATTTGTCTCGGTATAGGTCTTTATCTGTCCCTCGGTGAGGGTCCCGGCCATGCCCTGAAGGGTATTGTGAAGCATCTTTGTGCAATTGAAAAAAGACTCGTCGCCCTCGATCACTTCCCAGGAGACGTCGAGGCCGAGCATTTCGGAGAGGGGTATCATTGAGGAAAGTATCTCCGCCACTCCTCCTCCGGACCTCGTCGAATTCACGTGAACGATCTTTTTACCCTTAAGCCTGCCGGCGATATGGAGCATGCTCTCCATCGCGGCCTCCCCTATTATTCCTTCGTACATACTAAGCAGGTCAGCCATTTTGGGACACCTCCCTGCCCAACTGCCATCTTTCGAGGATATCGAATACCTTTTCCTGCAGCTCAGTAAGGGAAAAGAGATAGGTGTCTATCTTTTTTATCCCCTCTCTCAGAGCTTCGGTCTCCGAGGGAAACTGTTCCAGCCAGATAGTAAAATCATCCTTGCACTCTATCGAACGTCTTCTGCCGTCTATAAAGTGGTAGAAAAAACTCTCCCTGCTGGTGTGCTTTATGGCCGAATGCAGTTCATCGAGGGATGCCATGGTTCTTCCCGTCTCAAAGACCAGTTTTTTACAGGCAATAAAGTGGAAGTCACGGTCAGATTTTTTCCAGCTGAGAAAATCTTCGTTTTCGAGCCTCTTTTCGAGTATCTCCAGAACGACCGATCTGATATCGTCTAAGTTTTGAAATTTTACCGGATTGATGGCGCTCAAAGCCTCAGCGAGCTCAAAGTCTCTCAGGCTGTTGTTTGTCCATGAAGCGAAGTCATTGTTGTATTCGGACTCGGAAATGTGAGGTCTCACCATGCGACCCCAAAAGTGGAAGTATATTGAACTGTCCGGGACCTGCGCCAGCCCCGACCGGAGTTCCCTCAGGTTCTGCGCCCTGATCCCCGTGCCCAGAGGCAGAACGGCGGACTCCATGAATTTGAATGGTCGAATCGTCTTGACAGCCATTTCGACATTCCTCCTTTATTTACATTCTCATCCCCCTAAGTTTGTTCTATATCAGCCAAGTATAGCATAAAGTTGGTCAGTTATGAAATTAAGGCCAGATAGTGAGCTTCTTTTCGCTGATCTCTTTAAGTTTATTTATTTATTAACCATAAGACCGCAGAGTCTTCTGTCGAATCCCTGCGGTCTTATAAAGTGACGTTAGTTACGCCTTGATTTGAGTTAGGTTAATTTTTCTTTTTATATGAGGTGGGACCTTTTTCAAAACCGACTTCTTTCAGCCATTTCGAAGGATAAAAGAGATACTGCGCTATCTCTTCTTCAGTGTTGAGATAACCATCGTTATATTTGACGTAAAGGCGTTCTGCAAGACCATGCCATGCCTCCAGCACATCGATAGTATTCTTTTCGCAATACTCGGTCAGCAACTTTCTAGCTTCGGCTTCCCTGCCGTCCTTGATAAGGGCGAGGGCGTTTTTCTCAAGGACATCCTGTAAATCAAAGGCCCTTGCCTCGTAGATTTTTCTCTCTTTTCTTACATCTTCTATCATGTATGACCACTTGATGGTGCAGTAGTTAGAGACGTAATTAAAGGCGCTCCACACGCTCTCCCTGCTGTAATTCAGCACATCTGCCCGCTGGATCTCGTTAGGGATACCCGCAACTCCTCCGTAAAAAGGCATAAGGAGGCTGGTAGACGGCCTGTCAGATCCATACCAAAGAACCCCTCCTACTGCGTCAGGCAGCCAGCTTCTGGATTGGGTCACATAAAAATATGTACAGCGGTAGATATCAATAGGCCTCTCGAATCTCCCGATGAGCTCCGTAAGCCTTCCTTCAGCGTCTGTGATAGGTTCAGGGTTGCCCTCGTACCGGGTGGGGTTCCCAAAAGGACCCGCCGCTATTCCCGTCGTAAGGTCGAATTCTGTGCCTTCATAATTGTCCCTGTGTATGGCAGCCAGGTCGGCGACCCTTATTTTTTTATCGGGCTTCACCGAAAAAGGGTATGCCTTCGTAAGCTCATCCTCTACCCAGGGCGAGAGTCCCAGTGAGGGAGCAAGGATCGACATCGCCCGCCAAACACGCCTCAGCGAATAGTATGGATGATGAAACTCGCCATCCCCGAAAACCTTTGTGAAATCGAGCTTTCCGTCAGACGGCTTCCACCATCCCTTTTGCTCGGCGGCCCTGAAAATATTTTTGGAAAAGAGCATATCGGAGTCATCTGGGTCGATCTCCCTGATGCGCATCTGGTTCGCCGCCACAAAGACCTCATCGTCAGGCACTCTCTTCGCAGCCCAGACACCATCGCCGGCGTTTTCGTCGTATCCAGCCATTTCCATGACCCAGCCTTCATTTTTGTCCCCTATGAGCAGGGTCTCGCCCGTTCCGTAATACCCGTACTTATCTATCAATTCTCCCATAAGCAGTACGGCTTCACGTGCCGTCTTTGTCCTTTCCAGGGCAATCCTGGAAAGCTCCGAGGAATAAAATATTCTCTTGCCCCGCTCGGGTTCGACATCTATTTTTGCCTTGGTCGTGCACTCGCCGATCGTAAGCTGATGCTCGTTCATTATCCCGTAGCTGCCGTCAAAGTACGCATAGGTATGAGGCACCTGGGGAATATAACCAAGGGGCACGCACGAAGGACCCTTTTTATCATAGGCGGGAGCCCTGTCTTTTGTTATCATCCTTTTCGTTGGAGTCGCTCCCCATTCAGGCTTGAAGCCCAATGATTCATGAGAGTAAAAAACTGGCCTCATCGAGCCGGGGGCGTGATCGCGAGCCGGTACGAAGACCAAACTTGCGTCTCCCAGTCCGTCGTCGGAATGCGTGACCATGACGGATCCGTCAGCTGTCGCACCCTTTCCCGCTATGATCGTGGTACAGGAATATCCGGGTGAAGACAAAAAAATAACACCTAGAATAATAAGCGTGGCCGCCGCAAAAGTAATGCTTCGCAATACAACTCCCCCAGTCCTACATAATGCGTTCATTCTACAACAAAAAGAACCCATGCAGACCAAAAAAAGACACCCCTTTTCGGGGGCGTCCTCCCTCAAAATTTGAGCCCTATTCTCCTCTGAAAAAATCAGTGCTGCATCTTGGAGAGCATTTTTCCGCCCACACCGATGTTATCCTTGCACATTTCGTTGAGCAGGACAGTATAGGCCGCTTCCGGGATCCCCATGATCTCACTCGCCGTCTTCGTAAGGGACTGAATGAGCTTTTCTTTTTTCTCGACGTCCATATCTGCACAATCAACTCTGATGATCGGCATAGTATCCGCCTCCTTCTATGAAATAAACCCTTCCCTAACATGATAGCACGAAAAAAGAACGGGCTTCCATATTATGCTTAAAATATTTTTTCGAAGCAGCAAAAAATATCCGGAAAGATCAAACAAGCCGCCGCATTTCAGAGGCGGCTTGTAGATTAAGACAGGTCATTACGATTTTTCATGTTTAAGAACGAAGTTGGCGAAACCTTTGAAGGTATAGTCTTGATCTCGGCTCATCGTGGGTTCGATCTTACGGTAAAAACAGGTGGGAATTTCATTAGCGGCGAGACATTTTGCTATGCAGGGGGTGCAGCCGTGCGGATGGTTTATGGGATTGCATCGGCATTCGAAATCAAGACAGGTGCAAAACGGGACTTGCATTGCGTATCCTCCTTCGCAGTAAGGTGATTATGCGGCCGCGCTTAACATTTCTAAAGTGTGCAAACGGTTTAACAAAGATTTTTCTTTGTCTTAAGCGGTCATGGTCATCATATCATATCTTAATTAAAAATATAATCTAATAAATTAATTTTTGCACAAAGCGAATAGAGACTTAATCTGAAGTTAAAATTGTGAAGCTGTGTGATTGCTCAAAATGTATCGGCGGGCCGGCCGGGGCGACCTAGAGAAAAGAGTCATTTTTTTTGAGAAGATCTATCGCAGCATCCTCATCAAGCGGCTTGGAAAAGAAGTATCCCTGCGCGATATCACAGCCGTTTTG
>CAYZYF010000041.1:8028-11235 GCA_964482015.1 uncultured Synergistaceae bacterium
GAAAGGACATGGTTGATCTTTTTATGATCCGGGGCAAATACAGATTCGGTTATCTCCACACAGAGGTTGCCAAGGGTAACACCCATACCGGACGCCATTTCTATCACATCAGCCGCGAAATCTTTTTCTAGAAGCTGAAGGGCGGAGACATTGACCGAAACGCTTAAGGAACTAAACCCCTCCTCTTTCAGCCTGTTCATGAAGTTAAAGGCGATTTCAAAGATCCTGCGTCCCATGGGATATATAAGCTTCGTCCTCTCCGCAAGGGGAATAAATTCAAGCGGATCCACCCGTCCGATCCTCTGACAGAGAAGTCTGGCCAGAGCCTCAAAACCTATGATCCTCCCTGTTTTGAGATCTATCATCGGCTGGTACTGGAGGTAGAGTCCACCGCTTTCAGCAGGTGCAATACAATCCTCAAGCGCCTCAGTGATGTCGCGTTCGCGCGAGATCTCACTCTCCATCTCGTCATCATAAAAAACGGCGGCTATATTTTTGTCAAAAATATTTATGGATTTTTCCGTTGCCAGCAAAAGCTTTTTAAGCAAAAGGTCGGTATTTTCAGCGCCTTCACGCGGTATCTCCATCACGGCCAGACCTGCCCAGACTCTTTCGGAGGATAAGAGGGAATCAAGTTTTTTCGCAACTTTGTCACAAAAATCGATAAGCAAATTTCTGTCTTCGTAGCCCTTGAAATAAAACGAAAAACGATTCTCAAAGGTGCTGAAAAATTCTATCTCTTCAGAGCGGAAAACAGAGAGTTCCTCAACTACCCTCTTGACCAGAGCACGGGTATAGTTGAACCCGTAACTTGACGCCAACGTATTAAAAGGACTGAGGTTGATGCCAACAAGCGCCCTCTTAATCCACGGTGAGCTCCCGGCATCCGATTTAAGTACGCCCTCGAGATAACGCCTGTTATAGAGTCCGGTCCAGGTGTCATGTTCGCTGGTGTACCTGAGGCGATCTTCAATTTGCTTCTTTGCAGTGATATCTTCGATCATGCAAAAGTGTGAATTCAAGGCCCCGGGTCCGCTGTGCAGCTTTGAAACCTTCATGTATGTCCATACGATCGAGCCGTCAGGCTTGAAAAAACGCTTTTCAAGCACATAGCCGTCGATGTCTCCCTTTACAAAGAGCCCGAAGTTGTCGAGGTCCGCCTGCAGATCATCGGGATGTGTAATGTCGGTCCAGTCGACCTCCAACAACTCTTCCTGCGTTCTTCCAAGGATTTCGGCAAACCTTGGATTTATGTTCCGTTGATGAAAATCCGAACGATGAGAGACATCATCATTGTTTACAATCGCGATACCCATCTGGGCTTCCTCGAAAATGCTCCTGTAAAGAGATTCATTTAAAGCAAGCTCCTCTGACAATCTTTTCTGAACTGCCCGTCGATCGACATTATAAATAAGGACAAGGATCAGAAATATGAGAGAAGTTATTATAATGGCGGTGGGGATCATGTGTCTTATCAGGCGCGAATCCCATTCGGCCGCGGAGAAATCAACCATCAGAACGGCTACCGTCTCACCGCTTGCAGGATCCTTGATCGGCGCCAGAGCGCTTACCCACCTCCCCCGAACATCGGTTCGCTTCTCCGTTACCAGCGGTTTGCCCGACTCAAAGGCGGTTGAGACATATCCCCCGGCGTCCCCGTAAATTTTACCGAGGCTGGAAGCGTAGGGCGACCCCGACGGTTCTGAGTCAAGCACGAAGAAGATCTCTTTGCCGTCCCTTCCAAAAATATAGGCGTGATAGACAAGGTTGCCGGTCTCAACCATCTTGACCAGCGCCGCCTTGGCCATCAAATATTCGTGCTTATTTTCGTCAGCGTTTTTGATTGAGATGTCTGCGATATGTTCCGGATGTAAGAGAGCCTCAGCTGTTCGCACAAAAATTACCGCGTCACGTTTGATCTCACCCTCACCGCGGTTCCAGACAAAGCGTGAATAGAGCGCTATGAGGAATAAAGAGGCAACCACCCAGAATATTGTCAGGCGTAAACCTTTTCCCGACCGACTGGGGCCGGGAGGTGAATGACATCTATCGCCTGAAATCACGTTTTTTTGCATGCTGTCCGCCTGCCTTCGACACAAAATGACCCTCGCCCTGATAAGGCTGACTTATCTCTTCTATTACAAGCTATAGTCAACATTCTAGGCGCACCCGCCCCTCTCTGTCCAGTGACAAAGCTGTATTTCTATGGTTTCCTATACCGTACGTAGTCCAGAAAGCGTTTGGCCGCCAGTGAAAGGTTCTTTTGGTCTCTCATCGCAAAACATATTTTACGGCACACGGGGACATCAAGTTCTCTTGCCGTTATCCTGTACGGCGTTCGATGGAGAACGAGCTCCGGCAGAATACTGAGCCCAAGCCCGCACTCTACCATCGACATAACGGCGTGGTCGCTGCAGGTAACGAAATGCACCTTCGGCTTGATATTATGCCGCTTAAGAAGTTCCTCTATCTCCGGCTCTATCGTCTTTTGGGGCAGCATGAAAGGCTCATCGCGCAGCGCTTCACATGGGAAACGATCGAGCGCTGCCATCGGATGCTCCTCCGGCATAACGACAAGGAGCCTGTCATCTTCTAAAAATATTGTCTCCAGCTCGGGACGGACCGGAAGCCTCAGGAATCCGCAATCTACGCGCCCGTCAATTATCCAGTCTTCGATCTCCGAATAGTCGCTCAGCAAGAGTTCGTAATCAATTTGAGGGTAATCGCTCGTGAATCTCTTTATAATATCGGGAAGCCATGTTATTGCCATGCTGGCAAAGGCGCCTATCCGGATAAGCCCTGAGCGGAGTCCGTGAAGCTCTCCCGCCTCCATCTGCATCTTCTCATACTCTTCGCATATCCTCTTTGCATAGGGATAAAGCTTCAGTCCGTCCGAGGTCAGGGCTACACCTGAGCGTCCGCGCTCAAGAAGAGGTACCCGCCACTCCTTCTCCAGATCGCCTATCATGCGGCTTATTCCTGATTGAGAGTATTCAAGCACTTCAGCCGTCTTTGTGAAACTGCCCAATTCCACGCATTTAATAAATACCTGAAATTTTTGGATGCTCATTTTCACACCACTCCCATCCGGTTTTGTTATGTTAATGATGACAAAATGCCGCTTTTGTAATTGATCTTACTATGACATACTCTGATGTATGAATCAATAGAAGGGAAAGGATCTGAATGTTTTACATAAGCGATATT
>CAYZYF010000041.1:11335-12564 GCA_964482015.1 uncultured Synergistaceae bacterium
GCACTGGACATACCGCGCCTTTCTTTCGCCCCTGCAGAGCTGATGGACAAGATGCTTGGGACAAAAATCGGGGCGGCAACGGTCTTCAGCACGCTGCTTGACAGCGCACGAAAGCTGAACGTCGTATTCGACAAGGATGTTGCCGATGAGGAATGGTACGGGTGCAGCGACGGCACTACCACCTGTTACATGAAGGTTAGCACGAGAGATATCCTCGATAATTTTCTGGCATATACAAAGCATCCGGCTAAAATTTTAAAGATTTAATTTTTTGACATAAAAAAACAACCAAGAGAAGGAGATGTAAAGATGACCGACAAAAACAAAGATTCCGTGACCGAAGACCTGGCGAGGCTCTTTGGAGTAACGCCAGAGGAACTGATACGTCTTTTCACGCTCTCGGAGGATGAGCTGATGGAGATCAACGAGGTGGAATTCAGGGCTAGGTTACGTGAGCGCTGTCACCACACCCTTGAGATCCCCACCTACGAAAGCGCATACTTTAACACTCCCCTTCCTGAGGACCAGACCGAGACAGTTGAGAAAATGCTGCGCGTCTGGGATAGGCGCGGCCTCTCACACGACCTCGTGGAATACCGTTTTGCTACGACGATATTGGGATACGCTAAAAAACGGATCGCAGGAGAACCCGTCGACCTGAGCGTCCACGAACCGCAATGGCTTACTCCTGATGAACAGAAAGTTTTTGAGAGGGTGCTATACGAGCGCCGTACCGTTCGTCAATGGGACTGGAAGCGCCGCGTAGACAACGAGGTCATCGACAAGGTGCTCAAAGCAGGGCTCTGGGCGCCTCACGGCTGCAACCTCCAATCCATAAGATATATGGTAATACGTGAGGAAGACGAACCCGGGCTTTTTGAGGGGAGTGATGTCCCCGGCGGTCCCGTCCATATCGTAATCATGCAGGATAAACGTTGCTACGACGCGAATAAGCTCATGCCTCCCTTCAATATACTCCTTGACTGCGGAGCCGCTGCGCAGAACGTAGTCCTTGCAGCCCACGCATATGGGCTGGGCGGATGCTGGCTGACCTTCTCCGACGTCATGCGCGAAAGGCTTATCAAACATCACTCGATCCCCGATCATTATGACGTCGTAACCTATGTTGATCTTGGCTGGCCGGATCAGAGCCCCTGCCCCATCTGGCGCTGCAGCGTGGACGAGGCTGTAGTGCACCGTTCGGTGCCAGGCAGTAAAAAGTAAGAAAG
>CAYZYF010000042.1:0-12308 GCA_964482015.1 uncultured Synergistaceae bacterium
CCGGACGTTGTGTCAGCATACCGACCCGCTGCGATACTTCATTTTATCATTTAATGGAAAGGAAAGACAGGATAAAGTCGCAGAGGCAAAACCTGAGGCCCGTTGAGCGGCATAAGGTGATGACAGGCAAACAGACGAACTGTCACCCATTTACAAAAATCCCCTGAGGCAGGCTTGGGGCCTTTTCTCAGGGGAAGTTGTCTCTCTTGGCGCGCCGGACAAGATTTGAACTCGTAACCTTCGGATCCGTAGTCCGATGCTCTATCCAGTTGAGCTACCGGCGCAGTTCGTTATTGATGGCGGTGAGGCAGGGATTTGAACCCTGGAGGGCGGTTTTGGCCACCCTACCCGCTTAGCAGGCGAGCGCCTTCAGCCTAGCTCGGCCACCTCACCAACAGGGGCTATTTTATTTCTCAATACAGGCTTTGTCAATACCTGCTGAGCGTTTACTCCTTTGGCCTTTGCCGGTCTCTGCCCTATTTTTTATCGTCAGATAGAGGTTCCTCCGCAGGGGGAGCGGGGAAGATCTCGGGATCGAGGATCTTCACGGTCGCCTTTGAGAGGAGCATATCATAGAACTCGTGCTGTTTTTCTTGAGCTTTTTGGCTTTTTATCATCTCGGTCACATCAGCGCTTACCTCGCTGTAAGGAAGCTGCCGCTCTGCCTCTTTGCTCCTTTTGATGGCTATGTATGAGTCGTTCTCCGTGACGGGGAGTACGGGGGAAATCTTGTTCATGGGCAGTTCCTTAAGCGGCGCAAGTGAGTCTGCCATCATATGGTCCGTGATCAGGACGGGCTTGTCATAGGGGGTCGAGGTCATTATGTCGGTCTTGTGGCGATCCATGACCTCATCCCACTTCTCTCCGGCCTCAAGCGATCCGTGCGCTTTTTTGGCTGCATCGCTGCTCTTGAATGTGGCAAGATTTACCTTGATCCCAGCCGGCTGTTTGTAGAGAAAGCTCTTTGCGGATTCGTAGAACTTAAACGCCTCGTCCTCGGAGACCTCGATCTCCGCCGCCAGTGAGTCTATGATTTTTTTCTGGGATATCTGCTTTTTAAGGTCAGCCCTCAAGTCCTTTTCTGTAATGCCCGATCTTTCGATATGAGACTTGAACTCTTCCCTGGTGGGATAGCTGTCCATTATTTCGTTGTACGCCTCATCGATCTCCGCCTCAGTGACGCTGATCTTGCGGGATTTGATCTCTTTTTCAAGCTGTGACTCAATCGCAGTGCCGTCCAGGACAGCCTTTCTTATCATCGGAATGTCGGCTGAGGTTATCTCCCTGCCCGACCCGGCCTGTTCGGCGAGGTGCATGGCCCCCTTTTCTATATCGGAGCGCATTACTTTCTTGCCGTCTACCTCCGCTACAGCGTAATCCCTTTCTCCGCCGGGACGTGAGCCCGAACGGGAGTAGAGTCCGTATCCGGCGAAGCAGGAAAGTACGAACAAGACTATTACAGCTGTCATTATTATCTTGACGTGTGATCTGAGATATCTCAACAAGGAAAATCGTCCCCCTTTGATATTTGCCGAACGTCCTTAAAGAACGATCCGCGCCGCTTCGAAGCAAAGTGCCTTATATCGCTTCCGCTGTTTTGCAGCAATGCAGCCTTAATTTGCCCGTTCCAACCGCACAATGATACGTCAGCCTGAACTGCCTGTCAAAGCATGATCTCGGCGAATTTACCGAGCAGCCCGGGAAATTTTTTCGCATAGTCCGAGACAACGGCCTTGACCTGTTTTATGTCTTTTTTGACCTGTTTTGTCAGCGCGTCGGGCCCCTCGAATTTGATCTCCTCCCTGTTCCTTGCAAGGATATGGAGGGTGATGACTTTTTCGTATAGGTCTCCCTCGAAGCCTATGAGATGAGCTTCGCAATGAAGTCCCCTGCTATCTTCAAACGTTGGGTTATATCCGATATTAATGGCCGCCGGATACCATTTTTTGTCGATGTACGACACGCCTGCGTAGATTCCGCGCCCGGGGTAGACCTTGTTTGGCCTGACAGAGAGATTCGCCGTAGGAAATCCAAGTTTTTTGCCCCTCCCGAATCCCTTCGTGACCTTGCCCTGCACCATAAACGGGTATCCGAGCATTGCGTGGGCAGCCTCGACCTGTCCCCTTATCACGGCATCCCTCACTGAGGTGCTGCTTACCACCGCCCCGTTGAGCCTGTATGCTCCCAGGACATCCAAGGTCCATCCCCGCTCGCCGCAAAGTTCCCGTAAAAGGTCCGGCGTGCCGGTCCTGGCCCTCGCAAAGCGAAAATTTTCCCCCACTACGAGGCCGCGAACCGGAACTCGCTTGGCCACAAAGTCGAGAAAGTCAGCGGGAAGCATATCGGCGAGGGTGATGTTAAAGGGTATCTTGTCGACGAAGGGTATGTCGAGGTAACGAATGAGCATATCCCTTTCTTCGGCCGTAAATAAAAGCTTGAACGTGTCCTTGTTGAAGAGGAGCTGGGGGTGTCCCTCAAAGGTTATCACTCCCCATTCCGAGGAAAGGCCGGCGGCGCGCGCCTTCGCCGCGTTAAAGAGAGATTGGTGGCCGAGATGAAATCCGTCAAAAGCTCCCAGCGCAAAAATCATTCGCGATCGCCCCCGTCGATCCTTAAGTTGACTGTCGGAATAAGATCACCGGATGTCTCCGGCTCTTTAAACCTACAGACAGAAAAAAGGTTTTTTGATTTAACGGTTATGTTCCCCGGAGCGCTCGCGCGCATTGCGAAGTTTTGTCTCGCAAGTCCGGAGATCCTGATGTCAAGGCCGTTTGAGAGCCTCTGTGAGTCTTCATCACTGGCTGTGTAGAAGTGAGTCGCCGTCGATACGCTTTCGATAGGGAGGAGCTTTTCGGCTATATCATCCGCCGACATTTCCTTGAGCACACCCCCGTCAAGTGAATTCTCCAGGCAGAACGGCCCGCATAAGAGCCTCCTGAGAGAGGATAGATGAGCTCCGCAGCCGAGTACCCTGCCGAGGTCTCGCGCAAAGCTCCTGACATAGGTCCCCTTGCCGCACCTTATCCTGAACGTGACCGTCCCCTCTCCGGATATCGCACCCGTCCTGGCGACGGATTCAAAGTAAACAGGCCTCTCCTTAAGCCGAAGATCCACGCCGTCCCTGGCTAGTTCGTGAGCCCTCCTGCCGTCCACATGTACCGCTGAGATCGCCGGAGGCGCCTGCATTCTCCATCCAAAGAAGGAAGGCAGGAGCGTGTCTATCTCTGCTTCACCTATCCCGACCGCATCGCCTGCAAAAAGAACTTCACCCGAAGCGTCATCTGTGGATGTCTCCGTTCCGAGGCAGACTGTCGCCTCATAGCATTTCGGCATGTCCATGACCAGATCACTGAGACGGGTCGCCGCGCCGACCAGAAGAACGAGAAGGCCGGAGGCCGTAGAATCCAGAGTGCCCCCGTGCCCGACCTTATTTTTTCTGCCGATAATCCGCCGGACTATTTCAACAGACATTGTGCTGCGCATTCCGAGGGGTTTGTTAAGAAGCAGGAGTCCTGTCAGCAATATATCTCTCCGCCTCCGACCTTATAGAATCTAGAGCCTCATAGAAAGTGCCGCCGAGTTTCGCTCCGGCGGCCTGCAGATGTCCCCCGCCGCCAAATCTGGCGGCAAGCTCCCTTGCAATGTAGGGTTCTTTTGTCCTTATGCTTGCCTTGTTTTCACCGTTAAGCTCCGTAACAAAGAGAGCGACGCGCACTCCCGTTATGCGAAGGAGCATATTCACAAGCCCATCGACCGTGCTGGTGTCAGCCCCGGCCTCTTGGAAATCTTCCTTGCCCAGCCAAAAGATCGCCCCGACTCCATCAGAAAATATCTCCGTCCTGAGGTAGGCAGTGCCCCAAAGTTTGAGTATGGCAGGGGTCATGTTTTCGTTCACATATTCATCAATGAGAGCCGGCATTGCACCCGCCTCAAGGAGCTTCGCCGCACAAATGTGGCTGGCGGGAGTGGTCGTGGCAAAACGAAAGTTGCCGTTGTCCGTGGAAAGTCCCGTGTAGAGAGCCGTTGCCTCCCCTTCGTTCATCCCCCAGCCGCCTCTTTCGAAAAGTTCGGTTATTATCTCGGAGGTGGCGGATGCCTCGGTAACTATGAGGTTTAAGCCGCAGTAGAGGTGATTGTCCCCGTGGTGATCGATGTTTATGCTGTCAGCCACTGCAAGGACATTGGTGAGTCCGGGCATGCTCCTCGCAGCTGTACTTGTGTCCACACAGATCAGGAGCGAATTCCTTACATCCTCTTCCGTGATCTCCATACAACATTCAAAATCATCACTGTGCGCTAGAAATTGATACCTCGGCGGCACGGGATCCCTGCCCAGTACGCGGACTTCTTTGCCGAGCCTCCTGCCAAGTGAGTAAACGGCAAGGCCGCAGCCTATCGTATCTCCATCCGGGTTTTCGTGGCAGAGTATCACCCATGACTCGTACTCATTCATTTTTTCGATCACACTATCGAAGATCCTATCCATCTCTGTCCTTCTCCGTCTGCCCGCTTTTGGCATCCATAGCGGCGACCCTGTCAAGCAGCTCTTCCATAGCCCTGGCTTTGACCTCGGAGTCATCGTAAATAAAACGAAGTTCCGGGACCGTACGAAGGCGCATCTCCTTGCCAAGCATCGATCTTATTCTTGGCGCAACTGCATCCAGTACGGCCTGGATCTCTTCAAGGCGATCCGTCTCCAATACGGTGTAAAATACCTTCGCGGACGCGAGGTCTTTTGTAGCGATGACCTTGGTGAGCATGGCGCCTCTGGCCCTTTCGTCCTTGATCCTGAAGTTTATCATTTCAGAGATGATCCTCAAAAATTCTTTATTCAGACGGTCTATCCTGTAAGTCACCATAAGCAAAAACCTCCCCGGTGAAACGAACTATGTCGAAATCTCCCCTCTCTTCCTTTCTGAGAAGGTAGTTTT
Organism: uncultured Synergistaceae bacterium; assembly: GCA_964482015.1. Lineage (GTDB taxonomy): Bacteria > Synergistota > Synergistia > Synergistales > Synergistaceae > Caenicola. Next base: position 4,932 of record CAYZYF010000042.1, read on the forward strand.
CAAGGTTCATGAGCCTTTCTTCAACTTCGGAAGGGGAGGATCCCACGGCGGCAAAACCGAGGATCGCGTCGTGCCACAGACCATCGGGGCTCAGATCCGCGGAGGAAAAGCCCAGCCTGTTTTTGGCTCCGTCCAATATCGACCTAACTACCTGCCTGCGGTCCTTGAGGCTTCTCGCATAGGGCAACCTCAGGGAACACTCGGCGACTCCTATTCGGAAGGACATTGAACCGCCCCCGTTTCTTCTGATCTAGTCCAGCGTCTTTTTTTCTTTTATTATCTCATAGGCCTCTACAACATCGCCTACGCGGAAGTCCTGGAATTTTTCGAAGCTCATGCCGCACTCGTTGCCGGCCTTGATCTCCCTCACGTCCTCCTTGAAATGCTTGAGGCTTGAGAGCTCGCCGTTCCAGAACACCACCCCGTCACGGATGAGCCTGGCCTTGGCGCTCCTTCTGATGAGTCCCTCCATCACCCTGCAGCCAGCTATGCTGCCGATCTTAGGAACGCGGAAGATCTCCCTTATCTCGGCCGTACCAAGAGTATTCTCGCGAAGTTCCGGAGCGAGCATGCCCTCCATGGCAGCCTTGACATCGTCCAGCATGTCGTAGATCACCTGATAGAGGCGAATCTGGACCCCTTCAGACTCGGAGATCCTTTTGGCGTTGCTGTCGGGCCTGACGTTGAATCCTACAATTATCGCGTTCGATGCAGAAGCGAGCATTACGTCAGATTCGGAGATCCTCCCGACACCTTCGTGCACGATGTTTACGGTAACGGCATCTGTGTTCATCTTCATCAGGGATGTATGAAAGGCCTCAAGGGAACCCTGAACGTCCGTCTTTAGGACTATGCGCAGCTGAGGCACTTCTTCCGTCTGCATTTTTTCATAGAGCTCCTCGAGCGTAAGCCGCTTCGACTTGCTCTGATCCAGTTCCCTGCGCTCAAACTCATAATTGGACATCAGGTCCCGGGCGGCCCGTTCAGAGCCTATGACCCTGAATTTTTCGCCGGGCTGGGGCACGTTTGCAAGCCCAAGTATCTCGACGGGAATGCTGGGACCCGCGCTGTCGACGTTGTGACCGGCATCGTCTATCATCGCCCTGATTTTTCCCCACGAAGTGTCCGTGATAATTATGTTCCCGCGGCGGAGGGTGCCGCTCCCGACTATCACCGTAGCCACGGGTCCCTTGCCTTTATCGAGGTTAGCCTCTATAACGGTGCCCTCGGGTTTCACTGTGGGATCTGCCCTAAGCTCTTCCATCTCGGCTACAAGTATCACCATCTCAAGCAGCTGGTCAACGTTTTGCCCCGTCTTAGCCGCTACATCGACCATTATCGTGTCCCCGCCCCATTCCTCCGGAACCAGCCCGTGGTCCGAGAGCTGTTGGCGCACCCTCTCCGGCTTGGCTGTAGGTTTGTCTATCTTGTTTACCGCCACTACGATCGGGACGCCTGCCGCCTTTGCGTGGTTCATGGCCTCTATCGTCTGAGGCTTAATGCCGTCGTCGGCAGCCACTACAAGTATCGCTATATCTGTGACCTGGGCCCCGCGCGCGCGCATTGAAGTGAAGGCTTCGTGGCCGGGAGTGTCAAGGAAAACCAATGTCTTGCCCTGGTAATCGACCCTGGCGGCGCCTATGTGCTGGGTGATCCCCCCCGCCTCTTTTTCAGTGATCCTTGTTTTTCTTATGTTGTCGAGCAGGGTCGTCTTGCCGTGATCAACATGCCCCATCACCGTTATGATCGGAGGCCTGAACGGCAGGTCGGATGGGTCTTTGAGCGTTTTTTCCTTTTCCTTTTTCACCGTTTTTTTGGGCGCGGGCCGTTTGGGCTCTTTTTTTCTTTCTTCGTGAAGCTCTTCCGGTCCATCTTTTTTCTCAGCCTCGGCATCACCGAATACAAAACGCTTTTCAAAACCCTTGCTTAGTATTTCGAGTATCCTCTCGTCTGCCGGAGCCGTGGCGGGGAGCATCAGCCCCTCTGAGAGGAGGATCTTGACCGCATTGCCGGGCTTTTCTCCGATGCACGCCGCAACATCCGCCACAGAGGAACCCTTTTGGATGGTTACGGCGGAATAGCCGGTAAGGGCCTCCACCGCTTTCTTTTCCTCCGCTTCTTTTCTCTTTGCAAGCTCCTCTTCGATCAGAAGGGAGACTTCTTCATCGATGGAACTCATGTGGGATTTGACGCTCATGCCCATCTCTCCCAATAGCTCCACCATTTCGGTGTTACTCATTTCAAATAATTTTGCGAGACTATATACTCTGATTTTGCTCATTGGCACCACTCCCGTCATATATTGCCAAAACTTTTTTAGCCAGCCCGCCGTAGGGCAGGGCGGCGATCTGTGCCGAATCCACGCCAAGATGGGATCCCAGGACAGACCTGTCAGTATCCTCAAGCGTGAGCAGAGTGATCTCTCCCCTTTCGGCCTTCGCCCTCAGCCTCCGCAGCAGGGAAGGAGAGCAGTCCGAGGTGACGACAGCCATAAGCGTGCCGGCATGCCTCAATTCCTTAAGTACCTGATCCTGCCCGATAAGAAGGATACCCGCCCTTCTAGCGAGGCCCAGTATGTTCATGATGCTGACATTTACTGCCCTATCCATCCACGATCTCCTCACCGTCTTCACGGCAGAGAGCCGTCAGCTCATCGTAGACACTCTCTGTGACCTCTGTTTTCAAGGCCCTTGAGAGACTTTTTTTCTTCCTTGCTTTTTCTATGCACCCGACCGAGGCACAAACATAGGCACCCCGGCCATTCGCGCGGCCGGTGGGATCATGGCGCACCTCGCCCTCCGGTGTTCTTACCACCCTAAGAAGCGTGCGTTTAGGTGATTCCTCTCCGCACCCTACACATGTGCGCGGGCGCTTTCTCTTTTCGACCGCATTCTTTTCAGCCATTCTGTGCTACTCTTCTTCGCCCCGCTCCTCTTCGATGACTCCGCTCAGGTCTTCAAAGAGGTCTTTCATCGTCGGGAGTTTTTCGTCTTCCTTGACCTTTATGTCTATCTTCCAACCTGTAAGCCGCGCCGCCAGCCTGACGTTCTGCCCCGCCTTGCCTATGGCCAGCGAGAGCTGATCAGGGCGGACGTATACATGTACAGAACGATCCTGGTCAAGCAGAGGCTCGACCTTGAGTACCTTGGCCGGAGAGAGGGAATTTCTGATATAGGCCAGGATATCCTGGCTCCATATTATGATGTCTATTCTTTCGCCGTGGAGCTCGCTGCTGATCGACTTTATACGGGCCCCCTGCTTTCCTACGCATGCACCGAGCGGCTCGACGTTGGGATCGAGGCTTACCACCGCGATCTTGGCACGGGTCCCTGCCTCCCTGACAATGTTGCGTATCTCGACGACGCCGTCCTGTATTTCTGGCACTTCCAGCTCCAAGAGCTTGTGAAGCAGCTTGGGGTGTGTCCTTGATACAATGATGCGCGGCCCCCTTGTCGTCTGCCTGACATCGAGCAGGTAAAATTTCATCCTGGAACCGGGAAGGTATTTCTCCCCCACGATGCGCTCCTCTTTCGGCATTATAGCCTCGGTCTTTTCGTTCAGACGGACCAAGATCTGATCGCCTTCCGCCTTGAAGATAGTTCCTGTTATTATATTGCCTATTTTGTCGGCGAACTGTTCGTATATGACCTGACGTTCCGCATCTTTGAGCCTTTGTATTATTACCTGTCTGGCCGTCTGTGCGGCTATCCTTCCAAAATCCTCCGGGAAAACCTCTTTTCTGATGACGTCGTCCGGACCCACGTCTTCGTAACCCCTGCGACGAGCCTCCGCCAATGTTATCTCGGATTCATCGGCAGCCTCGCCCTCGACGACCAGTCTGACCTCGTAGAGGGTCAGCTCGCCTGTTTCCGTATCTATCAGCACCTCAATGTTCTGATTGCCGCCCCTGTATTTTTTGTAGGCCGAGATCATAGCAGCCTCAAGTCCTGCGACAATGGTCTCCTCGGGTATCCCCTTTTCGTCTTCTATTTGTTTAAGCGTTCTTTTGAAATCTTTGCCAAGCTGCATGTTTTGACTCCTCCCTGAATTTATATGCGGCGGCAGCCGCGGAGACATCATTTTTTCTTTGTCTTTTTGAAGGTTTTCTTTTGGCCCTTTACCTCTTTGTAGACGAGGCTGCCCTTTTTAATATCCGCAAACGGGATGGAAGTCTCCCCGTTACCGGAAAGGATCATGATGTCGCCCGCATCGTTTTTTCCTTTTATCGTTCCGGAGATCTTTCTGCCTCCCTTAAGGAAGACTTGGGCCTCCCGACCTGAAAACAGTTCGTAGTCCTCGGGGGAAAAGAGCGGACGCTCTATCCCCGGTGAGCTGACTTCAAGGAAGTAACGGTCCGGCAGAGATGATTCGTTTTCATCGAGAAAAAGGGTTACCTCCCGAGCCGTTTTCTCGCAGTCGGATAGATCCACCCCTCCGGGCAAATCTATATAGACGCGCAGGATCTTCGTCCCCGCTTCCTCAACATTCTCAAAACCGACACAGTCGTAACCAAGTGACTCTATTCTGGCCCTGAGCCCTTCACAGATGTCGCTCAGCCTCATTTTTCCCACAGGATCCCCTCCGTAAAGAGAGAAGAGTGGGCAACACCCACTCTTCCAGAACTTGCCCCTGAATGAACACCAGAATTGTAACACGATTCACCCGAAATGCAAGCTTTTGCCCTCGGGGGCACGAACGGGAGGGTAAACACACGAGGACGAAAGGTGAAACTGAAAGCGCGGAGCCCCGCAAGGAGCGCCGCGCTGCGTTTTTGGGAGAGGGAAGCGGTTTAGAAGAGTCCGACTATCCTGCCATCGGCGTCGACATCGATTTTCTCCGCCGCCGGCACCTTGGGGAGTCCGGGCATAGTCATCATTGCCCCGCAGATCGCGACTATAAAGCCCGCACCCGCGGAAAGCCGGATCTCGCGCACGGTGATCTTGAAGTTCTGCGGACGTCCCTTCAACGAGGCGTCGTCGGTAAGTGACATCTGCGTCTTCGCCATACATACGGGAAGCTCTCCGTAGCCAAGATCCTCAAGTTCTTTGAGGGTTTTTGCCGCCTTATCTTCAAGGACGACGTCGTCCGCACCGTAGACCTTGGTGGCTATCGTCCGGATCTTTTCCTTCAGCGGCATCCGGAGATCGTAGAGCGGGCGGTATTTGTTATGGCCGTTTTCGACCATGTCGAGCACCTGGTCGGCAAGGTCGAGTGCGCCCTCCCCTCCCTTTGCCCAGACTTCAGCCATTGATATCCTCGCGCCAAGGCTTTTCACGGCCGCCTGAACGATGGCAAGCTCTTCTTCAGTGTCGTTGACAAAACGGTTGAGCGCAACTACGACGGGGACTCCGAACTGTTTCATGTTCTCTATGTGCGCCTCGAGGTTGGGGATGCCTTTCCTAAGAGCCTCTATGTCTTCATTTTCAAGCTGGTCCTTGGCAGCCCCCCCGTGGAGCTTAAGGGCACGCACCGTAGTTACTATAACGACGGCGTCCGGGTTGAAGCCGGCGTAGCGCGAAACTATGTCCATGAACTTCTCCGCGCCGAGGTCGGAGGCAAAGCCGGCCTCTGTGACTACGATGTCAGAAAGTTTCAAAGCCATCTTGGTCGCGGTCAGGCTATTGGTGCCGTGGGCTATATTGGCGAAAGGACCCCCGTGGACAAAGGCGGGGACGCCCTCAATGGTCTGCACAAGGTTAGGGTCAATGGCATCGCGAAGCAGTGCCGTCATCGCGCCTTCAGCCTTTATGTCATGAGCAGTGACGGGCTTGCCGTCGTATGTATACGCTACAACTATACGGCCAAGACGTGCCTTGAGATCCTCAAGGCCGCTCGCCAGGCAGAATATCGCCATCACTTCCGATGCAACGGTGATGTCGAATCCCGTCTCGCGCGGGACTCCATGGGCTGTCCCGCCAAGACCGATCACTGTGTTGCGGAGCGCCCTGTCGTTCATGTCCATGACCCTGCGCCACACTATCTTTCTGGGATCGATGCAGAGCGAGTTGCCCTGCTGAATATGGTTATCTATCATCGCGGAGAGGAGGTTGTGCGCCGTTCCTATAGCGTGGATGTCTCCGGTAAAGTGCAGATTTATCGACTCCATGGGAAGCACCTGCGAATAGCCTCCGCCGGCGGCTCCTCCCTTGACTCCGAAACAGGGACCGAGGGAGGGTTCTCTGAGGCAGGTCATGGCTTTCTTGCCGCGTCTGACAAGCCCCTGGGTGAGTCCTATGGTGACCGTGGTCTTGCCCTCGCCCGCAGCAGTCGGCGTAGTGGCCGTAACAAGCACCAGTTTACCGTCGGGCTTGTCCCTGAGTTCGTCGAAAAGCTTAAGAGATATTTTGGCCTTGTCGCCGCCGTAAGGAATAACGTACTTCTGCGGTATGCCTGCCTTTTCGGCTATCTCTCCGATGGGCCTCAGTTTTGTCTGCTGAGCTATTTCAATGTCTGAAAACATTTTATCACTCTCCTGGTGTATAATAGCGGATGTGCTGAAAGATAGAATATACATCATAATAGCAGTTAGATATAACATTTTATGCTGATTTTTTAAAAAATTAAATGTGGTGAAACTTATGAGGCAGTGGAAGAGCGGAAACCTTATTGACAAGACAAGATTCTCAATAAACGGGCTGGTTTCGGCCTTTGTCTCCGAAAACGCTATCCGACGTGAACTCGGGGTTCTTGCCGCCCTCCTGCTGCTCTCTCTTTATATGGGAAAGGGAACAAAGACGACGCTCGCCGTCTTAGTGGCTGGGCTCTTCCCACTTGTCACGGAACTTATCAACACATCGGCCGAAATGATGATAGACACGGTGCTGGGCCCGGTCTACAGGGAAGATGTCAGAGACGCCAAAGACATGCTCTCTGCGGCTGTGCTGCTGAGCCTGATCATAGGCTACGGCGCCGCCCTCCTGCTGATATTCAGCGATTGACCCGCGAAGGGCAGGAGCGGGTAGTCAATTGGGAATCTATCGCAAATCAATCGCAAATCAATGGTCTTGAATATGGTGAAGCAGCGATATACTATCGCTGTGAAGCGATGGTGCAGTGGTGAAACGGTTGTAAGGGCGGGGGGCAAGGTCAAAGGTGGCTGAGCCGTAGCTGCGGTAGTTGAAGACAGAACAAGAACCACACACGAGAAATAAAGGGGCCAGCCCCTCCACGTCGCTCTCGAATGCCTCAATCGGGAGCCCAGCGGTTTGGGGTTTAAGGACCACAACCCCCGTCACAGACTGGACAAAAGCCGCTGGTTCCCCGTTTGGAACCGTCCGGGGAAGACGGGACGGGCGGGCTAGCCCTTACGTTTGTTCTCCGCCCCTACAACGGCTTCACTACCGTTTCACAATTGTTTCCCGCCGATGTTTCTACGGC
>CAYZYF010000043.1:0-12163 GCA_964482015.1 uncultured Synergistaceae bacterium
CAAACGAAGTAGGATTTGTCGGCACCTCCTCCAGTCATTCCCGAATGCCTGTATCGGGAATCTAGCGGCTTTGGGTCTAAGGGTCACAAACCCTGTCACAGACTGAATTCGAAGCCGCTGGATTCCCGATTGAGGCGCTCGGGAAAGACGGAGCGGACAAGGTGTCCGGGAAGACTGAACTCAGAGCCGCTCCCCGTTTAGAAACGTCCGGGGAAGACGGAGGAGGGGCGGCTCTTGCGTTTGATCCTCCGCCCTTACAACCGCTTCCCCATTGTTTCACCATCGCTTCCCGCCGATGTTCCTCCGGCAGCTTCACGCGACATGTTCTTGTCGCAGTTCCTCCCCTTACCCCTTTAGGAAGAGTTTCAGCGCTTCGTTCAGTGAAGATATTCTGACTGTTTCCATTGGATAATCGTCTTTGGGACTTTTTCGGCTTATCACCGCTTTTTTGAATCCGAGCCTCGATGCCTCCTTCAGCCTCATCAGAGTTCGTCCTGCCGGCCTTACCTCTCCAGCCAGACCCACTTCCCCGATAAAACATAGGTCTGAGGGAAGAGGAATGTCTTTTACCGTTGACGCAAGGGAGAGGCATACCGCCAGGTCGGCGGCGGGGTCCCTGAGCGTGAGCCCTCCGGTTATGTTAAGGTAAACGTCGCTGTTGCCCGAATAGACGCCGCATCTTTTTTCAAGTACGGCGAGAAGTAGCTGGAGCCTGTTGGTTTCAAGCCCTCTTGATGTCCTTTTGGGATAAGGAAAGGGAGACGCGCAGGCAAGCGTCTGTATCTCTGCCGCAAGCGACCGGGAACCTTCAAGGACCATAGCTATTGCAACTCCGGAGTTTCCAAGGTCCGTACCGTCCCAATAGAGCCTGCTGGGGTCGTGGACGGGAGAGAGGCCTTTCTCCGACATTTCAAAGATGCCGAGTTCATCCGTGCTTCCGAAACGATTTTTCTCCGCCCTCAGAAGCCTGTTGGGTGAATTTTGTTCGCCGGCAAAAAGCAATACCACGTCTACCATGTGCTCCAAAAGTTTGGGGCCGGCGATCTGCCCTTGTTTTGTTATATGGCCGACCATCACGGTGGGTATGTGGAAATTTTTAGCCAGCTCCACGGCCATGGACGCCACGCCCCTCACCTGAGCGGGTGATCCCGCCCATCCGCTCTCACTATCCGTCCTGAAAGCCTGAACGCTGTCGATCACAACAAAGTCAAATTCTTCCGCCGCCTTCAGCGAAGATGCAAGGTCGTCCTCGCAGAGGAGAAAAAGGCCCTCGGGCATGAGACCGAGCCTTCGCCCCCTCAGCGCCAGCTGTCCGGAGGATTCCTCTCCGGATAGATAAAGCACTTTTTTACCTAAGCGGGCCATCTGGGCACAGACCTGCAGGAGCAGCGTAGATTTTCCAACTCCCGGTTCACCGCCTAGAAGCGCCGTTCCCCCGGGCACCCACCCGCCCCCCAGAACCCTGTCAAGTTCCTCTATTCCGGATGGGATACGTTTTTGTTCTTCAACATCAAGTCCGCGAAGAGGCGAGGCTGGCTTCACAGCGGCAGGCCTTCCCTCCTTTGTAAGAGCGATGGGAGCCTCTTCTTCCATACTGCCCCACACGCCGCATCCGGGGCACTTGCCCACCATTGTGAGGCTCACGTAACCGCATTCGCCGCATCTGTATCTGCTCATCTCTTTTTTCGCCATCAGCTATTTCACCCCAATAAAGAATAACAAAGCGGCGCGATAACGACAAGTGATATGTTGGCACATCGCGGGAGAGAGGGTAATATTGTCTGGTATCGCAAAAGAGAGGTGAGGGCTTGTTTCTTTTCTACGCCGCCGCGGCGGCCACGCTTGCGTTTTTTATAGCTGCGGGAGTGCTGCTCGGCAAGAGCGATCCCGGTCGCGGGGATTATTCTTTAGGCGGGCGACAGTCTTCTGTCGTCGGGGTCACCGGAATATTGCTGGGGGCCCTTGTTGGCGGCGCATCCACCGTCGGGACCGTCCAAATGGCATACAGCCACGGCATGACAGCCATATGGTTCACCCTAGGCGGAGGAATAGGATGCCTACTTCTAGGACTGCGTTTCGCCGCTCCTCTGAGAGACTCCGGCGTTACAACGGTCGCTGATTTTCTCGCAAAAAGCTACGGCGGAAAAAGCAGCCTGTATGGAAGGTCCATATCATTCACAGCCACGATCTCATCAACTTTAGGAACCTTCATTTCGATCTCGGCTCAATTTCTCTCCTGCATAGCACTGTTAAAGGGACTCTTCCCTATTTCATCATCCGCAGCCTCATTGCTTGCCGGCCTTTCGATCATCGGGTTCATCGCAGCCGGCGGTCTAAAGAGTTTCAGCACTCTGGGAGGGGCAAAGATCGTACTTCTCTACTTCGTGCTTTTCTCCTGCTTTATCATGGCCGTTGCAAACGGAGGGACGTTAAGCTTTGTCGCCTCGTCTCTCGGTTCGGGGCCATGGTTTGATCCCTTCGGAAGAGGGTTCTTCCCCGAGATGGGATACCTCTCATCGATGATCGTAGGGGTATTTACCACGCAGATATATATCCAGTCGCTCGCTGCCGCAAAAGACGCACAGACGGCTAAAAGGGGCGCTTTCGCATCTGCTCTGCTCATGCCTCCCATGGGGCTGCTAGGCACATGGGTGGGGCTTACAGTAAGGGCGAGGGGGATCGAAATAAGGCCGGATGAAGTTCTTTCGTGGTTTATAACGGACTCTTTTCCCCCGCTTATCGGAGGTATCATTTGGGGGGGCATACTAATAACGGTCATCGGGTGCGCTTCAGGGCTTATCCTGGGGGTATCTACCAATATAGTCAGAAACCTGGTCCCCGAAGAAATTATAAAAACTCGGCTCAAATCCGAGGCATCGGCACAGCGCATCCTTATAGGCGTGATAGTGACCCTTGCAGCACTAACGGGCCTTACAGGGGCGGGGTCTATGATACTTGAATGGAGTTATCTCAGCATGGGACTTCGCGGCGCCGGGACATTCCTGCCGTTTGCCGCGGCGGTACTCCGGCCCGGTTCAGTTTCCCCCGGCTGGGCACTGGCCTCTTCGGCAGCCGGCCTTACGGGCACTGTAGTATGGGGGATGGCCTCACTGCCCGGAGACCCGCTCTTCGCAGGCCTTGCCGTATCGGCAGTATGTGTCGTTCTGGGCAGTGCCTCCCGTAAAAAATATATCTGAAAATATTCGGCGGGTCCGTCCTCTCGGATAGACCCGCCGAATTTGACTGTTTTTACTTTTAGGTGCCCTGTGACCCTATCTCTTGTATCCTATTATTTTCCTGAGGAGATCCTTCCTCCACATTTGTCCCTTTTCATCCTCTGTCCCAACCGTTTTTGAACCATCGATGACGCCGATGACCCCTCTTCCCTGCTCCGTCTCCGCGACCAGTACCTGCAGAGGATTGGCAGTAGCTGCGAAGACCCGGCATACTTCCTGAACGCCTTTGATCCTGTCCAAAACGTTGATCGGGAACGAATTTCTCAGAACTATGACAAAGACATGCCCCGCATTGATGATCTCCGCATTTTCCACCGCAGTCTTTATGAGATCTTCCTTGTTGCCGTCATGCCTGATCAGGCATTCACCCGATGCCTCACAGAACGCTATACCAAACTCTATCGAGGGCGAGGACGTTACCAGGGCTTCGTAAAGGTCTTCGACCGTTTTAATAAAGTGGCTTTGGCCGAGTATTATGTTGCATCCTTCCGGTATTACCGCCTGTCTGATCTCCATGTTGAGATTGCCTGACATGTTATCTACCTCCCTGTTCATTTATAGAGACAAGTATATCAAACCCAGCCGCCCTGCGGACATTTAGGGCGTGATTTAAAAAACACCCGGCGCCAAGGTTCGGCGCCGGGTGTTTCTTGAGGTAAACGACCTGTTATTTACTCTTTTTTAGTTCGGTTATAACATCGTCCGTGATATCAGCCCCGCCGAAAAATACGGCGCTCTTGTCGACTACAACGGTGATTTTTTTGGCGTTGGCCACGGTCCTTATCGCCAGGTTTATATCTTTGAAGATAGGTTCCATAAGCTTTCTCTCTTCTTCTGCGGCCTCTGTCCTCTTTGTTTGGAAGATCTGGGATTTCTTTTTATCGTCTGTTTCTTTATCGATGGCAGTTTTGGCCTCTTCCTGTTTTTTGTTTGTTACATCACGGATCTGTTTTTGTACATCTTCAAATTTAGGATGCTGGAACATGATTTTCTGCGGATCAACGCAGCCCATGACATCCTGGGCGGACGCAGCCCCCGCAAGGGGCAATACAAAAAATATCAAAGCTAAAGCACCCACAACGATTCTTCTTACAGGAAACATTATTACTTTACCTCCTCCTGATGGTCGGGCAAGTGATACGAAAAGTCATTTAGTGGATTCTACCTGTCAGAATAGGACAAGTCCACGTATAATTGCGGAATAACGGCACCAACGCGGGGTGAAAGAGAGAATGGGATGCATAGCTACATTTGACACGACACACATGGCGCTCTTCTTTGAGAAAGCATGCAGAGAAAGGGAGTTGGCGGCGCGGATAGTCCCCGTGCCGAGAGAGATCTCCGCCAGCTGCGGTCTCGCCTGTGACTATCCCTGTGAATTTGAGGAAAAGATCCGGACTATCATTGCAGAAAAGGGCATTGAAGTCTCGGCATGGCACAGACTAGAAAAGGACTAATCTTCCGTCTCATCCGGCGGCCCGTCCTTGAAATATTTGTACCAAAAGAGGAATGTGAGCCCCCTCCAGAGCAGATAGCCGGCAGAGGTGACGGCCGCACCGATCCACGCAAGATCGGAGAAACGAAGCCCGACCCGGCTCAGTTCGGCAGATCCCAGCTCTCTGGTCGCCGCTGATCCGGGCCCGAACCACCTCCAGGCCCAAAACATAAGAAATATGACCGCCGCCGCGGTCAGCAGGTCGTTGATTTTTTTTTGTGAAAACCTCTCGAAATCCATCATCCGGGCCTTCTGCCTATCGTCTATCTTCTTTTCACGATACGGCTGAAGATCTTTTCCAGATGAAAACGGATGACCCTGCCGTAAGAAATGCCCTCAAAACGCCTGCTGATCCTGTCCCTGCCGTCGACATTCCTCCTGTAGAAAGTCCTTGTCTTCGGCCTCAGCATGACCTGGCTCGGATAGAGGCTCCTATGGCCCGCAATGACATAGGATACTGCACAGACAAGTCCCGCAAAAGGTGCGATAGAGGCCCCGAAGAGTTCCATGGCGAGTATCGTTGATGCAATGGGCGTATTGGTGGAGCCTGCAAGGACCCCGGCCAGCCCCAGCGCACTGCTCACGGAGGGATCCAAGCCGAACAGATGCCCGAAAAGAGATCCGGCAGCAGCTCCCACATAGAGGGTCGGAGTGAGTACTCCGCCGCTTCCTCCGCATGAAAGAGTAACGGCCATCGCGAAGGATTTAAGCGCGAATGCCGCTATAGGGATCCTTTCGCCCGATAACGCCTCGTTGACCGTTCCCATTCCAAGCCCCAGATATCTGCTTCCGAAAACAGCCGCGACAAGGAGCAGGATCGCGCCCCCAAGCAGCGGCTTCTGCCAGTCGGGCAGCTTCAGGGACTTAAATCTGCCTTCAACTGCACGAAGGCACTCTATATGAAATACCGAGACCATGCCGAAGAATATGCCGGCGAAAAGGGACCATGCCATCAGACCCGGGGCTAAATGGGGCACGTTCAGAGCGAATTCGGGGAGGTGTCCGGCGCCGAGATAGGCGGCGGTAAAGCACGACACTATGCCGCTTATGAAGGAAGGGAGCAGAACGTCGTAAAACATCTGACCGACAAAAAGGACCTCTACGCCAAAAACCGCTCCCGTTATAGGCGTGCCGAATACGGCGGAAAAACCTGCGGATATGCCGCAGATAACAAGTTTTTTTCTGTCCGATTCATCGAGCCTGAATATCCTTGAAACACCGTACATAAGTCCTGCCCCGATCTGAGCACAGGGACCTTCCTTGCCGGCTGAGCCGCCGGCCGCGATCGTGACTATCGTCGCAATAAGTTTGACAGGTACGACTTTTATGTCCATGGCTCCGGACCTTTTATGTATGGCCTCTATGACCTTTTCCGTACCGTGTCCGGCCGCCTCGGGGGCAAGAGCCCTCACAAAATAAAGGCTGAAGACGAGCGCGGGAAATATGAGAAGATACCGCCAGCGGTTCATGGACGACACAAACTCGATAGCCGCATCCAAAGAGATAAGAAATGCCGCCGCCGCAGCCCCCACCACTACTCCGGCGACTATAGAAAAAAACACCCACTTCAAAAGAGAAGAGATCAGCCAGACCTGATCCCTTATGATTTTTCTGTCCATTATCATCACCTTGATATATTTTATCACCACGACCATGCTTATTGAGCCGAGGACTTACGATCCATGGTCTAAACCAATAAAAATTAGAGTATAATCTTTCCATTATGAAAAAAAATAACTTGCCGACAGCGCAAAAGATTATCGCCTTTATATTTGCTGCAGCGATTATGGCTTCTTTCGTCTTTTTTGCATATAGGATCCATACTAAGGCCTCTTATGAGGCTCACGAGAAAAAACAGGCGCGGGTGCTAGCCATATCAGCGCTTTTAGCGCTTGAAGAAGAGACATCCAAGGACCCGGGCACATGGAACAAGTTTCGTGAGGACAAGTTTGATCTTATCTTAGACCACATGAAGGTCAGGGGCAATTGGGCAATAAAATTAAGTTTCAACAGAAGAGAGACACATTTGGAAATACTCTCTTCCGTCAAGTCTGGATGGAACTCCAGAAGTCCCCAGCATGCAGAGGCAAGAGCGGCGATATCGCCCGATGGGAGGATGAGTTTTGATCACGGTTCCCCTCCCCCTGAGGCGCTTGAGATAAAAAGCGCGTCCAAGAAAGGCAGCGGCAGAAGGCTGAACCTCAGATTTCCCGAGGAGTTAAAACCGCTCCCCGTCGCGATAGACGTGGAAGAATATTCAATGACCGATGAGGATGGCAATACGTTTATTATATTAAAGAGATCAGAGGCATCGGAGCACCTTGCTCCGGCAATAGACTGACGAATTATCCGCTTGCAAGCATAGGATATATTTCAAGAAGGTCGCCGTCGGCAAAAGAATGATCCCACCTCTTTGCATTTCCGTTTACGACGGGCAGAATATTCTCTTTGTCTCCCAAACCGGACCGCAAAAGATAATCTCCTATCGTTTCGCCCTCAAGAGGGGCCGGGATGGAAGAGGGATCCACCCCGTATAATTCCGCATACTCCGGCCTTATTGCGACCCTGATCAATTATCTTCCCTTTTTGGAGGGTCAAAAGAAAAAAAACTTTCATTCAAGCCGAGCCTCTCCAGCGTTTCTTGCTTTACCGTGCCGTCCCTGTTCCAGCCTCTTACCTCGTAATACTCGTCGAGCATGGGCTCAAGATCGGGCGTATAGTCTCCGGTACCCTCGTCGTTGCGCGGGGTAAAGAGTATCCTGTCAGGCAGGATATCATCTTTCCTGTTCAGTCCAAGCCGCTGATTATACAGCCTCTTCAGGTTAAAGATCCTTTCCCCCGTCTCCGCCATCTCATCTACCGAAACCTCACGGCCCGTAACGGCGGCGTACCATTCGCAAATGTCCGTCATGCCCACTCCGCCGTAAACGGTAAACTTGCACATCTTCAGCGAGTCCATAACTCCCATAAGGTTCTGCGCGTGAAAGTTGATGCGCCCCTCACCTCCGACAGTATATCTGGGGCGCGGCTTGTCATAGCCGAACTCCGGCATAACCGCCGTTTTCTCAAAGAAGTACGCGGAACTCGTAAGGTGACAGGCGCCCCTGTTGCTAGTTGCGTATCCGACAGCCATGGTGCTGAAACATCTAGGGTCGTGGGCAGGAAGGGTAAGGCCCTTCACATGGACGGCAAACTCCTCCGAACCGGGGATCCTCTTCGCCATGCCGGCCACGCCGAGCCCGAGAAGCTTACCGACCCCTTCGCCGGTACAGATCTTGGCTGTAAGGGCTGCCAATGCCTCCGCGCTTCCCCACTCCGCCTCGATGCCGTCCAGATCCTCGGCGGAAAGGAGTCCGTTTTCGTAACATTCCATGGCCATCGCGATGGCGGCACCAGTCTCTATCGTGTCGGCGCCGTGCCTGTTGCACAGATCTGCGGCGTAGGTTATAGCCTCAAGGTCGCTGACGAGACATGAGCCTCCCATCAGCCCCAGTGTCTCGTATTCGGGCCCCGCACCCTTGACGCCGGCCCACCTTCCCTCACTTACTTCTACATCTCTGCCGCACCCGATGGGACATGACGCGCAATAATAGCTCTTTTTAAGTATTGTGTCGGCCATTACCTGACCTGTGATCTTCTCGGCGTCAGGCCAGTTTCCCCGGCGCCAGTTCTGTACCGGCAGGTCTCCCATCTTTTCCGCCGCCGCTGTGCCGCCTGCCGTGCCGAGCAGATTAAGGCCCTTCATTCTTCCCACAAGCTGCGGGATCATCTTTTTCTGCTGTGTCATAAACCTCGTCGGATCCGAAATCTCAGTCTCCTTCTCTCCGGTAACGACGACAGCCTTTAGTCTTTTCGACCCCATCACCGCTCCGAAACCGCACCGTCCGCTCATCCTGGCATTCTCTCCGTCATGGCCGACGCACGATATAGGAACAAGCCTTTCTCCGGCGGCTCCGATACACGAAACTTCACATGACGGCCCATGCTTTTGCTTCATATAGCTGTCGACAAAGAAAGTATCCCTGCCCCACAGGTCATCTGCAGATTCAAGAGCCGCCGCACCGTCTTTGATGACTATGACCGTGGGAGACTGTGAGATCCCCCTCACGATGAGTCCGTCGTATCCCGCTCGTTTTAAGGCGGTGCCGAATCGCCCTCCGGCATCGCTCTCCCCGAATATCCCGGTAAGAGGAGAAAGTGAGGTTATCTGATGACGGCCGGAAGTCGGCACTTTGGTCCCCGTAAAGGGCCCCGTCATCCAGATTATAGGATTATCGGGGCCCAACGGGTCCGTATCCGGCCCGGTCATATCATAAAGTATCCGTGCGCCGATCCCGCTTGCGCCCAAATATTTTCTGTAAAGTTCCGCCTTCGGGACAAATTCCCTTATGCGGCCGTCATCAAGGTCGATAAAAAGGATCTTGCCCCAATAGCCCTTCATATTAATAACCCAGTTCTTCCCCTACGATTATGACATAGCACTCGCGGCCGAGCGGAGGGCGCTCCATCATCGTAACGATCCTGCAGACTCTTTCAGGCCCCTTGCAATCTACACAATGCCCGACCGGCCCGCAGGGAGACTTGCCGTTAAGACGGGCGACGTTGGGAGGGGTTGCCGTGTTGCGGACCCTTTTGACAGCGGAGGCAAGATCCGGGACTATTTTGTTTATCCCTACTATGTAGAGCAGTTTCCCCGGAGCCCAGGCCATAGCCCCGACCCTGTTTCCCGTTCCGTCGATATTGACAAATATCCCTTCATCTAAAGTGAGAGCGTTTGTACTCGTAACGAACCAGTCCGACGTGAGCTCGTCCAAAAATCTCTGGTTTCTTCCCTCCGGTTTGAGATCCGGATCCCAGTGCACGGAGATTTTGGATCCCCTTTTCTTAAGCTCCTCGATCAGCCCTATCTGACGGATCGTGACCGTTCCCGGGACGCCCACCGATGCGCCGCTCGGTATAAGTTCAAGCGCCGCCTTTAAGGCCTCCTCTTTGTTTGAGGCAAATCTTGCCTCATAGCCCAGAGCGTTGAGACGGCGGGACACACTCTCTCCCAGCCTCTGATGTCCTGCGTGCTTAGCTTCCATAAGATCCAAGATCTTCACTCCTTTATCCAATCATGATATAAATAGTGTGATACAATCATACAGTTTCTGATTACTGCGGTCCACCCCTGCATAAGGGCAGCCACGGAGGAGGATAAATTTTGAAAAATCCAGCTCTCTCGAGAATTTTAAAAAAGGAGACCCTTATAGTGCTGGGGCTCTATCTCCTTTTTTTCGTATGGTGGTACGCATCGGCATACGGTTTCGGAGATGACCCGGCCGAATACAATTATATACTAGGTTTTCCGGAATGGTTTTTCTACAGCTGTATAGTGGGATATATCGGAATATCTATCCTGCTCTGGATATGCGTATCCTTCTTTTTCACCGAGATAGACCTAAACGAGGGGGAGTATGAAAATGATTGACCGCGGACAGATGATACTGCCTCTCTTTCTATACCTGGCGTTCATTATGGGCGTTGCCTTTTGGGGAAACATGGTCTCTCAAAAAAAGAGAGACACAGTAGGATTCATGGAGGAATACTTTATCGGCAGCCGTTCTATGGGAGGACTTGTCCTAGCCATGGCCGTAATAACGACATACATCAGCGCAAGCAGCTTCGTAGGAGGGCCCGGCGTCGCCTACAAACTCGGCCTCGGCTGGATCCTCCTTTCGATGATCCAGGTGCCTACGGCCTTTCTGACCCTCGGAGTGCTGGGAAAAAGATTTGCTATGGTCGCCAGAAAGACCGGCGCCGTAACGATAAGCGATTTTCTGAGGGCTCGCTACAACAGCGACCCCGTGGTAATTGGGGCGTCACTTGCCCTGCTGGTCTTTTTCATGGCCTCGATGCTCGCCCAGTTTATAGGAGGGGCGAGGCTCTTTGAGTCCATTACCGGCTATTCATACAGGACCGGCCTGATAATATTCGGCATAACAGTAATAATCTACACGACCGTAGGAGGATTTCGCGCCGTCGTTCTCACCGACATGATCCAGGGAATAATGATGCTGATTGCCTCAATGGCCCTTCTCTTTGCCGTAACATCCGCGGGGGGCGGCATTGCAAACATCATGGGGACATTAAAAAGCATCGACCCGGATCTCCTTACACCGCGCGGCGCCGGAGGGTCCATCCCCAAACCCTTTATACTTTCATTCTGGGTGCTCGTAGGCTTCGGGATACTCGGACTCCCTCAGACTACTCATAAATGTCTCGGCTATAAGGATTCAAAGTCACTGCACAGCGCCATGGTCATAGGAACTTTCGTAGTGGGGTTCGTCATGCTCTCCATGCATCTCGTGGGTGCGATGGGCAGGGCCGTCATCCCCGGTATAGAGATAGGAGACCTCGCTGTGCCCACGCTTACGGTAAAACTCATGTCGCCCTTCTGGGCCGGCATTTTCATAGCCGGTCCGCTTGCCGCGATAATGTCCACCGTAGACTCCATGCTCATAATGTGTTCGGCGGCGATAGTCAAAGACATTTATTTTCACTACATAGCCAAAAACGACCCGGTGCGACTGCCCCCCTCAAAAGTGCGTACAATGAGTTTCGCCGTGACTTGCACGGTCGGGATCATTGTCTTCTTTGCGGCAATGAAACCGCCCTCCCTCCTGGTATGGATAAACCTCTTCGCATTCGGAGGCCTTGAGGCCGTCTTCTTCTGTCCCACGCTTTTCGGCCTTTACTGGAAAAAAGCCAACGCCACAGGAGCCCTTTTATCAATGATCACAGGCTGCGCTGCCTTTTTCTGGTTCAACATAACCAAGACAAGCATAGGCGGTACGACTGCGATCGTCCCAACACTGGCAATTTCCACGATCATGTTTATAGCCGGAAGTTACTGGGGAGAAAGGGCTGCGACATGAAGATGTCGCGGGAGTCGATTGGGAATCAATTGCAAATCAGTCGCAAATCGATGGTTTAGGATCAAAGCCCAACGTGGTCTACCCCCACGTCTTTCCCGAATGCCTCAATCGGGAAACCAGCGGCTTTGAGTCTAAGGGTAATAAACCCAGTCATAGACCGAGGCGACGTGAACATGTCGCGGGAATCAATAGGGAATCAATTGGGGAGTCGATGGCAAATCAATTGGGCAGAGCGAGGCAAACACCCGAAAATCTCCCGCCCCACGTCTTTCCCGAATGCCTCAATCGGGAATCCAGCGGCTTGGGGTTTAGGGGCCACAAACCCCGTCACAGACTGAACAAAAGCCACTGGATCCCCGTTTAGAACCGTCCGGGGATGACGGGAAGTAAGGGCAAAAACAGCACCGCGACCTACGTTCACGTCTTTCCCGAATGCCTCAATCGGGAAACCAGCGGCTTGGGGTTTAAGGGCCACAAACCCCGTCACAGACTGAACAAAAGACGCTGGATCCCCG
>CAYZYF010000044.1:0-11904 GCA_964482015.1 uncultured Synergistaceae bacterium
AAATGCGTATCATTCGCTGATACGCCAGCCGGTCCAGTTTAAATTCATTTTGAAATACCGAGCAATTTGATTATATCACAGAGGCACTCCTAAAATTACAAATGTTTCGTATGTCGTATGTGTTGTGTGGAAAATTTAAATTGAACAAAATCGAGGAAATAGAAAAAACGGCGAATATAACATTGACACTTTTATCACAAGAGGATTATAGTAGCAGCGAAGCAGGGCGGCCCTGTGGCCTGTGGTTTTGCTTTTCTTCCCAATCGGAACGTTCCGACGAGGAAGATGTGTAACAAATATACTCTGTCTGCTTGCGGGGAGCACCTCTGCGTGAGGAGAAGGGGCCGAATAAGATGATAGTCGAGATTTTTTCGGGATCCTTTGCCTTTGCGGGGGATCCTTTAGTTTTTGAGATTTTTCGGAAAGGAGCATCATAACATGGAAGAGAACCGAATCGGGGTTGCGGCGATCATTATCGATGAACCAAGCTCCGTGCGGGAGGTCAACGAAGTTCTCCACGAACATAGTTCGATCATCGTAGGGAGGATGGGGATACCTTACAGGGAACGCGGGGTAAGCGTCATTTCGTTGGTGCTCGATGCAACGCCGGATGAAATAAGCGCTCTGACCGGAAAATTGGGAAAGATCAAAGCCGTTTCTGTTAAGGCCGTGATGTCAAAAGGGCGTCCGGCCTGAGGTCTCCGGACATAGCCTAGTGCTTACTAAAACAATAACTCAACTTTACCACCGTCTTTCCCGCATGCTTTTGAGCGGGAAGGGGGTGCGACTTCAATATTTTAGAGTTACTGGTTTTCTGCTGAATAACTATAGAAGGAAGACGAAAGACTGAAGTTTTGAATCCACGAGTAACAAAAGATGGGAAAGCTAGGAACAATAAGTAAAAAATAGGATTGATTGAGGAGAGATTTTTATGAAAAAGATGTTACTTGCGGTGCTTATCGTCCTTACTGTTTTGACGGTGGTCTCCTTTGCTGATGCTATGCCCCAGAAGTTGGGCATAACGTATGTCAAGGCCCCGCTGAATGTCCCTTCGATCGTTGCGAAGAACGAGGCTGTGTTCGAGAAGGCATTTCCCGGAGTGAGCTTAATCTTCCCGGAGATCACAGAAGGCCCCAAACAGACTGCTGCACTTGCTGCGGATGAGATAGGTATTGCGAGCTGCCTCGGCGCAACGTCCGCGATCCTGGCCGCATCGGAAGGGTTGGATGTCAGGATAATAGGGATCTATTCCAGGGCTCCGAAAGCCTTCATGATAGTGGTCAAGGATCCTGCCATAAAGGCTGTCAGGGATCTTAAGGGCAAAAAGGTCGCCGGGCCCAAGGGGACTATCCTGCACCAGATGCTTGCTGCCGCTCTTAACGCAGAGGGCATGTCGACAAAGGATATCGAGTTTGTACAGATGGACCTCTCATCAGGTGCGAATGCTCTTTCCGCGGGCAGCGTAGATGCGGCTCTTTTGGCTGGACCGACCGCTTACAATGCCCTGAGCTCGGGCGGCGGACGAATGCTTCAAAACGGCGAGGGCCTTGTTGATGCGACAATAGTTATTGCCACCACCGAAAAATTTGCGAAGAAATACCCCGACGTTATCTTGAAATTTATGACGGCGCACAGAAATACCCTCGACTGGATCAAGAAAAACCCTGAGAAAGCTGCTGAGATAACGCAGAAGGAGACGGGGCTTCCCATGAAGGGAGTAAAGATGATGATGCCGTGGTATGATTTTGACTGTGATGTTAGAAAGTCCGATATCAAGGAACTCGCCCGTACTCAGGACTTCATGATAGAAAACGGCTTGCAGCGCATAAAAATAGATGTAAATTCTTTGATATTGAGGTGAAACAAGGGGAATGAGTGAAACTCCGAGATCGAACCGGCTCCATATAGGTTTTTACGGCAGGCGCAACGCGGGAAAATCAAGCCTGATAAATCTTATAACAGGACAGCAGACCGCCCTTGTATCTGCCTTCGCGGGCACTACGACCGATCCGGTCATCAAGAGTATGGAGCTGCTGCATCTGGGCCCCGTTGCCGTGATAGACACTGCGGGGCTGGATGATGAAGGGGAGCTGGGCATGCTCCGCGTTTCGAGAACAATTGATATGATGGACAGAACTGATCTTGCCATACTTGTGATCTCAGCGTTGGACGCACAGGAGACATATCTTGAGACAGCCTGGCTTGATGAATTGAAAAAGAAAAAAACTGCGGTCATCGGCGTCCTCAGCCAGGCAGACAGGGTCGATCCGGATAAAGCGGAAAAACTGAGATCAGAGCTTGAGTCTGGACTTGGGTTGCCTTTTACCATTGTTTCGACCAACGATAAAAGATACCGGGCAGATCTTCTTTCGGCGATCGTAAAAAATGCGCCGATAGATTTTGAAAATTCCGCGTTGGTTGGAGATATATTCGAACCGGGAACCGCGGTCGTATTGGTTGCGCCTCAGGATATTCAGGCGCCCAAGGGCAGGCTGATACTGCCTCAGGTACAGGTGATCAGGGATATACTTGACAACGGAGGGCTCGCCCTTGCAGCCACTTTGGACAAGCTGCCGATACTGCTCGGCTCTTTGAAAGATCCCCCCGGCCTGGTAATAACAGATTCTCAGATCTTTCCGCAGGTAAACAGTCTTGTCTCCTCCTCGGTTCCTCTTACCTCCTTTTCGATAGTCATGGCCAGGAACAAGGGAGATCTAAGGACCTTTGTCAGGGGAGCGAGAGCCATCCGAGATCTCAAGGAAAAGGATAAGATCCTTATTGCCGAGGCCTGTACTCATGCCCCTCTTGAAGAAGATATCGGCAGGGAAAAGATCCCCAGGTGGCTGAGAGAGAGAGTCGGACAGGGGCTTACAGTCGATATTTTCGCAGGCCTGGATTTTCCGTCTAATCTGAAGGAATATTCCCTGATCATACATTGCGGCGGCTGCATGTTTACCAGGAAACAGCTGATGTCGAGGCTGATCAAGGCCGAAGCTGAGGAAGTTCCGATCACAAATTACGGTGTGGCTATCGCAGAGATAAACGGTATTCTTGAAAGAGTGGTCGGCGTATTTCCCGAACTGGACTAATGTCTGGGGACAACGGGACAGCGCGCTGTGCACTTTATAGATTCCCCTGTTTTTGTTGAATGGAACAAATGGAACGGGCGATCCTCTCATCTCCATTAAGGACTGCCGTTTTTGTGTTAACTATGCTATGCTATGCACCAACAGGCGCGTCTTTGTTTAAATCGGGGCGTGCTATCTTTAAGGAGGTCGATTGTTGGTGAGTTCCGACATATCGGGCAGTATTGTCCTGCTTGTCGTTTTGCTGGTTCTGTCCATATATTTCAGTGCGACGGAGACATCGATAACGGCGGCAGGAAAGGGAAAATTGCTTGCCCTGTCAGATGAATATCCTCATCGTCGAAAAGGTTTTCTATGGTTGGTAGAAAACACTGCAAAGGCGATAAACGTCACCCTAATAGGGAACAATATGGTAAATATAGCCGCAAGTGCTGTGGCCACGACATTGGCGCTGAGGCTTTTCGGTTCCGTTGGTCCCGCTCTTGCGGTAGCCATCATGACGGTCCTCATTGTGGTTTTTTGTGAGATATTACCCAAAAATTTCGCGATAGCCAAAAAAGAAGGAGTGCTTCTTTTTTCCCTCCCCTTTCTCCGTTTTTTCAGCCTGATAATGACCCCTCTAACGTGGTCTCTAAGGGCGGTCTTGGGCATGTTCGGAAGAGTTTCCGGCATGGATCTTGTTTCGTACAGTTCTCTGATCTCCCGTCAGGAGATAGACCATATCGTTTCCGAAGGGAGCGCCGCTGGGGCATTGGAAGAGGACGAAAGGAAAATGATACACGGAGTTATCGCCTTCGAAGAGACGAGAGTATCGGAGGTAATGGAGCCGAGGACAGATGTCTATGCGATAGAGCAGGACGGCACTGCGGAAGAGGCGATAGAAATTTTTCTCGAGAGCGGCCATTCCAGGATCCCGGTATACAGGGAAGATTTAGACCAGGTGATAGGGATACTCTATGCCAAGGACCTATTGGGTCCCCTCTCCCGCTCGGAAAAGAACATCTCTATCGTACGCATTATGAGAAAACCCCTTTTCGTACCCGAAACGATGAGAACCGACGAAGCGCTGGATATGATGAAGAAATCAAGGACCCATATAGCCATAGTTATTGACGAGTATGGCGGTATGGCCGGGTTGGTCACGCTCGAGGATCTCATTGAGGAGATAGTGGGAGACATACAGGACGAATATGACACGGAGGTGCCTGAAATACAGGCCGAGGATGAAAATACATATCTTGTCCAAGGGCAGGTAAACCTAGAAGAACTCTCTGAAGCACTCTCTTATCCTTTCGACACAGCTTTTGAAGAGGTCGACACGCTGGCTGGGATGGTACTTGAGCTTTCCGGTGATTTTCCCTCACAAGGTCAGCTTATCTCCTACGGTTCCTGGGATATACATGTGCTGGAGGTCCAAAATCACAGGATCCTTCAGGTTCGTATGAGATACATTAAGGAACGGGCCGAGGGCACTCCTTCCGAGTGAGCCGGAACTAATTTTTCTATATCAGAACGGAGGCGTCCTTGTGGGGGGCGTCTCCGCTCTTTTGACGGTCTCTATTCTTTCGGCTTGTTGTAGAAGCTTATCTTTCCGGTCATCTCCGTGATCTGTATTCTTATCACGGATGTTCTGCCAAGAGTGTCATCTCTTAACGGCTCCTTCGGCCCCTTATAATGCTCCATTAGGATTTGCAGCGCTTCTTTTTTTTCTTGAGGATCCTCTATAAACGATGCTATTCCTCTGCCTGAGACACTTTTATATTTCATGCTGAACTCTGAAGGATCTGCTTCGTTTCGTACAACTTCGTTATTGATCGATACGTTGAATGCGACCTTGCTGTTCTCTCTGATAAGATCGATCTTCTTTCCGTCTCTTGCTCCGTGAATTATTAAAAAATCATCCCCGTAGCCGTAATTAAGGGGAATTAAATAGGGCCAGCCGTCCGCACCTGCCATGGCAAGCCCAAGCCATTCAGCATCCTCCAATACCTCCATCATCCATTCGCGTGAAGTTACTTCCTTATCTTTTCTCCTCATGATCAACGCCCCCTAAGTGTGCTCAGCTGATTATAAAACAAAGGATGATACGATACAATTCTGACAAAGGTGAGTCCGGCGAGGGGAGGGTGAAGGGTATGGGCCGGTTTCGTAGAGATTTTTTAACGTTAGTAATAACCTGGGCCTCAAATAGTGGTCAGGCTCAAATCAGAACAGCGACGCTTTCATTGTGCAGGTACCGTTTAAGTTCTCTTATCCCTATCCCGCCGTAATGAAACAGCGAAGCGGCAAGAGCGGCATCGGCACCTCCGATGGTCAGGACCTCTAAAAAGTGCGAGAGCTGTCCGGCACCCCCGGAGGCGATCACCGGGATATTAACTCTTGAACTGATTATTTTGGTCAGTTCAATATCGTAACCGGACGATGTCCCATCCTTGTCAACACTGGTGAGCAATATTTCGCCGGCTCCGAGCTTCTCAGCCGCAGAGGCCCATTCGAGTGCGTCAAGACCCGCAGAGGTGCGTCCTCCCGATATACGGACCTCCCAGCCGGAATCGTATCTTTTTGCATCTATCGCGACTATTATTCGCTCACGGCCGAAATTCTCGGCTGCAGCGGTGAGGAGCTCTGGATCCCGGACCGCTGCTGAATTTATGGATACTTTGTTTGCCCCGGCGGTCAATAAAATATCGATTTCCTTTAACGACCTTATTCCTCCTCCGACTATCAGCGGGACAGGTGATACGGAGGAGACGGATTTTACCAGATCGATCGCGGCGTTCCCTGCCTCATCGGCTGCAGTAATGTCCAGCATGACGATTTCATCGGCACCTGCGTCTGCATAGGCTGCGGCACATTTGACAGGATCTCCGGCATCTTTAAGATCTACAAAATTTACACCCTTTACGACTCTGCCGCCTTTTATATCAAGACATGGAATTATCCTTTTAAACATTTGGATCCGCCTCGAGTACGCTTTTTGTTTCGTTTTCTTCGCGTGAAGACCCCGTGGATCTTTCTTTATGTCTCGATGAGAGTTCCTTAAGGACCTCATTCAACGATACTTTTGTGCAGACGCAGGCAACCAGGAGGTGATAAATAAGATCTGCCGCCTCATAGCAAAAAGCGCCGCGATCGCCGGCTGCTGCGGCAAGAGCCGTTTCGACCCCCTCCTCACCGACTTTTTGAGCCACTCGCATCGGTCCGCCCGCCAGCAGCCTTGCCGTGTAGCTTTTTTCGGGATCCATATCTTTCTTCTCTTCTAAACAGCGCCAGAGACGACCCAGAAAAGAGGACTCCGTAGAATTCTCGTCGCCCCAAAGCGACCTGAAAAAACATGACCGCTCCCCAGTGTGACAGGCGGGACCGGTCGGCTCTGACAGTGCGAGAATGGTGTCTCCATCGCAGTCGATCCTCATTTCTCTTACCTTTATCGTGTTTCCGCTTGTTTCACCTTTTTTCCATAATTGCTCTCTCGATCTGCTCCACAGAGTTAGGTAGCCCGTTGCTTCGGTTGCTCGCAGTGATTCTTCGTTTGCCCAAGCCGACATGAGTATCTCAGCGGTGGTAGCGTCCTGTACTACAACTTGGACAAGTCCCTTTTCATCAAATTTGATAAGATCCATATCAATGCGGGGCATGGTTTTATACTCCTTCTCCTGTGGCTCTTAGAGCGTCAGCGACGGCGACGCCCCCCTCATAAAGACTCTTGCCCACTATTGCACCCGCCACTCCCGCGGCTTTTAGTGATACGATATCCTGTACTGTGGTTATACCACCGGCGGCAACGATATCGTTTCTGCCCTCCGTCAGTTCGGCGTAAAGCCGCGCATCCGAGCCCGACATCGTACCGTCAAGTTCCGTATTCGTAATGAGGAAAGCCGAGAACCCTATTCCTCTTAGTTGAGCTAAGGCTTCTTTGGGAGTTGTCTCGCTCTCCTTCAGCCATCCGGAGTGTACGATCCTTCCTTTCCTGATATCCAGGGCAGGCATGGCCGCGCTTCCAAAATTATTAAAAATACGAACCGGCATCCCGCATTCGGAAAAAATCAGACTGCCGATCATGACCCTGTCAGCGCCGCATGAGATCGCTGACCTGACGCTTTCTTCCGACCTTAAACCCCCGCCGTATTGGACAAACAATCCAAGTGATGCGATCTCCTCCAGGATTTCAAGGTGGAAAGGCCTTCCCTCTTTTGCGCCTTGGAGATCTACTATGTGTATGTGTGAGCACCCTTCTTCCTTAAAATACTTTGCAGCGTCAAGGGGGGAAAACGGATAATATTTTTTCTCGGAGAAGTCTCCCCTTGTCAGCCTGACGATTTTTCCGTCAAAAAGATCGATCGCAGGGAAAAATATCACAGCCATTCTCCTTTTGTGCTGGGCTGTTCTTCCGAGCAGGAAAGCACCTGTCGAAGTGCCATGCCCACACCTTTAAAAACGGCCTCAGCTGCGTGGTGTGAGTTGTCTGCGGCTAGGATCGAAATGTGCAGTGTGATCCCGCCCTCTCTTGCAAATCCGCTGAAAAATTCAGGGACGAGCTCCATATCAAAATCCCCGCACTTTTCGGAGGGAAACTCTCCGGAAAAGTATGATCTCCCTCTTCCGCTGAAATCCATAGCGACAGAAGCGAGAGATCCGTCCATGGGAATGAGACACCAGCCGTACCGTCCCCCCTTTTGTTCTTTTATTCTTTCTCTGAGCAGCTGTCCTATCACTATGCCGATATCTTCGGCTATGTGGTGTTGGTCGACATGAGTATCACCCGATGCTTTGAGGTCGATCCCGATCCCGGCTCTGCTGAACATCAGGTCGATCATATGAGCTAAAAAGCCGCATCCACGGATGTTGATGCGCCTGTCGTCCTCCTTGCCCGCTAAAGCTGCTTCTACAGAAGTCTCATTCGTCTTTCTCACGATCTTATTTGTCATCTTTAGGTGTCTCCCGAACAAAGTTTTCCATCGCGCTCACGATCGCAAACATGGAGTTCCAACGAAGCTGCACCGCTCCCGTACCTGCCACCAGCCTCAGAGAAACGGGGGCTGTCTCTTTGATCACCATCAGGCCGTTTGCTCTCAGAGTGCCGCCCGTCTGAACTATGTCGAAAATACAGTCGCTCAATCCGAGTGCGGGGGCGAGTTCGACCGAGCCGTTGAGTTTCAGTATTTTGATTTGAACTCCCCACGAACCAAAAGTGTTTTCTGCGGTCCTTGCATACCTTGTTGCCACCTTAAGGCCCATCAGGCTGCTGGGCTTGCCGTCGAATTTCGATGCCATGGATCTCGTTCCGGCAACGGCCATATAACACTGTCCACGTCCGGTGTCGAGCAGCTCGACAAGTGAGACTCCCGATTCTTCTATGACATCACTGCCGGCTATTGCGAGGTCGGCCGCGCCGTAGTGGACCATGACGGGAATATCGGACGGCTTGGAAAGCAGGTAGCGAAAGCTGCCTTCCTCTATAACCAAATTTCTGCCCGGATCTCTGAGGTTTGTGACCGGAAGTCCGGAGCCTTCAAGAAGGTCCAGGCAGCTTTCAAATGAACGCCCGGTCGGCAGGGCCAAAGTCAACATAACTGATCCCTCACGTCAAGTTCCGCTAAGTCCAGTGTCCGGCCGTTGGTCCGGTCTGTGATTTTTTTAGCGTTCAGGTCAGCCCAGTATCTGTATTTTCGCAGCTCGGCTGTTTTAAAGGATTCATCTTTGTCCGAAGTCCAGCTTAATTCAAATGGGACGCCCTGCTTGCAAAGTCCGTCGGCATATCTAAGTCCTTCAGCAGGATCTACGCCGCCGCACCAGATCATAATCTTTGGATAATTCGCCCCATCCGCACAGTGTTCGGCAAGCTCCTTAATATTGAGGGCAAATCCTGACGCCTCACCGCCGATCCCTACCTTTGCAAGAAGGCCGTCGTATCGCCCTCCGCCTCCTAACAATGCATCGGTACGGGTCGAATAAGCGTTGAATATTGGGCCGCTGTAGTAACCGAGATCACGGATAAAGCCCAGGTCCACCCTTATCCTCTCAGCATACCCAAGTCTGCAGAGTGAATCGCAAAGTTTCTTGAGCGGCATTAAAAGCGAGGGTTCCTCCATCATCATCATTGCCTCTCCTATTACGGACGTGTCGCCCTTCAGCGCAGGCAAAGCCTTGAGGATTTTCTTTTTCTCCTCATCAGTATCAAGTTCGTCAAGCAGGCTCGAATAGGAGGTGTATGCACCCTCCTGTAAGGAGGTTATCAAAAGCTCTGATTTTTCAGGTGCAATGTCCTCAAATAATTTTGAAATTACCGACATGTCTCCTATTACCACGATCGAGTTTTCTATGGAAAGTTCATCAAGTGTCCGAAGCAGAAGAGAAATTACCTCGGCGTCCGTTCCCGAGCCCTCCCAGCCTATCAGTTCCACCCCGACCTGATTCTCTTCCAGATTACTTTTGGGAGGTACAGGTGCGGAGAAGACCCTGTCGGCGTAACAAAGCCTGAGAGGTCTCTCTTCGTCCTCATAATGGCTGCTTAGGTACGCCACGGCCGAGAGCGTTAGGTCACCTCTCAGAACGCAGGCTTCTCCAAAAGGAGAATTTAAAACGATCAGACGTCTTGCTCTTGATTTAGACAGTTTGTCCCATACATCCTCGACAAGTTGAAGTTCGGATGGGCTGAAAGGTCTGTACCCGTACAGCGAAAACATTTTCAGTGCTTTGTTCCTGCAATATTCGAGTCTCGCCGCCGTGCTGCCGCCGATGTTGCAGCATCCTCTGGGGTTCCTGTTCATATCGCATATCTACCTCCTACGATTTTAATAGTCCGAAATAAAAATGAAAAAGAGATCGATTCTTGTTATCATTTTAGCTAGATGAATTGATAGCTTGATAGTTTTGCAAACGGGCTATATAATAGCACGCGTTTGTCTCTTTTGCAAATATGGAGGGATGTTCGTGAGGATGGATTTTTTACCGGATGCTTTGATATTTGACGTAGACGGGGTTTTGCTCGATGTAAGGAATTCTTTCCCGGAGGTGATCCGACAGGGCATCTTAGTGGGGTGGACGGCTATCTGCGGCGGCATAGCTGACTCTACCGGCTATACTGAAGAACACGAAAAAATATTTAAGCGTCACGGTTCTTTTAACGATGACTACGACATTGCGTGGACCATGCTTTCGATAGCGGCATCAAGGGGGAAGGAGAGACTTTCCGAGGCCCTCCCTTCACCAGCGGAACTAAGCAGCGAGCTTCTTTCGTTTGATGGTACCGCCGTGTCTTGGGTAAAAATGAGATATGGCGGACTTGTTTCGAGAGATATTTCAAGAAAAATATGTACGGAGCTTTATATCGGTAAGGGTGGTACAGGCGGACTCTATAAGCTTGAGACGCCCATGCTTGACCGACATTGGAATTCACTTCCTTTGCCCGTGGGGGTCTATACGGGCAGGGACCTCTCTGAATGGGAGCTGGCAAAGGAAAGGCTCGGGTGGCAAGATTTCCCCGATAAAAGTATAATTCATAGCGACACTGGGATATTAAAACCTTCACCAAAGGGCTTGGAGGTACTCTCCGAAAGGCTAAGCTGCCGGGCACCGGTTTTTTTCGGCGATACGGCAAGTGACATGAAGGCCCACACAACGTTCGGCAGGGGCTATTTTGTCGCTGTAGGAAACTTACTTCCCGAGGCCGACTATGTTTACGGAGAAACAGGAAAAGCGGTGGAGGAAATACTGTCTCTATTAAAGGGGGATGGCAATGGATAAAGAGGAACTTTTTTACAATATCGCGCGGCCTGCGATCAGGGATATGGACGAGTATGATCCCGGCCCTATATCTCCCGATCTTGTACGTGTTTCATCTAACGAAAACAATCTTGGCCCCTCCGCACTGGCCGTGGAAGCGATGATCAAAGCTGTGAACGAATGCAACAGGTATGGCGATGCCAAATGTACGGGACTCAGGAAAAAGCTGGCCGATAAGTACGGGATGACAGCCGATCGATTTCTTGTCGGCAACGGACTCGATGGAATTTTTACAATGCTGGGACGGGCTTTTCTTGATCCCGGCGACGAGGTCGTGTGCGGTGAACTGACCTTTTCGGTATATGCGGAGACCGCCGGAGTTATGGGCGCTAAAGCTGTCAAGATCCCGATGACTGAAGACCTCGGTCTGGACGTAAAAGGATTTATTGAAGCGGTCACAGACAAAACAAAAATGGTGGTCTTCTGCAATCCCAACAACCCCACGGGGCGCACGGTCAATGCCGTAGATATCACGAGGATGCTTGACGCTATACCCGCTAAGGTCCTTTTTGTACTCGACGAAGCCTACATCGAGTTCGCGGATGATCAGTCCGCCAACGGGATGTCGCTTCTGGACAAATATCCCAATCTGATGGTCTGCAGAACTTTTTCGAAAATATATGGACTTGCAGGATTGAGAGTCGGCTGGATAGCAGGCGATGCGGAACTGATGAAGTACCTCTATAAAGTAAGGGAGCCTTATGCGGTATCTATGCTTGCAGCAGCAGGTGCCGAAGCCGCGCTTGATGACACCAAACATATTCAAGCCGTACTTGATATGACGAAAAGAGAAAAAAAGAAATATTATGATTTCTTCGATGCCAACGGTATTAAATACGTACCGTCACAGACAAACTTTATCCTTCTTCCAATCGGAGACGCCTCCCAGCGGCTTAGGGACGGACTGTTGAGGGATGGCATTATTGTCAGGCTTTTATCCTTCAGGGGGGCAGGGATCGTCAGGATAACAGTCGGGCTGCCGGAAGAGAATGATGCGCTTATA
This sequence comes from uncultured Synergistaceae bacterium, assembly GCA_964482015.1. Taxonomy (GTDB): domain Bacteria; phylum Synergistota; class Synergistia; order Synergistales; family Synergistaceae; genus Caenicola. The sequence continues at coordinate 11,875 of CAYZYF010000044.1, forward strand.
TCTAAATTTATGAAGAATTATAATTACGCC
>CAYZYF010000045.1:0-2650 GCA_964482015.1 uncultured Synergistaceae bacterium
CTAAATGCCGAGCAGCCATGCAGCTGTGGTGAAGTAGAGAATCAGGGCCAGCGCGTCGACTATGGTAGTGATAAGCGGGCCTGCCATAATAGCCGGGTCGATCCTGAACTTCTTTGCGATAATGGGGAGGACTCCTCCTATGATCTTTGCAAGCAATACCGTGAAAAAGAGTGTGATGCATACCGTAAGTGAGATGAAAAATCCTACCTTCTCAATGTAGTAAACTCTCAGGAAGTTTACAAAAGCAAGCACAAAACCGACAATAAAACTGACTTGAAGTTCTTTCCACAACACTTTTAAAAAGTCAGTAAGGCTGATTTCTCCAAGAGCTAATCCCCTTATTATGAGGGTGGAAGACTGCGAACCGGCGTTTCCTCCAGTATCCATGAGCATGGGGATAAACGAGGCCAGGATCACCACCGATTGCAGGACGTTTTCGAATCTTCTTATTATGTTACCGGTAAAAGTAGCCGAAATCATCAATATCAGCAGCCACGTTATCCTGTGTTTGGCCAGAACTAGCGCGTTGGTTTTCAGGTATTCCTCTTCTGACGGCTGCATAGCGGCCATCTTCTGAAAGTCTTCCGTAGTCTCCTGATCAATGATATCGACTATGTCGTCTATAGTTACTATGCCCACCAGCCTGCATTCGTTGTCGACGACCGGCATTGAAATAAAGTCGTATTTTTTGAACAGCGAAGCGATCTTTTCCTGGTCGTCATGGGTGTTGACGTAAATAACTTCCGACTCCATTATGTCCTTTATTACGACATCATCCTCGCTCAATATCAACTTCCTGATCGAGATAACGCCCTCAAGGATCCTGTTGTTGTCGATAACATAGCAAGTTTCTATCGTCTCTTTGTCTATCCCCGTGACCTTGATATGCCTAATGGCGTCTTTGACCGTCATCTCTTTTTTGAGGTCAACGTATTCAATGGTCATTATGCTGCCGGCAGAATAATCCGGATAGTTCAGAAATTGATTTATCAGCTTGCGGGTTTTTTCATCGGTGTTTTTAAGGACTTTTTTTACGACGTTGGAGGGCATCTCTTCCAAGAAGTCGATGGTATCGTCAAAAAAGAGTTCGTCCAGTATTATCTTGATCTCTTTATCGGATATAGATTCGACGATATATCTTTGAAGCTCGTAAGGTATATATGAAAAAACGACCGAAGCGATCTCCTTGGGCAGGATCCTGAATATGACCAGCAGCTTGTGGTGGTCTATCTCTTCCAGAAGCTGCGCAATGTCGACCGCGTTCATCTTCACGATCTCTCTTCTTACCTCGGCATATTTGCCCTGATCAATAAGGTCGAGAATTTTTTCTTCCAATCTAAACACCTCCGGAACTGCAAACTGTGGAAATACTTCCCGGATTCGCTCGGACCCTCCAGGGAACTTAACGATAAGCCGGCGAGACTTGGTATGTCTTTCAAAAACAAAGCACAAAACCCCACCTGGACCACCGCGCCGCCTTGAGATTCCAGCCACGACGGTCCTATGGTTTAATGATCCTGAAACCTGATAGACAATCTTACTTTAACACATTATTCTAATTTACAGTCAGATCTCAATCAATGGCAGTATTTATAATACATTTTTAAAAATCTGTCTAAGTCTTTCATATTCGTCCGCAGAGTCGGGAGATACTCCTACGTGGACGGACCGGATCATATTTTTCGATATGTGTTAGAATTAGCGGAAATCACAAAGTTCGAAGAGGTGTATCAAAAATGGACTTCTCTTTTCTTCCCAATTTTATCAGCAAACTGACTCTTTCGACATTCCTCCCCGCCCTGATATATCTAATTGGCGGCATAGTGATCTCAAAACTCATACTTTCGATTCTTGACAGGGCTTTAGGCAAATCTAACGCCGATGTTACTCTAAGCAATTTTCTTCATACAGCTATAAGGCTGGTGCTCCATTTTATAATATTTATGGTGGTAGCCGGTGCACTCGGCATTCAGGTGACATCCCTCGTCGCAATTTTGAGCGTCGCCGGCCTGGCCGTCTCTCTTTCCATACAAAACCTGCTTTCAAATATACTTTCCGGACTCATGCTCCTTTCTATCAAGCCTTTTAAGGTAGGAGACTATGTGGATGTAGGGGGCACGGGAGGGACTGTTAAGGAAATAGGCTTTGTACATACGAAGCTGCTGACTATAGAAAATATCATGATCTTCATCCCAAACAACGATGTCTCAAACAGCAAGATAGTCAACTACAGCACGGAAGAAAAAAGAAGATTCAATCTGAAACTCACCGCTTCCTACGATACACCGCCCGACAAGGTCCGTAAGGTCCTTCTTGATTATGTCTCCTCACACCCCAATGTCGACAAGGAACCGGCGCCTTTCGTAGCGGTGAGTGACTATAAGGAAAGCAGCATTGAGTATGTGGTAAGAGCATGGACAGACAACAGCGTTTTTTGGAGTGTTTATTTTGATATCTATAACGATCTTGGTGACCTGTTCAAAAGGAACGATGTCGCATTTACTTATCCCAACCTCAACGTACACATTAAAAACTAAAATAAGCGGTCGCCCTAAATGGGCGGCCGCTTATTTTAGTTAGAAAAGGCCCCGTCTGAAAGGGAAGGGACCTCCGGCTCCGCTTCGGATTCCGCGGAGGGCGGAGTCGGAAC
>CAYZYF010000045.1:2750-11484 GCA_964482015.1 uncultured Synergistaceae bacterium
TGCGTTTTTTGTAAGCGCAGGAACGGATATCACAAGCGTAGATATTTTACCGAAATTGAGTGATCTCTCCGACCTCTCCATGATTTCGCCTGTGCTCCTGTCGATGACCTCAGCTTTTATAGTGTGCCTGGGGCCGCTGATCTTTACCGCTCCGCGCTCTCCCGAAGATAGCGTTATGGGCTTGACGTTGCTTTTGACAGACACCCTGACGTACTCAAGAGGCTCATAATGAACTCCGTCAATATCCGCGGCCTTGTTGTCGAGCAGTATCTCATGTTCTTTTCCGGCATAATATAGCGCAAAGCAAAGGACAACAAGGAGGACGATCAGCACTCCTCTTATCACGAGTCTTTTTCTGTTGACCGCCAAAGCCTTCATGGCTGTCTCTCCCCTCTGAGGCTCCTGCGGGCCTCAGCCTTTGCCCTCATTCTTCTCCACGCGTGAAGTACGAGCGCAAGCGCAATTATCCCGTACGAGACGAATACCCTGAAGTACTCGCCGAGCTGCGCCTGCCCGATAAGTTCCTTTCCGGCCATGGGAGAAACAACAAACATTAGGTGGAAGAGGATGACCCCGACAAAGACGTTTGTTATAGTGGCCCTGCTTACTGATGCACCGCCGATAAGGATAGCGGCGATCGCGAACATACCTGCCTGTTCGTGACTATTGTAGGTATTCATGGTCCCGATGTTCTGGAGGAAAATTATTTGGCCGTAACAGGCAAGGATCGTAGATATAAGTATCGCTATTATCCTAGTCCTCTCAACTGGGATCCCTGCCTCCTCAGCGACCTTCATGTCCTGTCCGAGAGCCCTCATATCCTGGCCTATCTTGGTCTTCCTGAACCAAATTATGAAGAGGCAGAACAGTCCTATGAAGATAAATGTTGCTACGGGCACATCTATCCCGGACACTTTGAAGGGTATAAGGTTGTCGAGCACATGCCTGATGCCGGTGAGGTTTATCGCATTCCTAATTCCATATCCCCTTGACAGGACAAGCTGAGGGTTCGTTACGGGGATGATCCGCCCCATCGTATACAGCACGATGAGCTGATATACGCCGTTTACAAAAAACCCCAGTATGTAGGATGTCACCATCTCTCTGCCTTTAGCCCTGTTAAGCACGGCTCCGCAAATATAGCCCAGTACGATGGCGATCGGCGTACCGACCAGCGCTGCAAGCGCCATCCCATAAACCCCTGTGACCCCCCAGTCAGTCACGAATATCAGCCCAACCTGTCCCGCCATGGCTCCAAGGACCATGCCGAAATTGAGCCCCATGCCCGCAAGTATCGGTATCAAAAGCGAGAGCACGAGGAAAGAGTTTCTCGCAAGCCTCGTCAGCATCTCCTGTACGAGGTAAGTGACGGAAAAACCGGAGATCGGTATGGCAATGACGGAGAGTCCGATAAAAATTATCGGAACGGCGTTGTTCGCCAAAATATTCCTGATATCCTCTGTCGTTTTATTCTTACCGGACATCATCTCTTCACCGTAACTTTCCTGGTGAGCGCATAGAGGATCATCCCATTGCTGACTATGATCCTTATCACCTCAGACATATCGGTCTGCATAACACTGTTTATCACTGAGGGCGTCATGGTCAGTATTCCCTGAAAGAGGAACGTGCCTACAAGAACGTTCATCATCGACGCCTTATTGACTGATGCCCCGCCGAGAAGTATCGCTGCCACCGCGGGAAAGGCCATATAAAAAGGTCCCATGTAAAGCTGTATAAACCCGAAGCTCTGTTCGTATATCAGTATGCCTATCGCCCCAAGTACGGTGGAGAGCATAACTGATATTGTTCTCATTTTATCAACGTCGATCCCGGACGCTCTGGCAAATTCAGGGTTGGATCCCACGGCCGTTATGGCAGTACCGGTTTTTGTGCGGAAAAACCCCCAAACGAGAAATACCATCAGCGCAAAAAAGAGGTACATCCCTACTGGAATGTAGAAAAAATCACCTATCCGAATATGGAGATATTTACTGAGAGCGTTGAGCCAGAATCCCTCCACGCTTATCGTGGTCCTGAGGCCGGAGCCGCCGTATCCCCAGATCATTGTAGGGCTGGTATAGGGCAGCAGCAGCCAGGCCATGCACATAAGGGCCACAGAGGAGAAGCCGACATAGGTGGCTATCATCATTTCATCGCCCTTGACCCTGTTAAGAAGCTGTCCATACATCCACCCGAAAGCGGCAGCGAGAGGTATCGCTATCATTATGGCGATCAAAAATCCAACGTTCCCCGTGATGCCGATCTGTATCGAGGTGACCGCGCCGAGCAGGCCGGCTATTATACCAAGAGGAAGCCCAAAATTTAGCCCGCATCCGGACTGTATCATAGGAACCATGGCAAGGACCAGCACTCCGTTCATGCCGACGCGCACCAAGGTATCGGAGAATGAGGCGTCAAGGCGGACTCCCACGAACGGTGCAGCTACAAAAAGGGAAAACAAGAAGAGCCCGATTATTACTCGCGGCCATCCGGCATTCTCTATAAAAGCCTGAAGTTTCTCTTTCAATCCCATCACCTGCACCTTTCCGCGGCCGTCTCGTAGGCGGTATCCTCATCGACATGTCCGAGCATCAGAAGTCCGAACTCTTCCGCAGGAGACCTCGCAGGCAGAATACCTGAAACTCTGCCCTCGTTTATAATTGCTATCCTGTCACATACCGAACGGAGTTCTTCAAGCTCGGAGGATGTCATTATTATGGTCGTCCCAGTCTCTTCGTTGGCTCTGCGAAGCGTGTCCAAAACAAGCTTTTTTGCGCCCACATCTATCCCCCGCGTGGGTTCGGAGACAAAAAGGATCTCCGGCGCGACCGCAAAAGCCTTAGCCAGGCAAACCTTTTGCTGATTGCCGCCCGAAAGTTCGACAGCCCTCTGCCTTGGGCCGGTGCAGCGTATTTCAAGAGCTTTAATGTAATCTTCGGTGCATTTAGTAATAGCCTTATCATCACGAAGCTTAAGAAGGCCGCCAAACAGTTTGATGATAAATTTCTCCTGCACCTGCATCGCGGTGAAGGCAATGTTCCAGTCGATCCCCTCTTCGAGAAGCAAGCCCACACCGCGCCTGTCCTCAGAAACGAAAGCCATCCCTTCGGACAGCGAAGCAGCCGGATCGTTCAGCCTGATCTCCTTTCCACGAAGAAAAACCTTTCCACCCGATACATAAAGGCCCATAATGCCGTTGGAAATTCCAACCTTGCCCTGTCCTGCCAGTCCCCCAAGGCCGAATATCTCGCCCCGCCGAACTTCTATCGAGACATCCCTCACCGTCTCACCGGGCATGTCTACCCAGAGATTCTGCGTTTTTAAAATGATCTCTCCGAAATCTCTATCTTTGTCCGTTTCGTTGTCAGTCTCACCGGCCATCTGTCTTCCCACCATCCAGCCGGCTATCTGCCTTACGCTGGTCTCCTTGGCATTCGCCTCACGGATCACCCTGCCGTCCCTGAGAACAACCAATTTATCGCACAGGTCTATTATCTCCTGAAGCCTGTGTGAGATAAAAATTATTGCTATCCCTTGAGAGGCAAGTTTTTTCAATGATTCGACAAGGACGCTCGCCTCCGATTCCGCCAGCACGGCAGTCGGCTCGTCCAAAACAAGAAGCTTCGTTTGTTTTCTGTCTATTTCACGGGCTATCTCTGTGAACTGCTTGTGCCCGACCGGCATCTCGCTTATCAGTGTGTCCGGCGATAAGGAAACGCCAAGTGTTTCGATCGCGCGGACCGCTCTCTGGTTCATATCGTCCCTGTCTAGTGTTTTGAATCTTTCACCGAAGACCTCCACAAGCACGTTATACTTCATAGACTCCCTGTTCAAAAGAATGTTTTCTGTAGCTGTAAAGCCGGGGATAAGGGAAAATTCCTGATGTACCATTCCGATCCCAGCCTCAAGGGCATCGAACGGATCGCTGAATGATTTTTCTTCTCCGTTAATAAATATCTTGCCTTCATAACCTCCCGTCTCTTGAATGACGGACATGCCGAAAAGAATATTCATAAGGGTCGATTTCCCTGCGCCGTTCTCTCCCACTAATCCTAGGATCTCGCCGGGCATCAGTGAGAAAGTAACATCTGAGAGGACTCTGTTACCGAAGTACTCTTTGCCGATTTTTTCCATCCTTAACAGTGGAACTCCATCGGACATGCGTTTCACCTCTTTTTCCTTGCATCTCTTGCCATTCCGCCCAGGTACCGAGCGGCGCTATCCTTCCATTAAAAAGAGGAAGATAACGCTTTCCGCATTAAAATATATCAATCGTACTATTATACACTTTTTCTTTTTCAATTTTAACCTTATATACCATAAGAATTTGACGTCTTATTCCGACGTATAACTGCAAGGCACACCACTTTTGTAAAGTAAAAAGAAAGATCCCTCTAGAGACGATAAGCATTCTGACGGTATAATTAATTCAGACTGATACTTTGTCATATAATCACTACGAAAGATAAATTTTTGGGGAGGTAACTTGCCTAATGCAAAAGAACAAAAATGTAGGATTTATCGGAACCGGAGTTATGGGCTCGAGCATGGCCGGACACCTTATTGCCGCGGGACACCGTGTTCACGTATACAACAGGACAAGGGGCAAGGCCGAAAAACTTATAAGATCCGGTGCTGTGTGGGAGAAATCTCCGACAGACCTCGCGGCTTCGTGCAAAGTGATTTTCACGATCGTGGGATATCCCTATGATGTGGAAGAAGTTTATCTCGGTGACAGTGGATTGATCCGCGCCGCAAGTAACGGTTCGCTGCTTGTCGACATGACCACATCCAGCCCCAAACTAGCCCGAAAGATATGGGAAGAAGGGCGCGCACGCGGGATATCCGTGCTTGATGCGCCGGTCACCGGAGGCGACAAGGGGGCAAGAGAGGGAACACTGACAATATTGGCGGGCGGGATGCAGGAGGACTTTGAGCGTGCCCTGCCATATTTTGAACTTATGGGGAAAACGATACGCCGCATGGGCGAAGCGGGGTGCGGCCAGTACACCAAGCTTGTAAATCAGATCATCCTCGCCGGGACCATGACAGGCATGTGCGAGGGGCTTGCGTTTGCAAAGGGCTGCGGGCTTGATCCCGAAGGAGTGCTTGAGGCCTTGTCAGGAGGGGCAGCCGGCAGCTGGAGCCTGACAAATTACGGGCCGAGGATACTCAGGGGTGATTACGATCCCGGTTTCTTTGTAAAGCATTACATCAAAGACATGAAACTTGCGGAGGACGCTGCATCCCAAATCGGATTGGACCTCCCAGCCCTCTCTTTAACGAGGGGGCTTTACGAAAAGGTGTCGGAAGAAGGAAGGGAAGAGGCAGGGACTCAATCACTTTATTGCCTCTATGACCCGACAATCAAAGACTAATGTTACGGTCAATTGACAGCCTTACTAAGTGACTATAGAATTTAACTTACTGCTACGGTGAGTTCCGCGTCGGAGAGACGGCTGTGTTCAGGCGCGGCAGAATATTTTTTAGAAAATCCCAAGGAGGATGAGTTCATGTCAAAGAAAACTCTGATTATCGTCGGTGTAGTTATTGTTCTCGCTTTAGGCTTTTTTATGACCCAATCCGCAAATAAGCCGGCGGAGCAGCCCCTGGAAGAGGCAAAGGCCCCTGAAAAGGCACCCTTTCACATTGGTATAGTGACAGGAACAGTTTCCCAGAGCGAAGATGACCTTCGCGGCGCAGAACTCGCGATACAGAAATATGGTGACGTGTCCGACGGCGGGATGATCAAGCACCTCACATACCCCGATAACTTTATGTCTGAGATGGAGACGACCATCGCTCAGATAGCCGGACTCGCGGATGACCCTGACATGAAGGTGGTCGTTGTAAACCAGGCGATCCCCGGTACGGCAGAAGGCTTCCGCCGCATCAAGGAAAAGCGTCCCGACATCCTCTGCTTTGCCGGTGAGGCTCACGAAGACCCGAACGTCATCGATTCGGTTGCCGATCTCACGATCAACGCCGACTTCGTATCGCGCGGCTACCTCATCATCCATACCGCAAAAGAACTCGGATGCGATACATTCGTTCACATTTCTTTCCCGCGTCATATGAGCTATGAGACACTCGGAAGACGTCGTCTGATCATGGAACAGGCATGCAAAGATATGGGACTCAAGTTCGTATTTGAAACGGCCCCAGACCCGACCAGCGACGTAGGCGTAGCGGGAGCACAGCAGTTTATACTTGAGAAGACCCCTGCATGGGTCAGCAAGTATGGGAAGAACACCGCGTTCTTCTGCACCAACGATGCTCACACAGAGCCTCTGCTTAAGCAGCTTGCCGCGCACGGAGGTTTCTTTATCGAAGCGGACCTTCCCTCCCCGCTGATGGGTTACCCGGGTGCTTTCGGCATTGATCTCACCGCCGAAGCCGGGGACTGGCCGGTTATCCTCAAGAAAGTTGAACAGGCGGTATCGGACGCAGGAGCCGAAGGGCGAATGGGGACATGGGCATTCTCCTACGGCTATACCAATAGTGTTGCGCTCGCTGAATTCGGAAAGAGGATCGTTGAGGGAACAGCTAAGCTGGACAGCAAAGATGACCTGATGACATGCTACGGAGAGTACACACCGGGAGCCGAGTGGAACGGGAACTACTACACAGATCTCGGCACCGGCGTAACCACAAAGAACCACCTGCTTGTCTATCAGGATACGTACATCCTCGGCAAGGGCTACATGAACGCTGCATCGCTGGAAGTGCCTGAGAAATACTCCCAAATCAAAATGACAGACTAACAACTTCTGCCATATACAAAAGGGCCCTGCGGGGCCCTTTTTTTGTTCCTCAGGACTCCGGACAGCCCATACTGCTGTCAAGGCTAAATGCTTGACAGACATAAGCCTCGTGAGTATAATCCATTGGTCCTTGAAAATCGGAGGGATCATGCGTGCAGAACAGAGACCAACTGGACCAGCGGGTACGAGACGGGCTTCTTCTAGACACATACGCCCCCCTTTTGACCGAAAAGCAGAGGCTGGCCTGTGAAATAGTGCTGCTGCGTGATCTTTCGCTCGCTGAGGCAGCTGACTCGCTGAATGTCTCAAGGCAAGGCGTTCACGATCTTCTTTCAAGAGCAAGAGATCACATGGAGAACACTGAAAGAGTATTGGGACTCCTTGAAAAGAATAAGAGATTGGCACTGGCTGTGAAATTTCTTGAAGAAGAAAAAGAATCTTTGTCGGAACATTTTTACAAAACTATGAAAAAACTGTTGGAGCCATAAGGAGCAGATAAATGTTCGACTCTTTAAAGGAACGTTTTGAAAATATATTTTCAGCCTTAAGAGGCAAAGGCAAACTAACTCACGAAGACATCAACGAGGCGATGAGAGAGGTTCGCCGTGCCCTATTGGAGGCGGATGTCAATTATAAGGTCGTCAAAGATGTAGTCGAGGCAATCAGGGAGAGAGCAACGGGAAGGATCGTGCTTGAATCTATAACTCCGGCACAGCTTATACACACAATAGTCTATGAAGAGCTTGTAAGAATAATGGGAGAAGTTCCTACGCCGCTCGTTATCTCACCCAAGCCTCCGACAATATATATGATGGTAGGCCTGCAGGGCTCCGGTAAGACAACTACAGCAGTCAAGATCGCCAAAAAAATGACAAAAGGGCATAAGCCTTTGGTCGTTGCGTGCGATCTCCGCAGGCCGGCGGCAGTGGAACAGCTGAGAACTCTCGCATCCAAAGCCGAAGTAGCGTTTTTTGGTCCCCACGAAGGAGAGGCGGATCCTGTTGCGGTTGCTTCAAAGTCGATAAAATACGCCGAAGATCACCTCTGTGACATGATAATACTCGATACAGCCGGCCGTCTGCAGATGGACGATGAGCTGATGGCCGAGCTTGAGGCCATGAAGGTCGCCGTGCCGCCCACCGAAATTCTCCTAGTTGTGGATTCTATGACGGGACAGGAAGCGGTCAACGTTGCGGACGTATTTCATAAAAAACTTGGCCTGACCGGAGTTGTTCTCACCAAGCTGGATGGAGATGCCAGAGGAGGCCCCTCGCTTGCCGTCAGAGCGAGCACCGGCGTACCTATAAAACTCGCGGGATGCGGAGAAAAAACAGAGGATCTTGAGGTCTTCGATGCCAAAAGAATGGCCCAGCGTATTATCGGGATGGGGGATATCGAAGGGCTCCTCGAGAAAGTCCAATCAGCCACCTCCGCCGCTGATCTGGATAGAATGACAGAAAGCATCAAAAAGAACAAATTCACTCTGGAAGATATGCTTCTGCAGCTGCAGCAGATACAAAAACTGGGGCCTCTGGAGAAAGTGCTCGAAATGCTTCCTATCCCGGGCGGCAGCAAAGCTCTCAGCGGGGCAGATATAGATCCCGCCAGGATAAAAAGGACCGAAGCCATAATCCTTTCCATGACATTAAAAGAGAGGAGAAACCCCGAAATAATTAAGGGCAGCCGCCGCAAAAGGATCGCCCAGGGGGCCGGAACATCGGTTCAGATGGTCAATCAGGTCTTGGCACAGTATGATCAGATGAAGACTATGATGAAGGGATTCGGCAAAATAGCAGGTGGAGGCAAAGGCTTCAAAATACCCCCCGGAATGGGCGGAATGAAGAATTTCGGCGGAGGTCGAAGGGGATTCTTTAAGTAACAGCACCCGGTAATGGCTATGTCGGAGGGGTGAAGCGGCGACCATATCGCCGTGAAACAATGGCGAAACAGTTGTGAAACGGTTGCAA
>CAYZYF010000046.1:0-11133 GCA_964482015.1 uncultured Synergistaceae bacterium
AACACCGCACTCAAGCAGCTGTTTCATACTTACTACTCCCATGTGTATCCCTCCTATGTTTTTTCCTCCGGCCGCTTCATCCCGCAGAAAAACCCCTAAGGGCAACGTTTCTGCGATCCGAGACCGTGTGTTTTGCACCACTCCCAAGTATAGCATGTATGCAATCGGTTATGCAAGTTTCGTTTTGCTTTTGGATGCCCTGCATTTTTTATTTTTTATTTGTTATTTTTTATTCTGTTTGCATTTTATTCATAGAGGTATAGTGATCATTTCGAATCGATGGATCACGGTATTCAAGAAAAAAAGGTCCCGGCAAGGCATGCAGATGTGATCTTTTCTCCCGTGAATGTATCCAGAATATCTTTGTCTCTGACTGCATAAACACGCCACGCTAACTTCATAGACCCCTCATTTATCCCTACGTTTCTGTTCCTTAAGATTTTTTTCCAGCTCTGAAAATCTGAGGGTACCGCTCCATATTTGGCTATCTCTTTTGCAAGAAGAGGGGATATTTTTAATTTGTGCCGCTCCGCCTCCTCCGGGTCAAATTCGGACAACGGTATGAGCTCAACAGTTTTTCCTGCGATCAGCGTAGGTTTGCCGCTGACTCCGTCTACAATAACAATCTCGTAAAGATATTTTGGTCCGCGCATCAGGTTTCTTTCAAGTATCTCCACGGGCACAACATAGACCGGAATCATGATGAGTTTATCCCCCGGCATAGGGCTCTCCTCCATCGGCAAACAACCTAAAGGTTTGTCTTCCATTTTTAGTCCTCCCTGAGAGTCTCGGCAATACCCTCGGAGCGAGTGCCCTCAACAGGGTGCCCAGCTCCCCTATGGCACCCAAAAGACTCCGCTTACCGCTGCTTCCTTCCGGACCTGGCGGGGTTCACGGGCTCTCGCCGCATAGGACTGGACGCCCTGCAGAAAACACTCGCTCCTCACGTTTATATGATAGCATAAACAAGACGTTTGGCGTGCCTGTCGGGATTCGAACCCGAGACCTTCAGCTCCGGAGGCTGACACTCTATCCAGCTGAGCTACAGGCACAGTTCCGGGAACAGAGGAAAGTATAGCACATAGAGAATGGAGCTGTCACGATGAATGACATTCATTATATGAGGGAAGCCCTCAAAGAAGCGGAGAAAGCCATGCAGAAGGGCGAGATCCCTGTCGGTGCTTTGTTGGTGAGGGACGGGAAGATCATCGGGCGCGGATCGAATTCAAGGTCACTTGAAGGCTCCCCGCTCGGACATGCGGAGCTGGCTGCAATGGAAGAGGCATCAGAGGCACTTAACAATTGGCGGCTCGATGACTGCACCCTCTATGTCACACTCGAACCATGTGTCATGTGCGCCGGTGCGATGGTACAGTCAAGGCTGGGGACCCTGGTCTACGGAGCTAAGGATCCTAAGGCCGGAGCTGTCGGTTCCCTTTACAACATCGTCGAAGATCCGAGAATGTACCACAGGTGTATTGTAAGGTCAGGAATATTGAAGGAGGAGTGCGCCGAATTGCTGCGCATTTTTTTCCAAATGAGGCGTTCTGAAGCACTCTGATCCATTTTGACATTCACTATGGAATAGGCTATAATGCGCTCCGTCAGTTTGTCACAGGCAATTGATACGATGCACGCGGAGAGGTGGCTGAGTGGTCGAAGGCGCTCGCCTGGAAAGTGAGTGAACGGCTTATCCCCGTTCCAAGGGTTCAAATCCCTTCCTCTCCGCCATTTTTACATCAATTTACACAGACTGTGTTTTTATCCGGAGGGGTGGCCGAGTGGTCGAAGGCGGGCGACTCGAAATCGTCTTGGCGGTGCTGAGCCGTCACGTGGGTTCAAATCCCACCCTCTCCGCCAAGCCTATACGCAATTTTACCTTATGGCCACTGATTCGGTGGCTGTATCTTCTTCTAAAAAATGCGGGCCTTCCGGCCCGCATTTTTTATTTTCTATCGTCTCGAAAACCTTACGACTCAAGTTTTTTCCTGATATCCAAAGAGGCCGGCGTCTTTCCAAGCCCTCCAAACGTGCATCGCAGTTCGAGGGGCAGCTTAGTGCCGATGTCATATACCGCCCTGATGGTCTGACCGAGAGGGATGACCTCATCGTAGCCGGCGAGGGCCATATTAGCGCTAGCTATCGCATTGCTTCCGCCCATGATATTCTTGCCGAGGCAAGGGACCTCTACCCTGTTGGCCACCGGGTCGCATGCGAGCCCGGTGACGTTTTGCAGAGCTATGGAGGCCGCAGCCAAACACTCCTCAACATTTCCTCCGAGCATCTGTGCCACTCCGGCCGCGGCCATAGACGAACCGGCCCCGCACTCGACCTGACACCCGGCGACCTCAGCGGCAAATGTCGCCGATTCGGCTATGAATACTCCTACCAGTCCGGCTGCAAGCATTCCTTTGACGATGTCGTCGCGTGACAGATCCATCGACCTTCCTGTTCCGATGACCGTTCCGGGGAGACAGCCGCAAGAGCCGGCGGTGGGCGCCGCCACAATAACGCCCATCGAGCTTTTGACCTCCATGATCGCTGTAATATACTTTATGACCCTGTTAAGAAGATCGCAGGGAGCCAGCCTGTTCTTTCGCGCGGCCTCGTCTATTCTGTAGGATTGAAATCCGAGTATCCTGTCCTTATGCTCCGTCCCTTTCAGGCCTACATCTATGGCGTTCTCCATCAAAGCGACTATCTCCGCCATTTTTTGGAAGACTTCATCCTCGCCAGTCCCCCCTCTCTTGCTTTCATAGAGAAGGGCAAACTCCCACAGCTCTTTTGGGTCTTTTTTGGAAATTTCAAGGAGCTCCTCCGCTGTAGTAAAGGGAATCTTTCTGCCGGCCCCCGACCAGGTCGGCAATATCGGCTCTATGTAAACGACCTCAAGAACACCGGCCTCTTTTGCCAGAACCTCCGGCACCTCGGCGGACAATTTTCGGGCAAATTTCAACTCATAAAGCACCTGTCCGTTCTTTTGATCTCTTCGCGTAAAATCCGGTGTCGGGAGACAAGGAAACATCTTTTCAAACGGGACATTGCCATCTACACCTGTGCTGTCTACCCTCAAGAGAAGCTCAAAAAAATCTCCGGCCATACTTATATCAAAGCCGTCGTACTTTTGCATTTCGACCATGCCGCCTCCGACGGAGACCGCCTCCCAGCAATGCGCAGCACCCTTGCTGTCCGTGGCATGGATCCTGTAGTTGTTTGGGTGGACAGCGCCGTAATCCAGGATGCGAAATTCAACATCGACACCGGCCTTTGCCGCCAAAGCCGCATAATCCGAAACGTCGGGATCCGTGATCGACATCCCTAAGATACCGCTCACAAAGCCCATATCGGTACCATGCCCATCGTGCGACTCGGCGAGAGAGCCATTGATATCAAAATCCACAACGACTTTTTTAACGTCATTTTTCATAGCCTGCCTTATGATCGCCGCGATCCGCGAAGCTCCTGCGACATGTGAGCTGGAGGGGCCTCTCATGACCGGACCTATAACATCATTAAAAATACTTGACGGAAGTTTGTTCATCGCATTTACCGCTCTACCAGGTCACAAAACCATCTTTAAGCTTGTCGGTCTCTTCAGCGACCAAATGGTTGAACCCTGTGATATGTACATCGCTGCATGACACTCTCGGTATTATAGCCTTCATACCGTTCAGGTCGGTCTCCCTGACTACCGATGCGGTAAAAACGCCGCCGTAAACGCTCTTCTGACGGAAGGTTTCCCCCGCTCCTACAAGTCCTCGAAAATAACGCTGAGCCAGCCTGGTCGAGGTGCCCGTTCCGCAGGGTGAGATATCAGCCTGCGCATCGCCGAATATACATTGGCAGAGGTACTCCCCCTCTTCGTTTGGCTTGTTGCTGACAAAAAGCAGCTGGTCCATATAGTTTATCGAGCTGTTTATCGGATGGATCACTTTAACTGCCTTATTGGCGTAGGCAAGTATCACTTTGCTCAGCCTTCTAAGTTCGCTCATATTGTCTTTTGTTATGGCTGCGTCGATCGTATCAGCATCGACAATAGTGAAGAAATTTCCTCCGAAGCCAATATCTACAGCAAAGTCACCAAGTTCAGGAATCGAAAGTTTAAGATCTTTGCGGAACAAAAAGGCGGGGACGTTGTCAAAAGATATGTTACGGACATCACCATCTTTTACTTCGGCCCGGACGGTAACTGTTCCGCTCGGCGTCTCAAGCCGTATAACCGTTTCAGGTTCGGTTTTTTCAACCATCCCGGTTTCCACAAGAACTTTGGCCACAGAGAAAGTCCCGGCACCACACATCGGCTGGTAAGTCAGAGCGTCGATGTAGAAAAGCCCGTAGTCCGCATCGGGCGAACACGGTTCGGTCAAAACCGCCCCTACGAGCGAAAGAAAGCCTCTCGGCTGTGTCATGATGAAAGTTCTCAGATGGTCGTAGCGCTCCTTCATGTACTGCATTTTTTTTTCAATACTCTCCCCCTTAAGAGGAGGTATTCCAGAGGTGATCACCCTGATAGGAGTACCTGTGGTATGGGCGTCAACGGCAAAAATCGACTGTGTATTTCTCATATTGACATCCTCAGCTTTCGTATCCGCGGTCGGATCTTATACGGTCCTTCCCGCTCCCGCCGCTGCGGCCTTCTTAAATACGTTGTATGCTATCACTACGTCGAGCGTAGCGAAACCGACCGTCTTCATTATCGTCATCTCGTCTTTGTCAGTCCTGCCTGGGATATTGCCAAGTATAAGATCGCCCAGCTCTCCTGTTATAGAAGCGACGTCGAACCTGCCCTCAGACATGGGGATGAGAAACTCCCCCGCCTCGGACATGACCGCCTCCATATTGTCTATGTAGATCTTATCTGCATGCGTCACCGTATATTCGTCAAGTTCTCTTTTATGCGGCAAGAAAGTTCCAACAGCGTTGATGTGAACGCCCTTTTTTAGCTTCCTTCCCTCAAAGACAGGCTCAACGCTTGTTGTCACAGTCGTTATGATGTCCGCTCCACTGATCGCATCTTCCGATGAAGCTGCCGCGGTCAGTTTGGTGCCAAATTTTTCTGCAAGCAAGGAGGTCCTTTCGATAAAAGATCTTATTCTTTCGGGATCAGAATCATAGATGCCGACCTCGGAAATCTTTCTTACTGTAAGCAGGGCTTCGAGCTGGGACATAGCCTGTCCTCCCGTACCGAAGAGCGCCGCCTTTTCAGTATCTTCGTTCGCAAGAAGTTTCGTGGCAAGCCCGGAGACGGCACCGGTGCGAAGGCGCGTTAATTCGGTGCCGTCTAGGATCGCGTTCACAGCTCCGGTCTCCGGGTCTGCAAGCAAGGTCGTCGCCGTAACGGCGGGCATTCCCTTTGTGAAGTTGTCCGGGTAGGTAGAAACTATCTTTATGCCTGTTACCGGTATATCCTTTATAAGTGCGGGCATGTAGGATGTTATTCCACTCCCCTTTACTTCAAAATTTATTCTGACTGGGACTTCGGTCATATTTTTGCTCTGGAGGACAAAAGCCTCTTCGTTTGATCTGATGGCATCCTCCATTGTGAATACTTCTCTTATTTCTTGAGCGTTGAGCAACAGCATAGATAAAAACCTCCCGTTAAATTATCGTAAAAAGGCCTCCCGCCCCGGCCGGAGGCAGGTTCGGGAGGCCTTTGTGACCACAGCAGCACAGGCAAAGCCTCGCCGGATGAAGATTAAGGTGCAGGCCATACAGATGTAATGTCCCGCACCGACAAGTTTAGCGAATTAAATTAACAAGGAAGAGCGATACCCAAGGCACGTACGTGACGATTATCAGCACGACAATAACAGCCCCTAGAAAAGGCATCGCCGCCTTTGAAACTTTTTCAAACGGCACCTTCGATATATTAGTGGCAGAGAAAAGACAAACTCCTACAGGCGGAGTAGCAAGTCCTATCGTAAGGTTGATGCAGACTATCATTCCTGCGACTATAGGATCTACTCCCATCTTGGCAAGCGCCGGAGCCAGTATCGGACCGACCAGCATTATTGCGGGCGCACTGTCCATGAACATGCCTACGACTAAAAGCGAAAGGTTGATGAGAAGCAGCTTTACCCACAATGAAAGGTCCATTGCAAGAAGAGCCTCCGTAAGCCTCAGCGCTACCCTTTCGTTCGTAAGCACCCAGCCAAAGGCATAGCACGTGCCGACCAAGAGCATAACGGAACCGCTGTCTATCGCGCTCTCAAGAAGGATCTTCGGCAGCTGTCTCCATGATATTGTCCTGTAGATGAACATGGAGAGTATGAACGCATAGAGCGCTGCCATCGCGGCCGCCTCGGTCGGGGTAAAGACCCCCGATGTAATGCCGCCCAGAATAAAGACCGGCAGTACCAGGCAGAGTATCGACTCTTTGATCGCCTTTAACCTTTCTCTCCAGGATGCTCGGGGCAGGCGCGGATAGTTATCGCGCTTCGCGAAGAAATAGACTACCGACATCAGTGCAAACGCCATCAGGATACCGGGGAATATACCTGCAATAAACAAATCTCCGATGGGAACACGGCTCACAGCTCCGTAAAGGACGAAGGCCAGGCTGGGGGGAATTACAGGCGCCATAGTCGACGCGACGGCCGTGAGACCGGCGCTGAAATCAGCAGGATAACCCTCTTTTTTAAGCGACGGGATCATTACCGATCCGACGGCAGAGGTTGCCGCGACAGCCGATCCAGAGACCGCGCCAAAAAAGGCGCATACCATGACGTCCACCATCGCAAGCCCGCCTCTTATGTGACCGACAAAGGCCTGTGCGAGCTTTATCAGTCTTTCTGTGATCCCGCCATTGTTCATCAGGTTCCCTGCAAGGACAAAGAAGGGAAGGCACATCATGATGAACGAATCCATGCCGCGCACGATGCGCGAAGGCACCAAGAGCCAGGAGACATCTCCGCCCATAGCGAGTATGTAAGCTATCGTCGCGAGAATAAGGACGAAGGAGATCGGCACACCCAGAAAAAGAAGGGGGAAGAATGTAGCAAAAAGGATCCAACTCATTTAGGCCGCCCTCCTAAAAAAATCACGAACTTTTGTATTCCTATACCCTCCAAGGAAGATAAGTTCCAGCAGCTGCACCAGCGTATAGTAGAGCATTAGGATACCGCTGACGGGCACCGACATATAAAGAACTCCTGCCGATACGGGGAACGAGGTCGCGGTCTGTCCGGCATCGAGCACATCTATTGTTTGCTGCGCCCCATAGACGGTCAGGATGTAGACGGCCAAAATCAAAAATATCTGAGCCGCAAGCTTGACCGCATATTGGGTTCTACCTTTCAAGTTATTGACCAGTATGTCCACGCCGATGTTCAGGTGCGTATGGACGGCGCACGCAGAGGCAAGCATAGTGCTCCAAATGAAGAGGTATCTGCCCATCTCCTCCGCCCACTGGAAGGAATAAGAGAAAAAGAATCTTGAGATGACCTGCATGCACACAATGACTGACATTAATACAAAAGTCACGATCGCTATAATGGAGGCAAACAGATCAAACTTATCTCCAATGTACTGCAGTTTTTTAATTACGTGGTCCATGTTGCAACACAGCCTTTCGATCGATTGTCCTATAGACGCGTTAAATCCTGGACAGCCCCCGCGCTTATGGCGGGGGCGTTCCAAGAAAAGATCACTCTGTTTATTTCGTCTTGTTGATCTGGTCTACGATCGGCTTCCAGTGCGGATACTTCTTGAAGTAATCGGCATACACAGGCTGAACTGCCTTGACCCACGCATCACGATCCTTCGGGTATGTTACAGTTATCTTCTTTTCTTTTTCAAGCTGCTTTGTTAGCTCCATCTCGGTATTCCAGAACCATTCTCTCTGGTACTTTCCAGCTGCTACAGCCGCGTCCTTAACGATCTTCTGTTCTTCGGCGTTGAGCGCCTTCCAGAATTTCTCACTGGCAAGGACCACTCCCGAAGAATAGAAATGCTGGATCATACAGACGTGGGGCTGTATAGCTATATAGCCTACGCTGTTTGCAACATAAACTCCGTTGTCCTGACCGTTGACGAGGCCTGTCTGGATGCTGCTGTAGATCTCGCCTGAGGGGATCGGAGTCGGTACCGCGCCAAGAGCCTTGTACATATCCGCGTTCATGTCGTTCATCATTATGCGGAGCTTGAGTCCTTTCATGTCGGCGAGTGTCTTGATCGGGCGTTTGTTGTTCGTTATCTCGCGCCATCCGTCCTCAGAAAAAGCAAGTGCCTTTATGCGCGAAGCGTCGAACTGCTTCAGCATATTTTCGCCCACGGGACCCATAAGCACCTTATTTACGTGGTCGGTATCACGGAAAAGGAAGGGCATGTCTAGGAGCATAAGGTCCTTGACAAAAGCTGAGAGGCTGCCCGTCGATGTCCACGCCATGTCGAGGTTCCCTGCGCGAACCATTTCGGCAGCCTCGACTTCATCCGTCGTCATGTCCCCCGCATAGATCTCGACCTTGATCTTGCCATCGCTGGCCTTGCCGACAAGTTCCTTGAACTTCTGCGCACCAACGTCGAAGTTGCTGTCGGGAGGAAGAACGTGTGCCAACTTTATCGTACGTGCCGCCACAGCAGCCTCGGAGGCTGCGGGAGCTCCCATGCAAAAGAAAGCAGCCGTTAACATGACAAACATGACAAACAATACGGACCGGATATTCCTGACTCTCATTTTTACTATCCCCTTTACTTTTGATATTTGGAAAAATTTGGATAAAAATTCGCTGATGTTCTTTGCAACATCGTTTTTGCTTGAACGCCTGTCCGGTGACGGCTCCCCCCTTTCATTCCCTTATCGTCTGTTGGTCGCGTTCTCCGCGAGGCAGTGACCGTTCAAATGGTCCGGCGTTCGCATGATTCTTTTAAGCCGATGCCCGTGAACGAAACCCTAAATGAGGAACCCTTCACTGAGTGGATCTTCCGGGTCAAGCACAAGCTGGTTGAATCCCGTAATCCATGCAGGCCCCGCTATCCTCGGAATTATCCCCTTGATGCCTCCAATATCTGTAAGGCCGTCTATTGACCCGTAAAAAGTAGTATCCAGGATGCTGCTGTTCTCTATGATATCTTCGGGGGCCATTAGTCCTCTCCCATACAAAAGAGCCATTCTTGCCGATGTTCCTGTGCCGCAGGGAGACCGGTCTATGGCTGAATCTGCGAAGACGCAGGTCTCTTTGGACTTCCAGCCTTTCTCTGTCCTCTCTGAGGGTCCTGTCACGATGACCCCATAGATGCCTCTTATATCAGGATTTTCGGGGTGAACTACATCCAGTTCCCTGTTTCCCCAGTCCTTCAGCCACATCGAATGTTTGGCAAGCTCAGAGGCGTGCTCCGGTATAACTTCGAGTCCCAAGTCTTCTGCCTCTACAAAAATATAAAATCCGCCCCCAAAAGAGACGGAGACCTTGACCTTGCCTATTGTCGGTATCTCAACCTCGAGATCGTCCATGTAGAGAAAAGACGGCACGTTCTGAAAAGAAACCTCTTTGACCTTGCCGTTTTCTACGATCGCTCTTGCGGTCACCCTGCCGGCCGGCGCATCTATATTGACGGTGTTCTCACCCTCAGTGACAGGAACGACTCCGGTCTCGATCAAAACTTTCACCACTCCGATGGTGCCATGGCCGCACATAGTCGCCTGTCCGGTAGTATGTGTATACAAAACTCCAACATGTCCGTCATCGGTCACAGGAGGGGTCAGAATAGTTCCAAACATGTCCTTGTGTCCCCTGGGTTCGCGCATAAGAAAATTTCTGACTCCGTCCAGGTTTTCGTCAAACCATTTCATTTTTTCAAGCATCGTGGAGCCCGGGATCACCGGAAGACCCGAAACAACGACCCGTACAGGTTCACCGGCAGTGTGCGCATCAATTACGTTTATAGATCTGACGAATTGCATCATAGAAAACACCTCGGGTATGATATACTTCTGATTGTCAGGTTAGCAGATATCAGATAAGTAGATTTTATAATCACCTGCAGTTTTGTCAAGAGTTTAAAATTTTAAAATACATCCGGCAGTTAATTTATAATTATTTTAAATTCTATAAAATAAAGAAAGCCATGGTTTTTTTGTGGAAATTTAAAGTCTCAGGCTTTTTTATAGTAAAATAGCTGATATCAACCAAATCGTAACTTTCTCATTGAGACCCATTTGTTGCACGGCGGTGATCATAAAGGAGCGCAGATATGATCTTAAAAAGAGAGAATACTCTGTCACAATTGGTATTGGAAAATATCCAGAAATCTATCCGGGACGGGGAGTTCAAACCGGGAGAATGTCTGCCGTCTGAGCGTGAACTGGCAGACCGCTACGGCGTCGGAAAGTCGAGCATAAGAGAAGCCATAAAAATGCTGCAGGTCTTGGGGGTAGTAGAATCATCGCAAGGCAAGGGCACATATCTGCGTGAGTCGCTCGGCCCCCAGATTTTCAGACCCCTGCTCCTCGATATGATGCTCGCACGTTCAAATGCAGAGGAACTTTACGAGTTTCGTCTTATATTTGATATTGCCGCTTTGAAACTTGCGGTCACAAAGGCCGGGCCTGAAGAAAAAGCGTTGCTTAGGGAGAAGTTCTATGAATACAAGGCCCTCTCCGAAGAACACCTGTCCGCTGCGGACATATCAGACCAGGAGTTCCATAAAATAATCCTGAACACTACACAAAACCAGTTCATTATCAAGATGGGCACGCTAGTAATGGAGCTCTGCCGCCCCTATTCAAAGAGGGGAAATGATGTTTTGGACAAAACAGTAATGGACAACCATGAAAAAATCATGGAAATATTCTGTTCCGGTGACACAACGGGTATCGAGCAAGCTGTAAGGAATTCCCTTATAGTCTTCCGTCACATGCTTGACAACAAGATCTAACTGTATTTTTAAAAAGAGAGCCAAGATTTCTTATGCCAAAACCAGCTCAGAGTAAAGCTCTTCGAATTCCTCTTCCGCCTCGGAGAATATTTCTGCAAACATTAGGATCGAAGTGTGTCCTCGCGGACTCAGCTATGATCTTCAGGCTTTTTTCGTGAGAGTACGCATCCTTGTAGATCCAGCTGAAGCGTGCAGGGTTGTATTGACCTTCCCCGAAATTGACGGACAGAGATTTAGGCCCGACAATGAGATCAATCT
>CAYZYF010000047.1:0-11029 GCA_964482015.1 uncultured Synergistaceae bacterium
ACGTGGCTGGTCTGGGGGAACATGTCGAAGGCTCGGACGCTGTTAAGCGCGTAGCCGCCGGAGGCCATTAGCTTAAGGTCCCTTGCGAGGGTCGCGGGGTTGCATGAGACGTATATTATTCTTTTAGGGGCAAGTTTCAAGATCGAGGCGACCACTTCGGGGGCGCAGCCCGTTCTGGGAGGATCGAGCACTACAGTGTCGTATTTTTCGCCGTAGAATGCGGCGGTGCCCTCTTCTGCGGCTGCGGAGTAACACTTGATGTTCTTAAAGCCGTTATCCGAGGCGTTTTTAGCCAGATACTTCGCCGCGGGCCCCCAATTCTCCACTGCCGTCACGTTTTTTGACTTTTCCGCAAGAAAGAGCGTCAGACTGCCAACGCCTGAATAAAGCTCAAGCACATTGCCTCCTTCGCCCAAAAGCTCGGAGACGCAGCCATAAAGGCTCAGCGTTTGCTCGGAGTTGACCTGAAAAAAGGATGATATCTCATAGCTTAACTTAAAACGTCCTAGCGTTTCATGGGATACGGGATCTCCCGCGACCGTGAGATACTTGTCACCCCAGATGAAATTCCCTTCAGACGAATTTATGTTATAGATAAGACCTTGAAGAGAGAGATCGGTGCGCTCATATATTTTCTTCAGTTTTTTCAGTTCGTCTGCATTGGGCATCTTCGTCCCAACTACCCCGGAAAGGGAGAGGCCGGAAAATTTGCCTGAACGAAAAACTATATGTCTTATAAAATTCATAACGTTTAATTTGTTGCCTCTGATTCCTGAAAATCCTTTATTTTTCATTTCTTCTGCAAAGATTTTTATATTTTTGTCTAAATGGTCGATAAGAACGGGACATCCTTCATATTGCACGATGTCGTGGCTGCGCGGCTTATAAAATCCATATAGAAAATTGTTTCGTGCGGAGCTTTGGACCGGTACTGAGGCCTTGTTTCTGTACCCCCACTGCTCCGGCGAGGGTAGACATTCTATCGGGGTCTCGAGGCCGAATCCGCCTAACCTCTCGAGTGCATCTTTTACCGCTTTTGATTTGATTTCAAGCTGGGCGTGATAACTGAGATGCTGCAGCTGACAGCCTCCGCAGCTGTGGAATATTGGACAGAGCGGCTTCGTTCGGATCGGCGAATCATTTTTTCTCTTCAGGACCTTGGCCAGGGCATAGTTTTTCTTTACTCTCACTATCCTGCAGGTGACCTCCTCATCAGGGAGCGCATCCGGAACAAAGATAACAAAGCGGTCATCCCCCGCCCTTGCTATCCCGGAGCCCCCATCACTTACCTCTGTGACCAGCAGGTCATGCACTTCGCCCTGAAGCATTATCGCGTTCCCCCTTGCCAAGTACGGCGCTTTAAATCACAAAGGGGCGGGGATCATCCCCGCCCCTTTGTGGATTATATCAAACTCTTGTGTTACTTTCTTGCTGCCATGGCCTCCGCCATCATCTCGTAGCCGTAATCAAACGCCTTCGAGTTGAGTTCTTCGGTCCCCTTCGGGACTCTGGCGAGAATAGCGGTCTTAATAGATTCTGGCTTCGTGAGTTCCTTTACCTCAAGCACCTTAGCTGCTGTGCCGAGGGCCACCATGTTGACCACGATCTCACGGCCGAGCTTTTCCCTCGCCGTTTTGACGATGGGAAGAAGGTAGACTTCAGCGTCAAGCTCCGGAGGCTCGGTGACAAAGAAGTCATCTAGTATCACGATAGCGCCCTTCGCAGTGTCGTGGCTGTACTGATCGCACGCCTTTTGTGTGAGGATAACCTGAAGGTTCGGGTTGGTCGCCTTGGGATAGTCGATCTCGTCGCGATCATAGACCACCTCGGATTTCGAGGCTCCGCCGCGGGCTTCCGGCCCATACGCCTGGCTTTGCACCGAATTGAGGCCCTCAGTGTGGAGAGCTGCGGCCTCGCCCAGGATCACCGCGGCGAGAATTACTCCCTGTCCGCCGGATCCAGCAACTCGAATTTCATAACGTTCGCTCATGATCCGTTACCCCCTATGCCTTCTGAGCGCGGTCAATGATGTCGTTATAGCGCTCTGTGTATTCACGGGCGTCTTCGATGTTCACAAATTCGCCAATGATTATTTTGCCCTTAAGTTCCTCGGGCGTCATGGTATCGGCCTTGGCCTTCATGACTGAGTTGTCCTTAAGGTAGTTGTAGTTATCGATTGGACGGCTGCGCTTGTTCTTGCGTCCGAACTGCGTGTGGCAGAAAGAGACAAGTTCAACGACGGCGAACCCTTTTTTCTGGTGCTGGATCGCCTTTTTGAGCAGCTGTTCACACATCGCAGGCTGAGCTACAGTCGCACGGGCAACATACGTGGCTCCTGCTCCCTCAGCCAGTTTGCAAATGTCGAACGTCGGGTCTATTGCGCCGTAAGGAGCCGTAGAAGCAAAGGCACCTTCCGGGGTCGTCGGAGACGCCTGTCCGCCCGTCATCCCGTAGATGTTGTTGTTCATCAGAACGGCTGTGATACCTATGTTGCGGCGGCATGCGTGGATGAAGTGGTTTCCGCCGATAGCGGTGCCGTCACCGTCACCCATGACGTTGACTATTGTCAGATCGGGGTTTGCCATCTTGACGCCCGTGGCAAAAGCGAGCGAACGTCCGTGCGCGGTGTGAAGCGTACAGGCGTCGATATATCCGGGCATACGGCTTGAACATCCGATCCCGGATGAGATGCATACCTTCTCCTTAGGGATGTTAAGGCCCGTTATGGCGCGCAGGATCGCATGCATAATGATCCCGTGACCGCAGCCGGGGCACCAGATGTGTGGCATAAATTTTGTACGGAGCATCTTTTTTACATCTTCGCGGGGCATGGTTACGCCACCTCCTTGATAAAGGACATGATCTGGTCGGGTCTGTAGAGTTCACCGTTGATAAGATTTTTGCGATGTACCTCGCACCTTCCGGCAACAGCTCTCTCAACCTCGTTTACCATCTGTCCCGCATTAAGTTCGGGGACGATGATGTGTTTCACTCTCTTGGCGACCTCGGCTATTTCTTTGTCGGGGAAGGGCCAGAGGGTAATGGGACGGAAATGGCCGACCTTGACTCCCTGCAGGCGCAGCTCGCGGATGGCACGCAGCGCCGAACGTGAAACGCTGCCGAAGGAGACTATCGCGATCTCTGCGTCGTCCATGCTCTCTTCCTTGAATTCAACTATATCGTCACGGAAACGGTCGACTTTACGGATGATGCGGTTAGCCTTTTTGTCGATCTCTCCCGCTTCGTTGGTCGGGAAGCCCCAGTCGTTGCTGGTGAGGCCGGTCACGTGCCAGCGATAGCCGTCTCCGAACGCTGCCATCGCAGGGATGTCGTCCTCGTCGGCTTTGTAGGGTACAAAATCATCCGGACAGACTGTGGGTTTCTTGCGGTTTACTATTTCAAATGAACCGGGTTCGGGGATCACGATCTTTTCACGCATGTGGCCAATTATTTCGTCTGCCATAACGAGAACGGGCTGACGGAAGCGCTCGGCCATGTTAAAGGCTTTTGCGGTGATCTCGTAGCATTCCTGTATTGATGAGGGAGCGTAGGCTATGGTTGCGTGGTCGCCGTGTGTGCCCCATTTCGCCTGCATAACGTCTGCCTGCGAGACCTTTGTAGGCAGTCCGGTGGAAGGGCCGCCGCGCTGAATGTCTGCAACGACGAGAGGGATCTCCGCGATATATGCATAGCCCAGAAGCTCCTGTTTGAGTGAAATTCCAGGGCCTGAGCTTCCTGTCATTGATTTGAGCCCTGCGATCGATGCTCCTATCGCAGCCGCGATGCCGCCTATTTCATCTTCCATCTGAATAAATTTACCGCCAAGACGTGGAAGCTCTTCGGACATGGCTTCCATGACCTCGGTCGACGGGGTTATCGGGTAGCCCCCAAAAAATCTGCATCCGGCAGCAATAGCACCCATAGCGATCGCTTTGTTGCCCTGCCAGAATTCAACCTGAGCCATTACTAGTCACGCTCCTTAATTGTGATTGCCATATCAGGGCAGACGTTGTCGCACTGGTGGCAGCCAATGCAGTCGTCAGGACGAACGGGCACAGATTTCACCTGTTCGCTCAGTTCAAGAACCTTCTTCGGGCATATAGCGATACAGAGACCACATCCTTTGCACCATTTCGTCATTACACTGATGTCGAACTTCTTCGCCAAAAAACCCACCTTCCTTCCCCACATCTGTTCAGTATTTGTCTGTCAACCTTGTATAATTAACGATTGGCATAACCTTGGGTATTATGACAAACATTTCACATTTGTTCAAGTGAGAGATTAAATTCTATATATTCAGACTATTACACTCATATGTAGGGAGTTGGGCCAATGTCGGGCTCACGAAGATAGGCCCCCCTCACCTCTTCCGGAGGAATTGAAAGTTCTTTGTATATTGCTCCCATTAAAGCGACCTCTCCGGGACGCCCCGATGCCCTTGGCAATATTTTATTAGGAAGAGGAGAAAGCACATCGAACAGCTCAGCGTCACGGCCCACTATGAGAGCATCCGGATAGAGGGAGATAAAATCAGCAAATTCTGCAGAATGGCAAAACTTGGGATATACAAACGGGCTAAGTTTTTTTCCATCTGAAAAATATAGAGCACAGTAAACGCAGTCCTGTCTCGCTTTGAACACCGGAGCAAGAGGAACCCCCATCGTCCTCAGGTCATGGACAAAAACTTCAAGCGAAGAAAGCGGCACCACCCTTAACCCGAGGGCTTGGGCCAAAGCCGTTGAGTATGCCACGCCCGTCCTTATCCCTGTGTAGTACCCGGGGCCGTTCGCGACGGCCAGCGCTTCAAGGCTGTTTATACCGACCGAGGCGGAGACGAGCAGTTCCTCCGTTAGCAGAGGGAGTTTTGAGGCCTGTGTGCGCCCAAGCTCAAGCCCTGTTTCGGCAATGATTTCCCCACACCGCGCAAGGCCGATGTTTGTGAATTTCGTAGTGCTGTCTATTCCAAGTACAGTCATTTTTACCTCCGCCGTGAGATCACTCGAACGGCAATTCATCTAAGACAAAACCCAAAAGCTTTTCGGCTCGCTCACCCATCGCTTTTATTTCAAAGAGCCTTTTATTCTCATCCAGGCAGTCTGTTTTGATCCTTATGTCAAGAGCGTCTTTCGAAGGAGAGGTGTGCCATCGTTCAGCCCACTCGACCACAAGTATGCAGCCGTCATCAATGTAGTTCTCGAAATCAAGGGCATCGGCCTCAACATGGGAGTTGAGCCTGTAAAGATCCGCATGGACCAGCGGAATGGAAGCTTTGTGCTCTGAGACGAGGATGAAGGTGGGGCTTTTAACCCTCGAACAGCCCAGAGCTTTACCGATGCCTTTGGTAAGCAGCGTCTTGCCCGCTCCCAGACCTCCATGCAGAAGTACGGCCAGCCCAGGATAGCCCAGCCTGCCGATCATTTCTCCCAACAGCTCGGTCTCCGCCTCGGAAGTCGTGATAAGCAGAGCTGTTTTAGAGGAGCGCAAGAGGCAGAGCATCTGCTATCTCCCTTGCCAGCGTCCCTCTTCTTCCACTCTTGCATTCAGCATTTCTGCCCGCCGCACCATGAATCAATGCGCCGAGCACCGCGGAATCGCGAAGCGCTATCCCTGATGCGGCAAGTGCTCCGACACAGCCGCTGAGCACATCTCCGGACCCGGGAACGGCCAGGGCGGGAGAGCCCTCTTTTATCACGGATATGGGATGCGACCGAGAGGCTACGATCGTATCTCTGCCCTTAAGCAGCGCAACTTCGGCAGCGGAAAGCAGAGAGGCAGCCGCTGCAGGCCTGTCTGAACTGACCTCTGCGGCAGTAAGACCAAGAATATTGGCAGCTTCGCCATGATGTGGAGTCAAAATAGCATCCTTTCTTGAACCTAAATCGTCATGTCCATCTTTTTTGAGATAGAACAGCGCGTCGCCGTCAACCAAAAGAGGTTTTTTCCACTTCTCCCAGAACCACTTTACGGCCGCCTCGGATGACGGACCTCTGCCAAGGCCGGGTCCCAGAACAAGGATCGAACACCTGTTTTCCCACGGCTCGATAGCGGCACGCAGGTCGTTTGTGACGATCATCTCGCCCTTTGTTTTCAGAGGTACGAAGATAGCCTCCGGAAGAAGCACTGAAGCGCTGTCGACCATAAAATCGGGAACGGCGAGAACGACAAGCCCCGCTCCGGAACGAAGTGCGCCGAGTCCGGCGAGTATAGGGGCTCCCCTGTAATTCACGCTGCCGCCGACGATAAGGACTCCGCCTCTTTTTCCTTTATGCGTGTCGGACGGGACTGTCGGCAGCATAGAGACGATATCTTTTCTGTCATAGGAGCATAGAGACACGCACCCTGCAAGAACTTTTTCGGGTTCGATCCCGATCCCTGCGACCGTTATTGTACCGCATCGCTCGTAAGCCGGAGAAAAACACATCCCCCTCTTGGCGGAGAGAAAAGTTACCGTGAGCAGCGCCTTGACACAGGGTTCGTAGACCTCTCCCGTCTCGGGGTCGATCCCGCTGGGCAGATCGAAAGAAACCACCGGTCCCGACCGGCAGCAGAGGTCTATCAGGCGGGCGCTCTCTCCGCGCGGCGGACCGGAAGAGCCGGTGCCAAGGAGAGAGTCGATGACACAGTCGCTGTTTCGGACAAGAAGGCGTATTTCCGCATCTGAAAGGTTTTTGGAAGCTCTGACTGTACAATTGGAGTCTTTCATGGCGATAAGCGCGTCAAGGTTTAATTTTGCGTCGCCTTTGTATCTCTCGAAATCACTGCTCAAAAGCACCGTAACGGAGAGCCCTTTACTCAAAAAAACCCGTGCAGCTACGAAACCGTCGCCGCCGTTGTTCCCCGGTCCTGCCAGTATAAGCAGCGAGAGGGCAGCCGGGAACTGCTTCAGAACCTCTCGGGCAGCGTTAGTTCCTGCGTTCTCCATAAGGTCTGACGAAGGTATCCTGTAGGACTCAACCGCCAAAATATCGGCACTCCTTACATCTTTCGCACTGTAGTATGTGATCATTCTCTTTTCTCCAGCACAACAACTGCCGCCGCAACTCCCGATTCATGGGATATTGAGAGAAAAACGCCCTCTGCGTCCATCCTTTCAAGCTCGGCTTTTAACCTTTCATCAAAGACAAATTTAGGACCATCTTTTTTTCTTGTTATGGAACAGGACTTCAAGCCTAGCCCGGCAATACCCCATCCGGTAGCCTTGGCGAGAGCCTCGCGGGCCGCAAAAGCGGCGGCGAAGTGAACTGCGGGATCTGCCTTCGATTTTGCGTATGCGATTTCTTCATCAGAAAAGACACGCTCTACAAAGCCTTCCCTGGCGATGGCCCTTCTCATTCTGGATATATCGCAAAGATCTATTCCGATCCCGCGTATCATAGAACCAGCCTCAACTCACTCGCCTAAAGGACCCCGGCCTTGCGGAGTTCGCTGCGGATTATATCGGACTGCCAGCGCTCCAGGGACTTTCTTCTTGAGGCTACCTTAAAATCCTTGATTAGTTTTTTCTTCCACTCGCTTCCGTAGACTTCAGGCGCAAGCTTGACAGCTTTTATTGTTAGTTTCTCATAATATTTGTGGTCGGTTGCCCACTTGCCAAGCCTTCCGCAGTACAGTCCGGCAAAGTAGCCCCAGATGTTGTCGTGATTCCTTCTGCACCTGGGATAATCCTCACGGATCTTTTTTTCATAGTCTTTAAGGAATTCAGACGGGGATGAATACTTTCTGAATTTCGAAGTCTCATTGCCATAGACGCCATTTTTGCTCTCTACGCTTGCTTTAGTAATGTAGGGCTTACCCGCATTAAGCCATGCCGCGTTGACCTTGAGTCCGGCTCCGTTGTATCCGTTCTTCCAGAGCACACTGGTCCAGTGCCCGGTTTCGCACGCGCTTTGAGCGGTCACAGCGAAGGGATTGATATGTTTTTTGTGTTTTTTGGCAATGCTATAAAATTCCCTTACGGTCATAGCGTCAGCCCCGTGCAAAAAGACAAGTGAAATCAGCACGGCGGACACAAATATCCCGATTAATTTCTTCATTAAATACGGCCTCCGTTCTTTAGGCGTTCCGTGGCGCGGCAGTCCATAAAGCCTCACCGGTCAATGATAGCACGAGAAAATATATTACTTCACTCTTTTGCCTTAAAGTTATAGATTGGTTTGAGAGTATCAATTATTTCGGCGGTCGGGGCGATGTGCCTGACTATGGATTCTACATTTTTATAGGCCATCGGCGATTCGTCAAGGGTATCCTCCGAGACGCTCGAGGTAAAGATCCCCCTCATCTCTTCACGGTATGCCTTCATTGAGAGCTCCGCATGAGCAGACCTTCTGCTCATGATCCTCCCGGCGCCGTGAGGGGCAGAGAAATTCCACTCTTCATTCCCTTTTCCGACACAAAGAAGGCTTCCGTCGCGCATATTTATCGGTATAAGGATCCTTTCACCGTCATTTGCCGAAACTGCGCCCTTTCTGAGTATCATAGACCCCGGATCCAGGTAGTTATGGACCACGGCGAATCTGTCTGCCTTAGTAAGTCCCATCTTTCTAAGTATCGTATCCGTCATCGCCCGGCGGTTGAGGTCAGCATATTTCATCATCAGGGCCATATCATGTACATAATCATCAAAAGAACTGCCCATAAGGTAGGCGAAATCCCTCGGTATAATCTCCTCGGCTCCGACCGATCTCTTTTTTCTCTTTGCGGCCGCAAGCTTTTTCTTGCCTTTTTTCCCCCGTCTCAGCTCCCTGATGTCAGATGCCCCCTGCTGACCGCCCAGCTCTCTCACGGCGAGGTTCTGATAGAAATCGGCCGTTTGCTTTCCGATATTACGGCTTCCTGAGTGAACGGTGATGTAGAGCCTGCCTGCCTGCGAACAGCCTACTTCTATGAAATGATTGCCTCCGCCTAGTGTGCCGATACTCAGCACGGCCCGGTCCAGGTTGGCCATGCCGGAACAGCGGAGAGCACTTAGGTCTATTTCACCGCTCATACTGTGTGGCTTCCTGCGTATGTTTCTCCCTGCCGGTATGTGGTTTTTAATAACTTGGTCAAGAAGAACGAAATCTAACGAGCGTTCCTTTAATTCCGTAACCTCCACCCCGCAGCCTATATCGACCCCCACCATGTTCGGAACGACCTTGTCCGATATGGTCATAGTAGTGCCTATCGTACATCCCTTGCCGGCGTGCACATCGGGCATGATCCGTATCTTGCTGGCTGAAAACTCCGGCCTGTCACAGAGGGCCTTGATCTGACTTTCCGCACTCTTTTCCAGCTCATCGCAAAAACAGATAGCCGTGTTGAATTTGCCTTTGATTACGATCATGACGCGCCCTCCTATCCGCAAATTTAACTTTTATGTCCTGAAGAGAAGCACAAGTCAAAGGGGAAAGAAAGAGCAGTAAATGCCATCGCACCCCGTCGATCTGTGTTAAAAGCTATTGACCTGTTAAATATTATATCTGAGGCTTTCGGATTTTTTTCTGATAATTGGTTCCGAGCACTCCGAGAATTATGAGAGCCGAGCCTATGATGTGGTAGTAATAGATTTTCTCGCCTAAAAAAACGACTCCCGCGGCAATCGTTATCACAGTCCCCAAGTTGGAGAAGACCGACATTTTAGCGGGGCCTATGTGAGTGAGAATGTAGTTTGTGAGCATAGAGGTGAACAATGAAGAAAGTACCCCGAGATAGACGGCGGCGGCCAAGAACCTGGAGTCCAAAAGAAGCATAAAAAATTCGGCGACCGTACCATTATAAATATGTCTTACGGCAGCTATGGCGTTAAAGGAGACAAAGCTGATAATTATCATCACGTAGGTCATCTCAGAGACCGAAAAATCCCTCGCTCGCTTCTTTACAAGTATACTGTAAATAGGAAATGAGAGCGCGGCCATCAGTATCAACAAGATGCCTTTTATGTTGCTGGGATCGAAGCTCGCACCTTTTTTAAAAGAGATATATAGGACTCCCCCAACGCAAAGCGCTACGGAAATTTTTTGAAGGAGAGTAGACTTTTCCTTTAGAAAAAAAGAGGCGAAAACTAGGGTGAAGGCCGGCATCATCGCAAGAAATATCCCCGCCTCGGACGACGATAAAAATTTAAGGCTGAAGGTCTGGAAAGTAAAAAAAAGCATCGGATAAAAGAGAGCGACGGGGAGAAGCCTCATGAATCTTTCCCTGCTGAATTCCGTCTTAGTCCACTTAAAGAGGATCGGAGGAAGGATAGCAAGAAAAGACATGGTGAACCTATGTGCGAGAAGATCCCAAGGATCGCTGACCATCAGCCCGATTTTCGAAAACATGAAGGAGAGGCCTGTAATGACGGCAAAGGC
Organism: uncultured Synergistaceae bacterium; assembly: GCA_964482015.1. Lineage (GTDB taxonomy): Bacteria > Synergistota > Synergistia > Synergistales > Synergistaceae > Caenicola. The sequence continues at coordinate 10,335 of CAYZYF010000047.1, forward strand.
GACCGCTCCTGAATATATGAGGATCGGGCTGCCTTTTTTCATCGTTTTTCCATCAGATGGTCGCGCAGGATCGCAGCGTGGTTGATCAGCGGATCCTTGGCTGCGTATATCAAGGTCACCCTGTCCTCTTTTTCCCAGCCTAGGACCAAAGAGACAGCTTCCAGTTTGACTGGATCGGTATTGAGTTCCTCTTTGTATTGATCTGCGAATTCTTTAAATCTTTCGGGCTTGTGTCCGAACCACGTCCGAAGATTGGGGCTTGGGGCGATATCTTTAAGCCATTCATCAAGTTTTGCCCGTTCTTTTGTTATTCCTCTGGGCCAGAGGCGGTCGACGAGAACTCTCTTTCCGTCGGTCGGAAGGGGCGGGTCATACACTCTTTTGATCACTACGTTCAAGGTCATCACTCCCGTTCTTTAATAGCCGTTCATAGCCCGTGAGCATGATATCCCGTTGTATTTGGACCCGGGCTGTTTACAAGCTAAAATGGTGCGAGAGAGGGGACTTGAACCCCTACGTCAAAGACACGGGATCCTAAGTCCCGCGCGTCTGCCAGTTCCGCCACTCTCGCACTTCGTCAAAACTGTGACAGGGTCGATTTTAACCCGCTTCAGCTCAAAGCGCAACAAAAACATGCCCAAAACCAAGGCAGATACATAAGAGATTTTTAGCGATATCCGATCAGAGAGATTTGG
>CAYZYF010000048.1:0-10792 GCA_964482015.1 uncultured Synergistaceae bacterium
CGTCTTTCCCGAGTGCCTCCTGAGAGGCGGGTAGTCAATTGCAAATCAATGGGGGAGTCGATAGGGAATCGATGGGAAGGGCCAAGATTTTTCCGTCTTTCCCGAGCGCTTCAATCGGGAACCCAGCGGCTTTGAATTCAGTCTGTAACAGTGTTTGTAGCCCCCAGAGGCGGGGAGTCGATGGATAATCTATTGCAAATCAGTCGCAAATCGATGGTTTAGGATCAAAACCCTTTAAGATCGTACCCAGGCACTACTTCTTCACGTCATCCCCCGGATGCATCGTCCCCTCCGTCGTTCCCGAGTGTCTCTATCAGGAAGGCACAGTTCCCCTTAAAGGGAGAACATAATAGATCACCCTAGTGCCTGAACTATTTCGAGTGCGTTCCGAGATCGGGAACCCAGCGGCTTTAAATTCAGTCTGTGACAGGGCTTGTGCCCCCTAAACCCCAAGCCGCTGGCCCCCGATTGGAGCATTCGAGGGCGACGGGAAATTGGAATCTTCATCTTTCATGCGTGGTTTTTGGGTCGTTTTTAACGACCGCTCAGCCGCCGCTCGGCTACTGCTCAGCCGTCTTTGACCTTGCCCCTTCGCCCCTATAACCGTTTCACCATAGTTTCACAATCGTTTCCCGCAGGACTTCGTCCTGCAGTTTCACCATGTTCTAGCCTATCGATCCCCAGTTCTTACAACGCTTCTAAAAATTCCTTCAACCGGCCCATTCCTTCACGGATGTTCTCCATCGAACAGGCATAGGAGAATCTTATGAAACCGGGGGCGAAGAATGCCGTACCGGGTACTGCCGCGACAAATTTTTCTTTGAGCAGCCTTTCGCAAAATTCTATATCGTCAGGAATCGGCGTCTCCCTGATGTCAATGAAGATGTAGAACGCCCCGTCAGGATTTTTCACTTTTACTAAGGGCATATCCCTCACGAGCTTTACAATTACGTTCCTTCGTTCCTCAAAGGCGGCACGCATTTTTTCAACATCTGCATCTCCCTCTTTGATCGCGCCCACAGTCGCCCACTGAGCAATGGACGAGGCGTTTGACGTGAGATGGGTCTGGAGCGTATCTATTTTGGATATCACCGGCTTGGGCGCCAGCGCATATCCTATGCGCCATCCAGTCATGGCGTAAGCTTTGCTCGCGCCATTGATCAATATTACCCTGTCACGGATGTCCGGGGCTGCGTTGAGAATATTTACATGTTTAGCAGGTGCATAGGCCAACCTTTCATAGACCTCATCGAAGATGATCCAGAGGTTGTTCTCCTTGGCGATCTCGGCGATTATTTTCAGAACCTCTTCGTCAAAGATCACCCCGGTGGGGTTAGAGGGAGAGTTTACTATCATTCCTACAGTCTTGTCAGTAATAGCTGCCTCGATCGCCTCTCTTGTCGGAATTAGGTCGGTCTTGAGAGTGTCTACAGCCGCAACTTCGCCTCCCGCAAGACGGACTTGTTCGAAGTAGCTGACCCAAGCAGGGGTAAAGAGGAGCACTTCATCGCCGGGATCCACCAATACCTGAATGGCCTCATAGAGGAGAGCCTTTGCTCCTGCAGCCACCAGTACCTCGTCCTCCGTGTATTCGAGGCCGAATCGATCTTTGTAATATCTGCAGATCTCTCGGCGCAGTTCGACTATCCCGGAGTTTATAGTATAGTGCGACTCGCCTCTTTCTATCGCGTCCTTAGCTGCGTCCAACGCACATTTTGGGGTGTTGAAATCAGGTTCTCCCATGCTGAAAGATATTACGGGTTTGCCTTCGGCTTTCATTTTTTTTGCCATTCCCGAGACGCTGACAGTTGCTGACGGCTGGATCCCAAGTATTCTTTTTGACATCTTCATGACATCTCCACCTCTTCCGAGTCGCTGTGATCAAGAGATTATACCCTCTTTCGCTTTTTTTACGTCAATACCTCAAATTTTCGAATAGGTAAATATACATAAATTTTAAGTTCAAGGCAGTCGGATATAATGATAAAATAAGGTCACAGCGATTGATGCATCCACATCAGCTTGAATGGAGGAGTTGCAATGGAGGTACGTTTTCTTACGCGCAATGTAGAACTGCCGGCAGAGGTCAAAGAATATATGGAAAAAAAGATCGGCAAGATCGAGAAATTTTTTGACAGGATCATAGACACGCAGGTTGCGTTGAACTTCAAGCGCGGAATGAACGTTGTCGAGATTACCTCCAACGTGAACGGAGTGGTCATGAGGGGCGAAGATTACGCACCGGACCTGAGAAAGGCTTTTGACAAAGCGCTAAAAAACATTGAGCGCCAGGTCAAAAGACATAAGGGCTACCTGACTGACAAAGGCAGGCTCAAAGTTCAGGATATCTCCTTTGATCTGGCCCCCGAGCTGGCTCCCGCAGGGATCGAAAAAGAAGAAACTTCACGTGAGATAGTCAAAACCAAGAAGTTCCCTGTGGAAGTTATGACTCCTATCGAGGCGACCATGCAAATGGATCTTCTGGGGCACAGTTTCTTCATATTTAAGAACGATGCATCAGGTTCCATCAACGTAGTTTATCGCAGGGAGGAAGGCGGCTACGGTCTTCTCGAACCGAAATGATCCATGGCTGGCACATTGCACCCCCGTTAGAAGATGTCTGCGATAGTGCGTTAATGCAGTAAAGCTAAGGGGCCGTAAGGCCCCTTTTTTTGAGAGAAAATAGTACAGAGTTCCTTGTTCGGCTCACGTGGCAAAGGTGACGATCAGTAAGATGACAAAAAAAATCATGGCGATACTAGACCCGAAACAAAAAGAAGCTGTCGAGTACTGCGACGGCCACGAGCTCGTGCTGGCCGGTGCGGGCAGCGGAAAAACCAGAGTGCTGGCCGCTAAAATAGCCTATCTTATCGAAGAAAAGAAGGTTGCTCCGTGGAGGATCCTAGCTCTCACCTTTACCAACAAAGCGGCGAAGGAGATGAAATCTAGGGTTGAAAACCTGCTGGGCTCCGATCTTAAGGGTATGGAGGTCTCCACCTTTCACGCCTATGGCCTGCGTTTTCTCCGACGTTACCCCGAAGCGATGATAAAGTTGGGGTACCCGATGAATTTTGTGATATTTGATAGGAACGACACCAGAAGCTTGATAAAAAAGATACTTGCTGATCTGGACATTGATCCAAGGATACTGGACACGGGAGGGGCCATTGAACTCATCTCCAGACTGAAGACTGAGTCAAATCCGGTCACGGGAGAACCTGCCGCATCACCCAAATGGCGGCCTCTTTACATGTCTTATCGTGAACGCCTGATGGAACACGGTGCGTTGGACTTTGATGATCTTATGATACTCCCGCTGCGAATTCTTGCGACGGACAGGTTCGTACTCGAACATGAACGCTCTCGTCTGGATTGGATACTCGTTGATGAGTATCAGGACGTTAACAGGCCTCAGTATCTACTGCTCAGGTGTCTTGTGGATTCGGGGCGTAAAATAATGGTGGTAGGCGATCCCGACCAGTCCATATATGGATGGAGGGGCGCCGATATGAGCATGATCATGAACTTTGGGAAGGACTTTAGGGGGGCGAAGGTGATAGTTCTGGATCAAAACTATCGCTCCACAGGCAAGATCCTTGAAGGGGCTAATTCGGTGATCAGAAAAAACATCGACCGACACCCTAAAGACCTTTGGACTGCCTCTCAGGGAGGAGAATTTATCAGCATATATAGGTCGCGCAGTGATATTGATGAGGCTCAGTGGATAGCAGACAACATCGAAAGTTTCAGAGATGAAGGGTTCAAGTATTCCGAGATGGCGGTGCTTTATAGGATGAATGCGTTGAGCCGCGGGATAGAGCAGGCTATGATCGAAAGAGGGATCCCTTACAGAGTAATAAGAGGCCTTGCTTTTTACGAAAGGATGGAGGTAAAGGATGTTATCTCCATGTTAAGGCTGGCCGTGAATCCTATGGATGGGGTATCTCTTGCACGCGCAGCTAATGTTCCCACCAGGGGAATAGGAAAGAAAAGCCTGGAGATCCTTGCGGAACGCATTCGGCTGATGTCTGGTTTCGAGGCTGATGTAGTATGGGAAGAGATCCAAAGGACCGGAGGGGGCCTAAAGGGCAAGTCTGGAGCCGGGGCAAAAGAACTCGCAAAAAATATGCTGCAGCTTCTCTCGCTCTCTTCTGATGCGCACGGAGCGGTCAGAGAGATATTATACTCTCAAGGTTACGAGGAACACCTTAAGTCTAACAACTCGGCTGACTGGGAGGAGAAGGTGGAAAACGTTTTGGAGATACTCTCTCTGGTTCCCGATGATGGTGACATAATGCAGGTCCTAACTGAAATACCACTTTTTACCGATCAGGATACGGCTGACTATCTTACGGACAGTGTAAATTTACTCACTCTTCACGCCGCCAAGGGCCTTGAGTTCCCTGTAGTGTTTATCACGGGAATGGAGGAGGGCATCTTTCCAAGTGCACAGTCTGTTGCCGGAGAAAGTGACCTCTCAGAGGAGCGGAGGCTCTGTTATGTAGGCATGACAAGAGCCAAGGAACGTCTTTTAATGAGTGGGTCATCCTCCAGGCTTCTTTTTGGAGGATTGCAAAGAAACAGGACATCGAGATTCATCGGAGAAATACCGAAAAGTTCTTCGAAGACAAGGGACGATACGCTCGGGGGCGATTATTTTGCTGACAGTAGGTCTGACAGGAGACGTTGGCGCTGGTAAAAGCACCCTCTCAAAGATCTGGGAAGGGATGGGCGCCCTTATTATCGACGCCGATAGAATAGCGCGGGATATGTGGGATTTGCCGGAGGTTCGTGTAAAAGCAGCTGCAAGATGGGGTGGAGGTTTCTTCGATGGTGATCAAAGGGCTGTTTATGCTGCGATAGCCGCCAAGATCTTTTCCAATGAAGACGAATACAAATTTGTCTCGGAGCTGCTGCATCCGCCTACCATGGCAAAAATAGAAGACATGGTACGGAAAACGAGCGGCTGGACAGTGGTGGAGATACCGTTGCTCTTTGAATACGGCAGGCCTGTGTGGATTGATTATGTGGTGTACGTTTCCGCTCCGCTGGAAGAGAGGATAAATCGAAACTCTGCAAGGGGATGGGATGCCAGGGAGATAGAAAGACGCGAGGCCAGGCTGATGGCACGGGAAAAGAAAATGACCATGTCAGAATACGTGCTTGATAATTCGGGATCGTTCTGTGAATGGGGGGAAAAGGCCGAAAAACTTGGAAGGATCTTTTTAGAAAAAGAGAGATCTGCTAACTCGCAGAACTAGTAAAAAATCCGAGAACACCCCTCTTCTCCAGTGCATACAGTATCGTTGCTCCTATGAAAGCTCCGGGTATCGAACTTACAAGAAATGAAAAAGAAAAAAAGGCGAAGCCCACGGTCGTCCCAGTCATGGGGCCCACGACAGCGGTACTAGCCCACGCTCCTATGATCCCCGTTCCGAACGGCTCTGCGAATGCCGCATATATCTTGCATCTGCCGCTCAGAAAGCCAGCGGCTGCGCCGACTGCCAGAGCGCCAAACATGCTGCCGGGAAATGCGAAAAGACTTCCTGTACCGAACAGATTTCGTATCAGGCTTGTGGCGAAAGCGGCGCCTACCGCCCAAAAGGGGCCAAGTGTAACCCCGGCTATCACGTTGATGGCGTGCTGGAAGGGGAAACAGCGTGTGGGGCCGACAGGTATGGAGACTACCGATAATGCGACCCCCGCCGCTGTCATAAGTCCGGCTGAAATAGCCTTTTTGAACAATATGTTTTTTACTCCGGCCTTGCCCTTCATAACTCACGCCTCATTAAAAAATTTTATTTTATCCCCTGTCGTTGTACGACTGCGCCGATGAGAAAGAACTGTACCTGTGATGTCGAGTGCGGAGAGCAGCCTGATTTCAGGGATGTCTCCAATTCTACCAGAAAATGATTTGTTTTATGCATAAATCTGGGATCATACCTCGACCCGGATCCTAATGTATAATCTTCTGACAAAAGAAAGCGACCGTAGGGGATGTTTTATTTTGAAAAGTATTGTGCTGCCTGACCTTGAGATAGTGACCGAATGTTCTCATGATATTACACTGATGGTGCTCGGAGGCAGGAGCGCGTCACACTCATGGTTTTCCTCACTTAATTTTTACCGAAAATTGTGGGCTGTAGACAGCGGAGCGGATCTCTGTCATGATGCGGGAATAGTCCCCGATCGCCTTGTGGGGGACGGAGACAGTGCCTCCCCCGAAGCGTGGCAGTGGGCTGAAGATCATGGGAGTCAGATCTCGAAATACAGCGAGGATAAGGACCTGACTGATTTTCAGCTTGCACTTGAGCTCTTTGCGAAGGACCCTGAGAAAGGTATCGGACACCTGTTTCTGACGGGCTGTTTTGCCGGTAGGTTTGACCACCTGTGGAGTACCGTTATATCTTTTGTCAACTGTGGAAAAGATGTTGTGCCTTTGGGAATGGCTGACGAAATGGAGGGCTTGTTCTTTATCAACGGCCCAGGATCGGCTGAGTTCATCTTTAAAAGACAGCCCGGAGCGCTCTCGCTTATCTCTCTTAGCCCGCAAAGCCGCGGCGTCTCGCTCAGAGGGACTAAATGGCAGCTTAGTGATGAAACACTTTGCTACGAACGGCCCTACAGTATCAGCAATAGACTTAAGAAAGAGTCTCGTGCGAGAGTATCCCTCAATGAGGGTAAACTAGGGGTATATTGGGTCTGGAACGCTTGATTAAATGAGTAGTTTTATGAGGTGAGCCGCCAGTTGTCATGATACAATGGCTCCCGTCGGATTTTGAGCAATGGGGATGTGGTAAAAGTTGTTTTTTGGCGGAGGACATTTAACAGCACGTTTGGCGGAGTTGCTTTTGAGCTTGCCGGCGGTGCTTTGGGCGATTACTTTTCATGAATTTTGTCATGGCTATGCAGCCATGAAGCTCGGGGATCCTACCGCACAGGCCGACGGTAGACTCAGCCTTAACCCGCTGGCGCACCTAGACCCAGTAGGAGCTCTCTTTTTGCTCCTTTTCAGGTTCGGGTGGGCAAAACCCGTTCCCATAAATCCCGGGTACTTCAAGCGTCCGAGAAGGGATATGGCGATAGTCAGCTTGGCGGGCGCGGCAGGGAACATTCTTACCGCATTTGTTTGCGCGCAGCTGGTAAAGATTTTCCCCGCGCTTTTTCAAAGCTACGCTGCTCAACAATTCATACTTATTATGATATACATGAACGTCGGCCTTGCCGCTTTCAACCTTCTCCCGATACCGCCGCTGGACGGTTCAAGGGTGCTTTATGTCCTCCTTCCATATAGGTACATGAATGTATATTACACACTCGAGAGGTACGGAATGTTTATCATTGTAGCGCTGATGTTGCTTGGGGTGGTCCCTGCCCTCATGAGCCCGCTGATGAGCCTTATCCTGACGATAATACTGTAGGTGATTCGCATGAATGTATTGCTGACAAATGATGATGGAGTTTATTCAATAGGAATACAGACTCTCGCCAAAAGCCTGAAAGAAGCGGGACACAATCTCCTTGTGGTTGCCCCTGACAGAGAACGGAGCGGCTGCGGTCATGCTATGACTATGGACAGGCCTGTACATCTTAAAAACGTTAACAGGCTCTTTCTTTCCGCGGATTTCGAAGCTAAATCATGCGACGGGACCCCTACGGACTGTGTAATAATGGCAATAGACGCCATAGGCTTCAGACCTGATATTGTGATCTCAGGTATAAACCAGGGGCCTAATTTGGGTGATGACCTGACCTATTCGGGTACCGTATGTGCGGCTATGGAGGGTGTTATATTTGGTTATCCTTCGATCGCCGTCTCTTTGGTAATGAGCTCGATGGACAGGGAAGCTCATAACGATACGGCCGCGGCGGCGCTGATGGCACTTTTGGATTGGACAAGGGATGCTCCTATACCGGAGGGCGTGCTTTATAATGTCAATGTCCCCAATATACCGATCCCGGACCTAAAGGGAGTACTTGTCACAAGAAAGGGTGTCCGCCGCTACGTAGACAAGATCAGGACGGTCAGGACTCCTTCGGGAGGCGAGGCCTATTGGATCGGCGGAAATATCGAGGACGACATGTCTGACGGTACAGACGTTTGGGCAGTGGCTAACAATTATGTATCGGTGACCCCTGTCCATATGGAGATGACAAGTTTCAAAACGCATAAGGAGTGCAAGGAATCCGGACTGGAAGCGTACATTGGGGATAAAATAAACAAATATTTAGTAAACCGTATAAAATGAAACTAATATATTTGTTGACATTTAGGCCGGGTATGATAAAATGTCACTCAGTTTTTGACGGCTGAAGAAAGGAGAACGGAGCTTTGAACTATTCCTCTGTTATACGAGCACGACGTAGTCGACGAGTCCACCCCTTCGCATATAAAGAATGCGATGACGGGGCCATGGATTCGATTGCTTGGCGACAGAGATGAAGTGCCTCGGCTGAAAGCGCTTCTCGCAGGTAGGATCGAAGTTCCCGCACCCCTGAGCAGAACCCGAAGAAAGATTTTTATTATCAAGTAGGGGTCCGGTAGTTTTCCGAAAAAACTAATCAAGTGGGCGCGTTGCGCCAACGAGGGTGGTACCGCGGATAAAGTATATTCGCCCCTCTTCCTTAACCGGAGGAGGGGCGATTTTTTGTCTGCATGAGCAGGCAGGGAATCAGAAAATAATTTTTGGCAAAAATTAAGGAGGAGTTTTAAATGATGGCACCGGAAAAAAAAGGTAAGGTAGTATTAGCTTACAGCGGAGGTCTTGACACATCGGTGGCTATACCCTGGCTTCAGGATCAGGGATATGACGTGGTCACCCTCACAATGAACGTCGGTCAGCAGGCTGATGACCTGGAAGACATCAAGGCCAAAGCCTATGCGTCGGGCGCTGTTAAGGCTTATGTCTTTGACCTTCGCGAGGCATTTATAGACACTTTTGTCTGGCCGTCTCTTAAGGCAAACGCACTCTATCAGGGGGTATACCCTCTAAATTCTGCCCTCTCTCGCCCCATGATCGCCCAAGGACTGATCTGGTGCGCGGAGAAAGAGGGAGCTGTTGCCGTGGCGCACGGATGCACAGGAAAAGGTCAGGATCAGGTTCGCATCGAGGTTTGCTGTAATGCGCTCAATCCCGAGATAGAAGTTTTGGCTCCTGTACGCGACTGGGGCTTTACCCGTGAGGAAGAGATGGATTATGCCGAGGCCCATAATATTCCGGTTCCGACGACCCGCAAAAGTCCATATAGCATAGATGATAACCTTTGGGGCCGTTCGATCGAGTGCGGAATCCTTGAAGATCCATGGAATGAACCTCCGAGCGATGCGTATGCGCTTACGGCAGATCCCAAAGACGCACCTGACGAAGAGGTGACGGTTGAGATAAGCTTTGAAGAGGGGATCCCCGTTGCTATAAACGGTAAAAAGATGCCGAGTGTGGAATTGATCGACTACATGAACAAAATTGCGGGGAAGGCCGGATACGGAAGGATCGATATGGTCGAAGACAGGCTTGTAGGCTTCAAGAGCCGCGAAGTCTACGAGTGTCCGGGAGCTCTCTCGCTGATAGAGGCCCATAAAAAACTTGAGACCATCACACTCTCAAAGGATGTGCTCAAAACTAAAAAAGAACTTGAGGTAAAATTCGCCGAGATGGCTTATGAAGGCTATTGGTTCTCGCCTCTCATGGATGCTGTCCAGGCATTTGTGGATTCCACTCAGAAGTGCGTGAACGGGACGGTAAGGATGAAGTTTTACAAAGGCAACGGGGTCGTCACCGGCATGAAGTCGGACAATTCGATCTACAATAAGGCTTTGGCGACCTATTCAACGGGCGACACCTTTGACCATTCCGCGGCGGTCGGGTTCATAAAGATCTGGGGGCTTCCCATAAAAACCTGGAAACAGACGCATGAGGGGAAAAACGTAAATCCGCTGGACGATTTTGTCGCAGAGCCTGAAAAGAAAGCCTGTTAACTTTCTCCGAGCAGGTATTCGAAGACAAAGATAATACTGCGGCCCGCGAAGCGCAAGCATCGCGGGCCGGCTCTATTCGGTTCGCAGTGCCTCCATAGCGAGGCGTATGTGTTCCTTCATGAGCCGGACTGACCTTTCTTCATCGTGGGCACTGAGCGCGTCAAGAAGCTCAATATGTTCCATGAGGCTCGGGTTGTCCGCGAAGTTGAAAAAGGATTCAAAAAAAATTGTCTGTACATATGTTCTCGAAAGTATATTTCCCACATATCCGGCGAGCGTTCCGTTGCCGGAAGATTTTGCTATTATCAGATGAAATTCGTCATTTACGTTCATATACAGTTCGAGATCTCTTTCTTCAAAGGCCTTTTTTTCTCTGTCGATCTGCTCCTGAAGCATGCATAGCTGCAGCGGGGTGATCAGGCGGGAGGCCTTTCTGATCGCCATGACCTCAAGCATCTCTCTGACCTCGTACGTATCGATGATCTCTTCTTTGGTTGGAGAGGCTAGGCACGCTCCCCATCCTGGGACGATCTGAACGAGCCCCTCGTTCTCAAGGCGTCTGAGAGCTTCTCTTACGGGAGTTCTGCTGACGTTATATTCTTTTGCAATGGAAATTTCGGGAAGCCTTTGGCCGCTTCGCAGCGTCTTGTCAAAAATACCTCTGCGTATCCCTTCATATACATGATCCGACGATGTTTTTCCCGGAGTATTATTTCTGACCATTTGATCATCCCCACCTGATTTTTTATGGCATCAAATATATAATATATACAATATACAGTAATCTTTGTTCATGCAAGTAAAATGTATTGACAT
>CAYZYF010000049.1:0-10315 GCA_964482015.1 uncultured Synergistaceae bacterium
ATTTCGCGGAGTGACTGGAGTTCAGACGTGTGCTCTTCCGATCTTAGGGCTCGGCGAAGAAGCGGAAAAAATAGCGGAATACCTCTCTCTCTTTTTCGAAATAGAGGCAGTTTGCTGCAAGGTCTGCGGCATACCCAAGACGGAGATGGGGGCGCCTTTTACCGACAAGGTCGGACCTATAAGCTGCAACCCTATCGAACAGGCCCGGTTTCTAAAGGATGCCGGCACAGACCTGAACCTAACCGTGGGGCTTTGTGTAGGGCACGATGCGCTCTTCATCAAGCATTCACACACATACGTGGTCCCGTTGGCAGTAAAGGACAGGGTGCTGGGGCACAATCCCCTCGCCGCCGTTTATTGCTCTGCGGTGCGAAAAAGAATGGATAAAAGGTCGGCAGAAAGAGCCGAGAGCATCGGCAAAAGCAGATAAAGATCAGCTCCTGTCGTCTATAAGGGTGACCCTTGCCATATCTGGACCTCTCTGTTATTATTTCCATGCCTTTTACACGGACCGGCGCACAGCGACGTCGGCCTGAGTTTGAGGAATTACGGGCGAAACAGGCTCAGACAGGAGTGATCGATATGATCGACAAGGAGAAAAAACAGCAGCTGATCGAAGAATTCAAGGTGCATGGAGCGGACACAGGCTCTACTGAGGTGCAGGTGGCGATCCTCACGACCCGTATCCGTGAACTGACGGAGCACATGAAGATCCACAAAAAGGACTTCCACTCGCGCCGCGGGCTTCTCATCATGGTTGGCAAGCGCCGCAAGCTTCTTCAGTACCTCAAAAGCCGCGATTTTAACCGCTACCAGACGCTCATCCAGCGTCTCGGACTGCGCCACTAATCCAGGTCGGACGCTTCTGGAAAAAATAGGCAACTTGTGCATGGCGAAGGGCTTATACCTTCGCCATTTTTGTTGTTTTGTGCTATTCTTCAACAGTTGAAGATAGAAAACGGGAGGAAATGAAAAATATGAAAGAAATTTTTGAGTTAGAGTTGTATGGCAAGACAATGACCTTTGAAGTCGGACGTCTCGCCAAGCAGGCAAACGCAGCGGTTCTCGCCGGCCACGGCAGGACTGTGGTGCTTGTGACGGCGGTCCTGGCTGAGAAGCCCAGACAGGGGCTGGATTTTTTCCCGCTCCTTGTCGACTACGAGGAACGTTTTTACTCGGCGGGGAAGGTGCCGGGAGGATTTATTAAAAGGGAAGGGCGTCCATCCGAGACCGCGATCCTCAGCGGCAGGATGACCGACCGCTCTATCCGTTCGCTTTTTCCCGAGTGGATGAGGCATGATGTCCACGTGGTCTCCACGGTAATGTCCGTGGACCAGACAAACCCGGCGAACATACTCTCCATCAACGGCGCATCATTGGCCCTCTCCATCTCTGATATACCGTGGGACGGTCCCATAGGAGCGGTGCGGATCGGGTGCATTGACGGGGAACTCGTGGTCAACCCAGATGAAACCGATATGGAGCGCAGTACTTTGGATCTCGTGGTAGCCGGTCACAGGGGCGGCGTTACCATGGTCGAGGCCGGCGCTCAGGAAGTGTCGGAAGAACTGCTTGTCGACGCGCTGGAATTGGCCAACGAGGCGATAAGAAAGATCGTCGATTTCATCGAAGGAGTCAGGGCAAAGGTAGGAAAGCCGAAGGCGGATCTGCCGACGCCGGAGGTTATTTCAGAGATCGACGAATGGATGGAAAAAGAATTGGGCGAAGAGATCTACAGAGCCGTTCAGATACACGAAAAACAGCCGAGGGGCGCGGCGATCGCAGCGGCGGGAGAGAGAGCGGAGCAGCATTTCGCAGAGACTCACCCCGATTCGGGACTTTACATAGCGGCTAAGATGGAAGAGATAGTAAAGAGCAGCGTCAGAAAGCTCCTCCTTGATGAAAAACGCAGATCTGACGGCAGGGCGATGGATGAACTGAGAAAGATAACGTGCGAAGTCGACATCCTTCCGATGACCCACGGATCGGCCCTCTTCACAAGGGGTGAGACCCAGTCCCTCGGAGTCACGACTCTGGGGATGATGGGGACCGACGATCAGGTGCTTGACGGCCTCAAGCTTGACGAACCCTCCAAGAGGTTTATCCTCCACTACAACTTCCCTCCCTACTCTGTCGGAGAGGTCAGGCCCATGCGCGGCCCCGGCAGACGTGAAATAGGACACGGAGCCCTCGCTGAGAGAGCCCTGCACTCCGTCTTCCCCGGTGAAGAGGCTTTTCCTTACGTAGTAAGGCAGGTCTCCGACATACTTGAATCAAACGGTTCCAGCTCTATGGCGAGCGTCTGCAGCGGAAGCCTCTCGATGATGGCCGCCGGAGTCCCGATCAAGAAGGCCGTCGCAGGAATAGCCATGGGGCTCATAGCCGAAGACGGAAAGTTTGGGATTCTGACGGACATCCAAGGCCTTGAGGACCACTATGGGGACATGGATTTTAAAGTAGCAGGAACCAGAGATGGGGTCACCGCGCTCCAGATGGACAATAAGGCCGGCGGCATTACCCGCGAGGTATTGACCCAGGCACTGGAACAGGCCAAGGACGGCCGTCTGAGGATACTGGACATCATGGAATCGGCGATAGCCGAGCCCCGTCCGGAACTCTCTCCGACGGCTCCTAAAATAATCACGATAAACATCGATCCCGAGAAGATAAGAGAGGTCATCGGCCCCGGAGGCAAGATGATCCGTTCCATAGTTCAACGTACGGGAGCTAAGATAGACGTGGACGACAGCGGCCGCGTATATGTGGCGGCTGTCAGTGACGATTCCGCCCAATCGGCGGTCAAGATAATCAATGACCTTGTCAGAGAGGTGGCGGCTGGCGAGACGTTTGTCGGGACAGCGACGAGGATGATGAACTTCGGTGTATTTGTCGAGGTGCTCCCGGGAAAAGAGGGGCTCCTCCACGTAAGTGAGTTCAGCAACTACCATATCCCCAAGCTCGACGACGCGATCAAGGTAGGAGATAAGGTCATCGTCACAGTAAAAGAGATAGATGATATGCACAGGGTCAACCTAAGCCGTAAACGCATACTGGACAAGCTTGACGAACTGGCCGCGGATCCTGAGTTTGCGGAACAGGTCGAGGTAGAAAGGGAGCGCGAAAAAGGCTATGCCCTCCTGCCTAAATCAGAGGGCAGCAGCAGGCGCGAATGCGGTCCCAGACACGATGACGGCGGCAGGCCGCGCAGAGATTTCAATCAGGATAGAGGGGATCGGGGATCTGAATCCCGCCCGATCAGGCGCTTTGACAGAGAGCGCAAAAAGTAGGAATACAGCGTGGCGGATATAACAGTCAAGATCAAAGCCGGGAAGGGCATAGCCCTTCCCGGGTATGCGACTCCCGGCTCCTCCGGGCTCGACCTTCGTGCCGCGGAGCCTTCGGTCATACCGCCGGGCGGGCGTGCCTGTGTCGGGACCGGACTCTTCTTTGAGATGCCGTTGGGCTGTGAAGCTCAGATCAGGCCAAGAAGCGGACTGGCTCTTAAAAACGGCGTAACCGTCCTGAATTCGCCGGGGACTATAGATTCAGACTACCGGGGAGAGATAAAGATCATACTCATCAACCACGGCCATGAGGATTTTAAAATAGAACCCGGCGACAGGATAGCTCAGGTCGTCTTCGCCGAGGTCACTCGTGTCAGCCTGGAAAGGGCCGACGAACTTCAAGAGACGGAGAGGTCGTCCGGCGGCTTTGGCAGCACCGGCAGTAAATAGATCATAAAAAATTGCGGTTGTTCGCCTTTTAGGCGAACAGGGAGGCGATAGCAGTGGCACGTTTTTCAACACCCGAGGGCAAAACTTACGAAGCGGACAGCGCGTCGGTGCGCCAGCTTCTTGAGGTGTGGCGCTTAAAAAAAGCTATTGGAGCTAAGGTAGATGGCAAACTTGTCGATTGTGACAGGGTTTTCACCGAGGACACGGAGATCGTTCCCGTCTTCCCCGATTCCGAGGAGGGACTGGACCTCCTTCGCCACTCAACCGCACACCTTATGGCCCACGCCGTGCTGAGGCTGTGGCCTGAGGCTAAGTTCGGGATAGGTCCAGCCATCAAGGACGGCTTTTACTATGACATAAGATTTCCCCAGCCAATCTCCGATGAGGACCTCCCCAGAATAGAATCAGAGATGAGGAAGATAGCCCAGGAGAAGATCCCCCTCATCAGGGAGGAACACACGAAAGACGAGGCCTGTAAGCTCTTTACGAAGCTTGGGGAAGATCTCAAGGTTGAGATGATCGACGACCTGGAAGGTGAGATACTTTCCACTTACCGTGAGGGCGACTTTGTAGATTTCTGCCGCGGCCCCCATGTTCCCCACACTGGCAGCTGTAAATTCTTCAAACTGCTCTCCCTTGCGGGGGCATATTGGCACGGCGATGAAAAGAACGAAATGCTCACGCGAATTTACGGTACGGCCTTCGGTTCTGAGGAAGGGCTCAAAGAACACCTCCGCCGCCTGGAGGAGGCAAAGGCCAGGGACCACAGGAAGCTCGGAAAGGAGCTGGAACTCTTCAGCATCCACGCTGAGGGACCCGGTTTCCCCTTCTTTCACCCCAAGGGAATGGTCATAATGAACAACCTGACCGCCTTCTGGAGAAAAGAGCACGCTAAGCGCGGGTACTCCGAGATAAAAACTCCCATGATCCTGGACAGATCACTCTGGCTCCGTTCGGGACACTGGGACCACTACAAGGAAAATATGTATTTTACCGAGATAGATGGGGCACCTTTCGCGGTCAAGCCGATGAACTGTCCCGGCGGCATCCTTGTCTACAACAGTACGATACATAGTTACAGGGAACTGCCTCTACGCATGTCAGAGCTAGGTTTCGTCCACCGGCATGAGAGGTCGGGCGCGCTCCATGGACTTATGAGGGTTCGGGCCTTCACC
The DNA here is from genome assembly GCA_964482015.1 of uncultured Synergistaceae bacterium. Lineage (GTDB taxonomy): Bacteria > Synergistota > Synergistia > Synergistales > Synergistaceae > Caenicola. Next base: position 4,910 of record CAYZYF010000049.1, read on the forward strand.
CAGGATGACGCTCATATCTACTGTACGCCGGATCAGATAAAGGACGAGATAAAGGCGATCATGGACCTCAACAGATATATCTACAGCGACGTCTTTGGCTTTGACTACTATGTCGAGCTGTCGACGAGGCCGGAGGACTCCATGGGAGATCCCAAAATGTGGGACCTTGCGGAGGAAAAACTCAGGGAGGCGCTCGAAGAGACAGGAACTGACTACAGGCTGAACCCCGGTGACGGAGCCTTCTACGGCCCCAAGATAGACTTCCACCTGGAGGACTGCATAGGCCGTTCGTGGCAGTGCGGCACAATACAGCTGGACTTCCAGATGCCGGAAAAGTTCGACATGACCTACGTTGGCAGTGACGGCGCCGAGCATAGGCCCGTCATGATCCATAGAACGGTGCTTGGCAGCCTTGAGAGATTTATGGGCATACTGATCGAGAACTATGCCGGTGCATTTCCCTTCTGGCTTGCGCCGGTGCAGGTCAGGCTGCTCCCCGTTGCCGCTGAGTACGTCGACTATGCGGCTGAGCTTGCCAAAAAGCTTAGAGAAGCGGGCATAAGAGTCGAGTCTGACACTAGAGATGAGAAACTTGGCAAAAAGATACGGGATGCTCAGATCCAAAAGATCCCCTATATGCCGGTAATAGGTGCGAGAGAGGCGGAAGATGGGACTCTGGCCGTTAGGGAGAGGTCCAAGGGGGATCTCGGCACAATGACCCCCGAGGCCTTCCTCGAACATCTCAAGGGAGAGTTTGATCCCCTTTAAGAGATCGAGCCCTCGTGCCTTGCGAAATATGTCGGGGTATGCTAATATAATCTGGTTGATTTAAGTCAACGGGTTTCTAAGCAGAGGATGCGCCTCTCGCCTGCCGACGCAGCAAGTTGTCAGGCCGACCCGGAGAGAAATTTCCGATGGGCCGAGCGCACTTTGCGCCCGGCCCGTTTTATTTTATCAAAAATAGACTCAGGAGGTGTAACGCCATAGCGAACAGGGACGATGAGCCCCGCGTAAACAGCGACATCAGAGCGGTAGAGGTTCTTCTGATCGACGAGGAGAATACCAAGCGCGGCGTTGTAAGTACAAAGGAAGCGCTGGCTCTGGCCGAAGCGGCAGAGCTTGATCTGGTGGAGGTGGCCCCTCAGGCTACGCCGCCGGTCTGCAGGATAATGGATTATGGAAAGTACCGTTTCCAACAGCAGAAGCGCGACAAGGACGCCCGCAAGAAACAGAAGAATCAGGCGGTAAAAGAGATCAAGATGCGCCCCAAAATCGACCAGCATGACTATGATTTCAAGGTCAGGGCGATCAAGACGTTCCTTCAGGCAGGGCATCGCGTAAAGGTCTCAGTCTTTTTCAGGGGCAGAGAAATGGCTTTCCTGGACAGAGGCAGAGAGGTTCTCAACAAGGTCGTAGGCGCGATAACCGATTCTGGCAAGGTGGAGATGGAACCGCGCATGGAAGGTTCCTACATGAGGTTGATGATAGCTCCTATCGTCTCTTCCGAGACAGCTAAAAAGCCGTCGGCTCCCAAAACTGCCGCGCCGGAAAAAAAGCCGGTTAAGGAATCCGATCCTAAAGCCGCACGAGCAGATGAGAACAAAGCGGCCGAAACGGCAGCGGAATAACAAACACATCAGATAATAGCTTATCTGTCCTCTTTCTGGGGACATTAGAGCATGAGGAGGAACAATGTAATGCCCAAGATGAAGACCCACTCCGCCACAAAAAAGCGTTTTAAGATTTCCGGAACAGGAAAGGTCACCTTTAAGAAGAGCGGCCGTTCTCACCTTCTTTCTTCAAAGAATTCGAAAAGGCTTCGTTCACTCAGAAGAAAAGGTATCCTTCCCGCAGCGGTGGAAGGGCACATCAAGAAAGTACTGCCCTACGCTTGATGCCGGGGCTCTTTTAAACGGGGAATAAGACTAGGAGTGACATTAGATGCGAGTTAAGGGATCAAGCGCAAGCCGCAGAAAAATCAAAAAACTGTTCAGCATCACAAAGGGATTTTGGGGACGCAAAAAGAACGTATATCGCAGGGCTCGCGAGGCTTACCTGCACGCCCTTTCTTCTGCCTTCACGGGCAGGAAGCTCAGAAAGCGTGATTTCAGGAAGCTTTGGATCATGCGTATCAACGCCGCCGCAAGATCTAACGGGATCGCTTACAGCGCGCTTATAAACGGACTGAAAAAGGCTGACATCAACATTAATCGCAAAATGCTCGCGGACTTGGCGGTGCACGATATGCCCGCGTTTGCCAAGCTTGTTGAAAAGGCCCAATCAGCCCTTAAGTAACACTCCTCCGCCGGGCGGTAAAGTGAGAGTACGCACTTCCCGCGGGATCGTACAGCCGATAGTCAGGGGGTTCCTGCCGGAAAAGCCGGCGGGAGCCCTTGTGCTATCTCGGGCGGTCGTCCCGATGCGGAACTATTATCAGACTATATGACCGAGGCAGGAACTTCTCAAAACCTGCATATACTGGAGGAATGAGATAGTGTTTGACGAACTTAAGGAACAGGGGCTGGAGAAACTTGCCGATTCAAAGCTCCTCGAACAGATAGAGAAACTTAAGGAGGCCGGGATACGAAGGATCTCCGAAACATCCCTTCCGCAAGAGCTCCAGAGCGTAAAAGCCGGCCTTTTGGGACGCAAGGGCGAGGTCACGGAGATACTGAAGAGCGTCGGCCACGCCGCGCCCGAACTTAGGAAAGTCCTCGGCCAGACCGCGAATGAAGTGAAGGAGATACTGAGCAAGGCTATAGAGGAAAAAAACGAGGAACTTGTCAACGCGGGCTCATCTTTAAAAGGCTCATTAGACATAACTCTTCCGGGGACGGATTTTATCGGCGGAGGGCTGCACCCCATAACTCAGATGTGCTACGATCTGAACGATGCGTTTCGGTCGCTGGGTTTCGAGGTCTTCTCCGAACCGGAGATAACAAGCGAACTCTATGCTTTTGACAACCTCAACTTTGAACCCGAACATCCCGCCCGTGAAAGTATGGATACATACTGGCTCAAGGGCTGCGACCAAAAGAGAGGAGCCGAACGCCTCTGCCTCAGGCCTCATCTGACCGGAGCGAGCGTGCGTTACCTCGAGAAACACGGCGCCCCCGCCCGCTTTGTCTACCCGGGAAGGGTCTATAGAAACGAGACTACCGATGCGAGGCATGAAAGGGCGTTTTTCCAGTATGAAGCTCTCATAGTTGACAGAGACTTCTCCTTTGCCTCAGGCAAGCTGCTGGTCAAAACTATCCTGGACAAAATTTTTGGAACCGACGTCGAGGTCAGGATGAGGGTGGGATTCTTCCCCTTTGTAGAACCAGGCTTTGAGATAGACATGCGCTGCCTCGTCTGCGGCGGCGAAGGATGCAGGGTCTGCAAGCATGTGGGCTGGATAGAGGTCATGCCCGGCGGAACGCCCCATCCCAACGTCCTCAGGGCAGCGAACCTTGATCCTTCGGTTTGGTCGGGCTTCTATATCAACATAGGGCTGGATCGGCTGGTAATGATGAGGTATGGGGTGGACGACGTCCGCCTCTTCCACAGCGCCGACCTCAGATTCCTTTCGCAGTTCAAATAGGAGAGATATGAGATGAAACTGTCGCTTAACTGGATAAAAAAATACGTTGATCTGCCCGATGGCCTGACAAAGGAAAAGCTCTCGTATGACCTTACAATGTGCACGGTAGAGGTAGAGGGGGCCGAAGACCTGGCCGAGGGACTCGAGGGTCTTGTTGTAGGAAAGATCCTGACCGTTGAGCCCCATCCCGATGCCGACAAGCTCAGGATCTGTACCGTCGATGTGGGAGACGCCGCCCCTAGTTCCATCGTGTGCGGAGGCGTTAACCTGACCCCCGGACAGCTGACGATCGTCGCCAGGCCGGGAGCCAAAGTTCGCTGGCACGGTGCGGGCGATCCCGTCGAGATCAAGCCGACTAAGCTCAGGGGCGTAATGAGCCACGGGATGATCTGTTCCTCCGGCGAGATCGGTCTTGAGGAACTCTTCCCCGTGACGAGGGAAGCGGAGATCATGGACATCACAGACCTCGGCGCGGAACCGGGGACTCCGGCGGCGGATGCGCTCGGTCTCAATGACATCATACTTGAGATAGACAACAAATCGCTTACCAACAGGCCAGACCTTTGGGGGCACTATGGGATGGCGCGTGAACTCGCCGCGATCTACGACTGCGAGCTCAAGCCCTTCGAAAAACCCTGCCTTCCATCCGAGAGGGGTGACGTCGATGTGGTCATAGAGGATCCGTCGAAGTGCCCCCGTTATTCGGCGCTTACCTTCAAAAATATCAGCAACGTACCCTCTCCCTTTGAACTCAAAAGCATGGTTTGGCGCGTCGGCATGAGACCGATAAATCTTCCGGTGGACATAACTAACTTTGTGATGCTCGCCACGGGGCAGCCCACCCACGGTTTTGACAAAAATCACATCAAGGGGGATATACATATCAGGGCGGCAGCGGAAGGCGAACGGCTCGAGCTGCTTGACGGCAGCGTACTCGAGCTCGCTCCGTCCGATCTTGTAATAGCGGACGCAAAGGGCTCCTCGGCGCTCGCCGGCATAAAGGGGGGCAAGCTCGATTCAATTCTCGAAGATACCACCGAGATCATACTTGAGATCGCCAACTTCGCCGCGAAGGGAGTCAGAAGGACCTCCCAGAAGTTTGACCTGCGCACTGAAGCCTCCTCGCGCTTTGAAAAAGGAGTCGAGCCTCAGAGGGTCGATGACGGCATATCCGTAGCCGTTCAAATGTTCAAAGAGTACTTTCCCGAATCGGAGCTGATCGCGTATGTCGACTCATATCCCGCTCCGCTCAAAAACTCCGTGGTTGAGGTCTCTCTCTCGTTTTTATCGAGAAGGCTGGGCAAAGAGCTCTCCGCTGACAAGGTCGTCCGCGTGCTCGCCAACCTCGGATTCAAGACCGAGGTCTCAGGCGACACTCTCTGTGTGACCGCGCCTGCGTGGAGATCTACGGGAGACATATCTCTCCCCGATGATATCCTCGAAGAGACAGCCAGGCTGATAGGCTATGAAAACTTTGACTTTATCCCGCCTGCGATAGTTCTTGAGAAGCCGATCAATCAGAGGGAGGTCGAGGCGGAACGTTCGCTGAGAGAGTATCTGGCATTCAGGTGCGGCATGCAGGAGATCTTTACCTATCCATGGGTCGCGGACGAATACAACGAGTCGGCCTGTTCCGACACGTCGGAGATGCTCACCCTGACATCGCCTCCTTCGCCGGAAGAGAGCAGGCTCCGCTCATCGCTCGTTCCGGGCATGATCAAGGCTATATTTACAAACCTGAGGTACTATGAGGAGTTCCGCCTCTTTGAGCTCACTCAAGTCTTCTTCGACAGAAACTACAGAAGCATAAACGACCCCGCCGA
>CAYZYF010000050.1:0-10255 GCA_964482015.1 uncultured Synergistaceae bacterium
GATCCGAGAGACATGGGCACCAGGGAGGCGTTTGCCGCCGTGGCGTTTGCGTGGGTGTTTGCCTCTTTTCAAGGGTGCCTTCCATATTACATCGGCGATTATGCCCCCTCGTTTTCTGACGCCTATTTTGAGGCTATGTCAGGATTTACCACAACAGGCGCGACGATCTTCAGAGACGTCGAGATCCTTCCCAGAGGGTTGGTTTTTTGGCGCGCACTTACACATTGGTTGGGGGGCATGGGGATAGTGGTTCTGACTTTGGCACTTCTACCCATGCTCGGAATGGGCGTGACCCAGCTGTTTAAGGCGGAGGTCCCGGGCCCCGTCTTGGAAAAAATCAGTCCCAGAATACAGGATTCCGCCATTTTGCTGTGGAAGGTCTACGTGGGGCTAACACTGTTTGGGATAGCGATGATGCTCATTGGCGGGATGAGTTTTTACGATTCCTTGTGCCACGTATTCGCCGCGGTTTCGACCGGGGGTTTCTCTACAAAAAATCAAAGCGTGGGCTGGTACAGCTCGGCTTTTATCGATTGGGTCCTTGCCTTCATCATGTTTGCGTCGGGAGCGAATTTTGGACTGCATCTCCTCGCGATAAAAAACAAAAGCCTCAAGCCGTATAGGGACCCGGAATTTAAATTCTATTTCGGGGTGGCTCTGGTTTCGACCATATTGATCGCGGCGTCTCTTTTTAGGAACGGTTTTTATCCGACGGTAACAGAGAGCGTGCGTTATGCCGCCTTTCAGGTTGTCAGTATGATGACCACTACAGGATTTGTCACGGCCGATTTCTCTCTTTGGCCAACCATAACTCAGATGACCATAGTTGTACTTATGTTCATCGGAGGCTGTGCCGGTTCCACGTCAGGCGCTATAAAATGCATCAGGATACAGATAGTGACAAAACAGATAACGGCGGAGATCAAAAGGTTTATCCACCCCCACGCCTCTATACCGATGATGCTCGGTGAAAAGACGATAACCGACAAACTGGCATTTTCTGCCTCGACCTTCATCGCCCTGTATTTTATTATCTTCGCCGTTGCAGCGCTCATGATATCTGCGACAGGTGAGGACGTCATCACCTCAATAACCGCAGTGGCGGTCACATTGGGCAATATCGGCCCCGGTCTGGGCGACGTAGGACCGGCTACGACTTTCCATACGCAGACTACGGCCGCAAAGTGGATATACGTTTTCTGTATGCTGTGCGGCAGGCTCGAACTTTACACATTGCTGGTGCTTTTCACAAAAGACGCATGGCACAGATGAACCGGCCAAAGTCTTCCACAGAATATCCACATAGATAACCACACAACATATAGTGTTTGGTGGATAACATTCTCTTGTATATAGTGTTTTAGCGCTTACATATATGATTTTTTGTGTTATTATGGACTAGTCGGCCGGATTATCCGACCGCGAAGGTTGCCCTTAGAGTCCGAAAGGGAGGTTTTATATTATTATGCTGCAAAAGCCGGAGTTTAATAAAGCCGCAAGAGAGATACTCAAAGACCGCTATCTGTGGAAAGATGACTTTGGAGACCCAACGGAGACGCCCGAGGGTATGCTCATGCGCGTCGCCGGGCACGTCGCCTCCGCAGAGGACACTCTTGCGCTGCGCTATATGTGGGCCGACGAATACTACGATATCATGGCTAAGCTTCTTTTTTTGCCCAACAGCCCGACCATAATGAATGCCGGGCGGCCTGCGCCTCACGGTCAGCTCGCGGCCTGTTTTGTCATAGGCATCGATGATTCGATGGAGAGCATCTGCGAGGCTATCAGGAAACAGATGCTGATTCACAAAAGCGGCGGGGGTACCGGTTTTAATTTTTCAAACCTGCGCGGCTGCGGCGCAAAGGTAAACAGCACCAACGGCCGCGCTTCCGGGCCGATATCATTTATGAGCCTCTTTGACAAGGCTACCGAGACCGTCCAGCAGGGGGGTATGCGGAGAGGCGCCAATATGGGCATACTCAACATAGACCATCCCGATATCCGCGACTTTATTCACTGTAAAGATGAAGACGGCACCATCGTGAATTTCAATATCTCGGTAGGCGTAAAAGACGATTTTATGGAGATGGCCGAAGCGGACCCCTACGGTCCGGAGGCCAAATTGCTGGACGAAATAGCTGAAACAGCCTGGAGGACGGGCGACCCGGGCATAATCTTCCTCGATGCGATAAACAAGGGGAACACTACTCCGAACCTCGGGCCTCTCGGAGCTACCAACCCCTGCGGGGAGTCGCCGCTCTACCCCAACGAGGCCTGTAACCTGGGATCCATAAATCTTGCAAAGATGGCAGGTCCCGATGGTTTTGATTTTGACCTTTTAAAAAAGACGACCGCCGTTGCGACCAGGTTTCTGGACAGCGTTATAGATGTTAATCATTACCCTCTGCCCGAGATAGCCGACGCTGTCAGGCAGACCCGTAAGATAGGGCTTGGGGTAATGGGGTGGGCTGACCTGCTTTTCGGGCTGAAGATTCCTTACGACAGCGAGGTTGCTCTAGACCTTGCCGAAAGGATAATGTCCACGATAAGAGAGGCCGCGCACAGAACCTCTGTAGAGCTGGGAATAGAAAAGGGTGTGCCGGATGCGCTGGCCGGCCTTGGACGCAGGAACGCAACCCTTACGTGTATAGCTCCGACAGGCACTATAGCCCTTCTCGCAGACTGTTCGTCCGGGATCGAACCGCTCTTCGCCCTCGAACATACGCGCGTTCGCACACAGGTGGACGGCACGAAGGTAGTCATGAAGCAAAAGAATAAGTATTACGAAGAGGCCTGCAGGGCAAACCTGTCGGCCGATATCATGGAGTCCGTCTTCATCACGTCACACGACGTTCCTCCTATGTCTCACGTGCGCACTCAGGCTATCTTCCAGAGATACACAGACCTGGCTGTCTCCAAGACGATAAACCTTCCCAATGAAAGCTCCGTCGGCGACGTCCTTGAATCTTATGTGTCGGCGTGGAAACTTGGATGTAAAGGGATAACGATATATAGGGACGGATCAAAATCCGAACAGGTCCTCTACAAAAAGAGGGAAAATGAGAGCTCCGGTGAGGAGCAAATTGGATCCGACACATCTTTTGTAAAGACTCCGGTTCCCGTACACGCGACAAAACCACCTAAGCTGTTTCTCAAAAGAAAGCAAAATTAAACAAAAATAACAACATTTTTATATCAGGCCAAAAGAGAGGGACAAAGGACAATTCCTTGTTCCTCTCTTTATTTTTTGTGTACGGAAGATAAAAAATAAGGCTTGAATTGATTTCAATTATCTTTCTATTCTAAATATAACTGAATTTCAGAAAACTACCTTGACGAATTTACAAAAAATGGATATAACTTGCTCAACCCTTTGCTTGGGTTATTTATGTTTTAGAGATGTTGTATGAGCAAATTAGATAACCGCATCCGCAGGAGGCCGATCGTCCCAATGGCTGCAAAAAAGGGCGTCATTGCGGGATCAAAGCATTTGGCATCAGCTCTCTGTCAGTATTTTGACTTTTGGTATGTTTGCGAAAAGGGATCGAAGCGGACGATCTCGAGACGGCACGCTCTTTGATTCGGTCCCGTCTTTTTATACGGCTGTATCAAATCGCAAATTGATCTTCATTTTCTGATAATTAAGATGACCTTTCTTACATCGGAAGCTTAATTCTCCGGTTCTGTCCTTGGCATTTGACACCAACACTATGATCAAAACTTATATAAGATTGGCATAGGGCAGAGTTACAAAAAAATAAAAAGCTTACATTTGCGACAGTTATAATATTATTGTAGGGAATCTAATTTAGAAGAAGGTGATAACTGAAAAGATCTGTTCAAGTGCGGGAGAAGAATTTAACGCTATTTCCAGACAGGGTCCGTTCGGACGGATGTCGTGAGAAGACGGGATCGGGTCATAAGAGCGCAAAGGAGTGATAGCAATGCTGAAACTGATCAAGAACGGGGTGTATTTGTTCCGGGGAGGTCTCATGGCAGAAGAGACCGGCAATATCAATATGAATGAGATCAATATGCGTTTGAAAGAAGCAGGGCTTGATCCTGTCGTGGGTGTCTTGCCTGACAGGGAGATCGCGTCGAAAGGAACAATTGCGTCCCGGATCCTGCAGTCGCACAACGCGGACAGCACGGGGAAAAAATTAAAGATCCGATTTGACGCACTTGCATCTCATGACATTACCTATGTCGGAATAATAGAGACTGCTTTGGCCAGCGGCATGAAGGAGTTTCCCGTCCCCTATGTTCTGACGAACTGCCACAACAGTCTTTGTGCGGTCGGCGGAACGATAAATGAGGACGATCACGTGTACGGTCTGTCGGCAGCGAAAAAATTCGGGGGGGATTTTGTCCCGTCCCATATGGCTGTTATCCACTCGTACGTGAGGGAGATGCTGGCGGGATGCGGAAAAATGATTCTGGGTTCCGACAGCCATACACGTTATGGAGCGCTTGGCACTATGGGCTTTGGAGAAGGAGGCCCCGAGCTTGTAAAACAGCTTTTAAACCATACCTATGACATTCAGAAAGCGGAAGTGGTCGCAGTCTGGCTGGAAGGTTCACCGCGTCCCGGAGTCGGGCCGCAGGACGTGGCTCTTGCTCTGATAGGCGCGGTGTTCAAGGAAGGATTTGTAAAAAATAAAATACTGGAGTTTGTCGGACCCGGGGTTGCCTCTCTTCCGGTCGAGTTCCGCAACGGTATCGATGTTATGACAACGGAGACCGCTTGTCTCTCATCGATATGGAGGACGGACGACCGGGTCAGAAAATATCTCGAAATACACGGCAGACCTGAAGATTTCCATAGGCTCGACCCGGAAGATACGGCATGGTACGACGGGGCAGTACTGATCGATCTTGACAAGGTCAGGCCGATGATAGCTCTCCCGTTCCATCCGAGCAATGTGTATACGATAGACGAACTGAATGAGAACGCCGGGGATATCCTTAGACAGGCTGAGATAGACGCAAAGCGTCAGATCGAGAATCCGGACCTCTCGCTCTCTCTTTTAGACAAATTGTCCGACGGACGCCTCCGCGTGGACCACGGTGTTATCGCAGGATGTGCGGGGGGCACTCCCGACAACATTGTCGCGGCGGCCCAGATCCTTAAGACGAACAGCCTCGGAATAGGAGGATTCTCCCTCAGCATCTATCCGGGCAGCCAGCCCATGAATATGGCACTGACTGAAAACGGGACGATCCTTGATCTTATATCCGCCGGAGCCACTATCAGAACGGCTTTCTGCGGTCCGTGCTTCGGTGCGTGTGATACGCCGGCGAACAATGGGCTCAGCATCAGACACACAACGAGAAACTTTCCCAACAGGGAGGGCTCAAAACCGAACGAAGGGCAGCTTGCCTCGGTCGCACTTATGGACGCGAGGTCTATAGCCGCTACCGCCGCCAACGATGGATCCCTTACCTCTGCTGAGAGGTATGGTGACATCCTCCATGATATGGAGTACAACTTCAAAAAGGAGATATACGATAAAAAAGTATACCGAGGTTTCGGCAGGCCGCAGCCCGGGACAGAACTCGTCTACGGACCTAATATCCGCCCCTGGCCCAAGGTGTATCCTCTGGCAGAAGACATAGTACTCCATTTGGCTTCGGTCATCACAGATCCTGTGACAACGACCGATGAACTTATACCTTCGGGGGAGACCTCGTCCCTGCGCTCCAACCCCTTAAAATTGGCCGAGTACGCGCTGTCCCGCAAGGATCCTGGGTATGTAGGCAGGGCGAAGGCCGCCCAGGCTCTGGAGGATGAGCGAAGAAGAGCGGCCGGCTCCAGCCCCGTCGGGTTCTCGGAAGAGTTGAGATCGGTCCTCGCGCTCGTCGGCAGGGAGGATTCATTAGAAAATATCGCCATAGGCAGCGCGATATTCGCGATAAAGCCCGGTGACGGGTCTGCAAGAGAGCAGGCGGCATCTTCTCAGAGGGTGCTCGGCGGGCAGGCGAATTTAGCCGAGGAATATGCGACGAAACGCTACAGGAGCAACCTCGTCAACTGGGGGATGATCCCGTTTATAATCTCTCCCGCGGAGAGGGAGAAATTGTCGGTCGGGGACTGGATTTTTATTCCCGGGATACGCAGGGCGGTGGAGAGCGGCCTCGAAAAGGTCAGTGCTTTCGTCCTGCACGGTGATACGTCCAAAGAGAGGGAGATAACTCTCAACATGCCCGGCCTAACCGCGGAAGAGAGAGAGATAATCCTCGCCGGATGCCTGATGAACTACTACTCTCGGCAGAAAAGCCGCTAAACCCGATACTTTAAAATGATGGAGGGCTGAACGAAATGAAAATTAAAATGCAAACACCGCTTGTAGAGATGGACGGAGACGAGATGACGAGGGTGATCTGGGGTTGGATAAAGGAGATCCTTCTCGAACCTCATATAGATCTCAAAACGGAATATTATGACTTGGGCCTGAAAAAACGGGATGAGACCGATGACAGGATAACGGTCGAGGCCGCGGAGGCCACAAAGATATATGGAGTGGCCGTAAAGTGCGCGACTATAACCCCGAACCAGCAGAGGGTTGAGGAGTACGGCCTCAAGCAAATGTGGAGGAGTCCTAACGGAACGATCAGGGCGATACTCGACGGAACGGTGTTCCGGTCGCCGATCTTTCTCGACTGCATCAAGCCTACCGTAAGGACCTGGCAGAAACCCATAACCATTGCCCGTCATGCGTACGGCGATATATACAAGGACGTCGAGATGGTCATAGATACCCCCGGAAAGGTCTTCCTTTCATTTGAGCCGGCCGATGGGGACGAGAAAAAAGCCTGCAGAGAACTGGTCCATGAGTTTAGCGGCGGCGGCGTAGTGATGGGAATGCACAACCTCGACAGGTCGATAAGGAGCTTTGCCCGCTCATGTTTCAAATTCGCGCTGGCAACGGATCAACCTCTTTGGTTCTCCACAAAGGATACGATCTCAAAAAAATACGACCATCGCTTCAAGGATATTTTTGAGGAGATATACGACGACGAATTTAAGGCCGATTTTGAGAAAAAGGGCATAGAATACTTCTATACTCTGATAGACGATGCGGTGGCAAGGGTCATTCGCTCAGAGGGCGGATTTATCTGGGCGTGCAAGAACTACGACGGCGATGTGATGTCGGACATGGTAGCCACGGCGTTCGGAAGTCTTGCGATGATGACCTCGGTCCTAGTATCGCCCGACGGCGTGTTTGAATATGAGGCCGCACACGGGACCGTCACGCGGCACTATTACCAATACCTGAAAGGTGAGGCAACTTCCACCAACCCGATGGCCACCATTTTCGCCTGGTCGGGGGCACTCAGAAAAAGAGGCGAACTGGACGGCATAAAAGAGCTTCAAACATTTGCGGACAGGCTGGAGAATGCCTCCGTGGAAACCATAACAGGGGGCATTATGACCAAGGATATCGCCCCGCTCGCCGATCTTGCCGAGAAAAAAGTAGTCACCACGGAAGAATTCCTGAGGGCAATAGCGGAGAAACTCAGATAAGAGTGCCGAGGGAGGAGCTCCGTCTCCTCCCCCGACAACTATTGATGAAAGGTGATGAGCGGATTGATCTTGCTTCATACGGCCAGCGCCGGAACGCTGGAATCGTCCGACTGCCTTGTTACCGTGTCGCCCGCCGAGGGCCTGGAGCTGGAATACAAGGGCGCAAACAGCGTAATCTTTTATGAAAGGACAAAACGGCTTGCAGAGAAGGTCCTGAACGAATACGGTCTCGAAGGAGCCGATATCTCTATTCAGGACCGGGGAGCGCTTGAGATAACTATCAGGGCGCGCATTGAAACGGCGCTGCTGCGAGCCGCAAAAGAGGTGTCAGGCAAATGAGACCGTGCCGTTCGATGCTCTACATACCCGGCGATTCACCCGGAATGATCCAGTATGCCCCGGTGTTCGGAGCGGACAGCATACTGCTGGATCTTGAGGATGCCGTGGCCTTGACCGAGAAAGATGCGGCGAGGAAGATAGTCTCCTGTTTTCTGAAGGGCTATGATTTTAAGGATCTCACGGTTACTGTGAGGATAAACGGAGCCGACACGGAGTTCTTTGAAGACGATTTGCGCGAGATCATTCCTTGTGCTCCGGCCGCCGTGAGGATCCCTAAGTGCAACGGACCGGAGGATGTCATCGCGGCTGACAGAAGGATCGAAGAACTGGAGAAAGCCGCTTCGATGCCTGTCGGAAAGGTACGCATCCACGCGATGATCGAGACTGCCATCGGTCTGGAAAACGCATACCTCATAGCTTCCGCCTCTCCCAGGGTACAGGCCCTAACGCTTGGGGGACAGGACCTCACCGCGGACATGGGAGTCCAAAAGACAAAGGAAGGATGGGAACTCTTTTACGCAAGAAGCAGGGTGGTCGTAGCGGCGCGCGCAGCGGGCGCAGAGGCCTATGACACTGTATGGGCCGATATTAACGACAGCGAGGGACTGGCGGAGGAATGCAGGATGATCGTCGGTCTTGGCTTTACGGGAAAGGCCGCGATCCATCCGGACCAGATAGATATCATCCATAAAGCTTTCATGCCGAATGAAAAAGAGATCAAAAAGGCGGTGCGCATCGTAGAGGCTGCCGAGGCCGCAGAAAAAGAAGGCAAAGGCGTAGTCTCCCTCGACGGCAGGATGATCGATGCCCCCGTCACGGCCAGAGCACGCCGCCTTCTGCACCTTGCCGAACTCTACGGCATCGAAAGGAGCGGCTTATGATGAAGATGAACGTAAATTCTCTCGGACGAAATGTCCCGGCCGAACTTCCGGGAGTCGGTTCCTTTGATCCTTACAAAACGCCCTTCTTCCTGTCAGGCAGCGGCGAAAGCCGTCCCGGCGCCGCGGTATGGCTGAGATCTCCCGCCCCCTCCGGGAACAAGGTGGTCGAGAGCATAGAGAAGGCGGTTGAACTCTCGGGGCTCTGCGACGGCATGACCGTCTCATTCCACCACCATCTGAGGAACGGCGACGCAGTCATGCCCATGGTCCTCGAAGTTCTCAGGCAAATGGGATTCAAAGATCTCACGCTTGCTCCCAGCTCCATACCCGATGTCCATGACTGTGTGGCGGACTACATTCGCTGCGGCCTCATTTCCAGGCTCTACACATCGGGGGTCAGGGGTGAGCTGGGGAAGCTCCTCTCCGGGGGAGATATGTCTCTCCCTGTAGTGATACGCAGCCATGGAGGACGTGCCAGGGCTATAGAAGAGGGCTCCATATCGATAGATGTAGCCTTTCTCGCGGCCCCGGCCTGTGATCCGCTCGGAAATCTCACGGGCAGCGAGGGACCCTCAGCCTGCGGCTCCCTGGGCTACGCGATAATCGACGCAAGGTTCGCACGGCATACTATAGCCATAACCGATAACCTTGTTGCATATCCTCTCCGCCCCCGCATCTCGATCCCTCAGTATCTGGTCGACGCAATCGTATGCGTTGAAAGCCTGGGCGATCCCAAAAAAATTGCGACCGGTGCGGCGAGGATCACCAGAAACCCCGTCGATCTCAAGATAGCGAAAGATTCCTTCAGGCTTATGAAAGCCTCCGGCATCGTGGAACCTGGCTTCTCTTTTCAGATGGGAGTCGGCGGGGCAAGCCTCGCCGTCGCGAAATATCTGGCGGAGCATATGAGGGAAAAAAAGATACAGGGAAGCTTCGGACTTGGCGGAGTGGGAGGATACATGGCTGACATGCTGGAAGAGGGGCTCTTCCAAGCGGTATTCGACGTGCAAAGCTTTGATTCAGCCGTGACCGAATCCATGAAAAGGGATCCGCGCCACATCGAGATAGACGCTTCGTGGTACGCAAGTCCTCTCAACTCGGGATGCATGGTCCATAACCTGGATTGCGTCATACTCGCGGCGCTTGAGGTCGATACCGATTTCAACGTAAACGTCCTGACCGGACATGACGGGGTGCTTAGGGGCGCCTCGGGAGGACATCAGGATACTGCCGCCGGCGCAAAACTCTCTATCGTCGTCGCCCCGTCGTTCAGGGGGGGCGTCCCTTCGATAAAGGAAAGGGTCACCACCGTGACCACCCCCGGAGAGACGGTCGATGCGATCGTTACTGAGAGGGGCATCTGCATCAATCCGCGTAGGAAAGACCTGCTCGCCTCGGCGTTGAAAGCGGGCCTTCCGGTAACGGACATCGACGCCCTGAAGAAGGAAGTTGAGAAACTGACCGGAGTTCCCCGTCCGGCTGAATTTGACCTTGACAAAATAGCCGCGGT
>CAYZYF010000051.1:0-10111 GCA_964482015.1 uncultured Synergistaceae bacterium
TCCGTGAAGGCGGCCGCACGGTAGGTGCGGGCGTCGTCACAGAGATACTGGGCTAAGCAGTATACCGGGCGGCTGACTGAAAGCCGCCCGTTAAAATCTTTTTTGTATGGAGTGAAATTAAAATGGCGGATATCGTCGGTCTTCAGTGTACGGAGTGCAAGCGCCGCAACTATGTGACGCTTGTCAACAAAAAAAAGGCGACAAAAAAGCTTGAGAAAAAGAAATACTGCAAGTTCTGTGACAAACATACCTTGCATAAGGAGTGCAAGTAGGGTAAAATAACCTCCGCACGCAGGTCTGTAGCTCGAACTGGTTAGAGCACCGCACTCCAAATGCGGGGGTTGAGGGTTCGAATCCTTCCAGGCCTGCCATTTTGTTTTTGCCGGTTTTTGTTTAGGTTCTAGAAATATCAAAGTTTGAGAATGAGGAGGTCGGGGTTATGGAAAAAGTCCTCGACTACATCCGGGAATCAAGAGCTGAACTGAAAAAGGTCACATGGCCCACAAGGCAGCAAATGTGGTATTCAACGATCGTAGTCATTGTGGTAACTTTCATGGTTTCAGCCTATCTCGGGCTGGTAGATTTGCTTCTCACGGGAGTATTCTCCAAAATCGTCCGATAGCCTGGATCAGATATGGCTTTCGAGTCTCGACTGTAACCTGGAGGTGAAGGGGGCTGCGGCCCTCTTTTAGGCATGAGCGAAATATTTGGTAATACACAGGAACGAAGCTGGTATATAGTCCAGACCTATTCAGGATATGAGAATAAGGTCAAGGCGAACCTTGAGCAGAGGATCGCAACTATGGGTATGGAAGACAGGATCTTCCGTGTCCTTGTCCCCATTGAAGAGAAAGTTTACATCAAAGAGGGCAAAACAAAGCGCATCCGCAGAAAGATATTCCCGAGCTACGTGCTCGTGGAGATGATCCTCGAGGACCAGTCCTGGTATGTAGTTCGCCATACTCCGGGAGTGACGGGATTTGTCGGATCGGGGAACCACCCCATTCCCCTTACCCCGAAAGAAGTAGAGGAAATAATGAACAAGCTCGGCAAAGAGGCAAAGCCGAAGGTCGAAGTCGATTTCCAGGTTGGAGATAAAGTTCAGGTCAAGAGTGGCCCCTTTGTCGGACAGGCAGGTCCTGTTGTCGAGATCGACGTTGATAAAGGCAAGGTCAAATTCAGCATAACAGTATTCGGACGGGATACTCTAATAGAAGCCGATTATACTGACCTAGAAAAGGTTCCCGAATTGTCTCGATCTTCGTGGACTATGCTTGGTTAAGCAGATTAAACTTGATATTTGGAAAAGATGATAAAGTGAACCTTGTTCTCTTAAGTTTCCAATTGCGCACATTGACAAAAGAATAATCGCCCCAAAGGGGCTTTTACATAAGCAGCAAAACCAAGGAGGTAACATGTACTATGGCAAAGAAAGTAATTGGGGAGCTTAAACTGCAGCTTCCCGCAGGAAAGGCGACACCGGCACCGCCGGTGGGACCGGCGCTCGGACAGCGCGGCATCAACATAATGGAATTTGTCAAGGCGTTCAACGCCAAGACTGCCGACAAAGTGGGAATGATCATTCCCGTAGTGATAACGGTGTATGCAGACCGCAGCTTTTCTTTTATTCTTAAGACCCCTCCGGCAAGCATACTGATCAAAAAGGCGGCCGGTAAAGAAAAGGGATCCGCAGTCCCCAACAAAGACAAGGTTGGAAAGATCACTAAAAAGCAGGTCGAGGAGATCGCGGCGCTTAAGATGCCGGACCTCAATGCCAACGACATAGAGGCGGCCATGCAGATGATCGAGGGTACCGCCCGTTCGATGGGCGTAGAGGTAGTCGGTTAGCATAACCGCAGCGGACTTCCCGGCACAGTCCGGGATGTGGGAGGAAGCCCCCGGGGCTTCCGACAACACCACGAGGAGGAATAACAATGCACAAAAGAGGTAAGCGCTACAAGGCTCTGCTCGAGAAGATCGATCTCACAAAGCAGTATTCCATTTCAGAGGCAGTCGCCATAGCCAAGGAGTGTGCCACGGCGAAATTTGACGAGAGCCTCGAACTCCATGTTCGTCTCGGCGTAGATCCCCGCCATGCGGACCAGCAGGTACGCAGCACCACAGTCCTCCCGCACGGGACAGGCCATACCAAAAAGGTATGCGTCCTTGCTCTCGGCGACAAGCAGAGGGAGGCCCAGGATGCGGGTGCGGACATCGTCGGAGGCGAAGACCTTGTAAAAGAGATCGCGGAAGGCAGAATGGATTTTGACGCGGTCATCGCCACACCGGACATAATGAAGACAGCCGGGCGTCTGGGCAAAATACTCGGTCCACGCGGACTCATGCCGAGCGCCAAGGCCAACACGGTCACGTTCGATGTTGCCGATGCCGTCAGAGAGATCAAAGCCGGCCGAATCGAGTTCAGGGTAGATAAAACAGCAATAACACACAATGCCGTCGGAAGGGCATCCTTTCCGGTCGAAAACCTTGAGGAAAACGTAAAGACCCTTTTCAGGGCCATCCTTAAGGCCCGGCCGGCTGCGGTGAAGGGCACTTACGTTAAGACGGTTACCCTTACTACGACGATGGGGCCCGGGATCTCGATAGATCCCCTGCAGGCTCAGAAGGACGTGACCGCCGAATAAAGGCGGCAATGACGCTGAACAAAGCAAGAGGGGTGCGCTTAGGCGCACCCCTCTACTTTTGGGGCACTCTTTTGACAGTGTTCTCGACTATGTTGACAATGTGCTTTGTCAATGTCGGCAGCGGGTTGAAAAGGTCCCCCGCCGTGGCTGCCGTTACATTTGCGCCGAATATCAGAGTGTTGTCCTTTGAATCACGGAGTTCAAGCCTGACTGTGCCGACGGCAAACTTTTCGTCCCATGCCGGCTTGATTCGCTGGTAGCTGATCGGGACGCTCCTCGTCTCCCATTTGCCGTTTATGTAATAGGAGCGGCGTTCGTATCTTGTGTCCCACACAACCTCTTGGGGGTGATTAAACGTCTGGTATCCGCACTTTGTGACCGTAGCCGTCATCACCGCATCCACGTATTCCGGGGCGAGGGAGAGGGCGGTACTCATGAAACCCTCCCTGTTGGATTTTTCCGGTGCCTCGGTCCCTTTGACAAAGCTCTCCCTTTCGATTATCTGATCCGGCGTTTTAACTAGAAAATTGAAAGTGCCTTTTTCCGGAGAGGTGAGCTCCTTCCATTTCTGCTGTAGGGTGTCGTCGAGAAAAGGCTCCGAGTCGGGGATCTCCGTTCCGTATATCACGGGCATGACAAGGACCGTTTTTACGGAGGAGTAATCGTACTCATTGTTACGGAACTCATCAGCCACTGGCTTTGCCGAGGAGGGCGGGGCGAAGGATAAGGCGGAGATAAGGACAATCAGGGCAAACAGCATTTTTCTCATTTATAACTCCCCCGCAGGTGAATGAAGATGTTATGATTTTACATTAGAAACGGCTGAAATTGACAAACTGATCTTGCTTTACAAAAAATATTTCTTATTGTACAATCTCACAGCTTGGACTCAAGACAGCAGGTGCGTGCGCGCTTAATTTTCCTGCCGAGGTCTGCGAAGGATAACTGTGTTTCCTTACTTGTTGTTGGAACACACTACGGCTTCCGGACTCCCTTGAGTGGCGGAGGCTTTTTTATTTGGCGTCCGTTCACAACACAAACAGGAGGTGAAAATGAATGCCGACAGAAGCAAAACGTGAAACCATCGATTCTCTGGTAGAGGCTCTTAAAAAAAGTAATGCCGTCTTTGTAACCGAGTATCGCGGACTGACAGTCAAAAAGATCAGCGACTGCCGCAGACGCATACGTGAGGCGGGAGGCGAGATGAGGGTATGCAAGAACACCCTTATGCGCATAGCCCTTACCGAGGCGGACATGACCCACGCATCGGGCTATGATACCGGCCCCAACGGGTACGTCTTTTCATACGGTGATGCGGCGGCTGTTGCCAAAACCATCAGAGATTTCTCTAAGGAGAGGGGCAATGAGGCCCTAGTCGTGAAGGCGGCGATCCTTGACGGTAAAGTGTTGTCAAAAGATCAGGTCTTTGCCCTCGCGGATCTTCCATCTAAGGAAGTACTCATCGCTCAGGTCGTCGGAACGATCGCAGCTCCCCTTCGCGGACTCGTTACGGTTCTCTCCGGTCCTACGAGAGGGCTTGTTACATGTCTCTCTCAGATCAAGGACAAAAAAGAAGCAGCATGACCCGCGCCGACGGTCCTATGATCGGACGGCGGCATAAAAATATAAAAAGATCCTTAGGAGGATGAAATAGTATGACACGTGAAGATATCATTAAAGCGATCGAAGAAATGTCAGTGCTTGAGCTCTCTGAGCTCGTAAAGGAACTCGAGGATAAGTTCGGCGTATCGGCTGCGGCACCTGCGATGATGATGCCGATGGCAGGGGCTGCGGCACCTGCGGCGGCGGCTGCTGAGGAAGAGAAGACAGAGTTTGACGTGGTCCTCGTCGAGCACGGAGCCAACAAGATCGGCGTTATCAAGGTCGTTCGCGAGATCACCGGTCTTGGCCTCAAAGAAGCCAAGGAACTTGTCGACAGCGCTCCGAAGCCCGTTAAGGAGCAGGCCACTAAGGAAGAGGCCGAAGAGATCCAGAAGAAACTTGAGGAAGCGGGAGCTAAGATCGAACTTAAGTAATCCCGGCCTGGTTCCACTTAGTAAAGTAAGCGCGAAGATGCCTTTGGAGGGCTCTTCGCGCTTTATATTACGTCCGGTTTCTTTTTACGGTAGACACCAATTATTGCCTGACTCCGCTGCCCTTCTCGAATATCAGTACACCGTATGGTATAGGGCGCTCCGCATCCCTACTGTTGCTTGGTAGGGTAAAGGTGTTTCCTCTCCACCACAGCGAGCTCGATCCTCCTCCGTCGAGGTTCAGCGCGGTAGTCATGCCGAGCCATCGGCACACCTTCCTCGTTTCTTCAATAGTTGTCCCCACGCTGTGCATATTGTCCCTTCCATCAATAACGGCCCACATAACCCTTTTGCCGTCGGTGCCCACGACCGTTCTGGGGTGGCGAAAATTGAGGACGTTTCCCTTTATGTCCTCGGTATTGTCCACCGATTCGCCGACCTTAAGAAGCAGGGGGCCGGCCTGGAGCATCTCGGTATATTTATCGAAACGCTTTTCTGAACCTATGTCCGAGATCTCCCTCCCATCGATGAAGATCGCTTCCCCCTCCTCGTTCCAGCCGAATGCCGAGCGCCCCGGCCAGAACTTCGCGCTGTCGGCATGTCCTTGTCTGCGCAGCACCCCGATAGGTTTTGCTCCGGCAAAATAACCGCCGTTTATGCCGCCTATGACGCCATAATTTTCCACAGCGATAGTCGCAAGAGGAGCTTTATTTGCTCCTACCATGACCGCAGTCGCTATCTGACAATTAACAGCTCCCATGTCCACCGTTATCATCGCCGCATACAATGGCTCGTTGACCCCCTTTTCGAGATCTCCGTTCGGGGATCTGGCAGGGTCGCCGACTCCGTGCCTGAACATGGTAAGCGTACATTCGCCGAAAGAAAAAGAATCCTTCCATGATGCCTTTTTCTTGCACGAGGCAAGCCAGGAAGCCATAGCCTTAAGGTTGTCTTCCGTAAGGGGCGCGTCGGGGGCTAAGGCAATTTCCGCCGGGGGCGGAGGTGAAATCTTCTTCGACAACTCCGTTATAGGATCGATATGGCTGTGTTCCGGCAGTATCGCGATCTGTTCATAAACTTCGACAACGAATCCCCAGCCCATAGATTCGTAGGAGAGCCTTAAGGCCGAGGAGTTGGTCATATCCCCTTCGTATTTGGAGAGGTACTTCTCAGGTACTTTATTCCCTAATGAATTAAAAACAGAGAGCAGCACCTCATCCCTTGTCAGTGCGAAGGAGGGTCTGAGAGGGACAAGCAGCATCAAAAGAACGAGGAGGATCAGCGCGAAAGACGCCGTTGTTCTATACAAGACAAGTTTTCTCATGCTCCTATGTTAGTGTTGACACCACTTAACCTAATCAGTATAATGGCCCATGTTCAACTTTGGGGCTTTAGCTCAGTTGGGAGAGCGCTTGAATGGCATTCAAGAGGTCAGGGGTTCAAATCCCCTAAGCTCCACCAGTAAACTTCATCCCACCCCTCGGGGTGGGATTTTCTTTGGTGAAAACTTCGCCGGCATTATTGTTTTCCCCGCGCATTTAAAAGATCAAAACCACCTAATGCATATGTGTTTTATATTTAAGGCTTGTAAAATGCCCGATGGTTCTGCTATAGTATCTGCCAGCAATTAGAGTAAGTCTAATAACAGACCATGTCGCATTCATCGCGCTGCTTGAGCAAAAACTAAAAAGACCAGGGACAAGCGAGGAACAAAAAATGCAAACTAAAGAACTTATATCATACGCCGAGAAAGCATCAATGAGAGGAGAGCCTCTGCCTCGCGATGCGATCGTCAGGCTGCTTGAGATAGATCCCGATTCCGAAATTGCGGACCTTCTCGGCGAAGCTGCAAGGCGTGTCGCGTCCGCAGTCACAATGGACAGGGCACGGATATGGGCATCGATCGGTGTCGACTTTAAGCCCTGTACTATGAACTGCCGCTTTTGTTCCTTCGGTGAGGCATGGGGGACAGCAATTAAGAGCTACACACTCTCTGAAGGGGAAATATTGCATTACGCGAGAAAATTTATCGAAGAAGGTGCGGACTGGATCACGCTGAGGACAACAGAGGACTACGCCTTCTCAGATCTCTCAGCCCTCGCTTCAGCGATCAAAAAAGATATTTCGTGGGACTTTCGTCTCGTGGCGAATACAGGTGAACTGAACGCGCTCAGGGCTGAGGAACTCAGGGATTCCGGGTTTGACATTGTGTACCACGCCATTCGTCTCAGGGAGGGGAGCGATACTCCTTTTTCGCCCGAAGATCGCGAGGAGACTCTTGATGTGATCCGAAAGTCCGGCCTGGATTTGGCTTTTCTTGTAGAACCTGTGGGTATCGAACACTCAAACGAAGAGATCGCGGATATCCTCCTGCTCGCCCTGAAACACGAGGCATCGCTCTCAGGGGCCATGGCCAGGATACCAGTTGCCGGCACCCCGCTGGGAAGCCTGCCTCTTATATCCGAACGGAGACTGGCACAGGTA
This sequence comes from uncultured Synergistaceae bacterium, assembly GCA_964482015.1. Lineage (GTDB taxonomy): Bacteria > Synergistota > Synergistia > Synergistales > Synergistaceae > Caenicola. Next base: position 7,163 of record CAYZYF010000051.1, read on the forward strand.
ATTGCGGTCATTCGTCTGGCTGCCGGTTACAAGATCCGTGATATATGCGTCCATCCTCCATCACAAACAGCGCTTCGCTGGGGGGCGAACGTGGTGGTCGTCGATATCGGAGCATTGCCGAGATCTGCGGATGTTTCTCTATCGGAATGGAATGGATTTAACATAGAAAAGGCGGCCGAATGGTTTAAAGAGGCTGGGTATGGACGTGAACGTAGCGGTCATCAGGTGATATCAGGGAGGATATAACTATGCGCAACATGAAATGGAGAGCGGCTGTGCTTTTAGTATTAGTTCTGGGTACGGGTATTTTTTTAGCTACAAGGCCGGCTAAGACGATCACGTCGGGAAAAAGAGAATTTAAGGTAGGAACGTGGAAGACAGCTCAGACGATTCAGCCCTTCTTTTACTCCGAGCATATGTCGGAGGGTGAAAGCGTTGAGGTTCTTCCGTTCACAAACCCAGGAGATCAGAAAACGGCTCTGCTCGCGGGAAATCTTGATATGTGCGGCACTACCTGGGTGACGGCTATCTCGGCCGCCTCGAACGGAGAACCGGTCAGGGTCGTCGCCGCAATGACCCGCAAATGCTCCGCGCTTACTGTGGCTTCCGAAGGGGGCATAAATTCGGTGTCAGACCTTAGAGGCAAAATGATCGCCTATGTTCCCGGGACAATGCACCACATACTTCTGCTTGAGGCACTCGCCAAGGCAGGGCTTGATCCCCTATCTGACGTTACACTGATTCAGATCGATTTCTTTGACATGGGACAGGCGCTTGCCGGAGGGCAGATCGATGCCTTTTGCAGCGGCGAACCATACCCTTCGATAGCGGTCGTGCAAGGCTATGGAAAGATACTTGAGTACCCCTATTATGATGACAGCATCGGCTTTATAAACGCGGGGATGATGACTACGGAAAAGAAAATCCTTGAAGATCCCGAAGGCATTAGCAAACTTGTGAAGGCCCACGTAAAAGCCACCGAATTCCTGACAAAAAACGAGGAAGTCTGGCTCAGGGCATCGGCGGAATTCGGAACGGATCCCGCCGTCTTGAAGGAGGCGACCGAAAATATGGAGCTTGCTTGGGAGATAACTCCGGAAACAATCCGCCAGGTCAAAAATCTCGCACAAAGGATGCTGGACCTCGGGACCATTAAAACAATTCCCGACATCGACATGCTGATCGATCTAAGTTTTTTGCAAAGCATATCGGACTAGCATGGAAAAATATGGAGAAATAGGGGATATATGGAGCTTTATCCTGCCCGCCTCGGCGCTCGCGGCGTGGTGCGCCGCATCATATATATTGAACGTGCCGGCCTACATCATTCCGACGCCGGGGGATGTTGCCGCAAGTCTGGTGAATTTCGCTGCCGGCTATGGCCTTGCCGGCCCTTATTCGGGAGGGCTGCTTGTACATTCGGCCGCGAGCGCCGGCCGCGTAGCCCACGGTTTTTTTCTTGCGCTGTGCGCGGGTCTGCCGCTTGGGATCCTGACGGGGAGCTTTTTAAAGGCCAGACGTATCTTTGACCCCTTTGTCCACCTTCTGAGGATGGTGCCCGGTATAGGCTGGCTGCCCATTGCGATGGTCTGGTTCGGAGTCGGCCGTGCCACTGCTGTCTTCCTCATTTCGCTCGCCGCTTTTTTCCCGATATACCTGAGTACATCGATAGCAGTGAGGCAGGTTCCGGAAAAGCTGGTACAGGCCGCCCGCATATTGGGCGCCGAAGGTCCGACCCTTTTTGTCCATGTGATCATTCCGGCTTCTGCTGCGGGCATCCTATCCGGACTGAGGCTGGGATTGGGAGTCTCGTGGGCCTACGTGGTCCTGGGGGAACTTACCGGTGTATCAAAAGGGCTCGGTGCGGTGATGATGAACGCTCGAATGCTGGGCGATACCTCCATGATAATAGTATCAATGATCGTTATAGCTCTCCTTGGTTGGCTTTCGGACAGGCTGCTTCTCGCCCTTATCAAAAGGGTCCATCCCTCAAAAGAGGTTCTGAGCCATGAATAACGGCAAATCTTTGTTGACGGTCAGCCGTCTCTTTAAAAGCTTCAGTCAGAATGGGACAGAGACCGAGGTGCTTGAGGATCTATCTTTCCGGCTGAACGAGGGAGAGATAGTAGCTATCGTAGGTCCCAGCGGATGCGGCAAGTCGACCCTCCTTCATATTCTTTCGGGATTTGACCGCGGCCATGCAGGCGAGATCCTGTTCCGCGGCGAAGAAATAGCCGGGCCGTCTTACGAGAGAGGTATGATTTTCCAAAATCCCCAGCTCTTTTCATGGCTCAGCGTCAGGGACAACATCTCCTTTGGCCTGAAAAGAAAAGAAATCGGCAAGGCAGAGATCTCACACCAGACAAACTCCTTTCTGCTTCAGACCGGGATGGCCGATTTCGCCGATTTCTATCCGTACCAGCTCTCCGGCGGCATGCAGCAGAGGGTTGCACTTGCCCGTGCTCTTGTGATGAGGCCGATGCTGCTCCTGATGGACGAACCTTTCTCTGCACTTGACTACCAGTCGAGGCTCGGGATGCAGGAGCTTACGCTCAGCCTGTGGAACGAATACAGGTCCTCTCTGCTTTTAGTCACTCACGACATAGAGGAGGCCGTGCTGATGGCCGACCGCGTCATAGTTTTAAGTGAGAGGCCGGGAAGGATAATAAGCGAGATCATTATCCCATTCGCAAGGCCGAGACGGCTTTCTCTCCTTAAAGATTTCAGGTTTCACAGCCTAAAGACGGAGATACTTGATCTTCTGATCAGCGGCGAAGGGCGAGATTTGCAATGGTGAGGCAGCGACGTGAATAAGTCGCGGGAATCGATAGGGGAGCCCTTACAATGGTGAAACAGCGATATACTATCGCTGTGAAACGATGGTGAAGCAATGGTGAAACGGTTGTAAGGGAAAAGAGCGGGTAGTCGATGGGTAATCTATTGCAAATC
>CAYZYF010000052.1:0-10098 GCA_964482015.1 uncultured Synergistaceae bacterium
ACAGTAAAGTCCACGTGCCCGGGTGTATCAATAATATTGATAAGGCAATCTCCCCAAAAACAGGTAGTCGCGGCGGACGTAATAGTAATACCACGCTCACGCTCCTGATCCATCCAGTCCATTGTCGCAGCACCTTCGTGGGTCTCGCCCAACTTGTGCTTGCGGCCTGTATAGAAGAGAATACGTTCCGTCGTCGTAGTCTTACCCGCGTCTATATGCGCAGCTATCCCGATATTGCGCACTGTACTCAAGTCGATGCCCTGCATCGTCAACACCACCAAACCAATACTATAAGATTTTCTTTCTTCACACTACCAGCGATAGTGGGCAAACGCACGGTTTGCTTCAGCCATGCGATGCGTGTCTTCTCTCTTCTTGACCGATCCGCCCTCGCCCTTACAGGCATCAGTAAGCTCACGGGCAAGACGTTCTACCATTGGCATACCCTTGCGCGAACGCGAATAATTGATTATCCAGCGGATCGCGAGGGCCTGCGCCCTTTCGGGTCTAACTTCTACGGGGACCTGATATGTGGCTCCGCCGACCCTTCTTGGACGAACCTCAACCAACGGACGAACATTGGTCATCGCCTTCTCAAATACTTCTGCAGGTTCAATGCTGAGCCTGCTGCCGGCCAGATCCAGCGCTCCATACAAAATCCTCTCCGCTGTGCTTTTTTTACCCCCAAGCATCAGACAGTTGATGAATTTCGATATTGCCTGGTTCGCATAAACTGAATCGGGCGGCGTTACTCGTTTTTTTACATGTCCTTTACGTGGCATATAGGACCAACCTCCCTATGACATTACAAATTACTTCGGCCTGCGAGCACCATAGAGCGAACGGCTCTGACGACGGTTTTCGACACCGCCGCAATCAAGTGCTCCCCTGACGATGTGATAGCGGACGCCGGGCAGGTCCTTGACACGTCCTCCGCGAACCAGGACCACTGAGTGTTCCTGCAGATTATGTCCCACGCCCGGAATATATGCGGTCACTTCCAATCCGTTGGTAAGACGCACACGGGCGACCTTACGAAGAGCAGAGTTAGGCTTCTTTGGGGTCACGGTGTAAACACGAGTGCACACCCCTCGGCGCTGTGGGTTCTCCTGAAGCGCCGGAGCAGTCAAGCTGCGTCTTTTGTCTTCTCTGCCGTTACGTATAAGCTGGCTTATTGTTGGCAAATAGCTCCCTCCTTCCCTCTGAATAATGTTCTTCTAGCCTTTAAGAAGAGCAGCCGCTGCTGTCTTTCTGGTCACGGCACATGCTCTTCCCAGTTGCAGCGATCCTTCCGCCCATTCCACAGGCACCTCCTGTTTTTCTGCCTCTGCCAGAATTTCCGCTGTAAAGCGGCTATCCGCTTCTTCGGACAGAAAAACCTTGCCTACCTCACCCGCTCTGAGCTTTCTCAGGACTACATTGCTCCCGACTATTCTTCTAGGTGAGGCGAGCTCGTTTAAAGGCACACAAACACCCCCTGTGCAAAGGCGCACCAGAGTATATTAACAGCGGAAGCCCTCTGTGTCAACAAATACCGAAGGCTTCCGCTGTTTTTTTATTCTTTGATTTTCTTGCCTATTTTTTGTTATTTTGTCCTGAGGGTTCGCTTAAAACTCTGTCTCTTCCGCTACAGCCACGGTATCCTGAAAAGACAGATGGCTCTCTTCGCGCGCCTCTTTGATCTCGACCTTTCTGTATCTCTCTATACCGGTGCCGGCCGGTATCAGGAGGCCGATTATTACATTTTCTTTCAGGCCCGCAAGATCGTCGACATCGCCGCGTACCGCCGAAGCCGCCAATACCTGCGCGGTCTGCTGGAACGAAGCCGCCGACAGGAAGCTGTCCGTAGCAAGGGCCGCCTTTGTTACACCGTGCACTACCGGGCGCCACTGCGGCTCTTCTCTTAGGCGCCTGACAAAAGAAACACGCTGGATGAGCTGCTTATGTTCGGATGGAGCCTGCTTGGGACGCAGAGTAATGTCTCCGGTCTCGGAGGAAGCTATTCCGTCAAGGACTTTGCTTGTGATCTCCTGCCCTGCCTCTGCAACAACATTTCCCTTTACATCCTTGACCGTTTCCAGCAGCACCTTCCCCAAAGCTCTTTCGGTAAGGACCTGCCTGATAACCTTTTCTCTGGTGATTATAACGCCGTCGCTCTCTACCCCGGTAATGGTGCCCTCAACTATGCCTCTGACCACGGCGCCGTCTATGCTGTGCGCGATGTCCTCTATTACTTCTCCGTCCGAGTTTATCGCCTGCGTGAGGGGCTTACCGAAGTAATGCTCGATCAGCACATGGTGCATGGAATCGGTCAGGTTAATGTGTTCCGGAGATTTCCATAGCCTGATCTCGCTGATGTTGTTCGCACTCAGAGTTTTTACGGCCAATGAATCAACGGAAGAATCCATCGGTATTATGACCTTGCCGTCTTTTAGGACATCGGAGGCGAACCACGTAGCATCCTCGCTTTCATCAAGGATGTTTGTGTCTCTGACCAACAGCGGCCTCGGGGGCAGCGAGACGATCTTCACCAGGTCTGTCGCCGAAAGCCTTGTTCCGGCTTTGATCAATGCTTCTTCATTGTTTTCCGACTTGAACTCCTTTATCAGCTCAAGCCCTTCCATAAGTCTGCGGAAGCTCGCGTCACCCAAAATGACGCGGAGCTCACCCTCCTTGTCCTCGACCATCAGCTCTCCGGTGGCTCCTCCCGGCCTGAGCATCTCACCGAGAGCGGCCTTGGTTATGAACTCCGAAGCTTCTTCATCTTTTTTGATCAGATCTCCGGGGGCCTCAATGATCCTGGAATCACGGAGGAAATCGTAGGACTCGTCCAGTGACCTTTCGTTATCTTCCGATATTTGCCTGATGCTCTCTTCAAGGTCTTCTTTCCAGACCAGTTCTCCCGAAACAAAAGAACTGTCGCCTTCTTCTATGATCCTGACACGGTTTACAGGGGCGACCTTACGAAGTATCGTCTCTATCTGCTTGTCGTTTATAGAGACCCCCTGCGAACGGTAGACTTCCTGAATACCATCAAGGAGATAGTGCTGAACGGCCTCCAGTCCTTCTACCTCAAGAAGCTGCTGCGGATCTATGTAGCCCTCCGTAAGCACCATTCCTTTGGTTATGACACATCCTTCTTCCACTTCGGAGAGAAGGTTCTGTGAAGCAGGGATGTTATAAGATATTCTCTCTTCTCCCCCGTCCTCTGAGACCACGCCGATGATAAGCTTTTTCTTTCCGTCCATCTCGCGTATCTCAAGGAGGGTCCCTCCGACTTCGGCAAGTATGGCGACCTTTTTAGGCCTGCGGACCTCGAATAGCTGCTCGATCCTCGGAAGTCCCTGCGTGATGTCCTCGCCCGTGAACTGGCGTACCCCTCCGGTGTGGAAGGTACGCATCGTCAGCTGAGTGCCGGGTTCGCCTATCGATTGTGCCGCGACAACTCCGACCGATTCACCTATGGCGACCTTTTTCCTGGTGGCGAGATCCCTGCCGTAGCATGAACGGCAGATACCGTGCCTGAGGCCGCAGGTGAGCGGGCTTCTGACCCACACGGAGTCTATGCCAAGTTTTTCAATATACTCGGCCTTTTCTGCGGAGATCTCTTCGTCTTTGGAGAGCAACATGTCCCCGGTGCGAGGATCGGTGACATCCCTTAAGCTCGTCCTCCCGGCGAGACGCTCCGAAATCGAAATCGTGGCCTTTCCGTCCTGCTGGAGAAGCGGACGGACCTCTATGCCGTCCGACGTGCCGCAGTCCTCTTCCATAATGATGAGGTCCTGCGCCACATCGACCAGACGCCTCGTCAGGTATCCCGACTTCGCTGTGCGGAGCGCCGTATCGGCAAGCCCTTTCCTGGCACCGTGCGTCGAGATGAAGTACTCCAGGGTATTAAGTCCCTCCTTAAAGTTGGCAACGATCGGATAACGGATTATTCTACCGGACGGGTCAGCCATCAGTCCACGTATTCCCGCCATCTGCGCGACCTGTCCACGGGAACCGCGGGCTCCCGACTCCACCATTATCCTCAGGGGATTCGTAGGATCTTTTTCTTCCATGTATTCCATTATCTTATCGGCGATATGGCGTCCTGCGTCCGACCAAAGTATGTCCTTCTGCCTCATATATTCGTCTTCGGTCAGAATACCCATCTCATACTGCGAGGTTAGGTCCTCTTCATGTCCCAATGTGACCCCAAGTATGGCCTTTTTCTCTTTGGGCACTACGACGTCTCCGACACCCAGGCTTATTCCGCTCCTTGTGGACCAGTGGTATCCAAGAGTCTTGATCTCGTCGAGCATTTCCACCATTGCGGTCTGCCCTACCCTGTCGTAGGCGTCATCGAGCAGTTTAGCCATCTCTTTTTTGTTTATCGTAGTGTTGATAAATCTGAGGTGAGGATCAAGCGCGGAATTGAAGAGCACTCGGCCGGGCGACGTCTCGATCCATTTACCGCCGACAATTTCATCCTCCGCTATTTTGACCTTCCATGCAGGATCTATCTTGAGCCTGATCTTCGAGTTTATGTCTACGACGGAGTGATCCAGCGCCGACATTACATCCTCAACATCCGTGAAATAAAGCCCCTCTCCCTTACGGCCCTCTCTGATGCTGGTCAGGAAGAACACCCCCAGGATTATGTCCTGGGTCGGTATGACCACAGGCCTTCCGCTCGCGGGAGAAAGCAGGTTGTTGGAGGAGAGCATGAGCACCCTGGCCTCCGTCTGTGCCTCAAGTGAAAGGGGAACGTGCACCGCCATCTGGTCTCCGTCAAAGTCCGCATTAAAAGCTGTGCAAACCAGTGGATGGAGCCTTATGGCCTTGCCTTCGATCAACACGGGCTCGAAGGCCTGTATCCCAAGTCTATGAAGGGTAGGAGCGCGGTTGAGCATGACCGGGTGATCTTTGATTATGCCTTCAAGTATCGCCCAAACTTCGTCGCGCCCTCTCTCAATAAATCTCCTCGCACTTTTGACATTGGGTGTGAGTCCGCTTTCGACAAGCTTATGCATAACAAACGGCTTGAAAAGTTCGAGCGCCATTTGCTTGGGAAGCCCGCACTGGTAGATTTTAAGGCTCGGCCCGATCACGATCACGGAACGGCCGGAATAATCGACCCGTTTGCCAAGCAGATTCTGACGAAAACGTCCCTTCTTGCCTCTAAGCAGGTCTGTCAAACTTTTAAGCGGCCTGTTGCCGGCGCCAAGGACAGCTTTGCCCCTGCGCCCGTTATCAATAAGGGCGTCAACTGATTCCTGAAGCATCCTTTTTTCATTGCGTACAATTATCTCGGGCGCTTTAAGTTCCTGGAGCTTGCGAAGGCGATTGTTCCTATTGATGACCCTTCTGTAAAGATCGTTAAGGTCAGACGTGGCAAACCTTCCGCCGTCCAGCTGCACCATCGGTCTGAGATCGGGCGGGATGACAGGCAGTACGGACAAGACCATCCATTCGGGCTTGCTGTCACTTTTCCTGAAATCTTCAGCTACCTGAAGTCTCTTCACAAGCTTGCGCTTTTTCTGTCCTGAGCACTCGGCTATATCCTCCCTCAAAGAGGTGACAAGAAGCTCTATATCGGTCTTTTCGAGCAGGGTCAAAACACCCTCGGCACCGATGCCCGCTTCAAAAGTTTTGTCATAAGCGGCACAGATCATCTCCTCCCTCTCGAGGATTATGTCCGCCTTCTCAAAAGGAGATTCTCCCCCGCTTATTACTATGTAGCACGGATCCTCCAGCGTCTCGGTTTCCTCTACCGTCTGGAAGCGCCCGGGGTATTTTTGGTTATAAAGCCTGTACTCGCTCTCCGATATGACGTCATTCTTGGCAAACGGGAGATGGACTACCGAGGTTACAACAAATGCATCCTGGTTGTTCAAAACAGCCCTCTCAAACCTTAGCTTTTCGTCCGCCGCTTTCAATGCCACTGTTTTTGATTCGGGAACTATCGCATCGGAATGTTCTTCTGTCTCACTTTTGAACATGCGGTAAGCCGGCTCCGTCTTGAAGAGTTCGTCGCCGTACTCGCTAAGGATACGGCTGACCTGGCTTGAGGTAAGAATATCCCCCTCGTTCGCGTTTATCTCTTCGACCCTGGTTATCCTGAAAGCCTCTTCGGCCTTGAATTTGGGGTCGTAAAAACGGTGTATGCGTTCCTCGGACGCTGAGAGAACCTTACCCCTGCGGGCAAGATCTATTCTTCTCCCTTCGGTTACGACCTTGTAGGCCTTTTCCCTGCGCCGGGTGGGCGCAAAATACACGACCTTCTCAAGTTCCTTGGTAGAAGTCCCAAGGAGAAGGCTGAGCCTGCTCGGGATACCTCTAAGGTACCATATATGTACGACCGGGGCGGCAAGCTCAATATGCCCCATTTTTTCCCTTCGGACCCTGTTGTCTGTTACCTCAACCCCACAGCGGTCGCATACGACCCCTCTGAATTTGGGGCCGCTCCTTTTATATTTTCCGCAGGCACACTCATAGCTGCGTGTAGGCCCGAATATGCGCTCGCAGAAGAGACCGTCCTTTTCCGGTCTGAGCGTCCTGTAGTTTATGGTTTCAGGCTTTTTTACCTCGCCGCTGGAGAGTTCCCTGATCCTCCCGGGTGAAGAAAGTTTCGTCCTCACACCTGCGATCTCACGATTTATATTAGCCATCAGTCATCATCCCCCTGATCATCCTTTTTGGGAGCAAGATCGCTGAAAAGATCTCCCTCATCATCCGTGAGAACTTTTTTTTCTTTCTCGGGGTCAGTTTCGTGCATGCCGACGGCGGTGTGTCCCGCCACATGATCATGGAACAGGTCACTGTCGGAGATCGTCTTAACGGCATCCGACCCAAAATCATCCTCCAGACTGTCAACTATAGAATCGGGCCTGAAAGAGACATGCCTTCTGGACTCTCTGCCCTCGTCTTCTTCATCGGAGAGCACAAGTTCACCGAATGATCCGTCAGAGTACTTGATCTCCACATCCAGCCCCAGCCCTTGGAGTTCTTTTATGAGGACCCTGAAGCTTTCGGGGACCCCCGGCTTGGCCAGATTCTCGCCCTTTACGATGCGCTCATATGTCTTCAGCCTTCCCCTGATATCGTCAGATTTGACCGTCAGCATCTCCTGAAGCATATGTGCGGCCCCGTAACCCTCAAGCGCCCAGACCTCCATCTCGCCGAACCTCTGTCCGCCGAACTGGGTCTTGCCTCCCAGAGGCTGCTGGGTGATAAGGCTGTACGGCCCGATAGACCTTGCATGGATCTTGTCATCCACAAGGTGAATAAGCTTAAGCATATACATGACGCCGACCGCTACCTTATTGGCCATAGGTTCGCCGGTCCTTCCGTCGTAGAGGGTTATTTTGCAGTCATCCCTCATCTCGGGATATCGTGTTTTCTGGATCTCCCGGATGTAGGGCTTGAGATCTTCTGTTGTAGCAGATTCAAAAACGGGCGTCACGACCTTCCAGCCGCCATGCATGGCGACAAAACCCATGACCGTCTCCAGCACCTGTCCGAGATTCATCCGGCTGGGAACTCCCAGCGGATTGAGCACAACATCGACAGGAGTGCCGTCGGACAGATAAGGCATGTCTTCTTCAGCCATGATCCTTGAGACTACGCCCTTGTTTCCGTGGCGTCCCGCCATCTTGTCGCCCTCGGTGATCTTGCGGAACTGAGCCACATATACCTTGACGACCTCATTGACGCCGGGGCTCAAGTCTTCGCTGTTTTTGTCCCTTGAGAGCCTCTTTATCTCAACAACTTTGCCGCCCTCACCGTGAGGCACCCTGAGACAGGTATCACGGACCTCCCTGGCCTTTTCTCCAAATATCGCGCGCAGGAGTTTTTCTTCGGGCGACTGATCCGACTCGCCCTTGGGGGTAACCTTTCCTACAAGGATGTCTCCCGCCTTGACCTCGGCGCCGATCCTGACGATGCCGTCTTCATCGAGGTTTTTTAGCGCATCTTCCCCGACATTAGGGATATCTCTTGTTATCTCCTCAGGCCCGAGCTTAGTATCGCGCGATTCGACCTCATACTCCTCTATATGTATAGATGTGTAGAAATCTTCCTTCACAAGCCTCTGGCTCAGGAGTATCGCATCTTCAAAATTGTAGCCTTCCCACGAAACGAACGCCACAAGAACGTTCCTCCCCAAAGCCAGTTCTCCTCCGTCACAGGCCTGTCCATCCGCGATGACCTCGCCTGCCTCCACCTTCTGTCCGCTGGAGACGATAGGCTTCTGGTGTATGACCGTACCCTGGTTTGAGCGCCTGAACTTAGGCATATTGTAGACATCCTTATCGTTGACCGCCGTCGTTATCTCTATGCGATCGGAGTCTACATAGGTAACAGTGCCTGAGCTGCGCGAGACCGCGCACGATCCGGAGTCCTTGGCTATGCGATGCTCTATGCCCGTACCCACGATCGGCGACTCGGGAAAGACCAAGGGCACAGCCTGACGCTGCATGTTGGATCCCATGAGGGCCCTGTTTGCGTCGTCATGCTCAAGAAAGGGAATGAGCGCCGTGGATATGGAGACTATCTGCTTGGGAGATATATCCATATACTGCAGCTGTTCGGGAAGGATCTCGATCGTATTGTCGTGATGCCTCACGTATATGCCTGTACCTCCGTCGGTAGGCAGCACCTTGCCGTCATCCGAAATGGGCGTGTCAGCCCTTCCGATGTAGTATTCATCCTCGTCATCTGCAGAAAGATAGACGATCTCGTCCGTGAGGACCCCATCCTTGACCGCCCTGCGCGGGCAGACCAGAAAACCGTACTCGTTTATCCTTGCAAAAGTGGCAAGAGATGTGACAAGACCGATATTGGGACCTTCCGGAGTCTCGATCGGACAGACCCTGCCATAATGGGTATGGTGCACGTCCCGTGCTTCAAAACCCGCCCTCTCTCTGCTGAGCCCCCCGGGGCCAAGTGCAGAGAGGCGGCGCCTGTGCGTAAGCTCGGCGAGAGGGTTAGTCTGGTCCATAAACTGGGAGAGCTGCCCCGAACCAAAGAATTCCCGCAGCGACGCCGAGATGGGGCGGACGTTGATCAGGTCCTTGGCCATAGCTGTGGCAAGGTCCGGCGTAGTAGTCATGCGTTCCCTCGCTATCCTCTCCATCCTCAGCAGGCCGATCCTGACTTGATTCTGAAGAAGTTCGCCCACGGCACGGACCCTTCTGTTTCCGAGATGATCTATATCGTCCATGTGCTCATGGCCGTCGCGCAGCTTAATAAGCCCCTTGACGATCGCCAAAATATCTTCGACCCTCAGCAGACGCTCGGCAGCCGGAACAGAAAGCCCGAGCCTTCTGTTTATCTTGTACCTTCCTACGCGGCCGAGATTATACCTGCGTGAATCGAAGAAAATACTGTTGATGTATTCTCTTGCGTTCTCCATTCGCGCCGGCTCATTAGGACGAAGTTTTCTGAAAAGCTCAAGCATTGCTTCGTCTTCAGTCGAAGTATTGTCCCTCTCGATCGTAGCCGATACAGCGGGGTCGACATCCCAGACCCATATTTTAGTCCTGCCGCTTTCCCAGAGATATTCAAGGTCTTCCTTGTTAAGCCTTTTGTTCTTGGGAATGGCTACGGCACCTTCGCCCTCACCGGACAATATCGCTTCTGCGAGAAGCATGCCCCTTACGTCATCGTCTACCAAATCTCTTTCGACTTCCTTCGCTCCAAAGAGAGAGAGAAGCTCTTCTGTCGTCTTTACGCCGAAAGCCCTCAACATCATTGTTACGGGTATTTTTTTTCTGTTGTCGATCTTTACCGAAAGGACCTCGCCTGGAGCAAGATCAAATTCGATCCACGCGCCACGATCCGGGATCAGTTTCGCCATAAATGCTTCCTGTCCGGGAATGCCCAGCTCCGCACTGAAATAAACGCCCGCCGACCTGGCAAGCTGATTGACGACCACACGCTCGGTGCCGTTGATTATGAAAGTTCCCCGTTCCGTCATGGCCGGGAAATCACCCAGATAGATCTCCTCTTCCTTAATCTCGCGAGTCTTCCTGTTCACAAGCCGGATCGTCGCACGAAGCGGTCTCGACCATGTAAGGTCCCTGCTGCGTGCCTCATCCAGACTCATTACCACGG
>CAYZYF010000053.1:0-10076 GCA_964482015.1 uncultured Synergistaceae bacterium
CGACTCCCCAATTGATTTCCTATTGACTCCCGCGACATGTTCACGTCGCTTCAGTCTGTGACAGTGTTTGTAGCCCTTAAACCCCAAGCCGCTGCGATTGAGGCATTCGAGAGCGACGAGAATATGGAATTCTCATCTCGTGCGTCGTTTTTGGTTCGTTTTTAACGACAGCTCAGCTATTGCTCAGCCACCGCTCCGCTACGGCTCAGCCACCTTTGACCTTGCCCCCCGCCCTTACAACCGTTTCACTATTGTTTCACCATTGCTTCACAGCGACAGCATGTCGCTGCTTCACCATGTTTTAACCCATCGATTTGCCCTACCCTTACTGGCAGTCAGTCGAGCGACTCGACAAATTCTCGCATCGCCTTGATCGCTCTTTCGTGGTAGGCTTCGCAGCGTTCTGTGCGCTTTCTGATCTTTTTACCTTCAAGTTTGGGGAAAATGCCTAGATTTACGTTCATCGGCTGAAAAGTTTTGGGAACAGCTGTCTGTAAATAGTGTAAAAGCGATCCTATGGAGGTTTCCACGGGGAATTCGGGCATGGGCGTGCCCTTTAGGCGATGGGACATAAATATCGCCGCCGCCAGACCCATGGCAGTGCTCTCGAGGTAGCCCTCAACACCTGTTATCTGCCCCGCAAGAAATGTGTCATCGATACCGTTAGGCCTGAGAAAACGATCGAGAACGACCGGCGCACAAACGAAGAGATTTCTGTGCATTACGCCCTTTCTCACAAACTCGGCGTTCCTGAGAGCGGGGATCATTCTGAAGACCCGCTCCTGCTCGCCCCATTTGAGGTTTGTCTGGAAGCCGACCAGGTTGTAGAGTGTTCCCTCTTCGTTGTCCTGCCTCAGCTGTACGACCGCATAATGCTCTTTTTCTTCCTCTCCGTCAGTGAGCCCCACCGGCCTCAGCGGTCCGAATAGAAGAGTCTTCTCTCCTCTTTTTGCTATGACCTCCACCGGAAGACAACCTTCGAAGTGCCGAGGCCCCTCATCTTCAAAGCCATGTTTTGGGGCAGTTTCAGCAGCCGTTAATGCCTTCCAGAATGCGTGATATGCCTTTTCGTCCATCGGGCAATTGATATAGTCGCCGCTGCCTCCGTACCTGCTTCCCCTGAAAGAATACCCTTCATCTATGCTTTCAAGCGTGACTATCGGAGCCACAGCATCATAAAAATAGAGGAACTCATCGCCTGTCAGCTCTTTTAGTTTGTCTGCGAAAACATCGCTCGTAAGCGGGCCCGTGGCTATCACTGATGGCCCTCTCGGCAGTTCTGTAAGTTCCTCTCTTATTATCTCAATATTTGGATGTGACGAAAGGGCCTCGTCTATAAGGCGGGCAAATACCCCTCTGTCTACTGCAAGTGCATTCCCGGCGGGCACCCTGCTTTTTTGCGCACACTCCATTACCAGGCTTCCAAGCAGAATCAGCTCTGACTTTAGAATCCCAGCCGGTGAGGAGGCTTTTTCTCCGCCCAATGAGTTGCTGCAGACAAGTTCTCCAAGATATCCTGTTTCATGGGCGGGGGTCTTTTTACCTGGTCTCATCTCATAGAGGCGCACTTTGACACCCCTGCGAGCAAGCTGCCATGCAGCCTCGGAACCGGAGAGCCCTCCGCCGACAACGGTTACAATATCAGACATCACCCGATCCGCCACTTGATCCTATGGGTTCGCTTTCGACGTCATCTTTACTCGGTTTTTTCCATGTGACGAAATCGCACTCGGGAAATTCGGTACAGCCGTAGAAGATCCTGCCCTTAGCCTTACCTTTGTTGGCCCTTCTGCCGACAAGTTCTCCCTTTTCACACTTGGGACATTTGATTCCTGTGGTTTTGACTATATTTTTTGTGAACTTACATTCAGGATATCCGGAGCATGCAATGAACTCGCCGAACCTTCCGCTCTTTATGAGAAGATCTTTTCCGCATTCGGGACATTTCTCCCCGGTCAGCTCGGGCTCGGGCCTCATGTTCTCGGCATGGGCGGCAGCATCATCCAGCACCGGAGCAAATCCCTTCCAAAAATCTCCGACTACTGAGCGCCACTTTAGCTCTCCGGACTCCACACGGTCAAGATCCTCCTCCATCATCGCGGTGAACCCGACGTTGATAAGGTCTGAGAAGTATCTGATGAGAAAGGAGTTAACAAGCCTTCCCAGTTTTGTGGGTATGAGTCTTTTGTCTTCTTCACTCCGGTCGACATAGCCCCTAAGCGAGAGAGTGTTCATTATCGCAGCATAGGTCGAGGGTCTTCCAATCCCCTTCTCCTCCAGCACCTTTACAAGTCCTGCTTCGGAATATCTCGCGGGCGGCTGTGTAAAGCGCTGTTCTTTCGATATATCCTCTATATCCAGCTGTTCACCGGTCGACGCGGGACCCATGGTAACGTTTTTGACCCCAAGGGGGAAAACCTTGCCCCAGCCGTCAAATGTCACGACCACTCCCGATTGCTTGAGAAGGTAGTCGCCCCCCAAACAGGTCAAAGTAGTCCTCGCTATCTTGGCTGGGGCCATTTGGCTTGCAATAAAGCGGCTCCAAATCAGTTCGTAGAGCCTGTATTGCTCCGGAGTCAGGGAATCTTTCACGGAGTCCGGGCTTATGTCGGGATCGGTCGCCCTGATGGCTTCGTGCGCGTCCTGAGATCGCGCCTTATCCGCATAGGCGTTGGGCGTCTTCGGAAGATATTGGGCGCCGAATTTTTCAAGTATATATCGGCGTGACGACTCCGCGGCTTCGGGTGAGATCCTGAGGCTGTCTGTACGCATATAAGTTATGAGTCCAGTGGGTCCCCGCCCCGGGATATCGACGCCTTCGTATAGAGACTGAGCTATCCTCATGGTCCTCCCCGGTGCGAATCCGCAGCGTCTCGATGCCTCCTGCTGAAGTGTACTGGTTTTGAAGGGAGGCAGGGCGGCTCTTGTACTTTCTCTTGTCTTGAA
This sequence comes from uncultured Synergistaceae bacterium, assembly GCA_964482015.1. GTDB lineage: Bacteria > Synergistota > Synergistia > Synergistales > Synergistaceae > Caenicola. The sequence goes on from CAYZYF010000053.1 coordinate 2,947, forward strand.
CTCCTCCACAGTCACCCCAGCTGACCTGATATGCCTTTCCGCCTCATCTGCTTCTTTTGCATTGTGTATCGTTAGGGGTTTTCCCTTGTATTTTTCCACCCTAAGCTTGTATTTTCTTTCGGCGTCCCCGCTCATTGCCATGACATCCAGAAGCCAGTATTCCTCCGGCTTAAATTTTTCAATCTCATCTTCGCGTTCGCAGATGATCCGCAGAGCCACAGACTGCACTCGTCCGGCGGAGAGCCCGCGCCTCACCTTGTTCCAGAGCAGAGGGCTGAGCTTATAACCGACAAGCCTGTCGAGAACACGGCGGGCCTGTTGGGCATCCACCCTCTTGACATCTATCCTATCGGGAGAGTTTACCGCCGCGGTCACCCCGTGCTCAGTTATTTCCTGCATCCTTATCCTGCACTTAGATTCCGGATCTATTCCCAGTATCGTAGCCAGGTGCCATGCGATCGCCTCTCCTTCTCTGTCGGGGTCGGAGGCTAGCAGGGTTGCAGCGCTCGCGCCGGAGGCGTTCTTCAGGCTTCGGACAACATCCGCTTTCCCTCTGACCTGAATGTAATCCGGCTCAAAGTCGTTATCGATATCTATGGCGATTCGCCCTTTAGGAAGATCCCTGACATGTCCGACGCTGGCCAGAACCTTATAATCCTTTCCAAGGATCTTTTCAAGCGTCTTTGCCTTGGCGGGAGATTCCACAACCACAAGAGTCTTTCCCTCAAAATCCTTTACGTTCTTTTTGACGCCCGTCTTTCGAGCGGAAGATCCCGATGCCGCTCGTTTCTCAGTTTTTTTTGCTGCCGGCGTCTTTTTTACGGCCTTAGCGGACGTCTTATTTTTTTCTGCTTTTTCAGGCGTCTCACCTTTTTTTTCGATTTCCTTGGCAGCCATCGATCACACCTCTTTCATACTTTTATGCTGAAGCGTCCCGATGCAGTTGAACAAATTATTCCTCTTGCTGCAAGGACCGCTATGTTTTTCATAATGTCAGCGGCGCTCATTTTAACCTCAAGGGCGATGTTGTCAACCGTCTGCTCCCCTCTCGAAGCCAGTACATCGACTATCTTAGCCTCCGGTCCGACAAGAGAATGCCTTCTTTTAAGCTCTTCAACATCTGAGGTAGAGGTGAATCCGGAGGAGTTATTCAGGTCCATTTTGAAAAATTCATCAAGATCTGTCAGAGGATAGGCGCCCTCATATATAAGCTTATTAGATCCGGCCGCCGAGGCTTCATCTATTCTTCCGGGGACCGCCCAAACCTCTCGTCCCAACTCTGCCGCTAACCCGGCGGTTATCATCGCCCCGCTCTTGCAAGGCGCCTCTACTACCACCAGCTTTTCGGAAAGTGCGGCGACGATCCTGTTTCTTCTCGGAAAGTGCCACTGCTGTCCCGTACTGCCGAGAGGATACTCTGAGATCAGCGCCCCCTTTTCCCTTATCCTCTCGAACAGCTTAATGTTCGTCTGTGGGAAGTTTACATCCACTCCAGTACCAAAAACGGCGAAGGTGGAGCCGTTGAGATCGCAGGCCCCAAGGTGCGCAGCCCCGTCTATACCGGCAGCTCCCCCGCTTATCAATCCTACGCCGCTTGCAGCGCAGTACTTTCCGATCTTGTATGCTGTCCGCTTTCCGTAGCTGCTCGCACCGCGCGTTCCCACGACACTAAGGCACTGCGAAGGAAGCCTCACCGCTTTTCCGTACCAGTAGAGAACAAGAGGAGCGTCTTTCAGGTCATGGAGCGCCGGGGGATAGTGGGGGTCCGTCAGGGGCACGATCTTTATTCCAAGCTCAGCACACTTCTCAGCCTCCCTCTCCGCCCATCCACCGTCCTTTTTTCTCACATACTCCGAGAGTGGGTTAGGCCTGATTTCGGCCTTTCGTGCGGTTTCTTCGACGTGAGAGGAGAGCTCATAAACTGAGACCTTTTTGTCTTCTACCGCATCCCATATTTTTCTTCCGGCGCCTTCAAGGCTGTTAAGCAGCAGAAGTGTCCTCAGCTCCTCATCCATGAAAGAGCCTCTCCCTCCCTGTAACCCAGGGCCTCTGCAACATGCTCGAGAGCTATATCCTCAGATGCGGAGAGGTCGGCGATAGTCCTCGATACCTTGAGCACTCGGGAAAGTCCCCTGCCTGAAAGACGTATTCGGTTCAAAGCCTGGAGAAGAAAGCTCCTGACCTCGGGTTTAAGTACGACATTTCTGCGCAGTATTTTTTCAGGCAGCTCGGAGTTTGATCCGATCCCATATTTTGACCATCTCTCTGCCTGGATTTCTCTGGCCGCTCTCACCCTTTTCGCGACCTCAGAACTGCTCTCTCCGCACCTGCCCTCAAGGGAGACAAGCTCCTCCGGCATAAGCCTCGGCACCGAAATGTGCAGATCGATCCTGTCGAGGATAGGCCCGGAGAGCCGTCTCCTATACCTTTCGAGCGCAGATGCCGAGCATGTACACCGCTCGATCGGATCTCCCGCGTATCCGCAGGGACAGGGGTTGCAGGCCGCCACCATGAGAACCTTTGCAGGATAGACGACACTTCCTGATGCTCGGCTCACCGTGATCCGCCCATCTTCCAGAGGCTGCCTGAGGGCTTCAAGGACATCTCGGGTAAATTCAGGAAATTCGTCCAAAAATAGAACGCCCCTGGACGCGAGGCTGATCTCTCCCGGACGCAGGTTAGCTCCGCCCCCGCAAAGTGCAACGGCGCTAGCGGTGTGGTGTACAGATCTGAACGGACGTTCTCTAAGCGGGGAGTTCTGGTCTCCCGCAGTACTCCTCAGCAGCAATACTTCCATCAGTTCGTTGTCCGAAAGCGGAGGAAGTATGCCTTTGAGCGCCCTTGCAAGAAGCGTCTTGCCCGATCCCGGTGACCCTACGAAAAGAATGTTGTGATGCCCAGCCGCCGCTATTTCCAGGGCGCGCTTGGCAACGGCCTGTCCCTTGATATCGGCAAAATCGGGATCGGGGGAAGCCGGTTCATATTCGGCCTCGCTGCGAACGATCCGAGGAATGTCAACTTCCCCTCGTAAAAAAGCGAAGAGTTCGGAAAGTGATCTGACACTGCGAGCGGAGACCCCTTCGACAAGGCCTACCTCGGCTGCGTTGCCTTCAGGCACGAAGAGGTCCCATCCTTTTTCTTTCGCCAAGAAAGCAGCCGGCACAGCTCCTCGTACCGCCCTGAGCCTGCCATCGAGGGCAAGCTCTCCTATAAAGAGAGAGGGCTTTTTTACCTTTATTCCGCCCTGAACTCCCGCGATACCTACTGCTATGGGAAGGTCCAAAAGCGCCCCCTCTTTTGGTACATCAGCCGGAGCCAGATTGATTGCTACCCGTCCTCTGAGGTTTATGCCCACGCTGCGAAGCGCCGCCCTGACTCTCTCTCTTGCCTCTCTTACAGCGGCATCCGGAAGTCCGACTACGGAAATATTGAAGAGGCCGCCTGTGATCTCAACTTCAACCTCAACCGCGAGGGCCTTTACACCCCTCAGCGTGATACCTGAGACAGAACTCATTCTATTCCCTCCGTAATGTCTTTTATATGTTCTACAGACAGTGTACCCTCCTTGCTCAGGCTTATGGCGATAAGGTCTATTCGCCAAAACCCGGAGTACATCCTATCTTCAGTCCATATCCTGGCACATCTTTTGAGTTTTTTTATCTTGTCAGGTCCGACTGTGCGGTCGGGGGGCATGATCCAGCCGGCACTGCGGGTCCTTACTTCGACAAAGACCAGTTCCCCGCCGTCGGACGCGATGATGTCTATCTCTCCCCACCTGTACCCGACATTGCGATCGATTATGCGATATCCCTTTTGCTTGAGAAAAACGATCGCCCTCTCCTCTCCTTCTTTGCCTACCTGAAGGTGGACGGGCGTTTTTTTGGAAAGATCCGGCTTATCCTTCTTCGAAGGCGTTTGAGACCCAATTCTCCCTCTTTTTTTAAGGGCGCGTTCAAGAGCCCTTTCGAGACTCATCTCTCCCCTTTCTCGCAGACGCCACTGAATGAGATCCTATGTATGGGAGACGGGCCTATCTCCCTTAGTCTCTGCAGGTGCGCGGCCGAAGGGTATCCTTTGTGCTTTTTGAAGCCATATTCGGGGTACCGGCCGTCCAACACAGTCATTATCCTGTCTCTCAATACTTTTGCTATGATGGACGCAGCAGCTATGGCAGGCACCCTGTCGTCTCCCCTTACTACACATTTCTGGCAGAGATCAAGACCGGGGATATGCCTGTTTCCATCGACCAACACTATATTTGGCCTTACTCCCAGCCGTTCTACAGATCGTCTCATGCACCAAAGAGAGGCAGCAAGTATATTTTCACTGTCAATTCTGGCGGGAGAAGCGGCCTGAGCTCGCCAAACGACCCCAAGGTCACAAATTTGGGAAAAAAGTGACTCTCTTTTAATCTGTGTAAGTTTTTTGGAATCCTTCAATCCGGCGGATAGGAGCCTCTGTTTTTGCTCTGTTGTCAGCACAGCGGCGGCGGCGACAACAGGACCCGCCAGGGGTCCTCTCCCCGCCTCATCCGTCCCCGCTATGACAACAGTTTTACCGGCACTCATTCCCGCAGGCTTTCCCAAAGCGGAGGGTCACCGGGCTTTTCAAGGCTGATCTTTCCCAGCCTGCCGGTCGAGAAAGCTTCCATAAACATTCGTCCCGCGCTCTCCATATCGACGGAACCTCCGGGTAAAAGCTTGCCAAGCCTTCTGCCTAGGGCCTCCAAGATGTCCGACGAGGTGCCTTCTGCTTCAACTCCCCATGTTGTGTATATCCCGTGCCAAAGATCCTTTTTGACCAGGAAGGCGATGCATTCTTTCGAGTGCTCCTCCCAGTTGCCGATTACCTGTCCCCGGGTAGAGCCTATCCACGAAATGATCCTGTGGGCCCCGGCGTCGCTGTGCGGATCCAGTATTCCAGGAGAGTCAACCAGAAGAAACCCGTCTCCCCTGAACCAGGAAACCCCTTTAGTTATTCCGGGGATCCCTCCCACCGGGGCAGCTCTGCGTCCTACAAGGCGATTGATAAACATCGATTTCCCAACGTTGGGTATTCCGACAACGGCCATCCTCAGATCACGGAAGGAAGGTTTCTTTTTTCTGAGCTCCTTCTTAATCAGGCTTAGCCCTCCTTTTCTGAGATCCAGGGGCCATGCGTAAAGGCCGCGCGCCTTGAGATGTTCGGTCCACATTTTAGTTGTCTCCGGATCTGCGAGGTCCGCTTTGGAAAGCACGGTCCACACAGATATTTTGGGCGCAAATAGAGCCAGCATGGGTGAAGAAGAGAGGTTCGGCGCTCTTGCGTCCCGAACCTCTACAATAAGGTCAATATTGGCGGCAAGTGCTTCAAGCTGCCGTCTGCCTTTAGCCATGTGGCCGGGAAACCATACGGTTCGCGCCATTTTATTTTATCGTTCCCAGTCTGGTTAGCGGCCAATATCTGAATACAGCCGGGCCTCTGAAGAAATTCTTCGGTACATAGCCCCAAAACCTTCCGTCCTGAGAATTCGGCCTGTTGTCTCCAAGGCAAAAATAACTTTTTACGGGGACGGTCTCAGGCTCCATGTCAAACGTGTCTTTATTTTGTACATACGGCTCAAATACCTCTTTTTCGTTGACGTAGACAGTTCCGTTCCTTATCTCGACCTTATCGCCGGGAAGAGCTATGATGCGCTTAACAAAATCCCTTCTGGGATCGACAGGATATTTGAAAACGGCGATCTGCCCCCTCTGAGGTTCCACCTTAGGCAGCGTGTACCAAAATTTTAAAACAAGAACCCTGTCTCCGACCTCAAGCGTAGGAATCATAGATCCGCTTGGGATCCAGAAAGCCTGTATCACAAACGTCCTCAATATAAGGGCAAGCACCAAAGCCCAAAACACTGTCTCTATTGTCTCGCGCCACCAAGGTTTTGGCATTTCATCGATTCCTCCAATTGTAAATAAAAAAAGAAGACACAGTGCTGCCGCCATTAGGGCCTTCTTATAGGATACCATGTCAATTATAGAGTCCCAGTGCCTCCTCTGAAGCATCTGCTTCGGCTATATAAAGGGCACTTCCCTCAAGTTTCGAAAGCAGGAGACCCGATGAGGCCTCTCCCAGAGTCACCCTATTTCGCCCTCCCGGGCTGTACACGTCAGTAACTGTCCCGGTCAGGCCCGCAGTGAAAGTCACTATTGCGCTCGCCACGGAACCGGTCCCGCAGGAAAGGGTGAGATCTTCAACACCCCTTTCATACGTGAGAACATCGATCTCATTTTTGTTATTTTCTCTGAGAAAGACAAAGTTCACGTTGGTGCCTTCCGGAAAGAGGTCTTTCCGATATCGTATGGCTCTGCCCAGATCCCTATAGTATCCGTCATCCCGGCGACTATCCCCCATAATTATGACCGCATGAGGAACACCGACGACAAGAAACCTGTAATAGAAAACCGGCCCGTCAACGGCTAGGGAGAGTTCGGGCAATCCACCGGAAATGTCGATCGGCGAAAGGACCAGGGTAACACTTGTCCCATTCACCTCAGCAAAAACATCTCCTCCAAGGGTCTCGAATGTCACATCAGTCCTATCTACTATGCTTTTCAGCACAGCAAAGCGGGCCGCGCATCTCGCTCCGTTGCCGCACATCTCGCCTTCGGAGCCATCGCTGTTGAAAAGCCTCATCTTGAAATCCCTGACCTCTGATGGCTCTATCGCCAGAACCCCGTCCGCGCCAAGCGAGCGTCTCCTGCGGCAGAGGCGCTTCGCGTAAAAAGAAAGATCCTCACTTGAATATTTTAACCTCATATTATTTATGACAATAAAATCATTGCCGTTGCCGTTCATTTTAGTACAGAGAACCATCAGACACCCGACTCCCCGGATGGATTTTAGCCAACGGCAACTATTTTACACCCAATGTAAGAAATTGTGTCGCGGAAGTGGGGATTTTGCCGGAAAAGCACCGGCGGATAATCAATTGGAAATCTATGGCAAATCGGTTGCAAATCAATGGGAAAGGCTAAAAGATAAGGGGCGAAAACAAATATCGCAGCACCTCCCTACGTCTTTCCCGAATACCTCAATCGGGAAACCAGATACCGTCTCATCTGTCAAGTATAAAAGTAAACCTTGTTTCTTGTATATCA
>CAYZYF010000054.1:0-9773 GCA_964482015.1 uncultured Synergistaceae bacterium
CTCAAAATCCTCCGGGGTAACACCCGTGGGGGTTCGACCCCCCCTCCCGGCACCAATATCGCAAATCAACTGAGGACCACTTAAATCAACTTAAAGACAGAAGCCGGCACAGACCGGCTTTTTCTTATTGCATGGGTCCTTATATCGACACAAGTTCGGCGTGATTTGATATATTAAGACAAAAAAATCTCTCGCTGGGTCGACGAAACCGGACAAGTGTTGTCCGGGCGTGGATACAACAACGAGAGACTCCCCAAGATGCTAGCTGAAAACGGGATAAGCGTCAACACAAAGAAATTCTCCCAAATCTCCATCACCCGGAGTTGTTCGAGTGTGAGACGGGAATGTCTTGCACTTGTCTCGGAAGAGTTCGATTTATTATATTCCTTATCAATGATAGGCAACGGGACGGAGTGTAACGAAGACGTACCTCCACGCCTCCTGGCGACTGCTCAGCCATCTCTTGTTCAGTTTTCCTGCTTTGAGGGTTGTCTCTTTTCAAAACAGCGGGCGAGACCGCTCAATATTTCGTTCATGTGGTTGTCGAAGTATGCGGGAAGGTCGGGGCTGTGATCCCAGAGAGCCTCGACCAACTTTTCGTGTTCTTCGATTATTCTTTCGGGCTTGCGCTGCTCGTCCATGGCAAATATGGATATTCGTATTACTTCGTCAGAAATGCTGCTCCAGATTTTTGTAAGGAGTGCGTTTCCGACCTGTTCGACCATTATGTAGTGAAACTCGAGGTCGGCTCTCACCATTGCTATGGGATCGTCCTTGAGTGATTTCATCTCATTCAGTTTTACGTCAAGTTTGCCGGCCAAAGGGCGTCCCTCTCCCTTTGCCGTAGTTTCAAAAAGAGCATGCTTTTCTATCATCGCCCGCACCGCGAAGACTTCACGGCAGGCCGTCAGGTTCAAATCGCTCACGCTGTTTCTGCAGCGATCTTCACCGACCAGCCAGCCTTCTTGCCTCAGCCGTTTTATCGCCTCACGCACCGGAGTCCGGCTGGTGCTGAATTTTGCGGCGATCTGCCTCTCAAGGATAAAGGTGTTTGGCGGCAGTCTCATTTCGATGATATCTTTTTTTAGTTCTTCATATATCATGGTTGAAAGGTTGCCGTTGTTATTCATAGGTAAGAGCCACAGGGAAACAAGATCCCGTATATGGCTGCACCTCCCCGGATATCATTTTTTTTTATGGATCGTGGACATTTGTCCTATAGTCTTCTTATATTCTTTAAATCCTCGGTAAAAAGAGATAAACCCTTTTTAACGACCTCAATTTTACCTCTTTTACCTTCGATCTGATCGGACATGTTTTCAGAAATTTCAACGTATTCAAGTTCAGACGTATTTTTTATATGTATGATCTTAAGCTCATCGATCCGGGACCTTCCGAGGGTCATCATGGAGAAGAGAAGTACATCCGGCTCGCTGTTTGCGATCATGGGTATCCTGCCTGCGGTTATAACTCCCGCCGTAAGGGCGTTCGTGTATGTGGATGAGAACTCTATATGACGCGCAAGATCCAGCGATATAATGTCGGCCATCCCGATGCCTATTGCGTTGCCTCCCGAGCATGGCGTGATGCCAAGCACGGCGATCTGTCTCGAGGGAGTTTCAGGAAATCCCGGCGCTCCCGTAGGCGGACGGCCTGTGATGTTGGGATCCATTCCGGCACCGCTGATGTTCTTTCCGATTTCGTCTATGATCAAAAGATCGGCTCCGTCCAAAAATAGATTGGATTGTTTTTCTTTTGCAATAACCAGAAGCTCTTTGTCCCGTCTTATTATATCCTGAGGAGGTATGCATTCGGCAATGGCGAGCTCTTTGTTGGCATTCTCAACCAATGCGACGCCGAAGAGGATTTTTCCTGTTTTGATCAGGATATCGGCTGCGTCCGGAAGAAGAACGCCAAAGTTTACGGAACTGGCTTTGTGCACCGCGGAGGCACCGATCTGTTTTCCCAGTCCCACCATCATCATCTTGCAAAGCCCGCTTTCGTACTCCGCCTTAAAATCCGAGTGGGCCTTTACTCTGTTTACAACCACAATGTAATCGGCTCCAAATGCGGCCTTGTCGCATGCAATGCCGACGCCTCCCGGTGTCGTGCCAATCAGGACGGTGGACATATCAGATATTATGGGTGCGCCCATGGTTTCTTCTGTGATGGAATAGGACCTCAGGACTTCTACCTGCCCCGCGGCAGTGCCTCCGCCATGGCTGCCCATCGCGGGTACGATGAAAACGAATGCTCCCTTCGTTTTCAAAAATTCGATCACATATCTCAGGACTTCAGTGATATTTGCTATGCCCCTGCTGCCCGCCGTAACAGCGACTTTTTTACCCTCGAGAGAGGGAAGGTCAAGGGAGTTTAAGGAGGACATAAGGTGCCCTTCAAGGTCTCGTAGCCTTGATTTATCAAGATGTTGCCTTATCCGTAGCATTTTTACGCTGGGAACGGGTATCTGATCCACGTTGTAGGATATCGGACCAAAATTCACGACGATCACTCCTTTTCGCGGGCTAAAAATTCAGCAGGGCCTACAGCGGTTGCCGTCAGCCCTGCCTGATGGATCGAGCTGCCAGGAGCTCTTTTGTCAATCAAATCTGCGCGGTTTTAAAGGGGCATTTGCCCTTCCTATAAGCTCCCGTCCTTCTATGAAATCAACGATTTCTTGTGCCGCCACAGTGCGTGCCTTGCGGTTGGAACCGGTGCTGTTCCATCCCACGTGCGGGGTAAAAATGACCTTCGGGTTAGAGAAGAGCGGATTGGAGAAATCACCCTTTTCAACTTCGAGTTCGTTTTCGATAACGTCGAGGGCGGCTCCCGCTATCACGCCTTTATTCAGTGCATCGTCCAGGGCGAGGCTGTCGACGTGTGGTCCGCGGGCAAGGTTGATAAGATAGGCATCATTTTTCATCATGGCTATCGTATCTTTATTCATTATATGCTTCGATTCTTCGGTCAAAGGCAAATGGAGGCTTACGATATCCGCCTGCCTCAGTCCTTCTTCGAGAGATCCGACCATTTCGACTCCTGCTTCCTCTGCTAGGCGAGGGTCGGCATAGGGGTCATAGGTAAGTATTCTGCCGAAAAACGGAGATATATGAGATGCGGTCAGGCGTGCTATCTTGCCAAATCCGACAAGAAAGACGATCAGCTCATTAAGCGGCCTGAGTAGGAAGCTTGTGTGATCCCATATCTTTTCGACCTTTATTTTGTCGTTGTAGAAAGGTATCTTGCGGGCCACGGTGAGCATGAGCGCTGTGGCGTGTTCTGCCACCTCAGGCGTGCTGCAGTCAGGCACATTGCATACCGTTATGCCCAGGTCCTCGGCAAATTTTACCGGGATGTTGTCCAGGCCGATCCCCTGTCTTGCAATGATCTTGCACCTCTGCATCCTTGCGACCTCTTCTTCGGAAAGATTGTTGTTGGCGATAAGAAGTGCATCGATCTTATCCAAGACTTTCCACAGGCCATCTTTGTCCTGTTCATCGATAACGACCACGTCAAAGCCGTATGGGGCAAGTATAGGCTTTTCCATTTCCCAGTCGCCGTTTCTGTTGAACATGCTGTATATGGCGGCCAGATATTTTTTATCTCGCATTTTGATCACAACCTCTTTATTTTTCTAAGCAAAGTACTTTAGGAGGAACGTTGAAATTATCGGCACATACGTGAAAAGCAGAAGGTTTATTATCAGCACTGCTATCATCGGGGAGACCGATATGATGATTTCCTTTATCGTTACGTCTTTTCGCAGGCTCTGGGCGACGAAAAGGTTGACTCCGAGCGGCGGCGTGAGCATACCGATAGACATATTGACGACCATCACGACTCCGAAGTGTATCAGGTCGATATCGGCTCTCTGCAGAAGCGGTAAGAATATAGGGCCGAGGATAATGATCGCAGCGTTCGGCTCCATGAAACATCCTGTTATCAGAAGCATTACGTTGAGGAAGAGCAGCAGCGAATAACGGCTCTGAGCCAGCGCTGAGAGAGTTTCCGCTATTCTCACCGGTACCTGTTCGGTGGTCATTATCCATCCCATTGCTGTTGCGGTGGCGATGATGAAAACTACCATAGCAGATGTGGTGCCAGCCTCGTAGAAGCTGATATAGGTGTTTCTGATATTGAGTTCCTTGTAGATTAGGAATCCTACAAAGAGACTGTATATACATGCTACGGCTGCTGATTCGGTGGGGGTAAATATCCCGCCATATATGCCGCCGAGGATTATTATCGGCATCATAAGGCCCCATATAGACTCGCGCAGAGATCTCAAAAAACCGCGTAATGTCGGTTTCACACTGCCTTTCCAACCGTTTTTCCGAGATACTATGTAGCAGTACAGCATCAGTGAGAATCCGATTATCATTCCGGGCACTATTCCCGCAACAAAGAGTTTGCCGATCGAAGCTCCTACAGATACGCCGTAGGAGACGAAAAGGATACTGGGTGGGATGATAACCCCGATGATACCCGCTGCGGCCAGTATGGCTACGGAGAAAGATTTTCCATACCCCTCCTTGATCATTGCAGGAACCATGATCGATCCGATGGCGACGACGGTGGCGGGTGCAGAGCCCGATATCGCTGCAAAGAACATACAGGCCAGGACAGAGACATTGGCGAGTCCTCCGTACATGCCTCCGACTATGTTCATTGCGAGCGAAATAAGTCTTTTGGAAATTCCTCCCCACTCCATGAGCCTGCCGGCTATCATGAAAAGAGGGATGGCCAAAAGTGTGAATGAATCAGTTCCAGTGAACATCCTCTGGACCAAAAGGAGCAGAGGAACGCTGCCGTCAATATAGAGAGCGATAAAGGAGGCGGCTCCCATACAGATAGCGATGGGAACATTCATTACGCATAGTATGGCCAAAACGGTTGCTAAGATTTGTACGGTCATGACTGTACCGCCTTTGTTTCGTTTTCGGGATTACTGAGGTTGGAAATTCCGACCACAAGTTTGATCGTATAGTGTATGGCCATGAGCGCGCACCCAAAGGGTACAGCAGCGTAGGCCCAGGTTATAGGTATGCCTATCGCTGGGGAGACAGTTCCCGCCTCTGCCAGTTTGAATAAAAAACCTACCCCGATCCATGTCACTACCAAGGAAAAAAGTATGCCGACAACGTCCACGGCAAGAGTTTCAATTTCTCTGGCCCTCGGAGATAGCATTTGGACGGCGGCCTCTATGCCGATGTGGGCTCCCTTTTTTACTGCCAGGCCTGATCCGACAAAGGCTGCCCAGACGCTGAGGTAACGCGCAAATTCCTCTACCCAGGTAAGCCCTAGTTGTATTAGATAACGTTCGACCACAGCGACGAAGATCGCTACTGTCATTACAAATAGCAGTACAGCCACGACACCTTCTTCAGCTTTCATCAGCATTTCATCAATTTTTCGCAAAAAATCCATGGTACAGCTCCTCTCGGATATCGGAAGAAGAGGGCAGAGCGCCCAGATGGCTCGGAGCTCTGCCCGAAAAGATTTATTTGTTTACTTTCGCCGCTGCGTCTAGCACCTGTTTGAGGAAATCCTTGCCGACCTCTTTTTCTATGAACGGCAGGGCTCCCGCCTGTGTAACCTTCTGGAACTCATTGAGCTGGTCGGGAGTGAGCTCTGTGACCTGTACGCCCTCTTTCTTCATCACTTCGAGGGCCCTCTTCTCGTCAGCGTCATTGAATGTACGCTGTCTGTCGCTCCAGGCTTTTGCTCCATCCTTGACGATCTGTTGTTGTTCAGGGGTGAGTTTTTTGTAGAGCCCACCGTTGACGATCAGAACGAACGGACCGTAGAAATGCCCGTCGAGCGTAAGATACTTCTGAACTTCATGCAGACGGCTCGACTCGATGAGAGAGACGGGGTTTTCCTGTCCGTCGACCACGCCCTGTGAAAGGGCGGTGTAAACTTCACCGTAAGGGATGGGAGAGGGAGTCGCGTTCATAGATTTGATCATTGCGATGTGCGCGGGGTTCTCCTGTACTCTGATCTTAAGTCCGGCAATGTCCTTAGGGGTCTTGATGGGGCGGACCCTGTTCGTAAAGTGGCGGAATCCGTTCTCTCCGTAGGCGAGCATTACCGTTCCGGTCTTCGCACTGAAGTCCTCGCGGATCTTGGTTCCCATCTCTCCGTCAAGGAAGGCAAAGGCGGCCTTTTTGCTGTTTAAGAGATAGGGTATATCCATTACGAGCATATGCTTGTCAGCCGTCGAAAGGGGGCCCGTAGAGACTGAGCACATCTGTATCGTGCCCATCTGTACTCCCTCGAACTGCTCTCTTTCGTTTCCCAGCTGGTTGTTGGGGAAGATGTTGACCTTGATCTCACCGTTTGATTTCTTTTCTACATAGTTCTTGAACGCTTTGCAGCCCTCGTCGTTGGTTGCGCCTGTGGCCGGTGTCGGCCCTGAGTGGCTCAGCTTGATCTCGATCGCCGCATAAGCGCCCGACGATGAGAAGGAAAGGACGAAAAAAAACACCGCGATGGAAATTGCAAGAAACTTCTTCATTATAAAACCTCCTTGGTATGTTTCGGATCTAAAGCTCTTTTTCTTTTTCAACGTAAAACTCCACATGGTTCATCGGAGTCTCATTGACGTAAAGTTTGAAAATATCGGGCCTGGCGTAGTGTCCGACAGGATCGAAGTCGATCCTCGCTTCTGCGAGCATATTCATGTCAAGGTCTGCTACTAGGACCTCCTCCGTATCGTATATCGGTCCGGCCAAATATTCGCCGAACGGGCTGATTATCGCACTGCCTCCGTTTGTCATTGAGCCGGCTTCGTTAATGATCCCGGCGGGTATCTGATCTTCCGGCACTATAGTTTCGATCTCAGGGGAGTAATCAGAGGGCTTGTAGCAAAGGTTGGCGCTGAGAACAAAACAGCCGCCCTCTCTCGCGATATGTCTCGCTGTACAGAGCCAAGATTCGCGGTAATCGGCTGTAGGTGCTAGGTATATTTCTATGCCTTTTGCGTACATTGCGGTACGAAGCAGCGGCATATAGTTTTCCCAGCAGATGACTGCGCCGTAACGCCCGAAGGGAGCGTCGACTACGGTAAGTTCGCTGCCGTCACCCTCTCCCCACACGACTCTTTCTCCCGCCGTCGGTTTCAGCTTTCTATGACGTCCGAGATAGGAACCATCGGGACCGAAGAAGAGCATAGTGCAGTATAAAGTGCCATGTCCTCTCTCACGCTCGATGCAGCCCATTGCGAGGTGGATATTATGCTTGGCCGCGGCTTCCGCGAGCGCGTTGAAAATGGGACCGCCCACCTCAACGGAATTGTCGTAGTATCTGCGCCAGTCACGCCTTCCCGCAGGAGTGCGCCATCCTATTACGGAACCGAAAGTTATAGCTTTGGGATAACATGGTATGTAAGCTTCGGGGAACATTACGAGCTCGCACCCCTTCGCCGCTGCGTCCTCAATGAAAAGCAGAGCTTTTTTGAGACAGGCCTCGGCATCCATAAGGACGGGGGCCAACTGTACTACACCGACACGTACTTTGTTTTGTTCACGGTTCCTTTTCATTAATATTCCCCTTTCGATTTATTGCGCATAGGATCTTAAGCGGCACTATTGCCGTACAAGGTCGTGATACAAATGAGGCAGCCTTTTCTCGAATACTTTAAGAAACTGCCTGTTTTGATCTATGTCAGTTACGTCGATATCAACAAATTTCCCATCGGGGGCATCGGAACACTCCGTCATGACCTCTCCGATTGGTGAAGAGACAAATGATTCTCCTCCGAAAACTATGTCGCCCGAGACTCCGCAGTTATTTACCGCTGCGGTGTAGAACATATTTTCGATGGCGTGAGCGCGGATCATGGTCCTATACAGATCCATACGTGATTTTGTCCACTGGCTGCATATGAACATCACTTCTGCACCCTTGAGGGCATGGATCCTTATCCATTCGGGAAAGCGGATATCATAGCAGATGATGCTGGCACACGTAATGCCATCCATATCAAAAATACAGGTTTTTTCTCCGTGGTCGAAGACAGCGTCTTCTACAGTAATGAAGGGGACAAGATGTACTTTGTCGTAAAATGTGACAAGTTCGCCGCGGGGGTCGATGATCAGGGCGCGGTTGAAATACCTTCCGCCGCTTTCCGCCATAACAGAGCCGCCCGCAAACCAGCATCCGTACTTTCTCGCGAGCCCGCCCAGAAACTCACGCCCTCGTTCAGCCTCAGTATCGGCAAGCTCGGGTACGGAATCTAGAGCGTAACCTGTATCCCACAGCTCGGGCAGGATCAGTGCAGTAGTCAGGTCGCTTCTTTGGTAGTGCTTCTCAAGCCAGCCCTCGATATGTTCCATGTTCCTCTCCCTATTTCCAAGTTCGACAGGAATCTGAACAAGGCCCGCTCTGAATTTTCTCTCCTTGGAGACCACATCGTCTTCCCCCTTTTTGGCAAAATGGGATACCATAATAAATAAGGTGCACAATTTTATTATATCTACAGGGACCATTATGTCAACAGCGCCTTTGAAAATTAGTGGCCATCTACCTGTTCTTTACCTGTTCTTGTTCGCCTGTTCATTTGATGAAACGTATTGCCGGTAAGGTAATCGCGGCTGTTTTATTAAAACGCTCTCCCATTCCTAAACTTATGATATAAAATAAAATGCGCATGATACGGTACTGCGGCCACTACTTCCGGAGAGGTTGAGTTTTTTGAATTCGTTAACGGCATTATTTTTTATTCTTATGATCGGGTATTTTTTTGGCAACTTGAGGTTTTTCAAGATAAGGCTGGGTACTTCCGGTGTTCTTATAGTGGCGCTCCTATTCGGGCACTTTGGGATGGAGGTTGCCGGGGAGGTTCGGGATATCGGGCTGGTCAGTTTTGTCGCGTCGGTCGGCATCATAGCGGGACCGGTCTTTTTCAGCAATTTTAAAAGCAGAGCGGCGGCCTACATACTCGTCGGCATAGTGACTATTTTTTCCGGGGCGGCGCTTTGCGTAGCTTCGATCAAGATCCTGGGGATCCCCACATATCTGGCCGTAGGTCTGATGAACGGGGCGCTGACCAGCACCCCGGGCCTTGCCGCGGCCATAGAGGCCACAGGTAATTCAGCGGCATCCATAGGCTACGGAATAGCTTATCCGTTCGGGGTGGTGGGAGTGGTCCTCTTTGTGCAGATAGTGCCGAGGATCCTCGGGATAGATTTTGCCGTTACAAGGCCGACGGGGGACTGCATTGTCAGCCATAGAAGCGCCAGGGTCTATAGGGGGGACGCCATGCTTAAAAGGGTGGATCCCTTCGGTTTTTTTGCCTTGGCGTTAACTATAGCCGCTGGAATGATCGCGGCGAAGATCGTGATCCCTCTTCCGGGCGGGGCACGCTTCAGCCTTGGGACCTCGGGAGGTCCTCTGCTCGCCGGGCTGTTGGTAGGTTATTTTGGACATATATGGACATTTTCCCTAAAGGTCAAAAAGACAACGCTTGATGCGATGAGGGAGTTTGGCCTTGCGCTCTTTCTGGCGGGCGCGGGGTCCACGGCCGGGAAAGGCTTTGTTGCGACTCTGACGGAGCATGGTCCCGTGCTTTTTATGGCTGGAGTTGCAATGACCCTTTTGCCTATGATGGCGGGCTACTTTACCGCGGCCGGGCTTTTTAAGCTTGATATTTTTAACACACTCGGCTCTATCTGCGGCGGCATGACAAGCACCCCCGCCCTCGGAGTCCTCATCTCCGAGACCGGTACGGACTACGTCTCCCTGCCATACGCCGCAACATACCCCATAGCCCT
>CAYZYF010000055.1:0-9650 GCA_964482015.1 uncultured Synergistaceae bacterium
GCCCTTCCCACCGATTTGCAATCGACTCCCCTATTGATTCCCCATCGATTCCCGCAGCTTCATTCCCATATTTATACGTATTCCTAGATTTTCATCATTCCGCCCTCTGCGGCGGAGGATGCGAGTTTCGCGTATATGCCTAGGATGCCTTTCAGCTCTTTTTGAGGGGGTCTTTTCCAATCTTTGAGGCGGGCTTCCAGCTCTTCGGGAGAGAGATCGACGTCCAGCCTTTTGTTTTTGACATCTATCGTTATGATGTCTCCGTCGCGCACAGCGGCTATTGGGCCGCCTTCGGCGGCTTCAGGAGATATATGGCCGACAAAGCAGCCATTGTTGGTCCCGGAGAAGCGGCCGTCGGTTATCAGCGCCGTTTTTTTGGCGAGGCCGCGCCCGTAAAGCAGCTTCATCGCAAAGTACATCTCTCTCATGCCGGGACCGCCCTTAGGCCCCTCGTACCTGACGACCAGCACGTCCCCTTCCTCTATTCTGCCCGAGAGGATAGCCTCGTTTGCCTCTTCCTCAGACTCAAAGACCTTTGCGGGACCGGAGAAAAAGTGCATTGAGGGATCTATGGCGATCGGCTTGGTTATGCCCGTCCCGGGGGCAAGGTTTCCTCTAAGTACTGCGAGTCCGCCCAAGGCGTCAAAAGGATCTTTTTTGGTCCGGATCACGCGCCTGTCCACCCCGAAAGGGCTCGTCCATACCCTGAGGTTCTCTTCCAGGCTCTTTCCCGTCGCGGTCATGCATGAGAGGTCTATGCTATCTCCAAGCTCCGTCATTACCTGAGGGATGCCGCCCGCACGGTAGAAATCTTCCATATCAAACTTGGATGATGGGTTGACCCTGGCTATCGAGGGGATATTTTCGCTCGCCCTGTCGTATATTTCCATCATGTCGCCGGCCTCTATGCCGATCTCGTGAGCTATAGCGGAGAGATGTATAAACGTGTTGGTGGAACCTCCTGTAGCGACCATGACCTTGGCGGCGTTCTCCAGCGAGGCGCGGGAGATGACCTTCCCTGCCGTTATACCGCTTTTGACCAGCTCAACTATCTTTTTGCCCGTCTCTTCGGCTGCCCTCATCCTTGCGGAGGCGGTGGCCGGTATCAGGGACGATCCAGTAAGCGACATTCCCATCGCCTCAGCCGCGCATCCCATGGAGTTCGCTGTCCCGTAGTATGAGCAAGATCCGCACGACGGCGCCGCATTGTCCTCCAAAAGAGAGAATTCGTCCGCCGTTATGCGCCCCGCGCTCAACATCCCGACCGCCTCGGAGACGGATGTGGAATCGCTCTTTCGGCCGTCGAATTCGATTCCTCCGGCCATCGGTCCGCCTACAAGGAGTATCGCGGGGATGTCAAGCCTAGCGGCCGCCATAAGCATTCCGGGGACTATCTTGTCGCAGGATCCAAGCAATACTATGCCGTCCAGCCTGTGGGATTCAGCCATTGCCTCGACGTCAAAAGCGATGAGGTCCCTCGTAGGGAGGATGTATTTCATGCCTATGTGTCCGCAGGCCTGAGCGTCGCACGCGCCTATGACCCCGAACTCTACTGCCATGCCTCCCGCCTTGTGTATGCCCTTTTTTACGAACTCCGCTATGTTCCTGAGGTTATAATGTCCCGGGACAAGTTCGTTCCAGGAGTTGGCTATGCCTATGACGGGCCCCTTGAGGTCGCTGTCAGAGAAACCCATCGATTTATAAAGCGCTCTGTTCTCAGTGAACATCAGTTTTGAAAGAATTTCCGAGCTCCTGAACTTCATAAAGATCGCCTCCCCCGCTATTGTTTAAGGAAATAATCCTTCATTATGTTGTTTTCGCTCTTAGCTATATGTTCATACAAAATAGATGAGAGTCCTTTTGCGTCCCTCTCCCGAAGTTTTTCCAGTATCTCCAGATGCTGTCCTATCGTGTCGTGTATGTCGGCAAGCGACTGTGCCGAGAGTTTTTGAAAACGCTGTATCTGTGCGTGATATGCTGCGATGATCGCTCCGATGCGTTTGTTGGTAGCGTACTTTGTGATCGTTATGTGGAGCATAAGATCCATCTCAGAGACTTTTGAAAGGTCTACATCGCCCGCAGTCGCCGCCCTTTTAAGGCATTTCCAGCCTCTTTCCATCTCATCTATCTCACCGTCGGGAACTCTGCTAACGGCAGACAGAGCCGCAAATGGCTCCAGCAGTTTTCTTATGTCGTATATCTCTTTGAGGTCCTCTATGGATATCTCGGAGACAAATGCACCCTTCCTGGGAATGATCTTGACATAACCGTCCTGTTCAAGGCTGCGAAGCGCCTCCCTGATAGGCGTCCTGCTGACACCCGTCTCCTTGGCGAGCTGGTTTTCCGGCAAAGGGGAACCCATCTCAAGCCGTCCGGATTCGATAGCGTCACGGATCCAAATATACGCTTTTTTCCAACTTGCCTTGTCCGGCTCTCTCATCCCGATTCCTCCAAATTAATGTATTTATGTATACAGCAAACATACAACTTTATCGCTATTTTGTCCATGCTTTACGATGATTCGAGGGGCCAAACGACCTAAGCGACCAAAACTTCTGAGACAGCGACAATGCTAAACGGCATCTGAGATTTCACGAAAGATATTTGTCTCGTACTTATTGACATACTGGCTTCCAAACATTATTATCGGGGGTGTCGAAGTCTTTTTTCGTGTGGAGGGATATTCAACGAAAAGGCATTAGGGGTTTTGTACGTTTATTACGGTATACAGACTGCATACTTCAAAAAGAACGATATTTGCGTTTTTGAGGGGAGTTTTGCCGATGAGATACGAGATACCTTACGGAGACAAAAAATTATTTTTTGATGCGCCCGAGAGTTCTGTCACCTTCAAGGGCGAGATGACGCTTATCCCCCCGCTGGCGGATCTGAAAAATGAAATCATATCCGCGCTTGAGTCACCCATCGGGACGCCGCCGCTTAAAGAACTTGCGCGGGGGAAAAAGAACATAGTCTTCCTCGTAGAGGACAACACCAGAAGCACCCCCCTGGATGTTATTTTACCTATAATCACAAACTATCTGAATGAAAACGGTATCCCTGACGGCGCTATGAGTTTCCTGACCGCCCCAGGGACGCACCGCCTTATGACGGATAGCGAGATCCTCGAGAAGCTCGGCACCGATACAGTCAGCCGCTTTAAAGTTGTCCAGCACGACGCCAACGCCTCAGAGGACATTGAGGATATCGGCACCGTCCTGGCAGGAGATTACAGCATCCCGGCCCACGTAAACAGATATGCGCTTGAGGCCGACCTGCTAGTCGGGATCGGCAACATCGTGCCGCACTGCGACGCGGGCTACGCCGGCGGCGCCAAGATCCTGCAGCCCGGAGTGTGCGACTTCGTGACCACCTCCGCCACACACGCGGCCGCGGGGTTCTGCCCCGATATCCCGCTAGGCATGGCCGACGGCAATCCCTGCCGCGAGGGCATTGAGGAGGTTGCAAGGCTGGCGGGACTGGCGTTCATTCTCAACACAGTCAAAAATTACGAGGGCGATGTCATCGGGATTTTCGCCGGAGATTTCGTCAAGGCGCACAGGGAGGGCGTAAAGCTCGCCGAAAAGTCCTTCAGCATATCCGTGCCCGAACCCGCAGACATCGTTATCGTAAGTTCGTTCCCCTCCGACATGGATTACTGGCAGGCCACCAAAGGCGTCAGCTGTGCCTATTTCGCGGTAAAAGAGGGCGGGATAATGATATTTGCCGCCCCATGCGCAGAGGGGCTTGCCCATAATCATCCGCGCTTCAGGGAATGGCTTTCCCTCCCGCTGGATGAGGTATTGGGACGCCTGCGCGCGTCATCTCCGGAGGACGTCGACGCCGACATGGTCTCGGCTGTGCTCTCGGTCTGCAACTGCCGCGCCCGAAACAAGGCAAGAATTTTCTCCGTCACCGAAGGACTGACGGACGAAGATATCGCCGCGATGCAGTACACCCCATTCCCCACGGTACAGGCGGCCCTCGATGAGGCTATGAGGCTTATGCCCGACGCAACGATCGGGATCATCCCCCAAGGCGGGATCTCTCTGCCGATCAGCGGCAAATAAAATATAGAAAGGCGGCTGACTATGCATCTAACAGACGAAGAAAAACGGATATTGGACGGATCCGAAGGGGCCGGGAAGCAGAAAGCAATGGAAATGCTCTATGCGCTCGGAGAGACCTTCGACGCGGAAAAACTGATCCCCATCAAGCGCGCTCACGTTGCGCTGAGCGGACAGGAGGGCGACACCTACTGGTGCGAACTTCTCGTCAACGGAGGCGCTACATGCGCCGTCCCCCCGACCACCAACCCTTACTGGGACACAGATTATCTCACAAAGTTTTATGATGTCACAAAGGAAGAGCTCGACCTGGCAAACCGTACCGGCGACGCCTACCGGAGGATAGGCGCCAAGCTTACCTATCACTGCGCCCCCGGCCTCAGCACAGGAGTTCCTTTTCTGGGCGAGCACATCGCCTATTCGGAATCCAGCGCGACGCCCTACGTGAACGGCGCGCTCGGAGCCCGCTCGAACAGAGAATCATCGATCAGCGCGCTTGCCGCGGCCGTTATCGGAAAAACTCCTTACTACGGGTACCATATCGATGAAAACAGGCGCGGCGATATGCTGATCGAGGTCGACGCCGACCTGAGAGAGTGTTACGACTGGGGTATACTGGGACATTGTGTGGGCGACATGGCAGGTTCCCTCAACCCCGTCCTGGTCTTCAAAAACAAGGTTCGCCCGACGCAGGAGGACTTTCTATATTTCGGAGCGGAAGCTGCCACGAGCGGTGCGGTCGCCATGTATCACATGGTAGGGATAACTCCGGAGGCACCCACTCTCGAGGCCGCTTTTGAGGGCTGTGAGATCCCCGCTGTCCATGCCGTCATCACGAATAAGACTCTTAAGGACCAGGAAGCGAAACTGACGGCGGCCACGGGCGACATAAACCTCGTAATGCTCGGCTGTCCGCACTATACGTACGACCAGCTTCTTGAGGTCGCACGCCTCTTTGACGGAAGAAAGGCAAGCCATAACACGGCCTTCTGGATCCTTGCGGAGTCGGGTGCCGTGGAGCTTGCCGAGCGCTCGCACCTGCGTCAGCAGCTTGAACTTCTGGGAGTCAGGATGGTCGGCAATACATGCATCGACGAGCCCTGCTGGAAATCCTTTGAAGGTAACCTCGGGCTGACCGACTCTCCGAAATGCGCTTACTACCGCGAAAGGCGCGGACAGCCCTTCGCGATACGCAGGCTCTCCGAGTGCGTCGAAGCAGCTATTAAAGGGAGGATAGACTGATGGCCGATAATATGAAGGTCTACAAATGCCGCAAGATCGTAAAAGGCTGCGCAAGCGGCGAGGCGGTAGTCTCTAAGGACGCGATGTGCTTTTATCTCACCGATCCCTCTACAGGTACAGTGATAGAGAGAAATCACGCCATACAGGGAAAGAGCATTGCCGGCAAGATACTTGTGCTGAAGTCCGGCAAAGGCAGTTCGGTGGTTCAGGTCGACGGATTTTATCAGCTCTGGGTCAAGAACAACCTGCCCTCCGCCATAATACTCGTGGATACAGAGCCCGTGATAGTCTCGTCCGCGGTGATGGTGGACTGTACCATGGTCGACAGGATGGAGACCGATCCCTATGAAGTCATTGAGGACGGGGACTACGTCGAAGTCGATGCCGAAAAAGGCGAGATCCGGGTCAAAAAGAAAGTTTGCTGAGGGCAGAGGATCCTTTTGGTGGTCACGTCCGAAAACGGACGTTCAATATAATTGAGAGGCCGCACACATCAGAAAAGAACAGAAGGGGGAAGTTATAGTGAAAAAGCTTTTTGCGTTATTTATGGTACTGACAGTCATTGCGGCATTCGCCGGTCCGGCTCTGGCAGCTCCGGACTACACCATTAAGGTGGCTTACATCGGATCTGATTCTCATCCGACGATGAAAGCCATGAAAGAGGTATTCGCAAAAGAGGTCGAGGAAGGCTCAAAGGGAAAAATCAAGGTCGAACTCTATCCCAACGGGCAGCTCGGCGGTGACCGCGAGATCTCCGAGGCAGTCCAGATGGGAACGATCCAGATGGCCATCCCATCTTCGTCACCCCTGGCAGGGTTTGACAAGAGGATCCAGGCGCTGGATCTGCCGTACCTTTTCACTTCCAAAAAGGCCGCTTTCGAGGCGACCGACGGCATTCTCGGCGAAAAGATCAATTCCTATTTCGCAGCTAAGGGCATCCTGATCCTCGGTTATCAGGAGAATGGATTCAGGCACGTCACCAACAACAGGAAGCCTGTCAAATCGCCCGCCGACCTGAAGGGACTCAAGATACGCACCATGGAAAACCCGATGCACCTCGCATTCTTTAAGGCCTTGGGCGCGAACCCGACACCCATGAGCTGGGGCGAGCTTTACACCGCACTTCAGCAGGGAACGGTCGATGCTCAGGAAAACCCCTACGCTATGATCGATGATGGAAAATTCTATGAGGTCCAGAAGTATGTATCCGAGACCGGACACGTCTTCTCGTACGAAGTCCTGATCGCCAACAAAAAGTTCATAGACGGACTGCCGGCAGACCTCAACAAGCTGGTCATCAAAGCCGCAAGGGACGCTACGCTTAAGCAGCGTGAGATGATGGATAATGAAGAGGGCGCTTTCAAGGCGAAGGTCATCAAGGCGGGAATGAAGGCCAACACCCTGACACCGGAAGAGAAAAAGCCTTTTGTAGAGGCTACGGGCAAGGTCTACCCGATGTTTGAAAAAGATCTGGGCAAAGAGATAATGGAGATACTGAAGCAAGTACAGAAATAACCTGATATCGGACACACCGTTTCCGCCCCGCGGGGCGGAAACGGCTTTTCTCATCAGGAGGAGGTCGCGACTGAAATGACGGTTCGTAAATTCCTTGACAACTTCGAGGAGTATTTTTGTGTTTGGACAATGGCTATTATGACGATCTTGGTTTTCTTCCAAGTAGTCATGAGGTATGTATTTTCTAACTCACTATCTTGGAGCGAGGAGCTGGCCAGATTCATCTTCCTCTGGCTTTCATGGATCGGTGCAAGTTACGCCGTGAGGGAGAGAAGCCATTTCAGGGTCGAGATGTTCGCGAATATGATCAAGGGCAAAACCAGGATATTTTTTGAATATCTTATTTTGTTCTCCTGGTTCGTATTCAGCTTCTTTCTTGCGTGGCAAGGCACCAAGCTGCTTATATTTTTGCAGGAAACGGGGCAGGAGTCAGCCGCTATGAGCATGCCCATGACCTGGCCGTACGCCTCCGTGCCGGTCGGCTGCGCGTTGATGTGTCTCCGACTGATAGTTGAAATGTATAAGCTCCATAAACAAGGGATGCCCGCGCCTACGATTGCGGGTGCAGAAATGGCTGAATAGGGGGGCGCGAAATGGAAGCGATAATTCTTTTCTCCATCCTGATCGTAACTATCGGACTGAGCGTTCCCATCGGGATCACACTGGGACTTTCCACCTGCATCGCGATGTTTCTGACTTCGGACATCCCGATGCTTATGCTCGCCCAGAAATCTGTAACTGGGCTGGATTCTTTTCCCCTGCTCGCCATACCTTTCTTTATCCTCGCCGGGGCCCTGATGTGCAACGGAGGCATCTCGCGCCGACTTGTGGCATTGGCTGAGAGTCTTGTCGGCTTTATTGTGGGAGGACTCGCCATGGTGACGGTCCTCGCCTGTATGTTCTTTGCGGCCATCTCAGGTTCGGGGCCGGCGACGGTATCCGCCATCGGATCCTTTATGATACCCTCGATGAAAGAGAGAAAATACGACGCAGGGTTTGCCGCGGCCATCACGGCGGCGGCCGGGACCATCGGCGTCATCATCCCGCCGAGCATCCCATTCGTAATTTACTGCGTAGTGGCCCAGTGCTCGATCGGGGATATGTTCATCGCCGGAATAGTCCCGGGGATAATTATCGGGATAGCACTGATGGGCGTATGCTATGTAACGGCCAAAAAACGTAATTACATCGCGATGACGGAGCGTCCAAAATTTTCTGTCGTCGCCAAGGCGTTCAGGGAGGCTTTCTGGGCACTCCTCGTTCCCATAATAATTTTAGGGGGGATTTACGGGGGAATATTCACCCCGACGGAAGCCGCCGTCGTAGCCGTCGTATATTCGGTGATCATCGGCAAGTTCATATACCGCGAGCTTGACATGAATTCACTTTACGACTGCCTGAAATCTACCGGGCTCATCAACGGCGCCACGTCCTTTCTGATAGGGCTCTCCATGGCCTTCGCCAGCTATCTAGCCATGGCCCAGATACCGGCAAAAATTGCCAGCTGGCTCACAACATTTGTGGACAGCCCAATTGTCCTCTTGCTGATCATCAACGTCTTCCTCCTAGTGATAGGGTGTTTCGTGGACAATATAGCGGCGGTCATCATCCTGACTCCCATACTTCTCCCCGTTGTAAAGATGATTGGAATCGACCCCATCCACTTTGGGCTCATAATCACGGTGAACCTCGCCTGCGGCTTTATATCGCCGCCGTACGGAATCAACCTATTTGTGGCATCCGCTATATCAGGCGAAAGTATAGAGACAATATCGAGAGAGATCATCCCCTCCTTTTTGGCAATGGTCGCCTGTCTCATGCTCTTCACCTATTTCCCTGTAATTTCAATGGGGCTGCTTCAGATAATGAGATAGGACGAATTTAGTACCTTCGTCAGTATCCGGGGCGCGGCCTGCTTTGACTGCCGCGCCCATGCTTTTGGGTGTTTTTTTCTCTGTCCTCCGCAAGCGGCTGAAAAGTGATATATTAAGGTATCACAATGCAGGGAGATGGAAGAATGCATCCTGTCCTCTTCGCGTTTAAGGATTTCGAGATCAGGACCTCCTATGTTTTTTGGTTTTTCGCAGTGGCCCTCTTTATATTCCACACCCGCGACAGGGCTGCAAAAATGTACGGAATCGGCCGTGACAAGACGGGCGATGCAATAGTGTGGACTTTTTTCGCAGCCGCGGCCGGCGCGCTCTTTTTCGACCTTCTCGGAAAAACGCATCTCCTTTTATCCGGAGATCCCTCATTCGGAGGATTCTTCCCTGCGGAGCTTTCCTCTGCAGGGGGCATTCTATGCGGAGGGCTGGCCGGCATGTACAAAGCCCATAAAGACGGGCTAGACCTATATGATTTCGCGGATGCTGCTGTGATACCGGCGGCAGCATCCATCGCTCTTTGGAGGATAGGATGTTTTTTCGACGGGTGCTGTCTCGGAGTCGTTCCGAAAGGACTCGCCCCGTATTTTCTTTTAGTCGCTTACCCCTTTGATCCGCCCGGCGTGTTCCGTTATCTCTACCCTCTTATGGAATCCGCGTTCGCCTTTTTTATTGCACTCCTTTTGTCCGTGATCGAAAGAGTGTTTTCTAGGGGGGAAAAAGCGAGGACAAGTCTTTTGGCTCCCCTTTTTGTTCTCCTATACGGAGCTTTTCGCCTCCTTACAAACCCGATAAGGGAAGAGGGACTGAGGCCCGGAGGGATCCTGACATACATTTTTTTCGTCCTGATAGGGGCCTTCTTTTGGGGACTTAATATATCCAGATCCCGCAGGATACAATGACAGGCAACGACGTGCCGCTGCCGATATTCGACCTTTCGACC
>CAYZYF010000056.1:0-9443 GCA_964482015.1 uncultured Synergistaceae bacterium
CTGAGCGTTATAAGGACGATAAACGGATGGTGGCTTGGCCTGATCATCGGAGCTGTGATTGTGGCGATCATTGACCGTATCCTCTTCCCGCTATATAAAAAGTATTGCGGTGCAAACAGATGTTAGAAAAAACTTTTGATGTTTTGCTGGCGGGGTACTATGGGTTTGGCAACCTGGGCGACGAACTTTTGGCCGAATCCTGTATCAGGCTGCTTGCTGAAAACGGAGTCCCGAAGGAAAGGATCGCCATATTGTCAGCCGACCCAAAAGCGACCGAAGATACTTTGAAAATAAAGTCCTACGATAGGTGGAGCATGTCGGAAGTAAACAAGGCCCTCAGGAATACAGAAACACTGTTGCTTGGGGGAGGGGGGCTTTTTCAGGATAGGACCAGCCTGAAATCCCTCGTCTATTACTGGTCACTTGTCCGTGCGGCCCGATTTCACTCGGTCAAACCTTGGGCGATGGGACAGTCTATCGGTCCTCTCGATACCATAATCGGATCATATCTGGCCAAAAAAGCTTTCGGGTATTGTCAGTTCAGAAATGTCAGAAACAGAGGCTCTTTAGGAATGCTCAACAATTGGGGTTACTTCGGCACACAGTCTCCGGATTTGGTTATGTCGATGGAAGTAAAAAAGAAAAAAGGGCCCGAAAGATTGAACAGGCTTCTTTTGAATCTCCGGGCCGGACACGAAAAAACAGCAAGGCTTGCCGTCAGGGGGGCACAAAAAGCGTCCGAAGAAAAAGGGCTGAAGATTGTCGGCGTGTCCTTTTCAGAGGGTGACATCAAGGAATTTGAAACACACGCGTGCAAAGGTACGCTAAAACTAGATAATATAATAGTCGTTAAGACATTGTCCCAGTTTGAGGGTTTGCTGGATAAAGGCGACTGTGCGATCGGTATGAGACTCCATTTCCTGATCCTGTCACTGCTTGCCGGCTTACCGATTCAGGGAGCTCCTTATGACCCAAAGGTCATATCCTTTTGCAAGGAGTGGAATGTTCCCGTTGTAGGCTCCGGAGCGGGAGAATTTTCTTACCCTCCCGAGCCGGTGATACTTGGAGAAAGCGCAGAACGGGTCTCGCTCTCTTTCAGAGAGGGACTCAGTACCGTGCTCGGTGGAAAATATGGAAAAAAATAGACAGAAAGATCTCGAGAGGATCGCTTCTGAGGTAAGAAAAGACATAGTTCGAATGGTAGGAGTGGCGAGATCGGGGCCCGTAGAGTTCCCGCTAATGATAGCGGACCTCTTGGTCTTCCTCTATTGGGATGAGATGCTGCTTCTTGCGGACTCGCCAAAGAGAGAGGACAGGGACAGGTTTGTCCTGGGAGCTGAAGAGGGAGTGCCCGCACTTTATTCCGTTTTGGCAAGGCGCGGTTATTACAGCCGCGAGGAGCTATGGCACTATAGGAGGCTCGGGGCCCTCCTTCAGGCCTTCCCCGATTTCAGAAGGACGCCCGGGGTAGATGCTCCTCCGGTTACAGTCGGCACCGGCCTGTCTATAGCTTCCGGGCTGGCCGAGGCGTTAAAGAAAGAGGAAAGCAGTCCCAGAGTTTTTTGTATGGTGAAAAATGAGGACTGCACTGGTGATGATTTTTTGCTGGAAGCTGAAAGATGTGTCTGCAAGAAGTTAAACAATATCGTTCTGATGGCGGTATCAAGCGCTGAAGAAACTAACGAAGGTAATCTGACATCCGAAAGCGCCGAAAAATTGCTTAAAGAGCGCGGTTGGGCTGTATCTGAGGCGGACGTGAATGATTTTGGATCACTTGAAAAAGCTTTTCAGCTTTCTACGGACGAAACTTTAGCTCACGCGCCGAAAGCTATTTTCGCACACGTAAAGACAGGTAAAGCTATGCTGCTTGCCAACGGTGACCCATTCAGAGACAAAAAAAACTTTAATACCGAAACGATGGATCTGGTCCTTGAAGAGTTGGAGGGCAAATCGAATGGATGAGCTTATAAACACTTGTACATGGGATGACTTTTGCAAAAATCTTTTCTCTTATGCGGACAACGATGATTTTATGCTTGTCGTTAGAGATTCGGAATGGGAAATGGGACCGTTGGAAGCTCTGCCCGCCGATAAAGTGCTGAGGTCATCCGCGTCATACCCCAACATGGTGATGAACGCGGCGGGACTTGCCTTGAACGGTAAAAGACCCTGGGTGCTCGGCACTTCTTCTAAACTGTTAAGCGGAAGTTACTCACAGATCAGAGAAACGATCGCCATACCATCTCTTCCCGTAAGGATAGCGGTGCCCGACGGAGGGCTCTCCTGCGGTGAGGAGGGGGCGGCAAGGATAATGACGGAAGACCTGGCGCTGATGAGGGCGTTGCCTAATATGAACATAGCTGTCCCTTCCGATAGAAATTCCGCCTATGGTATCATAGACACCGCATACGGCCAGGAAGGACCTGTATATATAAGACTCGGGCAAACGCTCCTTGCGCCGCTCGACAAAGATCCCGAGGAGGGATTTGTTTTTGGCGGTGCAAGGCTTTTGAGAGAGGGGGCGTCGGTGACCGTCTGTACCTGCGGCATTATGGCGCATCAGGCGCTCAAAGCGGCCGACATACTTGACCAACAGGGCATCAACATCGAGATCATCGATTGCTATAGCCTCAAACCCTTCCCCGAACAAATACTTCTTGCTTCGGTTAGAAGAACTGGCTGTTGTGTTGTTGCCGAAGAACATAGTTTAATAGGGGGGCTGTGCAGTGCGACCGCAGAGTGTCTTTCCAGCACATACCCCGTGCCTGTCAGGTTTGTGGCTGTGGAAGACCGTTTTGTGCACAGCGGGACTCCCGAAGAGTTGAGAGAATATTTTGGGCTTACATGGAAAGAGATAGTGAACGCGGCTGCACAGGCGTGGGCGCTTCGCAGGAGGTAGCTGTTCTGTAATGGAGATAAAATTTTCAGGAGTGACCAAGGTTTTCCAGCCGGACATAGTTGCGCTGGAGGATATTTATCTACAGGTTGATAAGGGTGAATTTGTCTATCTTGTCGGAGAGACTGGATCGGGCAAAACGACCCTTATGCGCTGTATTACGAGAGAGGTAGTACCTACAAGGGGACAGATAAGCGTTGGAGGCAACACGCTGAGAAAGATAAACCGGTTTGACCTCGCTCTTTTTAGACGAGATATCGGTGTTATATTTCAAAGTTTTCTCCTCTTGCCTAACCTGACCGCATTTGAAAATGTAGCTTTTGTCCTTGAGGTCGTCGGATTGCCGCCGAGGGAAATCGCGGAGAGAGTCTCAGAGGTGCTTAAACTGGTCGGGATATGGAGGCGAAGAAACCTCTATCCTCCGCAGCTTTCCGGAGGAGAACAGCAGCGCCTTTCGATAGCAAGGGCGATTATCAATAACCCTTCACTTCTGATTGCAGATGAGCCTACGGGAAACCTTGATAACCACACGGCCGATGATATTATGCAGCTCATACTGGGAATTAACGCCGCCGGGACCACCGTGCTTATGGCAACGCATAACCAATATCTTGTCGATACCTATCGCCACAGAGTTGTAGAGATCCATAGAGGCAGAATCGTACGGGATGAAGAACAGGGGAGGTATGAATTGCATGGCGGCTGTTAGGTATGCCGGAAGAGACGGATGGAGGCTGATAGTAAGGCATTGGGGGATGAGCCTGCTTACGATATTTACCGCGATGTCGGTTTTTTTTATAATTGGGGCCAGCACTCTTTTTGTCCTTAATGTGAGAAACATCGTGAGTTCTTTGGAGAACCAGCTCACTATCCAGGCCTATCTGAAGCCAAAGACTGATGTGAAAGCGGCGGAAAAGGCTATAAGTGCCCTTCCCGAGGTCAAGAGCGTCAAGATCATAACAAAAGACATGGCGCTCGAGCGCCTGCGTTCGCGAATAGGCGAACAGGCGAAGGCAGTGATGCTGCTTGGAGAGAATCCTTTGCCCGAAAGTGTGGAAGTAAAGGTAAAGAGGGCCTCTCAAGTGGCGGAAACGGCTCGTCTTCTGGTTGCGGTGCCTGAGGTGGAGGACATTGTCTATGCAGGACGGGTGGCAGAAAAACTTACCAGGGTATCAGGATTCGTTGAGAAATTTTCTGTCATTATGCTTATTGTAGCCGTGGCAGCAAGCGGGATCGTGCTCTTTAACACGATAAGAATATCCGTTTATTCAAGGGCGGAGGAGATAAACGTTATGATGATGGTCGGGGCTACGTCTACCTATGTCACGCTGCCTTTTGTGATACAGGGGTTCATACTGGGGCTTACGGGCGCACTTCTGGCTTCCCTGCTGCTCGGAGGAACATATTACACCGCCGTAAGCAGGCTCAGAGAAATGCTTCCTTTTATACCTTTCATAGAATCTACGAGGTTGACCGGAAAGCTCGCATTTATGCTTGTATGCTGCGGAGCTACTGTGAGTTTGGTTGCAAGTCTGATGGCTGTGGAAAAATTCATCAGAAAGGCATCAAGACCGCTTTAAGGGGTTTCTGAAGGAGGCTGAAATGACTTTTTTGTCCGGTAAAAGATCCTTTATGTCGTTTTTTTTATTTATTTTGGCCGTCTCATGCGCATTTTTTTTGAGCGTAGGTTTTGTGTGCGCGGCGGACAAAAAAGCAGACGACCTGGACTTGCAGATCAAAAAACAGGAAGAAGAGTACAACAGGATTCAAAAGCAAATCTCTTCGACGACACAAAAAATTACCGAAACTACTAAAAAAGAAAAAAACGTGACCCAGCAGATCGAGGTCTTAAGCCAAAAGATAACGATCACTCAGCAGAAGGTCAGCGTAGTCAGCCTAAAAATAAAAAAAGTACAGCGAAATATTGTAAAGCTGTCAAACGAGATAGTTGAAAAAAATAAGAGGATCTCCGAGGTCGAGGAGCTTTTGAAACATCGTATTATATCTATTTACAAGTATGGGGGCGTGACGGAATTTAACCTCTTGCTTTCCTCTCAAGGGGCGGAGGACGCGTTGGCCAACTCGTATTTGTTAGGCAGAATAGCAGAGCAGGACGAACAGCTGATCAACGAGCTAAAACTGCAAAAACAGAAACTCAGCCAAACGCAAGAGGAACTAAAGGCCCAAAAAATCAGCCTTGAATCACATGGGAAGGATCTCAGGCAGCAGACCAGCGAACTTAAGGGGGCTGCAACTGAGAGGAACGCGATGCTGGCAAAGGTGCGTAAGGACAAAAACCTTTACATGGAGCAGCAGAATGAGCTTTTACGGGCGTCCAAGGAACTTCAGGCTACGATAAAGAGGCTGCTCGCCGAAAAGAGAAAACTTGCTGCGCAGAAACACCCGGGAAAACCACAGACGGTTTATTACAGAGGGGGAAGGCTGGCGTGGCCCGTTCAGGGAACTATAACAAGTACTTTCGGAACCAGGATCCATCCAATTTTTAAGACCAAGATCACACATACCGGGCTGGATATCAGCGCTCCGCTCGGGACCCCGGTAAAAGCCGCCGATGCCGCCGAAGTGCTCTTTACAGGCTGGCTCAGTGGTTACGGGCGCGTAGTCATACTTGACCACGGCGGAAATTTAACTACAGTATATGCGCATCTGTCAAAGATAGAGTGCACGGAGGGGCAGAAGGTCACCAGAGGCGGGCTTATCGGCCGGGTCGGCTCCACCGGTGTAGCTACGGGGAACCACCTTCACTTTGAGACAAGAGTGAACGGTGACGCCGTAAATCCGATGCGGTACTTGCAATAATGCTTAGAGCTCGGAAAGGTCAGTGATCTTTATGATAAAAAAGCACAGAGATATTATTACCGGAGTTATACTGGGAGTATTGATCGCCGTAGGAGTGTACACTGTTCCTCAGGCGATCAGTGCCGATTGGCCTAAGGGACTTCCTTTTACTCCTCAGCAGCTGGGGATCATTAAACAGACAAAGCTTGCTCTGGAAACCTATCAGGTTGATGGAGACAAAGAGGGAACAGTGGACGATACAAAAATGTACTACGGTGCCATGAAAGGCCTGGTAAGCTCGGTGGGAGACCCGTTCACACGCTTCGTTGAACCCGGTGAGCTCGAAGAAGAAAACCTTGAGATGGAGGGCGAATACGGAGGCCTGGGGATTTACATTACCTCACGCGAAGGCAGAACGATCGTAATAACTCCCATAGAAAATACCCCGGCGGACAGAGCCGGACTCAAACCTCTTGACGAGATAATAAAAGTCGATGATAAAAACGTTATAGGCATGACGAGTAACGAAGTAGTCAAACTATTGAGAGGCCCGGCCGGGAAATCCGTAAAAATCGGAGTTAGACGTAAAGATGAAGAAAAGACGATCTACTTCACGATAGTGCGGGAGATC
Organism: uncultured Synergistaceae bacterium; assembly: GCA_964482015.1. GTDB lineage: Bacteria > Synergistota > Synergistia > Synergistales > Synergistaceae > Caenicola. Next base: position 6,327 of record CAYZYF010000056.1, read on the forward strand.
ATTAAAATAAAAACGGTCAGGCTGGAGATGCTTGGAGGAAGGATCGCATACATTAAAATCAATCAGTTCAACCTGAAAACGGACTCTGAGCTGGAATCCATTTTAAAACAGGCAAAGTCAAAAAAAGCCGCCGGGATCCTCCTGGACCTCAGGAACAATCCGGGAGGTCTCCTCAATTCCTGTGTAGACGTGACCTCCAGGTTCATCAATGGCGGAGTTGTCGTGGGAATGAAGGGTCGTTTCGAAAAAGCGAACGATACTTTGTATGCCGTTGAAGGAAAAGCGACCGCGCTGCCCTTAGTCGCACTGGTAAACGAAGGAAGTGCCAGCGCGGCTGAGATCCTTGCCGGGGCGCTCAAGGACCATAAGAGGGCTGTTATCGTGGGCACCAAAACCTTTGGCAAGGGGTCTGTCCAATCTCTCTTTAATCTCCCGGATAATTCCGGCATTTACATAACCATAGCCCGTTACACCACGCCGTCGGGCGTCGTCATCGACCATAAAGGACTTGAGCCCAACGTAAAAATTGAAGGAGAGATCACGAAAGAGAAAAAGGACGACCTCCAACTCCGTAAGGGACTCACGATACTGCGTGAAGAAACGGAACAAAAGGCAAAAAAACAGCGCTGAGAGGATGTAAAGGAGGGAAGGATGGGTCGCCATTTTAAAGACAAAAAAAGCCCGCTGAGTTTTTTGTTTGAGCTGATCTTTTTTATCGCGGTGCTGTCAGCTCTCTCTTTTGTCGTGGTTTACACCTATCGTCCCGAACTCATCCCTGAAGAAATAAGACAGAAGGCGGTCAAAGTCTCAAAGGAAGCACATGTAGCCGCTCTGAGCGTGAAAGAGTTTTTTTACAAGGAAAAAGAAGTCCGTATCACCGGGACCTTTACGGCAGATCCGGAGATAAAAATGCCGTTATCTTCAGATGCTGTCCCGACAAGCCCGGATGTCGGGCCTCCCCCTGATGAAAGGCCTGTTCTTGCAATAGTCGTCGACGATGGAGGGAATGACTTAAGTATTGCGACTAAGGTATCGCTGCTTAAGCTGCCTCTTACATGGGCGATCCTGCCCTATACCAGATACGCCTTACAGACCTCAGAGATTGCCGAAAAAGAGGACATACCCTACCTTCTCCACCTTCCCATGCAGGCCGAAATAGATAAAGATCCGAAGGAATATCTTATAGGCGAAGGAATGGATAGGGCGGAGATCAGAAGGATCACAGAATCAGCCTTGGATTCTCTCCCTTCGCCGATTGGAATAAATAACCACAGGGGGTCTCTGGCGACTTCAAAATGGGATATCATGGTTCCCATAATAGATGTTCTTAAGGACAGAGAGCTGATCTTTCTCGACAGCAGAACGTCGGGAGGCAGTGTCGCTTACGACGTTGCAAAGGCCGCGGGAATAGGTGCCTTCCGCAACAGGGGGTTTTTAGATGGAACTCCCGATAAAAATTCCATAAAAGCCAGGTTTGATGAAGCTGTTAGACAGGCCTTAAAGAGGGGAGACATGACAGTTATCTGCCATTTCAGACCCGCGACACTCCTTTTTCTCGAAGACCTGGACAAGAACTACGAACATTTACCGGTGAAGTTGGTAACTATCCCTGAACTTGGAGAATTTCTTTCAAAAAAAGAGATAAAAGAGGTAGCAGAATGATCGGTCCAGAAAACAATATGGTGGTCGGCCTCCAATGGGGCAACGAGGGTAAGGGTAGAATCATAGATTTTTTTGCAAACAGGTCCGATGTCGTAGTCCGTTTCCAGGGATGCTCAAACGGGGGACGGACGGTGCTGGCGTGCGGAGAAACATTCAGGATCAACTATATGCCGAGCGGTATTCACCATGATGGCAAAAACTGCCTTATCTGCGGAGGGGTGACACTTGACCTCGAAAAAATATCAGAGGAGATAACCATGCTGAAAGAGGCCGGTGTCCTCAAGGCGCGGCTTACGATCAGCGGGTCGTGTCACCTGATATTGGATTATCACAAAAAACTTGATGTGCTTGACGGGCGCATTCTGGGACACTACAAAAACAGGACTATGACAGAACAAGGATTTGGTCATTGCTGCTCTGACAAATTCAGAAGGTTGGGGATCAGGACTGCTGATCTGCTCTATCCAGAGATACTGCGTGACAAAATAAAAGAAAATTTAAGCATTAAAAACCAGTACTTTACAAAAATATACAAAGAAAAGCCGATCGACCCTGAGGAATTGTTTAAAAAATGCGTTAGGCTCGGAGAAAAACTGACGCCCTACATAGGCGACACCGTTGAAATAATGGCGAACGCAGCGGCAAGAAATCAAGGAATACTCTTTGAGGCGTGCGACGGGACTCTTAACGACATAGAGAGAGGACAGTATCCTTACGTGATGCCCTTGTCATCTCTCTCCGCAGCTGCTCTTACCGGGACCGGTCTCAGGTGGAATTCGCCTATGCGCGTCATCGGAGCTGCAAAAGCCTACTCCACAAGAAACGACGATGGCCCTTTCGTTACGGAGGAAACGGGGGCGGTCGCGGCATTCATAAGAAACAGAGGGAGAGAATTTATGGAGCTGCCGGGAGAGCAAAGACGGGTCGGATGGCTCGACCTTCCTGCCTTGAGATATGCCGTCAGAGAAAACGGAGTTCATGTCCTTGCACTGACCAAACTGGATGTTCTGACGGGGATCGACGAAATTAAGGTGTGTACGGGATATACTGTTGGAGGCGAGTCAAAAAAAATGCTTGATGTTACAAATCATGGCATTGGAGAGAGCGTGGCTGAGTATAGGATCTTTGACGGCTGGAGGGAAGATCTGTCCATGTACGGGAATTTTAAAGACCTTCCGGATAACGCTAGAGAGTATGTACAATTTATTGAGGACGAAATAGGAGTGCCCATTATTTGGCTTGGGGTAGGAGCAGAATGGGGGAAGACGATCTTCGTCAGGAGAGAGCCAAAATTCTGATGATTACAGAAAAATGCCCGCGAAATATAAAAATGAATTACGAAAACTGTTGACATGTAAGGCTAAATCGGTATAATAGCTAACGTTGTTGCAGATGCGGTACGGGCGGATAGCTCAGCGGGAGAGCACCTGCCTTACACGCAGGGGGTCGTAGGTT
>CAYZYF010000057.1:0-8403 GCA_964482015.1 uncultured Synergistaceae bacterium
TTCACTATTGTAAAGCCTCCTCAATTGATTCCCCATTGATTTGCAATGATTTCCCATCGACTCCCGCCGGTGCCCTACCGGCACCTCCTTCTTGACAAACCTGACAAAACGTGTAACACTACACCAAATGTTTGAAAAGGGAGGCGCGTCTATGTTATCAGTCCGTGAGTTCAGCTTTGCAGACTTTTATTACTTTTATTGGAGCAACTGCAATAAAAGCGATACGTGCTGCATAGACTCATATACTGAAGGCATATAAAACGCCGGACTAAAAAACAGGTCAACAGTAAGAGCCGCACGGGATCGCAAACCCGGCGGCTTTTTTTATTTTGAAAAGGAGTGGTATGAATGATCGTTGTGTTAAAAGAAGGAACTACAGTGCAGCAGAGGGATAGCCTATGTGACTGGTTCAAGTCGATGGGGCTCGAGGTGCATATATCGCAGGGGCAGAGCAAGACCATCATAGGCTTGATAGGAGAGACAGCGAAGGTTGATATCAACCTTGTGGAGAGCCTCAACATGATCGATTCGGTCAAGAGGATAACGGAGCCCTTCAAGAATGCCAACAGGAAATTCCACACCGATGATTCTGTCGTAGACGTAAAGGGAAGAAAAATCGGCGGCGGCAATTTTCAGATCATAGCGGGTCCCTGTTCCGTCGAATCGCGCGAGCAGATCATGGAGGTAGCTGAACACGTCAAGCATTCCGGCGCCACCCTTCTCAGAGGCGGAGCCTTCAAGCCGCGCACCTCTCCCTACGACTTCCAGGGCCTTAAGGCTGACGGACTTGAGCTGCTGTTTGAGGCGCGAAAAAAAACGGGGCTTCCGATCGTAACAGAGATCATGAACGTGAAAGACCTGGATCTCTTTGAGGATGTCGATGTCATCCAGGTCGGTGCGCGAAACATGCAGAACTTTGACCTTCTGAAGGAACTCGGCAGGACGAAAAAGCCGATACTGCTTAAAAGGGGCCTTGCGAATACCCTGAAGGAGCTCCTTATGAGCGCCGAATATGTCATGTCCGGGGGAAACGAAAACATCATCCTCTGCGAGCGGGGAATAAGGACATACGAGACCTTTACCAGAAACACCCTCGACCTCTCCGCCGTCCCCGCGCTTCACGAGCTTACCCACCTGCCGGTGGTGGTCGATCCCAGCCACGCAACGGGGCTGGCGAGGCTGGTCGAGCCGATGGCTATGGCCGCGGCCGCGGCGGGAGCTGACGGGCTTATGATCGAGGTGCACAACGATCCTCAGCATGCGCTCTGCGACGGAGCACAGTCGCTGACTCCGGTCCAGTTCGATTCACTGGTCAAGAAAATCAATAAAATCAGGGAGGCGATCGCGTCATGAAAATCGGGATAGTCGGTTTGGGGCTGATAGGCGGGTCACTGGCGAAGGCCTACAAAAAAAATTCGGACAATTTAATACTCGGTTACGACAAGTACCCCTCGGTAGTCGATTTCGCAAAAATCTATGGAGCCGTGGATGAAAGGCTTGATGACGACAATATCGGAGAGTGCGACGCCCTGCTGATCGCGATCAACCCCAAGGACACGGTGGAGTTTTTAAACGGGCACGCCGAGAAAATATCGCCTCATACGCTCGTCATAGACTGCTGCGGGACAAAGCGCACGGTCTGCGACGAGGGATTCAGGCTTGCGGAGGAACACGGCTTTACCTTCGTAGGCGGGCATCCTATGGCGGGGACCCACAAATCGGGTTTTTCAAACAGCAGCGAGGAGATGTTCACGGGAGCCCCAATGGTCCTTGTGCCTCCCGTCTTTGACGATATCATGCTGCTCGACAGGGTCAAAAAGGTGCTCTATCCGATCGGTTTCGGCTTTCTTCACGTGACCACGGCGGAGAAGCATGATTCGGTCATAGCTTTCACATCACAGCTCGCCCACGTCGTCTCAAACGCATACATCAAGAGTCCGACGGCAAAGGAACACAAGGGGGTCTCCGCGGGAAGCTACAAGGACCTCACCCGCGTTGCGTGGCTGGATCCGGGTATGTGGGCCGATCTTTTCCTCTGCAACAAAGACAATCTGCTGAGGGAATTGGACACCATCATCTCTTCCCTTTCGGAGTACAGGGAAGCTTTGGAGTCCGGCAACTTCGAGAGTCTTCGCGGGCTTCTTGCGGAGGGCAAAAAGGCCAAGGAGGAAGTGGACGGACAGTGAGAGAGCTTTCCATAGACACAGGAAGAAAAAGCTATCCCGTACACATAGGGCGGGGGCTTCTGGAGGGAGCGGGCGATACTGCCGCAGCCCTAACTGGCCCGTCCAAGGCGGCGATCGTCACGGACGATAATGTCGCCGGGCTCTACCTGGAGAGGCTGGCGCTGTCCCTTAAAGGGGCGGGTTTTGAAGTCGCGTGCCACGTTCTCCCGAATGGAGAGGCCTCCAAGAACACGCAAGAATATCTCAAAATAATCGACTTCCTCTCCGATAACCGGTTATCCGGAACCGATGCCGTCTTTGCGCTGGGCGGGGGAGTGGTAGGGGACATAGCCGGTTTTGCGGCTGCTACCTTTCTGAGGGGCGTAGGATTGGTGCAGGTCCCGACGACACTTCTATCTGCAGTCGATTCCTCTGTCGGCGGCAAGACGGCGGTCAACCTCGCATCGGGCAAAAATCAGCTCGGGACATTCTACCAGCCGGATCTTGTGATCTGCGATACGGAGACATTGGAGACCCTCCCCGAGGAGATATTTCGGGACGGCTGTGCGGAAGTTATAAAGTACGGAGTCATCGCCGATAAAAAACTTTTTTGTATGTTAAAAGAGACTATGAGAGAGCGGATGGAGGAGATAATCGAACGCTCTCTAGCCATTAAGGGCAGGCTTGTCATGGAGGACGAGCTGGATAAGGGGTCGAGACACCTTCTAAATTTCGGGCACACCTTCGGCCACGCCATAGAAAAATGCAGCGGATACAAAATATCGCACGGAAAGGCCGTGGCTGCGGGCATGGTTATGGCGGCATACGCGGCGGAGAGACTGGAAATATGCGACGCCGGCTGCCGCAGCGATATAGAGGAGACGGTGCGCACCTTCGGCCTCCCTGTAGGTACCGATTTCGAAGAAAAAGAACTTTTCGATGCAATGATCTCGGACAAGAAGAGGGATCGCGATGAGATCACCCTCGTCCTGCCTGAGGAGATAGGCCGCTGTGTTCTGAAAAAATTCCCGACAGTGGAACTGCCCCTAATATTACGGGCGTCTGCGGAAAGGAGAAGATCACAATGAAGATCACAGTTTCACCCGCCCCTATAGGAGGCGCCATAAGATCGATCCCGTCAAAATCCTATGCGCACAGACAACTTGTCTGCGCCGCATTTGCGGACGGCGAGACCGGCATAGTGTGCGGCATTATCTCGGAGGACATCAAGGCGACTATGAAGTGCCTCGTAGCACTGGGAGCGGAGATAGCCTACTCCGAAAGGGTGATAACCGTCTCGCCGATCGCTTTGCCTATACGCGAACCTATCCTTGACTGCAACGAGAGCGGCTCAACTTACAGGTTTCTGGTACCGGTCGCCGCGGCGCTGGGGAGGGGGGCTAAGTTCATACTGAGAGGAAGGCTTCCCGAGAGGCCGATGGAGCCCATGTGGAAGATGCTTGAGGAGAACGGAGTGTCAGTCTCGGGCAGAGGCGAAAGTGAAGTAACTCTTTCCGGCTCCCTTTCAGGTGGGAGACTGCGCCTTCCCGGCAACGTGAGCTCCCAGTTCATCACAGGCGGGCTGCTTGCGCTCCCGTTGATGAATGAGGAAAGCTCGATCGAGGTCGAAGGCCCTATCGAATCCTCCGGCTATGTAGCGATAACCCTCGACGTCCAGAGATCGTTCGGCGTGGAGGTCGAAAAAAATAACGGCTCATTCCGTCTCGGTAAAAGGAGAAGTTACATTTCTCCCCGCCGGGTCGTTACGGAGGGTGATTGGTCCAATTCGGCATTCTGGCTCTGCGGAGCCGCCGCTTCGGGAGCCGAGCTGGAGTGCACTGGGCTGAACATTAGATCTCCGCAGGGTGACAGGCGTATAGTCGATATTCTGGAGGCGATGGGTGCGAACATCTCCCTGCATGGGGACACAGTATCGGTCGGGCCCTCCGTTTTGAAGGGTGCGGAGATGGAGGCGTCATCTATTCCCGACCTGGTTCCGGCCATAGCCGTCGCAGCCTGCGCAGCTGAGGGAGAAACCCTGATATCGGGCGCTGGAAGGCTGAGGATGAAGGAAAGCGACAGGCTTTACACCGTGGCAAAGACCCTCTCTGAGCTTGGCGCCGACATAAGGGAAGAAAAAGATTCTCTCATAATAAAGGGGGTCGGCCGCCTTAAAGGGGGCCGAGCCGATTCGCATGGAGATCATAGGATAGCTATGATGGCAGCTGTGGCCGCTCTTATTTCCGAGGAAAAGGTCACCATCAACGGAGCGGAGGCCGTAAACAAGTCGTACCCGGGATTTTTTGATGACCTTGCCTCACTAGGCGCCAAGGTCGGAAAGGAGAGATCATGAGTTCCACTTTCGGCAGGAACATACGCATCTCGATATTCGGACAATCGCACTCACCGCAGATCGGGGTCGTCATCGACGGACTCCCCGCGGGACATAGGGTAGACATTGAAAAGCTCAGCAAGTTTATGGAACGCCGTGCGCCGGGCAGGGACGAACATTCCACCTCGCGTGTCGAGCGGGACATGCCCGAGATACTCTCTGGGCTCAAGGATGGAGTCCTCTGCGGAGCGCCCTTAGCCGCCGCGATAAAAAACAGCGACACAAGGCCGGGTGACTACTTGGAGATAGCTGATAAGCCCAGGCCGGGGCACGCCGATTTCACCGCCTGGACTAAGTTCAGTGATGCCCGAGATCACTCCGGAGGGGGTCATTTTTCCGGGAGGCTCACCGCGCCGCTCTGCATTGCCGGAGGGATAATGCTCCAGCTTCTGGAAAAAGAGGGGGTATTTGTCGGCGCTCATATTGACGAGATAGCCGGAGTGCAGGACGCCCCGTTCGATCCGGTCGGCATAACGGAGGTAGATCTAGCGTCTCTTCGTGAAAGGCCCTTTCCCGTAAACGATTCTGAGGCGGGCGAGATAATGAAGGGAGCCATAGCCGCGGCAAAAAAGGCGGAGGATTCCGTGGGAGGTGTGATAGAGTGTGCGGTCATAGGGCTTCCGGCGGGAGTCGGCGGACCGATGTTTGAGGGCATGGAAAACATGATATCTACAGTCCTCTTCGCGGTTCCCGCAGTCAAGGGAGTTGAGTTCGGCAGCGGCTTCACAGGGAGCAGGACGACAGGAAGCGTGAACAACGATCCCTTCGTTATGGACGATGGCCGGATAAAGACCCTGACCAACAACCACGGCGGCATTCTGGGTGGCATTACATCGGGGATGCCGATAATATTCAGGGCCGCAATAAAACCGACTCCGTCAATAGGAATGGAACAGAGGACGGTCAGTCTCTCCAGAAAAGAAGATGCGCTGCTGAGCGTAAAAGGCAGGCATGATCCCTGCATAGTGCCGAGGGCCGTGCCCTGTATCGAGGCAGCGGCGGCCATAGCGGTCTACGATGCGCTGCTCGGTTCAAAAATATATCTTTAGGGGGAAATCACGTGGATATCAAGGACTATAGGAAGAAAATAGACGCAATAGATGGGGAGCTGACAAAGCTCTTCCTCGACAGGATGGCGGTCTCGGCGGAGATCGCTGCCTACAAGAAGGAGAGGGACCTCCCGATCAGGGATCCGGAACGCGAGAGGGAGAAGCTTGCCTTGGTAATGGACGATGTGCCGCCTGATATGCAGCCCTATATGAGGACCCTCTACCTTACGATCTTTGAACTGGGCAGGGCTCACCAGCATAGGCTGGTTTCCAAAAGGTCAGACCTCACCGACAGGGTGCAGGCCGCAATAAACGAAACCCCTAAAACTCTGCCCGACGCCCCTCTGGTGGCGTGCCAGGGCGTTGAGGGTGCTTACTCGCAGATCGCGTGCGAAAAGCTCTTCACGGCGCCGAACATCATGTACTTCTCAACGTTCGACGGAGTCTTTTCCGCGATCGATCAGGGACTCTGCCGTTATGGCATTCTTCCTCTGGAAAACAGCTCGGCAGGGTCAGTAAACGTGATATATGACCTCATGATAAATTATGACTTCAGCATAGTCAGGAGCACGAGGATAAAGATAGACCACAGCCTTCTCGTGAACAAGGGGACGGTCCTCTCGGATATCAAGGAGATATTCTCGCACGAGCAGGCGCTCGCCCAGTGTGCGAACTTTATCAAGTCGATGGGCAAGGTCAAAATAACATCGTGTGAAAACACGGCAGCAGCGGCCAAGATGCTCCATGAATCGGGACGAAGGGATGCGGCCGCACTCTCTTCCTCATCGTGCGCGGAGCTCTACGGCCTTGAGCAGTTGATGAACTCGGTGCAGGATCACGGTGGAAACTACACCAGGTTCATCTGCATATCCAAAAAACCGGAGATCTATCCCGGGGCGGACAAGACGAGCGTGATGGCCATCCTGCCGCACAAGCCTGGCTCCCTCTACCACGCGCTCTCAAGCCTCTCGGCTCTGGGGGTGAACCTTACCAAACTTGAGAGCAGGCCTCTGCCCGACAGCGATTTTGAGTTTATGTTCTACTTCGACCTCTCGATATCGATCTATTCGGAGAACTTCATGCAGATGTTGGTGAGGTTTGAGGAGAGCAGCAAGATGCTCAAGTATCTGGGAAGCTATTCGGAGGTAGTTTAAGATGAAGAGGTTCGGGCTCCTCGGTGAAAAATTAGGACATAGCTTTTCCCCGTCCATTCATTGGATGCTCGGCAGCTATTCGTATGAACTATGCGAAGTTAGGCCGGAGGAGCTCGACGATTTTTTTGAGGGAAACGAGCTCGACGGCTTCAACGTGACCATCCCCTACAAACAGGCCGTCATCCCCAAGTGCGGGGAACTCTCGGAGAGGGCCCGGGCGATAGGGAGCGTCAACACGGTAATAAGAAAGAGCGACGGCACCTATTTCGGTGAGAACACCGACTACGACGGATTCATGCTTATGCTCGCCCCCGTAAAGGACGATATCCGGGGCAAAAAAGCCCTCGTGCTTGGTTCGGGGGGAGCCTCCGCCACTGTTAGGGCCGTGCTTTCGGATCTCGGTGCGGATCCCGTCATAACGGTCTCCCGGAGCGGTCCGGTGAACTACGAAAACATCGTCTCGCATAGTGACGCCAAGGTAATAGTAAACTCGACCCCGGTCGGGATGTATCCGAACAACGGAAGGTCCCCCATAGACCTTTCGGACTTTCCGGAATGTATCTTTCTGGCCGATCTGATCTATAACCCAGCCAAAACCGCCCTCATCCTTCAGGCGGAGAGGCTGGACATCCCCTTCGCCGGCGGGCTGCTCATGCTGGTGGAGCAGGCGAGGCGCGCCGCCGAGCTCTTTGCCGGAGAGGCGATTCCGGTGGCAAAGTCGTTTGAGATAGCCGAAAAGATCGAAAAACAGACAAAAAACATTGTCCTGATAGGAATGCCGGGCTGCGGAAAGACCGCCATCGGAAGGTGTCTCTGCGATATCACGAAGAGGCGTTTCGTCGATGCTGATGAGGAGATCGAAGAGAGGGAGGGCATGCCCATTCCGGAGATATTCGTCGATAAGGGCGAGCCCTATTTCCGTAAAAAGGAGACCGAAATCCTCTCAGACCTCTGCAAGGAGAGCGGGCTTATCATAGCTACCGGCGGCGGTGCGGTCACTACGCCGGAAAATAGGGATATAATGAGGCAGAACGGTAAAGTGGTCTACATAAAAAGAAAGCTGAAAGATCTCGCAACGTCCGGAAGGCCCGTTACGGGCGCCAAGGGAGTGGAGCAGATCTTTCAGGAACGCGCGGCTTTGTACGCAGGCTGGAGCGACGTGACCGTAGAAAACAAAGACCCGCATAAGGCCGCGGAGAAGATAGTGGAGGTGCTCGGGTTATGAAGATAATAGTTATAAACGGACCGAACCTTAACATGCTTGGTATCAGGGAGCCTGAGATCTACGGGGACAAAACCCTTGATGACCTTGTGGAATACATCAAAAAATACTGCGCCCCGAGGGATATTGAACCCTACTTCTTCCAGTCCAACCACGAGGGGGAGATCATCGATGTGATCCAGGACTCTCTGGGTGAACACGAGGGGATAATAATCAACCCCGCCGCCTATACTCACACAAGCATCGCCATCCCCGATGCGATAAGGGCCGTAAACATTCCCGCTGTCGAAGTCCACCTCTCCGACATCAACGACAGGGAGGAGTACAGAAAGATCTCCTACACAGCTCCTGCCTGCATAGCAACCGTAGCCGGCAAGGGCTTTGACTCCTACACCGACGCCATAGAAATACTCCTAGCACG
>CAYZYF010000058.1:0-5805 GCA_964482015.1 uncultured Synergistaceae bacterium
ACTCGGGAACGACGAGCGAGGGTCCGTCCTTGCTTTTTGCCCCTTGCCCTTACAATTGCTTCACCACTGCTTCACCATCGTTTCACGCAGGGCGGAGTCCTGCAGTTTCACCATGTTTCATTTTCCAAAAATAAGCTATAATTATGTTAGCAGCTTAAAGAAGTAATCTGCATGCGTAACTTAGAATGATTAGTGTCATGGGGAGGAGGAGAATTCGATGTTTGAGAAATTTATTGTGGCGACCGATGTCTCAAAAGACTTTTTGGTCTCGATGTCATGCGTAGGCGGACTTAAGCCGTATGGAGCCAAAAAGTGCCTTTTGATCCAGTTCAGGGACCTGAATGAAATAATCGATTTTTCAGGTGTCTACTCCAATGAGTTGCTCTATGAGTACGAAAGAACTGTCGCAAGACACAAGGAAGAGATCGAGAAAGAGGGGTTCGAAGTCGAGGTTCGGGTCCTGCCAGGATTCTCCCCCTCTCAGATAAACAGGATCTGTTCTGATGAGGGATATTCGCTGACCGTTATCGCCTCAAGAAAATATTCGCCCTCAGGCGAGGTCAATTTTGGCAGGATGGCAAATGACCTGATCCATGCGGCTAGGTTTCCCGTAATGCAGATAAGGACAGAGGAAACCGTTAAGACATATGATCCCGATGCGCGCGAAACGATGGATCTCACGAGCTGTATCCTCTATCCCACAGACTTCTCGGAGAACGCCGACGCGGCTTTTAAATACGTCTCCGAGATGGCTTCGGGCATCGCGGACGAGGTGACGCTGCTGCACGTCCAGGACAAGTCTAAGATCAGCCCCCACCTTGAGAACAGGATAGAGGAGTTCAACAGGCTGGATGAGGCAAGGCTCAAGGGTATGAAGGATATGCTGGAAAAGCAAGGAAAATCAAAGATAAGCACAGTCGTGAAATATGGGTCGCCCTCGCTGGAGATACTTAGGCTTACCGAAGATCTGGATGTAAAACTGATCATAATGGGCAGCCAGGGCAGGGGTTATGTAAAGGAATTTTTCCTCGGAAGCGTCAGCCAGAACATAGCAAGGATGTCGCCAAGCTCAGTGCTCCTGATCCCGTCAAAGCACTGACGGCGATATTGTCGTGCAAACTGAGTGCACTTCCGCCTAATTTAATGTTTCCTGTCAGGAGCGGGGAAGGAGGAGAGCCCTATGTTCGAAAAGTTTATTGTCTCATCCGAAGTATCCGAAGATTCTCTCGCGCTTATGAGATGTGTGGGCAGCCTCAAGGCCTACGGGGCGAAGAAGTGTCTGCTCATACAGTTCAGGACGGTCGAAGAAGTCATAGACTACACAAGGGGGAAGGCGACATTCCCCACTCAAAAGTACGATGATTTTTTTGATGAAAACGCCAAGGTGTTGGAGGAGGAGGGTTTCGAGGTAGAAACTCGGCTCCTTGCCGGCCATCCCGCTCTGGAGGTCGGGAAGATAGCTATGCAGGAAGGCTATTCGCTTATTGTTGCGAATGCAAGGAGACGCTCGTCGTTCGGTGAAGTATACTTCAGCTCCCTGGTCAACGATCTAATACACTCCGTCACCATGCCGATGCTTATAATGAGGCCGGGCGGAGAGGGAGAGGACTCCGCATCATACGGATGCGAAATTTCCGAACACATCCTCTACCCGACAGACTTCTCCGAGAATGCGGACATAGCCTTTTCAAAGGTTATCGAAATGGCCCCCGGGCGGACTAAAAAGGTGACCCTGATGCACGTTCAGGACACTGCTAAGATGAGCCCGCACCTTGATAAAAGGGTCGAGGAGTTTAACAGGATAGACAGCGCGAGGCTTGAGGGGATGAAAAAACTTCTTCTCGACAAGGCGGAGATAGATGTGGACGTTATAGTAAGGTATGGTTCTCCCGCCGTAGAGATAATAAAGGTCGCAGAGGAACTGAGTATTCCGCTGATCGTGATGGGCAGCCAGGGCAGGGGCTATGTCAAGGAGTTTTTCCTGGGGAGCGTAAGCAGCAGGGTAGTCAGAAAAGCCCCCTCATCTGTTATGCTGATCCCTACCAAGAATTGACCTTTGAGAGGGCTGTATAAGAGAGAGATCGGACCAAATAAAGGCGGCTTTGATAAGTCGCCTTTTTTGGATCAAAAGAACGACGGGAAATTCTGAATATGAAAAACGAAAAGATGCTCAAGAAGCTGAATCCATGGTTTTTTATTGTGCCGCTGCTGGTGCTGTCGGCCCTCTACACCTTCACTGTTTATGTAGTCGCCGAACGCCGGATAAACGATAACTACGAACATTTCAAAGGGGATGCGGCTGACGCCGCCAGGCACTACACATTTCTCATCCACAAGACATCTGAGGCCAAAAAACTGATAGACGGCCTTCTTGAAAGAAAACTCATCTCCGCGGGCAGGACTGTCATGCTTTCAAAGGGTTCGATCACCCAGCCGATGATAGTAAAACTTGCGGATAGCCTTGAAGTCGACCAGATAAGCGTATTCGATAAAAGAGGCGTGATCATCAATTCAAATATCGAGGGCAATATCGGGTGGATGGCGCCAGAAGGACACCCCGTCCATAAATTTATGAAAAGCGGCAAAGAATCTTCGATAGATGAGATCCGGGCCGATACTATCTCAGGCCTCTACTATAAATTTGCTTACTATAGATTGCCGGAAGGCGAGTTCGTTCAAATCGGGACAGATGCAGGAGAAATAAAAAGCTTTGTCGACCAGTTCGAGCTAGATCCGCTGCTAAGGGAATTAGCCAAGGATCCGGACCTCGACCAGATCAGCTTTATAGATAAAGATCTTACGATCATTAAGAGCACGAAAGAAGAGTTAAACGGACTCAAAGTCGTTGATGAAGAGATGATGCCATTCATCGAAGGCCAAAAGGAAATCAGCTCGATATCGAGAAAAGGCGGGGAGATCATTTATAACTCCTACATCCCCGTTTCGGAAGAGGGGCGTTTCTTCGGCACCCTGCTGATAAGCACCAGAGGCAATCAGGCCGCTTACGTTGCGGCCGGCTTTATCAGGGAGATATTTGTTGCGCTTGTCGCCGGACTTGCGGTGATAACCGGCCTGATGGCCATGATGTACAGTAACGGTAAAAAATATCTGAGGCTCGCTTATTACGATATAAAATCAGGGCTCCCCAACCGCGAATCCCTTCTGTTTTTCTTAAATAAAATGTCAAAACACAAGGATAAAGAGGGCGGACTTTTTATGATCGATCTCAGCGGCGCCGCGGCGCTCTCGATGTCCTACGGCCCCGAATATGCGGACACAGTGCTGACTGAGATAGCGCGAAACGTTGGGAAGAGGTTTGAGGAGAGCTGCACTACATTCAGGATATCAGACGAGCGGCTGGTGATCTTCACAGATATTTTTAAAACTAGGGAAAAACTTAGAAAAACTTTTGAGATGGTAGTCGATTTTTTCCAAAATCCCGGCACTATGACGGAGGGTGTTTTCATGCCGGTGAAAATAGGGGTTGCGGAAATCTCTGTGGGAGACGATCCTACTAAGGCATTAAAAAGGGCGCTTATCGCGCTGAACAGAGTAAGGGGCGATTCATATGTCAGCTTTGGATACTTCAACGACGATATGGAGGCTGCAATAGCCCGGGAGAATCTGATCGGCGAGGAAATCTCCGCCGGCCTGAAGGACGAACGTGGGTCAGTGGAAATATATGCGCTCTTCCAGCCTCAGCTTGATCTCAAAACGGAAAAGATATCGGGCTTCGAGGTACTCGCAAGAATGAGATCACAAGAGCTCGGCAGCGTCTCTCCCTCAGAATTTATCGGTATCGCCGAGAGTAAAAAACTGATAGTTCCCCTCACCTCCCTAATCATCAAAAAAGCGGCCGAACTTGTCAAAACGATCAAAACAACGACGCCGGATCCGATGCGTGTCGCGATCAACATCTCAGGCACGGACATAATGAGGCGCGATTTTGTCGGTGACTGCATCGAACAGATAAAAAATACCGGCATGGACTTTAACGACATAGAGCTTGAGATAACAGAATCGGTCTTGCTTGAAGATGTTGACTCCATCAACGAAAAACTTGGGATGCTCAAAGATCTGGGCATAAAAATCTCTCTCGATGACTTCGGCACAGGCTACTCTTCGCTCTCGGAACTTAGGGAACTGAATATTGACGTGGTCAAGATAGATAAAAAATTCATCGACAGGATCATCGACGATCCAAAAGAAAGCCTGATCATTCCGGAGATAATCTCAATGGCACATAAGATCGGGCTCAGCGTAGTGGCTGAGGGCGTTGAGACGGAGTCACAAAAAGAATACTTAAAAGATGCCGGATGCGATATTATCCAGGGCTATTTAATAGGTGCGCCTCTCAGCCGGGAGGAAGCGGGGGAAAGGGTCGCTAAAGGGTCCTTGCACCGATAAAGTCCTCTTGTCTCATATCCGCAAGACATTTATAATGGACGGGTTGCACAAAAAGTCAACATACTCTGTCATTTTTAAAAGGCATGGCGGATCGAGCTTACAGGAGGTTGCGTATATGGCAAATGACTACAAAGATACACTGTTTCTCCCGCAGACGGATTTTCCCATGCGGGCGAATCTCTCCCAGCGGGAGCCCGAGTACCTGAAACTTTGGTACGACATAGATCTCTACGGAGAGTTAAAGAAAAAAAACAAGGGCAAACCCTCATTTATCCTGCATGACGGGCCTCCTTACGCAAATGCCGGAATTCACATCGGAACGGCGACCAACAAGATACTCAAGGATTTTATAGTCAAATATAAATGGCTTCGCGGATATTTTTCTCCCTATGTCCCCGGATACGATACCCACGGACTTCCCATAGAACTAAAAGTCCTGAAGGAAATGGGCATTGACAGGGAAAACATCAGTCCGGTCGAACTTCGTGAAAGGTGCGCCGCCTATGCGCAAAAATACATAGGGGTGCAGACCGAGCAATTTAAGCGCCTCGGAGTAATAGGCGACTGGGAACATCCCTACATTACTTTTGTCCCCGCCTACGAGGCCACTCAGCTTGAGGGCTTTGCGAATATGGTTGACAAGGGGCTTGTCTACAAAGGGCGCAAGGCCATCCACTGGTGCATAGACTGCGAAACAGCGCTCGCCGCGGCCGAGATAGAATACTCGGACGAGGTTTCTCCCTCGATTTTCGTGGCCTACACGTACAAGGATGCGGCCAAGGTCTTTCCCGAACTTGCGGGGAAAGATGTTGACGTCATAATTTGGACCACAACGCCGTGGACCCTTCCCGCTTCGATGGCAGTGGCCGTACACCCGCGCTTTGACTACGGATTCTACGAAGTGGGGGACAAGGTCTACCTCATAGCTCAGGGCCTCAAAGATGCCGTGATAAAGGCGACTGGCCTCGACCTGCAGGATCCTATTCTCTCCTGCAAGGGCTCTGCCCTCGAAAACTCGCTTGCGGAACATCCTTTCTACGAGAGGGATGTCCCGTTCGTCCTGGCTGAATATGTCGACCTTGAGACAGGCACCGGATGCGTACACACCGCTCCCGGCCACGGAAACGACGACTTTGAGACGGGCGTGCACTATGGGCTCGAGGTCTACAACCCCGTCGACGACACAGGCCATTACTATCCCGAGACGCCTCTTTTCGGGGGGATGTCACTTCCCGATGCGGAGAAAAAAATATTTGAGATACTCACCGAATCGAAAAAACTGCTCGGCAGCGAAAAGCTTTCGCACTCCTACCCGCATTGCTGGCGCTGCAAAAAGCCCGTGATATTCCGTGCCACGGAGCAGTGGTTCGTTGCCGTCGCCGACTTCAGGGAGGAAGC
>CAYZYF010000058.1:5905-8148 GCA_964482015.1 uncultured Synergistaceae bacterium
TGTCCCAAGTGCGGCGGCAGGCACCTGCGCAAGGACGAGGACATCATGGACGTCTGGTTCGATTCAGGGTCGAGCCATGCGGCGGTCCTCGACAACTGGGAAGATCTCCGCTGGCCGGCGGACATGTACCTTGAGGGCAGCGACCAGCATCGCGGCTGGTTCCAGACCTCCCTCCTCAACAGCGTCGCTACGAGAGGCACCGCCCCTTACAGGATGGTGCTGACGCACGGATTCATCATGGCTGGAGACGGACGGAAAATGTCAAAATCTCTGGGTAACGCAATGACCCCCGAGAACATAATCGATAAAAACGGGGCGGATATACTTCGCCTGTGGGTCGCCTCTTCCGATTATCGGGGAGACGTCCGTATATCAAAGGAGATCTTTGCCAACCTGATAGAACTGTACCGCAGGGTAAGGAACACAGCCCGCTTCCTTCTGGCGAACCTAAAAGGCTTTGATCCCCATGAGGACAGCCTTTCCAACGACGAGCTTTCCCAGATAGACAAATACATTCTGATCAAGCTGGAGAAACTTCGTTCGCGCTGCACCAATGGACTGGACGATTATGAATTCCACCAGCCGATGACGCTTATTCACCAGTTCTGCGACAACGAGCTCAGCTCCTTCTACATAGACGTGAGCAAAGACAAGCTCTACGCCGATGAGGAGCACGCGCAGAGCCGCCGTTCCATTCGCACAGTGATGTGGAAAGTTCTCAAGACGATTACTCAGATGATGTCGCCGGTCCTTTCCTATACGGCTGAAGAGATTTGGCAGAACATGAGAGCAATGGACCCCTCGCTGCCCGTCAGCGTCTTCCTGGCCGATTGGCCCGAACCTCTTGATGAAGGGTCGGACGCGGAGGTCGAGAAACTTTGGGACAGCCTCATTAACGCACGCCAGGGAGTATTGCGCGGCCTTGAATCTGCGAGAAGCAAAGGAGTTATCGGCCACCCTCTTGATGCAAGCGTTCAGATCAAGCTGAGCGATCATTACAGGGGACTTGCGGGAAGGATCTCCGACGAAACGTGGGAGATGGCGCTCATAGTCTCCTCCTGCAAAGTAACAGACGAGGCGGTTGATGCCGAAGTCGTCTACGAGGACGAGATAACAGGACTTACGATCGGGGTGGACAAGTCAAAAGACGAAAAATGTCCCCGCTGCTGGAAAAGAAGGCCCGAGGTCGCCGAAAAGGGCATCTGTGACCGCTGCCGAGATGTTATCGCAGGACAATAGGGATCAAATGAACGAAACAGTGGGGGAGAGGGGGACCTCTTCCCTCTTTTTCTATGAGGAAGAAGGCCCTGTCGATGCTCCCGGCACAGAGGAAAGCATCGTAGTTTCTCAGGAAATGTCCGGCCACAGGCTTGATTATGCCCTCTCAAGGGCTCTTGGCCTCAGTAGGGGATATTCTCAAAAACTCATCAAAGAGGGACGGGTATCACTTCTTCCGGAAAGGCGAATAAAGCCCTCTGTAAAGGTGGCAGAAGGAGATGCCATAAAGGTATTTCTTCCCCCTGAAGAAAAGCTCGACCTTGAGCCCGAGGATATCGCCTTTGAGGAGGTCTACCAAGACAGAGACATAATAGTCATCAACAAGCCGGCCCGCCTCGTCGTCCATCCCGCCCCCGGCAACAGGACCGGCACGCTCGTTCACGGCCTCCTCTACAGATATCCCGACATAGGCTGCCTAAACGGAGTCAAGCGTCCCGGCATAGTCCACAGGCTTGACGCCACAACATCCGGGCTCATGGTGGTCGCGAGGAACGGTCTCGCCCAGGAGGGCCTCTTCAAAGACTTTAAGGCCAGAAGAGTGGAGAAGGAGTACCTTGCCCTATGCTACGGTACGCCCCCCTCGCCCAAAGGCGAGATCCGCTATCCCATAGGCCGTGACCCCTACAATAGATTGAGGATGGCGGTCGTCCAGGATGGAAAAGATGCATGGACGGACTACGAAATCATTTGGAGCAAAAACGGATACTCATTCATCAGATGCCGCCTCCACACAGGGCGCACCCACCAAATAAGGGTCCACATGGCAGCCATAAAATGCTCCCTGGTCGGCGATAAAACCTACGCCCCCTCACGGCCCTCGCCCTTTGATCCCCCCAGAGTCTTCCTCCACTCATGGAAGCTGGCCTTCGAACACCCCCGAACAAAAGAAAAGATCACCTTCCGAGCCCAACTGCCCCAAGAACTTTCCGCTATGCTCTCTCCCCACGTCTTTCCCGAGTGCCTCC
>CAYZYF010000059.1:0-7960 GCA_964482015.1 uncultured Synergistaceae bacterium
GCACAGCGGCTTAGGATTTAAGGGCCACAAACTCTGTCACAGACTGAACAAAAGCTACTGGCTCCCCGTTTAGAACCGTCCGGGGAAGACGAGGGGGCGGCGCACCTGAGGAAGGTGCTCCCAAGCTCTTTGCATCGGCCCCTTGCCCCTACAACCGTTTCACCATCGCTTCACCATAGCTTCACGCAGGACGGAGTCCTGCAGTTTCACCATGTTTTAACCCATCGATTTGCAATAGATTCCCAATCGACTCCCCCATCGACTCCCCGCCCCTTGCCCCCCTCCCGTAATTTCCGCGTTGACAACTTAAATAAAAAAGAGTAATCTTCACTAGCTTGATAGGGATGGTGAGGATAATGGCTATTTCACAAAAATGTCAATACGCTCTCAGGGCGATATTTGAGCTTTCCCTCCGCCAGGATGAGGGTCCATGCAAGATCGGGACTATCGCGGAGGCTCAGTCGATTCCTGTCCGTTTCCTCGAAAACATCTTAAACGGCCTTAAGGGAGCCGGAATCGTCGATTCGGCCAGAGGGAAGGACGGAGGGTATTTTCTCCTCCGCCGCGCCGACACCGTGACTGTCGGTGAGGTCATAAGGTTCATCCAGGGACCGCTGGGACCTGTCGAATGTACCACCCGCGTTGATGTGGACTGTGACTTTTACGCCGACTGCGTTTTCAGGCCCCTTTGGGATAAGGCGAGGGCGGCATTGGAGAGCGTCTACGACGGCACGACATTTCAGGATCTGGTCGATCAGTCAGCTGATGTTTGCGGAGCACAGCAGTGTGTCTGCAATAAGAAAAAAGATAAAATCTAAATTTAAACAAGAGGTGACTTGTAATGACACCGAGAAAGGTATATCTGGATAATTCAGCAACTACGCAGGTCGACAAAAAGGTGCTTGAGGCAATGCTTCCCTATTTTTCGGAGGAATACGGCAACCCCAACAGCCTCCACGCGTGGGGAAGGGAGACCAGGATCGGAGTCGATAAGGCCCGCGCACGGGTGGCGGAACTTGTCGGAGCCGAACCGAAAGAGATAATCTTCACCGGAAGCGGCAGCGAGGCTGACAACATCGCAGTAAAGGGAACGGCCTGGTCGCTTAAGGACAAGGGACGGCATATCATAACGAGCTCAATTGAACACCACGCCCTGACTGACACGGTAAAGTGGCTGGGCAAGAACGGGTTTGAATATACGATGCTCCCGGTCGACGAGACCGGCTTGGTGGATCCGAAGGACCTAGAGGCGGCGATAAGGCCCGACACGATACTGGCGTCTGTCATGTTCGCCAACAACGAGATAGGGACGATAGAGCCCGTCGCCGAGCTTGGCGAGGTGTGCAGAAAGCACGGCGTGCTCTTTCATACCGACGGAGTCCAGGCAACGGGGCACATCGGCATAAATTTAAAAGAACTTCCCGTGGACATGATGACCATGGCGGCACACAAGATGTACGGCCCCAAAGGAGTCGGCGCCCTCTACATAAAGAAGGGCGTAAGGCTCACTCCGCTGGTCCACGGAGGCGGACAGGAGTTCGGACTGCGCTCCGGGACCGAGAACACTCCCGGCATCGTAGGCTTCGGCATGGCCGCTGAGCTGGCTATGGACCGCCTTTCAAACGGCGAGATCGAGAATGAGGCCAGGCTTCGCGACAAGCTGCTGGACGGACTCTCCGAGAGGATCCCCGAGATCATAGTGACCGGCCATAGGACGCAGCGGCTTCCTTTTCACGCAAGCATTTGCGTAAAGTATGTCGAGGGAGAGGGAATGCTCCTGCTTATGGATGCGGCGGGGATCGGGGTCTCAAGCGGTTCGGCCTGTACCTCCGGAAGCCTGGAGCCGAGCTACGTGCTTCTTTCGCTCGGCCTCGACCACGCCACCGCGCACGGGTCGGTCAGGATGACGCTGGGCAAAGAGACAAACGATGAGGACATCGATTATGTTCTCGAGAAATTCCCGCCGATAGTGGAAAAGCTGCGCGCAATGTCGCCTTTCTACCGCAAGAGCGTTTAAGTGTCACATATCCCGACAAAGGAGATGAAATAACATGTACAGCGAGAAAGTAGTGGACTATTTCATGAACCCCAGGAACGCGGGGAAGCTTGAGGACGCCAACGCCATCGGTGAGGTCGGAAATCCCAAATGCGGCGACGTGATGAAAATATACCTTAAGATCAACGACCAGCAGGTCATAGAGGACATCAAATTTGAGACTTTCGGCTGTGCGGCTGCAATTGCAACCAGCTCCATGATAACCGAAATGGCTAAGGGAAAAACTATAGCGGAGGCTCTTAAGATAAACAACAAGGACGTAGCCGAGGCTCTGGGCGGGCTTCCTCCTGCCAAACTCCACTGTTCACTTTTGGCACAGGAGGGAATAGAGGCCGCTGTGGCGGACTATTTCATCAGAAAGACGGGGACGGCCCCCGAAGGTTTCAGGAAGCCGCATTCGACCTGCTCTGCCTGCAGCGGTTCGTGCGGCGGAGGAGCCGTACCTGAACAGGACCACCACGAAGAGGAAGAGCCTTTCGTAAGCGAGGACCACAGAGTTGCGGAATAAAGATGGTCAGGGCAGGATCGTAGCTGTCTGCACAGCTCCCGAAAAAGGGATGATAAAGCACGACGTCGGCGAGGGGCTCCTAGTCGAGGAACTTGGGCTTGAGGGAGACGCCCACGCCGGCTTCATGCATCGTCAGGTCAGCCTGATCGCCCTTGAAGATATCAAAACCATGATGGAAAAACTTCCGGAGCTGGAGCCGGGAAGTTTCGCCGAGAATCTCACCACCGAAGGCTTCGACCTCTCCGAACTTAAGATCGGAGACCGTTTGGCGGTAGGCGAAGCGCTGCTTGAGGTAACACAGATCGGCAAAGAGTGCCACAGCCTGTGTGAGGTTTTCAAAAAGATCGGAGACTGTATAATGCCTCGAAAGGGGATCTTTACCCGCGTGATAAAAGGCGGAAAGGTAAAAACGGGGGATATCATCCGGTACGGACGCTAAAAAAGATCGGTCTGACTTTGGGTAGCCGGCTGATTTTTAGCCGGCCGCCCTTTTTTTACAATAAGAGTTTACGGCATGGCGGAGGGGATAAAATGAAGGACGTTGAAGTATCGGAAGAAAAAAATCAGCACGAAAAGGACCACGAACATTCCTGCCACTGTCATTCATGTTCGGATACGGAGAGGCTCTTTGCCGAATGTGAAGATGATGCAGCCGCCGACAAAGAAAACTTCTTGAGGGAGATACGTTTTCTCTCCGCCGCAGGTATAGTTTTCTTCATACTAATGGCGTCCGAATTATTCAGGCCGGGACTCATAAACGAAACTCTGATGAAAATTTCTTACGTTGTACTCTATTTCTTATGCGGGGTGCCCGTTCTTAAGTCCGCCTTATATTCGCTCTCCAGGCGCAGCATTTTCAACGAATTTACGCTGATGGGAGCCGCCACTCTCTCCGCTTTGGCTATAGGGGAGATGTCCGAAGCGGTCGGCGTAATGATATTCTACCGGCTCGGGGAGGCCTTTCAGGAAAAGGCGTCCTCAAGTTCAAGGCGTTCCATCAGGGCACTTTTAGCCACCAAGCCCCTTTCGGCAAGAGTTTTGAGAGAGGGTGATTGGGTCAGCGAGGATCCCAAAAATATTGTTAAGGGAGATTTAGTTATGGTGATGCCGGGCGAGGTCATACCGATCGACGGCATCGTCAGGTCCGGCGCCTCGGACATTGACAAGTCTCCCATTACGGGAGAATCGATACCCGCACATTCGGGACCCGGAGACCTTGCGCACGGGGGCACGCTCTCCCTCGACGGATTGCTGACGATTGAGGCTGCGGGCCCGTTTGAGGATTCGACCATCTCAAGGATGCTGGAGATGGTACAGAATGCGGTCTCCAAAAAATCTTCCACCGAGCGTTTCATAACCAGGTTCGCGAAATGGTACACGCCGGCGGTTTTCGCGATCGCCGCAGTCGTGGCGATACTGCCTCCGCTCACTGGACACGGGGAATTCGGAGACTGGTTCTATAGGGGACTCGTCGTATTGGTGATCTCATGCCCATGCGCCCTCGTCATCTCTATCCCCCTTGGTTACTTTGGAGGGATAGGAAGCGCCTCAAAGAGAGGGATCCTCGTAAAAGGCGCGAATGTCTTCGATGCCCTTGGCAAAGTGACAATGGCCGTCTTTGATAAGACCGGAACTCTGACCTATGGTCGATTCAAAGTAACTAAAACAGCGCCCTTCGGGGATATGGAGAGGGCTGAGCTGTTAAAGATCGCGGCATCCGCCGAGGCGGGTTCGACGCATCCTATCGCAGCCTCGATAATTGAGGCCGCGGGAGGTTCCTATCTGGACCCCGACGCCCTCCTGACACAGTCACCCGGCAAAGGGATGATCCTGACTAGAGGGGATTCGGTCACGGCTGTGGGAAACGCTGCGCTCATGAAGGATTTCGGCGTGATCCCGCAGACTCCCCCCTCTCACGGAACAATGGTGCACGTATCAAGGGACGGACAATATTTGGGCCATATTGTACTGAGCGACAGCCTCAGGCATGATTCTCGGAAGGCCGTGAAGGAGCTCCGTGAACTTGGCATAAAGGAAATCTACATGCTTACCGGGGACAGAGAGAGCATCGCCGCTGAAATAGCCGATGAACTCGGCCTGGATGGATACAGGTCCGACCTGATGCCCACGGAGAAGGTGGATGCTCTGAAAGAACTGTGCGGCGGTGAGACCCAAAAGACCCTGTACGTCGGGGACGGAATTAACGACGGACCCGTTCTCGTAACTTCCGAAACCGGTATCGCAATGGGAGGATTCGGTTCTCAGGTCGCGGTGGAGGTCGCCGATGCCGTAATACTCGATGACTCGCCGCTAAAAGTCGCCGTCCTTATGCGGATCGCCAAGAAAACCAGGGCTATCGTCTGGCAGAACGTATTCATGGCTCTCGGCGTAAAGGGGATATTCCTTATTGGTGGGGTCACGGGGATCGCAGGCTTGTGGGAGGCGGTATTTGCCGACGTCGGAGTCGCCCTTCTGGCGATCCTGAACGCCTCCAGAGCCTCAAAGGTATAAAACACTCAGGGCCCGACCAGTCGATCGAGCCCTGGCTTTTTCTGATATCACTCTTCGGTCTCGCCCTCACAGCCCCTCAGCGAGCACTCTTTGAAAAGGCACCCTCCATCAAGGTTTGACACGTCAAATCCTTCCTGCTTAAGGAGACAGGAGGCAAAATACCCCTCCTTGCCGTTTTTGCAGTGGACGAAGACGGGCTTGCTTCTGTCAAGCTCGCCGAGCCTGCCGCGAAGCTCCTCCAGGGGAATACGCTCAAAACCATCTATTTTGACAGACGCCACAGAGATGTCGTCCTCGCTCCTGACATCGATAAAAATTGCCTCTTCCTGCCCGGGCATTGCGGCCACATCCGCCCACTCCACCTTGTCCATTCTGCCTTCGAGCATATTTTCAATTACAAAGCCCGCTATATTGACGGGATCCTTGGGGGCCCCAAAAGGAGGAGAGTAGGCCAGTTCCAGCTCCGTAAGATCGTGTGCCGTCGCTCCCATCCTTATGGAGGCCGCCAGCACATCGCACCTTTTGTCAACTCCGGTGTAGCCGACTATCTGAGCCCCCAATATTCTTCCGGTCGGGATCTCGAATATCACCTTCATGACCATCTCCCTGCCTCCCGGATAATATCCGGCATGGGGAGAATGATAGGTTATGACCTTGTCATAGTTGAGGCCGAGCCTTGAGGCTTCTTTCTCCCCGACTCCGGTAAATGCGACGGTCATCTCAAAAATCTTGAGTATCCCCGTTCCCTGTATGCCCCCATACCTGCTTATGATGCCGGCTATGTTGTCGGCCGCTATCCTTGCCTGCTTGTTGGCGGGGCCTGCCAGCGCTATGGACGCGGGACGCCCGGTTATGAAGTTCCTTACCTCAGTCACATCGCCCACCGCGTAGATATCGGGATCGGAGGTAAGCATGTGCTCGTTGACTTTGACAAAACCTCTCTCGTTGAGCTCAAGCCCGGCCTCTTTCGCAAGTTCGCTCCTTGGTCGGGCGCCCACCGACATGATCACCATCTCCGTCTCCGTTTCGCTTTCCTTGAGCTTGACGGTCAGCCCTTTTTTATTCTTTTTTATCTCGGTCACACCGTCGTTGAGTATGACCCGTACTCCCTTTTCGACAACATATCCATATACCTCTGCGGCGACATCCGGGTCGAGCGGGGCGATCAGGTGACTGCTCAGCTCTACGATCGTCACCTCTATGCCCGCCTCGGTCAGATTCTCGGCAACTTCCAGCCCTATAGCTCCGCCTCCCACGATCAAAACTTTTTTAACCTCTTTTTCTTTGATGTATTGTTTGATCGCAAGCGCATCGGGAATGTTCCAAAGGGTAAAGACGCCCTCGGATCCGACCCCCGGGATACCGGGCTTAAAAGGATATGATCCCGTTGATATCAACAGCTTATCGTAATTCTCGGTGTACTTTTCACCGCTCTTGAGATCCTCGACCTCTACCAGCTTGTTGTCTCTGTCAATTGAGACTGCTCTGCTAAACACCCTGGCCTGAATATTGTTCTTTTTTGCGAACTGTGCCGGAGTCCTCACTATCAGCTTTTTTTCGTCCTCTATTAAGCGGCCGCCTAGAAAATAAGGAAGCCCGCAGGCAGCGAAAGAAACGTGGGGCCCCTGTTCGAACATGACTATCTCAGCTTTCTCGTCAAGCCTTCTAAGACGTGCCGCAGCCGTTGCACCCCCGGCGACCCCTCCGATTATGACTACTTTCATCTCCATCCGCCCCCTCGTATTTTTATCATAGGCAAACCACAGTGCTATATTAACATCTTTTATGGTTACACTGTACATATCGCTCCGTTTAACGGATAATCGATAAAAATGCCAAGCTTTTATTAGAAAAGGAGATGAGCGCCGTGCAGTTTATTTGCCTGCCCACCTGAAGCACCTGTAGGAAAGCCCGTGTCTGGCTTGATGAACATGGAGTTAAATATGTGGAAAGAAATATTAAGACCGACAACCCCTCTGCGGATGAAATTTCCGGTTGGTTTGATTTAAGCGACGGGGATACCAGGAAATTTTTTAATACAAGCGGACAGCTGTACAAAAAGATGGGACTTAAAGAAAAACTGGCCGAAATGACAGAAAGGGAACAGGCTGAACTGCTGGCCTCCGATGGCATGTTGGTGAAAAGGCCCATACTCGCCGGAGAGGGCTTCGTCCTCGCAGGGTTTAAAGAGGCCCTGTGGGAAGAAAAACTGTTGTCCTAATAACTTGCGACGATCGGACCGCTGCCGGAATTTGCGCGTTAATGCCGATGAAAACATATAAGCAGGAATGCTAGCATTATCACCGCAGATATAGAATACGATTTTACAAATTATGATAATACGGAGGGATCAATATGCTTACAAGTTCGCGCAATCAATTTAAAGGAACGGTTAAATCGATCAAAAAAGGTGCGGTCAATGATGAGATCCTGATCAAGCTCCCGGGCGGAGCCGAGCTGACGGCGATAATCACCGAAACCAGTACAGAGACCCTGGGGCTCAAGGAAGGCACCGAGGTCATTGCGCTTGTCAAGGCGTCGTGGGTAATATTGGCGACCGATCTCAAAGGCATAAAGCTCTCCGCCCGCAATCAGCTGCGCGGAAAGGTCAAGGCGGTAATGACCGGAGCGGTCAACAGCGAGGTCGCGGTCGATCTAGACGGCGGGGATGAGCTTGTCGCCGTCGTGACATGCGAAAGCGAGAGAAAACTCGGGCTTGTTCCGGGAAAAGAAGTTACGGCGCTGATCAAGGCACCTCACATTATTGTGGGAGCAGCGGAGTAATTTAAAAAACTTACAAAAAATAATTTTTCAGGAACCCACTGCAAGGAATGCGGGATATGTATCCTGCATTCCTTTTGTATATTCTCCTTTTGTAAAACGCC
>CAYZYF010000060.1:0-7796 GCA_964482015.1 uncultured Synergistaceae bacterium
GCGTGGACGAGGCTGTAGTGCACCGTTCGGTGCCAGGCAGTAAAAAGTAAGAAAGAGGTGCGGAGATGTTATATCTGAACGGAAACGAAATAATGCAGGCAATTTCAAATGAAGAAGTTATGGAAGCTGTTGTTGAGGCATACATCCTATTTGACAAAGGCACCTGCTATATTCCTGACAGGGCATTCTTTGCCCACGAAGGAAACAAAATGATCTATATGCCCTGCTTCTCGCCCGATGCTCTTATCACAAAGATACTCTCTCTATTTCCCGAGAACTACAAAAAGGGAAAACCCACCTTGGACGGCGTAGTTCTTTGGAAGGATCCTGAAAGCGGAGAGATATTGGCTATCATGGACGCCAAAAAAATTACCGCATTGCGCACAGGCGCGGCGGCAGGTCTTGCCATCCGCTATCTCTCGCACCCTGAGAGCAGCACCCTTGGAGTAGTAGGGACCGGAATGCAGGGACTCCACCTCGCCCTTTTTGCGTCAACGGTGCGCGATATCGGGCATATATACCTCTACGACAATTACCGTAAAGAGGCGGACACTTTTGCCGCCGACCTGGAGAAAATGCTGGGACGGCATGTGAAGTGCACCCTGTGCGGCGATGCCTCAGAACTTCTCAAAAAGAGTGAGATCGTCATCACTGCGACCACCTCCTCAGTGCCTGTCCTCCCTGACGATCCTGTTCTCCTGGCGGACAAATGCTTCGTGGGAGTGGGCTCCTACTCCCCTTCCATGAGAGAATACCCGGCAGCACTCTGGAAAGTTGTTGACACGGCATACGCCGACCTAGAGTATGCGATGGAGGAAAGCGGAGACCTCAGCCAGCCGATCAAGGAGGGTCTGCTGAAGCCTGAGCATGTCCGTAAGATAAGCACACTTATCGGCGGACCTATCAATCCCCCCGCAAAGGGAAAAAGCAATTTCTTCAAGACAGTCGGCATGTCGCTCGTAGACCTTACGACAGCTGCAGCCGTATATAAAAACGCAAAGAAAAAAGGGATAGGCCAGTTACTGCAAGGCTGATCCGATGAACAAACTTAGTGAAACTGCAATGTACTATCGCTATGAAGCAATGGTGAAACAACGGCTAAACGGTTGTAAAGACAGAGAATCATAAATCTAAAGAATAAAACAATGCCGTCGTCCACCGCACAAAGGTCGAATAGTGTGTCCGCCCGTTCAAACAATAGTGAAGCGTGACCACAGGTAATACCGCCCCGATAGGGGATCTAGCATTTTTTTGATACAAACGGCGTCCAGTGTCCATCGTTATTTATATAGCCAAAACAATAGCCGGACTTGGCGATAACCTCGCTGTGATTTTTTCCGGAATCAAGGACTATCTTTGCGCTCGCAATGGCATCGCTGGCGGCGTGGTGATGTTCAAGGTCAACGCCGAGGTGTTTACAGACAACATTAAGTTTGTGGGATCTGAGCCTTGGGTACGCCAGTCTGGATATGCACATTGAACAGATCGTCTTACATTTTGGAACTTTATAGCCGTATACTTTACACGTCTGAAATAAAACAGACGCATCAAAGGACATGTTATGAGCCACTACGACGTTGTCGACAAAAAGCGGAGCCAATTTAGAGATAACTGTATCAAATTCGAGGGCGTCCGCCACCATTTCCGGAGTTATTCCATGTATATCAATGTTAAAATCGTCAAATTCGGAATGAGCTTTATGCGGCTTGATGAGTTGCTCAAAGGAGTCAACCACTTCCCCACCTTTTACGATCGCTATGCCGATGGAACAAGGAGAACATCTCTCGCTGTTGGCCGTCTCAAAGTCAATGGCAATAAAATCCGAAGGTATTATCCGAATTGGCGTACGATCGCGCTTGGAGTTTTGGTAATACAAACTCTCTTCCTCCCCATCCTTGGTATCCTGTGCATGTCGATAAAATCATATTAGGGTCGTCAACACTTATTACAGGGTTTAATGGACTTTTAAACAATCGCTCAGCGATGCTCAGCAACCGCTCCGGCGACTGCTTAGCCGATCTTCTCAGAAATTTCGTCAAACGTGTAGCTCTGCCCCCAATTACGCACTTGGATTATTTTGTTTCCTGTGCTTTTCAAGGTGTTTCACGAACACCCGGACTATGTCCTCGTAGCATCAGGTACCCTTCGGATTTTTTACCTCACAGTCAGGATCTTTCATTGCTCCGGTAGCTACGATCACCTTTTCGAGAGAATCGGCTCCGGTTCTGACCGCTTCAGCGATCATTTTTTCTGTCACCTTTGAACAGTAGCACACGTACTCAGGCTCACCATGTTCATTTTTTGTTTTTTTAAGTCTGGAAGAGGGCAGCCCGTTCGCTGTCGCACTGAGAGGTTTTGTCAGGTACTCCCCGTCGTCAGTTGATGTTATAAGTAATGAGACTCTTGCGCCATTGTATGCCGGAACTTCACACATTTCTTTTAGTAAATTACGTCCGGCGTCTGTCTTTTTAAGAAAAAACTTACAATCACAGACGAGCCCAATGAGTTTCGAGTCGCAGTAGAGCAGGTACTTACGAAACATCTTCCTATAACTTATCTTGCCTGCGTCACACAGTTGATCTGTCAGGTAGAACATATATTCTGCTAATGTCGACACCGGATGTTTCACCCCTTTTTACCGGTAAATTCTAAAGATTGGCCAAACGATAAATTATGATACCATCTCAGAAAAAATAAAGAGAAGAAATCGAAAGTTTCAGTGAAAAATAAAATATTGACTCAACTTTTCCACCTCAAGAATAGATGAGAAGCAAAATTCGGACCATTAAAACTACAAATAGGATCACGCGATAATAACAAGAGGAAGCCCCCTGCACAGAACTGTCAAATCAAGGAATTCCTTCAATCAGGAGAACAACTGCGCCAAAAGATATGAATGTTCCCTGAAAAATGTTTGCGGCACAGATGAGTGCAGACAAAAGCTTTGCAAGAAGTGTCTCGTGTGTAATGACCGCCCTTTCCTCCCGTCCTCCCTGAATGCCTCAATCGGGAAACGACTCAGGTTTTAAGACTCGCAAACCCCGTCTATAGTCTAACCTTTAAAGTCCCTCGTTCCCCGTTTGGAAGCGTTCTAGGATGACGTAAAGTAGGATTTGATATAAACCATTGATTTGCTACCGATTTGCCATTGATTCCCCAGCGGGGCAAGGCCACGCATTTAGCGTTTAGCGGGCGGACGCTTTCCCAGCCCTTCTATTTTTTGTCAAATGTGCAGGTCTGCCCTGGAGCCGCATGAAGAAATAAACGTGGAAGCAAACTGTCTGGTTGGCTTATTCCGGCTCTTTTGCTCCGGCAAAGACCTTATGGTCTATCATGCCCATCCTTGAGGCTACAACGGATGAGGAGACAAGCGTCCCCGTTACATTTAAGGTCGTGTGTCCTATATCAATGATGGGGTTGATAGCCGCGACTATAGGCATGATCGTTAGCGGCATACCAAGGGTAGAGAGGAGGACTGTCGTTCCAACTATAGCGGCCCCCTTAACAGCAGCCGCTCCCATCGTAAGGATAAGTCCGAGGAATACGAATTGGAAAAGAGAGATAGGAGTTATCGGAATGCCGTACAGGTGAGACGCGAATACGGCGACTATACCGTAATAAACGGAGAGACCGTTCATGCAGATGCTAGCACCAAGCGGAAGTCCAAAGCCATAGATCTTTTCAGGCAATCCGAGTCTCTCTGAAGCGCATTGCATAGAGACTGGAAGGGTGGCCGCACTTGAGGTAGTGCTTGCCGCAACCAGCATCGCCGGGGCAATATTTTTAAAAAAACGAAACGGGTCAATTTGTCCCAAAAACTTTAAAATAACAGGGTAAATGACTAGAAGTATAAGAACCATTTCAAAATATTCTATTGCAATGAATTTCCCCACTTCCATCAGCATCTTTCCGCTCAGCGTATTCGTCATATCTGCCACAAGGGCCATTATTCCGTAAGGCGCCGTCGTCATAATGCAGTTGGTCATCCTGATCATAACTCCGGAGCCCTGCTTGAAAAATTTGATTACCAAGTCAGCTTTTTCTTCTCCAAGCATCAGGAGTACCACACCTATCAATATTGAAAAGAAAATGATCTGAAGCATATTGCCTGTCGCCATAGCCTCAACGATATTCGTAGGAAACCAACTGATAAAATTTTCAACAAAATCGACCTTACCCACGGCTGCCGACGCGATTGCAGGGGCCATGGCCCCATGCACATCTTTCCCTACGTTGAAGATAAGTCCAAAGGAAACGCCCACGATTCCCGACAACACTGTTGTGAGGGCAAACATAAGAAGGACCTTTACTCCGATCTTGCGGAGGGATTTGATGTCACCCATGCTCAAAATACCTGCGACAAGCGAAAAAAAAGTCAGCGGTACGACCAACATCTTAAGAAGTCTGATAAAAATTACTCCCAGGGGATGTATGTATGGAATGACCGGTTTTAAATATAAGCCTATGAAAGCCCCGATGACGATACAGACGAAAATTTTTACATAAAGTGGTCTCCCGGTCCAGAAATTCAGCATTATTTCACACTCCCTGAAATGATGATCAATAGTAGCATGGTTTTAGCAGTAGTGGTTCATCGCTAAGGGGCATGAAAACACGCCTAAAAACTTCCCCGACATTCTCTTTGCCATAAGCGGATCGATTGACGAAACGCCACTGTAAAATCTATAATATGACTCAAGTCAGATAATTGAGGTGAATGAAATGGCCCGACCGCCGCAGGATCCGCAGATCAGAATAAACGAAATTCTGGACGCCGCTGAAACGCTCTTTTACGAGCGCGGTTATCAGCCTACGATGATCAGCGACATCGTAAAAAAAATCGGCGTGGCTCAGGGCACATTCTATTACTATTTTTCTTCTAAAGAGGAAATTGTCGATGCGCTTATCAAAAGGCATTTGGCAAAATTTAAGGCGGCGATCGAGTCGGCCGTAAACTCCGCCGACGCATCCCTGCCCCGGAAAATCGAGTTGATAACGAATATCGTGCTTTCCTCAATTAAGGTGAAACAGGGACTTCTGCTGGAGTTTCTATACAACGACCGGCACCTTCATCTTATGGACAAAGTCTTTCGGCAAACTAAAAAACTGCTAGCCCCCTATTTATTAAGCGTCATAAAAGAAGGGGCAAATAAACATGTTTTTTCTGTCTCTCATCCCAAAGCGGTCGCGGACACTATCATCTCCATCATTCAGTGCTACGTTGAGGCGATATATGAGAGGGAAACGGCAGATTTTTTAGAACAGAAAAAAGCAATTACTAGGCGTTTAGTTGAAAATGTTTTGGGGCTATCCGAAGACAAGATGGAACTAACAGGATGAAGATTATAATATTTTATTCTTCGATTGGACAGGGACACATCAGCGCCGCACGTTCGATCGCGGAGGAAATTTTAAAAAAGGACCCTTCTGTAATTATTCTGCAAAAGGACCCTTCTGTAATTATTCTGCAAAAGGACATTCGTGATTTCATGGATCCTGTGATAAGGATGCTTGATAAGAATCTTTATTGGTTTGTAGCCAAAAACCTGCCTATTTTGTATGACAGCCTGTTTCGGTCGATGCAGGAAGAAAGAAAGCGTGTAAGCTCGTTAAACTACTTGCCCAGCGAATATTCGGAGCAACAGGTTCTCGAGTACATTTTAAAAGAAGCCCCTGATGCCGTTTTTGCCACACACTACGGAGCAGCACAGGTATTGGGAAATCTGAGGGAAAAAGCTCTGATGCCGAACATTAAGATCGGCTGGCTCCATACCGATTATTTTGTGGGATACTTCCCCCGCATTTCCAAGAGGATCGACCTAACTTTTCTGGCCCATCCCGCATTGAAAAAAAGCTGGCTGGAAGCAGGCGTCTTCTCAGATCAGGCAGAAACTTCCGGAATGCCGGTAAATGTATGCAGCATAAACGCGCATGCCCCAAAAGAATGCCTGAACAAAATCGGATTTCAGCCATCGATCAAGACAATTATGCTTGCCAGCGGAAAAGAGGGAGTTGGAGATTTCCCCGGGATCGTCACGAGCATAGCCGGTGCTTCGGATCAGCCGCTGCAAATCATCACCGTCTGCGGCTGCAACAAAAAACAGCTTGAGGGATTGCGCCGACTTCAGCATCAGCTGCCAAAACATATTAAGCTGGAGATCATGGGATTCATTCCCCAAGCCGACCTATTTTCGTTCGTTAATGCCTCCGATCTCTTCATAACCAAGGCCGGCGGGCTGACTCCATCAGAAGCTTTCGTATTGGGCAAGCCAACTATATTATTGAGCGTGATAAGCGGACACGAAAAAGAAAACGCGGAATTCTTCGCCAAGCTCGGGCTGGCCGAAATAAATTTTACGGTCAGCGAGATCGGCGGACAGGTGATCTCTCTTCTCGGGGACCCTGAGCGGCAGGCTTCGATGCTCAAAGCCCAGCAAGTCTTCCGGGAAAACATGAACATCGGCAAGATTGCAGATTTCCTGCTGGATCCCAAAATTAAACCGCGTAGCTTCAGTCCGGAATTCGGCCTGGAAAACGGGCACTCAGCGCACAATGTCCAGGGCGCTCTGGCCCAGATGGAGGACAATCTCCCTGCAGACATTGAAATCCTGCTTTCCTACTCCGCATCAAAAGAGGATGAATATATCGTCACGGAGAACCCGTTCGGACATATCGCGATCCGGGTCGGCGATACCGTGTACAGTTCGAACCATCGAGCAACCTCTGCCCAGAAGTCACTTTTGCTCCAGCACATGAGCATGACAGATTACCTGTTCGGCGTTGATCCGATATCTGACAACCAGGAACACACCAGCACATACGGAGTGGCATACGGCAGAGATACCCTGGGACTTCGCGTTAAAGGGGTTCCGATGGAATCTATTCAGAGAATGCATACGGAGGCTGCAAGGATCGAGGAAGAATTCAGCTCGGGCGAATGCGGATACGATGTAAAAAAATCAAACTGCGCCGATTATGCCCAAAGAATTCTGGTTGCAAGCGGATACTACAAAAGACAATCAAATCCGTTAAGT
This sequence comes from uncultured Synergistaceae bacterium, assembly GCA_964482015.1. GTDB lineage: Bacteria > Synergistota > Synergistia > Synergistales > Synergistaceae > Caenicola. Next base: position 7,035 of record CAYZYF010000060.1, read on the forward strand.
GCAATATATACAATGCCGCTCGATGTCTTTGAAAGGGCGCATAAAAGCTTTCAGGATTCCGCCGGATTCCGTACTGAATTGGTTGCATACAGAAGGCTGACAAGCTCTCAATCGCCATACCGCTTCTCCCGTTTTCCGCTCTCTTTGGGGCAGCCCGTCAGATCCTTTGCGCATATCATAAACAATACCGCCGTCGATCCCATAGAGACAAAGGTTGACGCCCAGCTGGTAGGACATTATGGAGATGAACGGGTTTTTTATGAGGAGCTCAGTCCCAATGGGAAAGGTTCCACACCCGCCGATGCCGATGGTTCTCAAATTCGGACACTGAAATTAGAAAGCATCCTCGTTCTGGAGGCCCGTCGATTGCTAAGGCAAAACAAGATCTTTTATGTTGTGAATACTAAAATGCAAATGAAGAAAAATGTCGAGAATGAACTCAGCCGCCTCTTTGATAACGTCTCCGATGAAATGTCGGTCTTCGCAAAAAAAATATCCGAGTTCTATCAAACCCTCGGACAAGATATTCAGGTACAGGACCTGAAAAATCTGATTCTTGAGATAAAGACAAAATCCAAGAATCTTGAAAACGGCGTTGAAGCCCTGTTCAGGATAGTCCCCATAAATTCGGCGATCAAAAAATCCAAGGATATCCTGGAACGGCTAAAGAGATAAGGGCTGCGGCGTGAGAAGGCCGATGTACGATAGTGAAACTGCAGGACTTCGTCCTGCGTGAAACGATAGTGAAGCCGTGGTGAAACG
>CAYZYF010000061.1:0-7691 GCA_964482015.1 uncultured Synergistaceae bacterium
CCGTGAAAATCTGCCCTGCCTCTTGGGTTAATGTGGGAGATGCCGCCTCCGAACCATCTGCCCTTGAGCCTTGTGATACCCGCCGGGTTATAGGCGAGAAGCGAAGGGTCGTCCTCGGCGAACATGTAAGCCTCGCCCATTGCAACGCCTCCGGCAGACCATTCGTAAATGGCGAATCCGTCGGCAAATGCCTTACCGGGCATCAATAAAAAAGCAAAGATCAACAAGCAAAAGAAAACCCTCAGTTTTTTCAAAACGGTTCAATCCTTCCTCTTAGATATATTTTTATTCTTTCAGGGATTTTAAGTGACTGAAGTTTGGATGTTTCTGCCCAAGGCTTGGAGTTATAACTGATATTTCAATTTCTACGGGAATGGAGTTCTCGTAATATTTAGTGAAGTCGGCAAGCGTCGTCGATTCAAGATATCTCAGGAAAGCCTTTGTAAGCTCATCCATCATCTCTCCGATAAAGCAAGGCTTGTTTTTACAGCCCTCAAGGCCGCAGCCTTTCGAGTCAAAAGGACCGCCCAAAAGTTCGAAAATATTCCTTAGAGGCGTCTTCTCGGGTATGCAGTTTAGCCTGTATCCCCCGCCCGGTCCGCGAACAGACTTGACCAGTCCTCCTTTATTTAGACGCTGGAGGACCTTTGAGAGGTGCGGCTCGGTAGAACCGATCGCGGAAGCTATCTGCTGCGTTGAAAGACACCTGCCCGGACAGCCCGAGAGCTCACCGAGGGCGTGCAGTCCAAGTATCAAAGGGTCGGGCAGGCTGACGATAGGATTCAGTTCGTTATCCCCCTTAAATATCAAATAGCGGAATACCGGATATTTTATTCCATTTCTAATTGCAGGTCAACATTTATAAGAGAATAGTTCTAGTTTTTCTCTTAAGAAATATCAGTTTCATTAGATTTCACACATAAACTTTCACGATCTCATTCCTCTGGGTTATAATCATTGTCCATATATCGTGAGATGCCACACATTTAGGAGGCTGACGACCATGCCCGAAATGACATTGACTATGTTTGATGACAAAGCCCCCTGCTGGACAAAGGAACTGTTTGCCTTGGCTGGAGAAGATGCGTCCGGGCTTGAGTCCCTCGTAAAAGAGGGTTTACTGGACTTTTCGCAAGGTATATATAGCCTGACTCAAGCCGGGATAACAGAATTTGAGCGGCTCAAAAAAGAGTTATTTATTGAAGGAACGCCGGGCATCAGGCCCGACGATCCGCAGAAATCGGTCAAGCGCACAAAACTCAGGCTTCTCCTTGACTCAGCGCACCTCCAAAGATGGGGGATAAAAGTCTATCACATGGGGCAGGATCTTGTTTTCTACCCCGATCTTTCAAAAAAAGAACTTCTCTCTTTTGAAAATGGCTCTCTCGATTGGAAGTATGAAGATTCGTACCTATACAAAAGAATATGCGAGGATTTCAAGCCCTCATTCATCGAGGGCAGAAGGACAGATCTCGTCCCTCCCGAAAGAATCGCAGAGTGGCTCAAGACCAATTCCGCCTCACCCGGAAAGCTTGAGATCGACCTGCTTTATCTCTGTCACTACGATTTTATGCATTACAGGGATTTCGCCGGACATCCAAACGACGAGCTTAAGCTAATAAACACAGATAGGTTCCTCTTCAAATTTCCGGGGGCTGACATCAAGGATGACCTTGAGACAATTGCGAAGTTTCACCTATGGCTCAACACGCTCAGAAGGATGCTCATTCCAGGATATGTAGACAGGGACACTCAGGAGCAGGACAGCGTCAGCTGGCTCATATTCGTGACGGATAAAGAAGAGGAAACCAAGGCATTGGCTGAAAAGCTGGGCAGGTTCGGGGAGAAACTTGTCAAAAATGCAAATCCCTGTGAGATCTGGACTGTTTCGGCAGAGGCCCTTGAAAATGTCGGTGAAAAAAGGGAGCTGATCTGGGAACTCCTGCCCGACATTGCACACCCCGTTCAGAGAACGCTGATCTAGGATATAGAGAGAAAGGATGCAGGATGATGTTTTGGGACAGTCTGCTTGAAGCTGTGATGCTGATATGTTTTGCGGCAGCCTGGCCCGCATCTATACATAAGTCATGGACAAGCAGAACCAGAAAGGGGAAAAGCCTTTTCTTTCTCGGCATAGTTTTTATCGGTTATGCCGCCGGGATAACAAGGATAGTCCTCCGGGCTGACGGAAGCTTTTTGATAATCCCCTACACCTTCAACGCGCTCCTTGTGACCTGTGATCTGTTGATATACTACAGAAATTACAGGATAGACGAGCACAAACCGCCACTGATACCTCAAAGCACAAGGTATTTCCTGAAAGATTACTTTCAATACCACAGGTGGAGAGACAGGCTGTAAGGATCGAAAAATGGTCCGCCCATCAGCGAGAGGTACGGACCATTTTATTTTAACGTCTCCTGGGCATTGAAAGGGCACCCGGCGTGATGGACATTCCCCCAAGCGATGTGCAGCGAAGCTCCGCGGGAAGCATGTTGCCGGTTGAATATACGGCATCCACGGTATCATCTATCCCCACCGCATTGTGATATCCGCCCATGATCATGTCTGCGCAGATGAAAGCCTGCGACGCAAAAGAACCGTTTCTTGTGTGACACGGAACCTCCACTATTCCCTGAACAAGATCGCAGACAAGCCCCATGGCGTTTTGGAACATGATCGCCCCGGCGTCAGCAGCTTCGCGGGCCGAACCTCCCGCCGCCTCCGTAACGGCCGCAGCGCCCATGGCACCCGCCGCCCCGATCTCGACCTGGCATCCGCATACCTCCGCGGCGAAAGTCCCCCTAGTGGCGAGCACCCAGCCTACAGCTCCCGCGGCCCACATCGAGCGCACTGCATCTTCCCTGCTTTTTTTAAGATCCTCTATCATCGTTACCATGACGCCGGGCAAGACGCCCGCAGAGCCTCCGGTCGGAGCAGCGCAGACTATCCCCTGGCCGCTGTTTACCTGCATCGCCGCCATAGCTCGTGCCGCCGACCTGGTGTGGATGCCGCCGAGCGCGAGACGTCCCTCCCTCTCCGCGTCCATGATTTTTTTCGCGGACGGAGCGAGAAGGAACATCTCAGGGCTGTCGTCCGAAAGTCCCAGCGCTACGGAATCCTCCATTACTTTGAGCCTTCTGTCCATCTCGGCGTTCAAAGCATCTTTCGGCATAGAGAGCAATGCCGACTCATAATCCAACGCAGCTTCACCGAGTGAGATTCCCTTCCTCTCGGCGTAGGCGATCATTTCGGCACCTGACGTGAATATCCTCTGCCCTCTTATAGGAAAGAATACCGGCTCCGCCACTCGTATTACAGCAACACCTTCGACCGACCGCACTTTGTCGAGCAAAGCGGCATCAACTGGTGCGGAGGAAGGAAGAAGCAACATCGCCCTTCCCTCTTTCTCCTCAGCTGATAGTACGGTCCCAGCGTTTTCAAGCATTTTCTTAACTTCAAGTGCATTTTCAGCATCGATCTCAGTAAAAAGATAATAGGTGTCCCCGGTCATCTCCACCTCCCATCCGTTCAGCCTGCGGAAGAGGAGGGCTCCTCCTCCCGTGGAGTCGGCAACGGCGCTGAAAGTGCTTCCGTCTTTAAACTTGGCCTCGATCTTTATGCTGTTTGGATGGCAGGACTCCGGAAAACTTTCGATCACGAATTTTATGTCTATCCCGAACGACGGGAAAAGTTCGAACGCGTTTTTGAAACGGGGATCTGTGAGCGGGAGACCAAGGATACCCATTATAAGCGCCAGATCGCTGCCCTGCTCGTGGAATACTTCCGCTATCGAAGAGGCAGGTTCGAATTTAAAGGAAACTTCAGCGGGAAGCTCTCCCGCCATTGAGCGGAACATCCTGGCTATATGGTAAGGGCCTGCCGTGTGGGAACTGGAGCTCCCCGGCATTACGGGACCTATTACATTGTTGAGGATACTTGCCACAGTCATTTTTATTACCCCTCCCAAAAAATATTTTGATAAAAGTACTGATTCAAAATATCACATCCCAAGCCCTCTGTCATTCATTTCAAACTTGCGGGTTGTTAAATCCTTTCAAGTTCACTACAATGCATGGCAATGTAATCCCAAATAAATAAATCGGCAAAGGAGTCCTGTCTTTTGAAACAAAAAGATAAAAACGGAGTCTCCGCGTTCTTGAAAAGAAAAGGCGTGGAATTATCGTTCAAGCGTTATTTTGTGGATGCGTTGGGGGCCATGGGGATCGGTCTGTTTTCCTCTCTGATAACGGGACTGATTCTAAAGACAATAGGAACCAAGGCCGGAATACCAATACTTGTCGAGTTTGGCGGACTCGCAAGTTCTATGACAGGCGCGGCGATTGCGGTGGCCATCGCCCAGGCTCTGAGAGCGCCGGCTATGGTCGTTTTTTCCTGCGTAGCTGTAGGTTTCGCCGGAAACACCTGGGGGGGGCCCGTTGGAGCCTTTGTCGGGGCGGTCGCTGCTGCCGAGTTTGGTAAGATAATATCAAAAGAGACGAAGATCGATATAATAGCCACGCCTGCAGGAACCATAATCTCCGGGATGGCTGTGGCAAAATTGGCAGGACCCACCGTCAGCGCCATGATGACCGGGCTGGGAATGATAATAATGAACGCGACCGAGCTCAGGCCGGGACCGATGGGCGCTATCGTCTCCGCGCTTATGGGAATGATCCTCACGCTTCCTATATCGAGCGCTGCCATTGCGGTGGCACTGAATCTCTCGGGACTCGCGGCGGGTGCGGCCACTGTGGGTTGTTCAACACAGATGATCGGCTTTGCCGTAATGAGCTACAGGGAGAACGGTCTGGCGGGGCTCCTGTCGCAGGGATTGGGAACATCCATGCTTCAAATGCCAAACATAGTAAGACATCCTCTAATCTGGATCCCTCCCACACTTGCAAGCGTCATACTCGGCCCGATATCGACCCTGGTGTTCAAGATGGAGAACATACCGTCGGGAGCAGGCATGGGAACAAGCGGCTTCGTGGGGCAATTCGGCGCGATAGACGCCATGGGAAGCAGTCCGGCAATACTCTTTCAGATAGCGCTCATGCACTTCTTTCTCCCTGCTGTCACAACCGTGGCTATAGCAGAACTTATGCGCAAAATCGGGTTCATAAAACCGGGAGATATGAAGCTGGACCTTTAGGACCGGCTGAAATCATCGACAACGATAAGACAAACCGGTTGCGGATTGAGCAACACTGCCTTTTTCTGCGTATCAGAGGTATAATTACCTGACGAGCAACGCCAGTGACCGGAATCGTTGCCTGTTGTTGTTTATAGCAACAGGCAGGTGATTTGTGAGCGCTTGTTATGCTGACCATTTTTACGCTTCATCTCTTGCTTTTTTGAACGATTTCCTGAAACAAAAAAATTTCGGGAGTGTGAAAACATGGCAAAGACGATGGTGGCTCTTGTCAAAGAAAAACCCGGACCGGGGTTATGGATGCGTGAAGTCAGTATCCCCGAAACGGGACCTGACGATGTTCTCATAAGGATCAAGAAGACATCAATATGCGGAACTGACCTTCACATTTACAACTGGAACGAATGGGCCATGAAGACCATCCGCACTCCCATGACCATAGGACACGAATTTGTCGGCGAGATAGCCGCCCTCGGCAGCCATGTCCGCGGCTGGGAGATAGGTGAAAGGGTCTCGGGCGAAGGGCACATCGTCTGCGGCACATGTCGGAACTGTCTCGCGGGAAGAAAGCATAACTGTCCTAATACGGTCGGAATCGGAGTCAACAGGGACGGCGCGTTCGCCCAGTACCTCTCCATACCTAAAACAAACGTATGGAGGTGCGCCCCCGAAATACCCGATGATATCGTCTCCTGCTTTGATCCCCTAGGGAATGCCACCCATACAGCCCTGCAGTTTGATCTTATCGGCGAGGACGTCCTGATCACAGGGGCTGGCCCCATCGGCATGATGGCCGCCGCCATCTGCAGGCACGTGGGAGCAAGAAACGTTGTAGTTACCGATCTCAACGACTACAGGCTCGCCCTGGCAAAAAAAATGGGCGCCAACCGGACAGTCAACGTCAAAAAAGAAAAATTAAGGGATGTGTTCGAAGAGCTTAAAATCAGGGAGGGATTTGACGTCGGGCTTGAGATGTCGGGCAGCTCCTCGGCATTTTCAGATATGATCGGCCATATGTTTAACGGCGGCAGGATCGCCCTTCTCGGACTCCTCGAACCCGGAACGACTATAGACTGGGACAAGGTCATATTCCACGGCCTTACACTCAAGGGAATCTACGGCCGGCAGATGTACGAGACATGGTACAAGATGACTACCATGCTGCAGAGCGGTCTTGATATAAGCGATGCAATTACACACAGGTTCGACGTAAGTGACTTCGAAGAGGGGTTCCGCGTCATGAACGGGGGAGAGTCGGGGAAGGTCGTTCTCGACTGGCAGAACCTCTGATCGGCCGCGGTCGGCGTTTTACGGAAATTCGATTTTTCGATCTACGGGAGGTAGCCGCAAATGAAGAGTGCCATAGGGATCATTGCCGAAGCGGTGGAAGATATACGCTCGCAGGGGCTCTATAAATCCGAAAGGATAATAACGACCCCGCAGAGGGACATAATCGATACCACGACAAATTACAGCGTGATCAACATGTGCGCAAACAACTATCTCGGCCTCGCCGACGACCCGCGAGTCATAAGCGCAGCCAAGGATGCCTATGACAGATGGGGCTACGGCCTTGCATCGGTTCGTTTCATCTGCGGCACCCAACAGGTCCACAAAGACCTTGAAGCCGCCCTGAGCGACTTCCTGGGCATGGAGGAGACTATACTCTACTCCTCCTGTTACGACGCCAACGGCGGGATCTTTGAACCGATCCTCGGTGAAGGAGACGCCGTCATCAGCGATGAGCTCAACCACGCAAGCATAATCGACGGGATCCGGCTATGCCGGGCCGCAAAGTACAGATATAAAAATAACGACATGGAGGATCTTAAAAGACAGCTGGAAGAAGCAAAGGGAGCACGGATCAAACTCATAGTGACCGACGGCGTATTCTCCATGGACGGCTACATAGCGAACCTTCAGGCAATATGCGACATCGCAGAGGAATATGACGCGCTCGTCATGGTCGACGACAGCCACGCCGCGGGTTTCATGGGAAAAACAGGCCGCGGAACTCATGAGTACTGTGGTGTCATGGGCAGGATAGACATTATAACCGGGACCCTCGGAAAGGCTCTCGGAGGCGCGTCCGGCGGCTATACCTGCGCAAAGAAGGAGATAGTTGAACTGTTAAGGCAGCGCAGCAGGCCCTACCTTTTCTCCAACACCCTCGCCCCGGCCATAGCGGGAGCATCTCTTGAAGTAATAAAAATGCTTAAAGAGACTACTGAATACAGGGACAGGCTCCACGACAACACATCCTGCTTCAGGGAGAAGATGGAGGCCCTCGGGTTCGACATCCTGCCGGGGAGCCATCCCATTGTGCCGATAATGCTCTATGACTCCAAGATCGCGGCTGAGTTCGCCGCGAGACTGCTCGAAAAGGGAGTCTATGCAGTAGGATTTTCATTCCCTGTGGTGCCGAAGGGCAGAGCTCGCATCAGGACACAGGTCTCCGCAAAACACACAAAAGAGGATCTCGACAGGGCGATAGAGGCGTTCAGCGAGGTCAAGCTCGACATGGGGATATAGGAAG
>CAYZYF010000062.1:0-7261 GCA_964482015.1 uncultured Synergistaceae bacterium
ACATACCAAAAAGACGCGTCTCTGCAGGGTAAATAGGACCTTCAATTTCTTCAATGACATTCTCAATGACGTAGCGCTTAGTGATACCCGCAGAGGGGTCTTTGGAGTCGGTGAGGGCGAAGGCGTAAAGGTCCCTGGCAAAATGGGTATAAAGGACGTTTTCGTTATCCACCACAGAATATGAACCGTGCCCGAATCTGTTGGGGTAATCTACTCCGAAAAGGTCTTTCAGCATCGCATCCATCTCGCCGACGCTCATGCCCACCGCGGTTGACTCTCCGAATTCTTTGAACTTGGAGGCGGAAACAGCGGGAAGGGTCCCCTTGGAAGCTTCTTCAAGGGCCTCAAATCTGGCAACCTCTTTCCATTCGCCGTTTTTTATACTGACGTAGGCAACGCAATCGCCGCCTACCGCCCACATATAGTTAGGATCCTTTGAGGCAAGAGTTATGATATTGACCGGCCCCCCATATGAAATGGGCCTATCTTTAAGATCCACACGATATGTACCGCGTGGAGGACCGTATGGGGTAGAGTCGCTTTGTGACGAATCAAAGTGTGTGATGCTGTACAGCTCGGAAGAAAGATATGGGTTGGGAGTCGGCTTATTCAGTGATTCAGCCTTTGCGGGGATGAAAAGAAAAAACGACAGCAAGACTGCCGCCATAACAAGGGAGATTCTGTTTTTCTTACATTTGGTACCGTCCATTTTTTTGCCCCCTTAATCAGAAAAAAATCCGCAACATATTTTCGCTTGCAGCAAGGCCGGGCCTATTTTTAGTCCCGATCTTTTCGCAAAAATGAAAACCTTGAAATTTCTCGGCCTAAAAAGAGGCAATGCCCTTTTCTAAAAGAGAAACCTTCCATGGGGAGCATTTTACAACCAACCTTGCAAGTTGGCGATAGCTTTTAATTATTATTTGCAATATCTGCGTGATGGAGCATTTATTTAGCTGGAAAGATCAAGCTCTTTTTCAAATAAAAATAGCAATAATACCTCTTGTTTATCATGCATAAAAAATGAGAAGAAAAGATTTTTAAAAACCCTCTTGAAAAAACAGAGAAATGGATTATTATATTGGCAGTGGGACGGTGGCGCTTCGGCGCCCGGATCTCGTGGGGTTCTGCGACTTGGTTCGCGAACCCCTTTTTATTGTTGACTAGGCGTCTTGATGAGAAGGGTAACTGATATGTCGGGAACTGAGTTTTTTTACTTGCCTGTTATGATCACTGCAATACGGTGTTTCGCTCAATGACCCTATTTTGATCATCCTTACGCCACGCTAATATAAGCTTTGAATTGATCCCGATCAATACTTAGTGTTGATAATGTTGAAGTGGACACGTGCAATAGTTTCTCCCTCAGATCCAATATTCAGGTCGGCCTCTTTTATCTTGTGCTGCCTAATTTCACTGTATGGGAGACGCATCTCGATACTAATACGAATATTTCCCTGTCTATCGTAATCAAGGCGATCTGTCGGTCTCAATTTGGTCCACCTGGATTTTTTGCTGCCTTGTGAGACAAATCCCTCCGTCCCGATAAATTCTGCGTTAAGATCTCTCTGTCCGGTGGGGTTTTTTATTCTCCCGTACAAAGAGATCGTCCCGGGCTGCAGGTAATATTTTATCGGGTTAAGTTTGGCAATATCAACAGTGACCGTCTTATTAGCCTCGTCCCGAACATTCAGGGTGAACCAGACCCTGTCGCCGTCATTTATTTTGAATTTGGACAGAAAGATTGTAATAAACAATGTCAAGAATAAAACTGCAAACGATTTTATTTTATTATTTTCTCTCATTCTTTATTTACCGCTTCCCTCCGGATTTTATTACGGATTTTTTTGAAAACCGGAACGTTTGAGCAACATGCTATAAGACAGCAGCAGGCTGCCAGTCCGCTCAGGCACGTTCCTCCGCATGAACCGCAAACTCCCGTACACCCGACGTTACGGCCGGACAGCAAGTTCGTCATGAATGGAATGGATGCGGCAGGTATAAAAATTAAGTTTTTAAAATTTCTGATCATTTGCTGCTCCCTCATTCCCTCCGACTCTGTATCTGATGGCACCACAGGGACATTTGTTTGCACAATTCATGCAAAGGATGCATAAGTACATGTTTTTTTGAGCGCACCCCTCTTCGTTTATGTATATCGCATTCATCGGACATTGTGAAACACATGCACCGCACCCATTGCAGTTAGTTTTATTTATTCGCAGCGTTCCCTGAAAAGGCAGTATTTTTCCGCCTAAAGCATGTGTAAGACTTTGCAGCGTGCCGACCGGACAAAAAAAGGAACAATACCCTCTGCCGCCTTTTGTGAAGATCCCAAATATTACCATCCACAAAATGAGAGTCAGCAGCATACTGGAAGACAACGCGGTTATTCTCCCAAATGAAATATAGTTGATCAATAAATCAAAACTATAGAAGTTGCAATATGTACAGGCCAAGTGTCCTCCCCAAAAAGAAGATAGTATGAAACCGAGGAAAAACCCATGGCGTATAGGAAGGACCGGAACATGATCCGTCCATCTAATTTTATATTTTTCAGGGACCGGCATGCTTAAATACTCAGAAAAAGCTCCCGCTGGACATAGTCTTCCACAGAACAAAGGACCCAGAAAAAAAGCGGCAGCAATTAAAATCAGCAAACTTATTACAGAGAGGTTGAGACGAACAATCTTTCCGTCCAGCAAGTGTGAGATAGGGACACGAAGACAGGAGTAGTGTATCGTAAGACCGCTCTCAACATTGAACACATACATCATGAACCTGTGGAATAGAGCGAAGGGGCCATAAAACAGAACGAACCCCACTACATAGCCAAAGAGTCGCCTAAGCTGCCACATAGCGGCGCTCCGATGCCTTTTTTCAGGGCTTCCTGTCGGCGAAATATGATCACATACCGGGTTTTTAAGATTTTTCGTTTTTAGTCTGACCACAGACTGTTTCATCGAGAACGAACCTTTCTCTTTTCAAAGCATTAAGCATCCTGTTGCCCGTAGATACCGCTTTCGCATTTTACAAATGCTTTTCTCCCCTCTGACAATTCGCCTGGCGCCCCAAATACTTACTGGCGCGAAAACATGGACAAGATACAGAGGGGAGCAATTTATGTCGTATGTCTAAAATTCGAACAACAGCCCAACCGTAAATGTGCGCCCCGGTGCAGCGTACCAGAGGTAATAATCTTCATCAAAAATATTGGATATGTTGAATGTGACCTTGCAGTCTTTCGATATCTGATAAGCAAGTCCGATATTTGCAATAAAAAACTCATCGTAGGAAAGGTAGACCCCCGAATTATCCCCGGGAGCATTTCTCGAACTTATATATTCTGCCGTAAGTGAGGCCGTCCATTTATCTTTTCGGTAAGTTAACCCCGCATGCAGGATGCTTTCCGGGATACTGTATATTCTATCGCCTTGTGAATCTGTTGCCCATTCCCAGCTATAGTTGATGTATCCGTCCCATTCATCGCTGAATTTATGGGTAATATCAAAGTCAACTCCGGTTCTCTCCGCCTCCTCGATATTGTTGTACCACTTTTTGTCCACGTAAATTGCAGGTGCGTCCTCAGCAACGATCATATTATCTGTAGTAGTACGATAAACAGATAAATTCATGGCCGTATGGTTGTTAATTTTTTTCTTCATTCCCAACTCGAAAGTATCCGAGGTTTCCGGCTTCAAATCAGGATTCCCGACATACGTTCCGTCAGAACGATATAGCTGGTATATTCTGGGAGGATTAAAAGAGTGTCCATAGGAAAGGTAGTATGATGTGTCGTCGTTCGCCTGATACTTTATGGCGATTTTGGGGCTAACCTCATTGTAGCTTGTCTCGTCGTATGTTATTGACTTACCCGGAGCATTATGATATCCGTCATATTTTTTATAATGGTCGAAACGGAGACCCGCGTATATTTCCCATTTATCATTAAAAGAATAATTGTCCTGCACAAACAGGGCAAAAATATCATTTTTGCCGCCTTCAACATAATTGACAGCACTGACCGAATCTTTATCATGCCAACGGTCCAATTTCGAGCTGGTGCGCGTCATGCTTTGGTTTTGCCAGTCAATTCCGGCTATCAGCGTATTTTTATCACTGGTTTCCCATGTTTTCAGCAAATCAGCCTTAAGGACACGGCTCGGATATGAGACATCGCTTCCCGGGGTGTTGCCATCAAAATAGCTCCCCGTGGAATATCCGGACTCCTTTGTGTCTGTGACACCAAAATTGACGTATAAATTGTTCTTTTTGTCGGAGTATCTCAGAGTATGTATGTCTGTCGTTCTTCTGCCGTAATAATCAGTAAAGGCGCTTTCAGAAAAATTGTACCATTTCCCGTTGGGGAGCTGGACACTTCCGGTAAAGAGTGGGTTGCCCGCTGAATCATAAATATAAGTTACTGGATCTTCTGTCCAATACTTAAATTTATTATGAGTGTAACCATATGACAGCCTCTTATCCTGATCAAAATCATAGTTCAGCTTGAAGTTATACAGGTCGCTTTCACCGGCGCCATTGCCAGGCGAGCCGATAATATAGCGGGGAGCGCCATCAACTTTGGAACTTACAACAAGTCCCGTCCCGATGGTGTTAGTCGGCTTTGCACTTCCTGAAGAGGTAGATGACGCAACCTTGTTGCTGAAACCATCTGTAGATTGATTTTCATATCCAAGATAGTAGCTGAACTTTTCATTCAGCCTTTGCGTTACTGAGATCCCACGCCTCCATGTGTTGTTTGTGCCGTAATACCCATATACTTTTGCTTTTGGGTCGGTATTTTGGGGGACGGATGTAATGATGTTTATTACACCACCAACGGCTTTCCCTCCATACAGAGAAGACGCAGCTCCCTTCGCTATTTCGATCCTTTCTATAGTCTCAATGGGTATCGCCGACCAATCGACGGACCCGCTGTAAGCGGAATTCACCGGAACGCCATCGTATAAAACAAGGATATTGTTTTCTCCGAACCCTCTAATTTGAATACCGCCGGATGAATCAGCGAGCCCCTTGGGCCTGTCAACGAAAACTCCCGGAGCATCTTTAAGCACGTCAGTAACAGTTATCGCATTTTTCTCCTGTATGTCTTTCGATGTAATGACCGTTACATTTGCAGGGACCTCAAAAAGCGTTTCTTCTATCATGGTCGCGGTAATAACAGTAGAATCCATCTGATATACCTGATCTCTGCCGATTTCAATACTGTTTTTTTCATCCGAGCGCGCATATGTCGCATGGAACAGTACTAAAATTACAGACAACAACAGGATCTGTCCATGCAAAATACCTCTTCTCGTAACACGTGCTTTCATAAGACACTCACCTCAGTACTAAATTTTGGTTCAGATAGCTTGCAGCCAGATTGGGACAAAAAAATGTGTCTCCCGCAAATAAAGGAGACACACCACTTGACAAAAACGGAATAATGATAATAGATCCGATTTTGAAACTCGCTCTTCCTCTCTCTCGCAGGCAGTAACGCGCACTACTGACAGGCAGGTCTTCTGGCTCTGGCTAATCGCTAATTCGCACCTTCCCGGGATACTCCCAGTGGTAAATGTCTGCGAACATGCTAACCATTACAGCGACGGGATCGCATCGGCTTATACCGATTTCCCTATTATGTCCTTGCGGACACCTGTCAGTTTATTTAATTTTCAGTGTTCGATAGGCAAATATAGAACTTTTTGCTTTGCAAGCCCGGACGATTATAACAAGTAGCTAAAAAAATGCAAGGGCACGTATTGCGTCATTCCTATGCCTCTTTTCGACTGTTTCGCACCGTTGATTGCACCTCCTTTAACACAATGATTCGTTAGCTTAGTGCTTTTTGGCGACACAATGCGCGCCCTTGACAGCACATAAAATCAAAATGTATAATGCCAACGATAATCTAAATACAGATGTTCGGGAACCCGGTGAAGATCCGGGACGGCCCCGCCACTGTGACCGCGACGAAAACGCATTGCCACTGATTTTTTCGGGAAGGCGCGTGAGTAGGATGAACGGAAGTCAGGAGACCGGTCTGTATTGTATTCTCGCAGGCTTTGTTTGCGCGGGCGAACATTGATGTGGTGTCTGGAAGAAGACTTTTCTTCTCTTGTGCTTATATGTGTGATATTAAAACCGCCCGCATCAGGGGCGGTTTTTTTGTTTTTTAACTCAAATGAAGGGGTGCCATATGTATGAATGAAAAATCAATGAACGACGCAACGGTTTCGGCTGTTTTGTTTGATGAGTTTGCCCTACCCACCAAGGAAGAATGGCATAACGAAGCGGTATCCGCACTTAAAGGGGCTCCGTTTGAAAAACGCATGTACACGAATACATATGAAGGCATAAAGCTGAGCCCTATCTACACGTTAGAAGATACGGAGAGCTTTCTTGGGGATAATGACCTGCCGGGAATGCCTCCTTACAGAAGAGGACCAAGTGCATCAGGCTACATTTCACAGCCATGGGCCATATCGCAGAGCTGCATGGATGTACTGCCTGAGGAAGCGAATCTCTCAATGATCAGTGAAATTGAGAAAGGTTCGAAAACAGTCTGTTTTGAGCTTGATGCCTGCACAAGAGCAGGGAGAGATCCGCAAGAAAAATATTTTAAGGGTGACTACAGAGGGGTTTCAGTCTCAACGTTGGAAGACGCTGACAAATTGTTGAAAGATCTCGATTTGTCACTTACTCCTGTTCATACATATGCAGGCGCTTCCGTGGTACCGCTGTTGTCGTTATTTGCAGCCGAAGCTAAAGCATCAGGCAGAGCGGGATCAATAAAAAAATACAAAGGATGTATTGGTGCAGACCCGCTTGGAGAGCTTGTTTCGGAAGGAGAGCTGCCAATTCCGCTTGAAGAGCTTTATGATGAAATGGCACTGGCTATTCAGTGGACGGAGCAAGAGATGCCCGATGTTAAAACCATTCTGGTTCGCGGTGACCCCTATCATAACGGCGGTGCAAATACTACCCAGGAGGCGGCCTACGCTATCTCTGCTGCTATTGCCTACATAAGGGCCATGATGTGCCGGGGGATCGATCCCGAAACGACCTTAAAACACATACGATTCAGCTTATCCATCGGGGCTAATTTTTTCATGGAAATTGCCCGTCTGCGTGCGATCAGGATGGTGTGGTCGCAGGTGGTGGATTCATTTGGGGCAGATCCCGAGAAATCGGGGCAAATGGACATCATTGCACGCACTTCACGTTTTACCGCAACTATCTATGACCCCTATGTTAA
>CAYZYF010000063.1:0-6973 GCA_964482015.1 uncultured Synergistaceae bacterium
GTACGGTGGTGTGAGAGGACGGCTGCTCAAATAATGGGCAGCCTCCTACTCGATTGCGCCAGACATAGCTAATTTTCTGTCTCAGGAATATATCCTGCATGCCGGGAATTTATAACGATACAAGGTGATCCAGACAGCTATAGAGTCGACTCATCCGGCTTTTATCCCAATAAAAAACCGTCATCTTTCCATAGTTTATGGTTGATATAGAATAAAAAGTGGACTATCATATCAGACAAAGTCTAATATAAGAGGTGATCTCAAATATTCAACAAGTGTGCCTGCAGAGGCTCTTTTCTTGAAAAATTTGTCCAGCCCTCGATACTGATGCTTCTCATGGAAGAAGATCTTCATGGATTTTCGATACTGAAGAAGCTGTACGCCAGTGATGTGATGGATTACAGCGGTCTCGATCCTACCGGTCTTTACCGTACACTTAAAAAAATGGAGAAGGACGGATTATTGACGTCCGAGATAGATGTCGAAAATGAAACCCAGGCCAGAAGGATATACAAGCTCACAAGCGAGGGCAAGATATGTCTGATTTTTTGGATAGACACACTGAAGGAATACATGAAGCGTGTCGATGCTCTGGCGAACGCCATCCGAATATCCGTTGCAGGCTGCCCTGAGTACCGGGAGCACGAAGATGCATGAATTAAATTTCTCATGATCAAATCTTTTCAACCAGTGAATGAATTCGGAAGGGGTTTTTAGATTGGAACAAAATAAATGCGGAGTCTATCTCATATCGGGATTTTTGGGAAGCGGCAAGACGACGCTGCTTAAAAGGTTTCTCGAAACGGTGCCGGCGGGAGAGAGGGCCGCGGTCCTTATGAACGAATTCGGAAAGGCCGGAGTTGACGGCGACGTGGTCAAAAAAAATGGGCTCGAAATAATAGAAATAAGCAGCGGGTCAATTTTCTGTGCCTGTGCCAAGGGTGACTTTCTAAGGGGGCTGTACACTATTTTCCGCGATTATAAGCCGTCGATACTCCTGATAGAGGCGAGCGGAGTGGCTGATACCACCGATATGAAGCGCGATCTTGGGCACGGCATGCTCCACGATTTTTACAGGTTTCGCGGAAACATATGCGTAGCCGACGCTCAGCGCTTTGAAGATTGGGCTGACCTCTTTTGTGCCGTACCAAAGCAGGTGGAGGCGGCGTCCCACGTCATAATAAACAAGATAGATCTCGTGTCGCCGGAAGATCTGCAAACGGTGGAAGATCACATAAGAGAGCTCAACCCTGGGGCCAAAATCAGTCACGCTAAATACGGCGATGTTTCGTGGGACATGTTCCTGCTTCCGGTGGAGCGCGAAACGGCGCCTTCTCTTCCGAATTCGG
This sequence comes from uncultured Synergistaceae bacterium, assembly GCA_964482015.1. Lineage (GTDB taxonomy): Bacteria > Synergistota > Synergistia > Synergistales > Synergistaceae > Caenicola. The sequence goes on from CAYZYF010000063.1 coordinate 1,350, forward strand.
ATGAATGGGAGAAATTCATTGAGGCGGCCTTGAACGACATGGAGGCCAACCTTGCCCCGCCCGATAAGCTGGCTTCTCAAAGCGTGTTCTGGGAAGGAGATCCCCTGTTGTTTGAAGAACTTCTTGAAGATCTGCCGGAAGACATCATTCGCTCAAAGGGATATTTTAAAGATACAGATGGAAAGTGGAAAATATTCGATATCGTAGGGGATTCTGCACCGACCTATTCTTATCCCGATGAGGAGTTTGAGATGCCCCGAAATCTTGCCATTTTTATCAGGACTAAGAGGGCTCGGAGGGAGATTCCGTCCCTTTTCGAATCGAAGGGGCTCAAAATGCTTGAGGTAAGGTTCGGCTAAAAATCAACTGTTATGTAAGAATAAAATGTTGGAAGTTTAACGATTGGAGGCGCTTTGTCAGATAGCGTTTCCCGTATGTGCAAAATGTGTGCAAAATGCAAAGAGGCTCTGCTATAATCTTAAGGCTATCTCATCAGTAAAGGGGCTGAGTAGATGAAATGCAGGGCGACTCTGCTTGGTGCGCCTGAGCTATACGTAGACGGCGCCAAAGTTCTTTTTCCGTTTTTGAAGGCCAAGATCCTTACCTTTATGCTTATTGAGGAAAAAAGCATCCGCAGAGACAAGCTTTGCGGGCTTCTGTGGCCTGATAAGGAGATAGAAAGAGGGCGACGCAACCTCAGTAACGCTCTCAGCCATGTCAGGTCTGTGCTTCCGGTACAGCTTAACAACAGAGAATCGGTTTCCTTGGACGCTTCTGTAGAGATCGAGCGGGATATTGACGCGCTTCCCCTCCTTAGCACCATGCCTTTGGACGAAATTATAAAAATTAGCGGAATGTTTATGGATATGCCTGAGGCAGAGGATCTTGCGGCTTTCCCTGAATGGCTGCTTCTTAAAAGACACTACTATCACACTCTCTATGTTGAAGAACTCAAAAAAAAGGCCGGAGCGTTTCTGGAAGACGGCTCCAACGATGCGTTGGAGAGATCTCTTGAATGCTATCAGCTGCTTGCCGAACGTGAGCCCTACAATGAGAAGATACACGGCGAGCTGGTCAGGCTTTATATAAAAACTGGACAAAAGGTGAAGGCTGTTGATGCAGCACGCGCTTTTTCAAAGAGAATAGAGAGGGATCTTGGTATCAACAGCGACCTCTCTGATGTTTCGTCTGTGCTTAAAAAAAAGTCTCAGCTCCAGGAATGTTCACCCGCTGTCTCTAAAGATACACCCCTTTCCAGAGGTTCGGAGATCCTTAAGATGCTTGATTTTTATATCAATGCGGAAGCTTCCGGAAAATCATCATGCGGCCTTCTATGGGGCGAGAACGGTATCGGAAAGACTGAATTCATCAACGAGCTTGTCTCATGTCTTGAGCAGAAAGAGTGGAAGGTCTTTTACGTAAGATGCTCGCAGGAGGAAAAAGAAAGGCCGATGGTTCCGTTTGTACAGATGCTCCATCGTCTTAAATGTTCATCTCTGCAGCCTGATGACGTACTGTCGCTTACCGAATTGAATTACTCACGCATTGCCGAGCTTGTAAGGCATAATGTGGCTTCGGACGGAGTCAATGCCAGAAAACTTCTCGTGATCGAGAACATTCATTGGATGGATGACGCATCCTGGATGATCCTTGAGACGATAATGTGGGACTACACCACCCCCCTTCACATCATCATTTCCGGCTTTGAGGAAATAAGGCCGCTTTTTATGCACAGGACCACGTTTGAAAGTGAGCCATTTGAAAAAATTGAGATAACGCTCAAGCGATTTGATCTTGAAGAGACCGCTCAGATTTGTCGTGCAATGGCCCCGGAGCACAGATGGACGGATAAAGAGATATACAGTGTTTACGTGCAGAGTGAGGGCAATCCTTTTTTCATCAGGGAACTGACCAAGCTCGGACGTCCTGTGAGCGAGGGCAGCGAAGGCCCTCTAAGCAATCCCTTCGTTTCGGTTGTAGAGCTTTCCGGGAAAGACGAAAAACTCTTCCTCGAAGCGCTGGCGGTCGAGCCGGAACGTGCCTCTATGTCCGACATAAGCAAAGAGCTTGATCTTTCACCGCTGCAGCTTTCCAAGGTGTACGATAATATCAGGAATAACGCACTGGTCAAGGAACAAAAGAATGATGGCGGCGACGTCATATATTACTTTACCCACGTAAAAATCAGAGATGCCATCCTCTCAAATATGACGGCCACAAGGAAGCAGGCGCTGCATTTAAAGAGCATGGAAGTTCTGGAGTCTGGTGCCTCTTTGCACCAGTACAGAAAAAGGGGTACCTATTCGCTGCTGCACTTTCATGCCCGTGAAGCCGGACTCACCGAAAAAGAACTCTATTGGAGAGTCATGGAGCTGAAGCAGCATTTTAAGGCGGCACACGAGGTTTTTCCGACGCTGACCGACTACGAATTGCTGAGGTACGTCCCGACCAAAGAGGATACGGATCACACAGAGACAGCGCTTGCTGAGGCGGATAGGCTGATGGACAGAATAGTCCGCGTGTCAGGCAGGAACCCCTGGCTTCTGCAGATAGAGAGAGATATGCTCATCCTAAAAGGCTCATTGCTCTGGTGGAGCGGCAAGTATGATGATGCTGAAGGAACCCTCAAGGAGGGGCTCAACAAGGCCCTAAAGACCAAGGACAGCGAGGCTGTAGTTGAGGCGTTTGTACAGCTTTGTTTTCTGGCGATCCAAAATGATGACGCCGGACGCCTCTTTGTTTATGCGGATAGGCTATATAAGCTTTCGATGCGGGAACATATGCATAAATGGATGGGAGTCGCCCTTCGCTTCAAGGGTATATGCGCAATACTTCAAGGCGAACCGCAGAAGGCGTCCCGCATGTTGAGGATGTCTGTCAAGGTGTTTGAAAAGCTCGAGGAAGAGGGTGAGAGCTACACGGTATGCATCGTCGCGGCCGAACACTTTCAGGGAGATGCCAAGCTTGCTGAAGGTGAAGTGCGTGAAGCGCTTTCTCACTACCTTACATGCATAAATATAGGTGAAACTATAGGAATATACAGAGGGCTTGGTTTGTCCCTTGCGAAAGCCTCATTTTGTCATATCTTGATGGGTGAGCATAGCGAAGCGGAGAAACTTTTGCTGAGAATGGAAAAATTATACGCTCTGATCCACTCCGAAAAATGCGGGGGACTGCAGGGGGGCGGGATCGGTTTCAGCCTCATGGGACTGATATCGGCCCTAAAAGAGGATTGGGATCAGGCTTTGTCTTACTATTCTCTTGCGGAGAAATTCGCTTTTGAGACAAAAAGGCCCACCTGGCTTGCCTTTTTGTTTTGGTCCAAGTTTACCATGTGCTCGGAGTGTGATATACCTGAAAAATTGAAGCCGGACTTGTTGCCTGAAAGCCGCGAATGGTACCGTGATAAGTTGAGTGGGTTAAAGACAAGGATTGGCTGGAAAAAGGATTGGCAATAAAAAACAGGCCTCGTTTTTTAAAAAGTGCAAAAAAAAGAGCGCATAAAAGTTCGGCAGAACGCCCGTAAAAGGGATAGGCTGAACTTTTTTGCATTATTTTTATTGCCTGCTGTTAGACTGCTGTGTACGGGAGACTTAAAAGTGTAAGTTTTTTGTTGTTTTACAAAATCTTACGAAAATAAATCCATATGGAGGTATCAGGGATGTCAATCGAACAGATTCGTAAAAATATGGTGGACGGCGACGGCGACGCTGCGGTCGCAATGGTAAACGAGCTTATAAGCAAAGGTGTTTCATCTCATGAGATCATGGCGGGACTGACCAAAGAGATGGGGATCCTGGGCGAGAAGTTCGAGAATTTTGAAGTTTTCCTTCCGGACCTAATGATCGCGGGTGATGCCTTTATGCAGATCATGGACGTGCTGAAGGAACATCTTGCGGCTGACGGCGGTGCGGTAACGCCCAAGACTGTGGTTATAGGCACAGTAAAAGGAGACTTCCACGATATAGGCAAGAATATTGTCGGTATAGTGCTGCAGGCAAACGGATACAACGTGATCGACCTCGGAGCAGACGTAGACCCGATCGCCTATATGGATACCGCGCGCAAGGAAAAGGCTGATGTTGTCGGACTTTCGGCTCTTATGACGACAACTATGCCCGGCCAGGAAGAATTCATCAAACTCGTATCCGATGCCGGAGAAAAAGGCAAATACATCGTCTGTGTGGGCGGCGCTCCGACCTCTGCGGAATGGGCCGATCGCATAGGCGCCGACCTCTGGTCTTTCGATGCTTTCGAATGTGTTGCCAAGCTCAAGAAGATGCTCGGCTAGGTTCATAAAGAGACTTAACGGGAGGAAACGACAATGTCGACATTTAGAATGTGGGAAGTGTTTGAAAGGGTAGAAAACGGCCCCTTCTTCAAAGATCAGACGGAATGGATGCTTAAGAGCTTCATCCCCAACATGAGAAGGGTAGTCAAAGAATACGACATCAAGTATGACGGTAAAACAATTGTAAACTGTGATGATGACCTTGCTGATCGTACGTGGAAGGCAGCGAAGGATTTCTTTGTCTCCGTCGGCGTTTACCATCAGGAGAGCCACAGGGTGATCAAATTCACCGAAGAAGAGGTCAATGAAGTTCTCTATACGAAAAGACCTTGCTACATGATCGGAGCCGGACACGACCAGCGCTGGCTGAGGGTACGTTCAGTAGAAGATAAGGAGCGCCGTCCTTTCCACCTTTTCAGCCCGGATGCCAACTTCAGCACAGACATCCACAAGAAGGCATGTATGGCATATCTGAAAGAGCCTCTTCTCGACGGACTTTGCGCGCCCCTGCTTGAAGATTTTATGGGACGCAAGGCCACTTCTCAGACACCGACCGAGGTTGCCGCCGCTATGGAGCACGCCATGAACCTGCGCGATGCGCAGCGCCTGGTAGGCAAACCCGATGTGTGGACCGTATCGGTCGGGACCGCTGAGACCGATCAGGCTCAGATAGCTGCCGCGAATCCGGATTGGGGAGTCCGTCAGTCGCATCTTGACGGCCGGATGGTCTCTATTCTGACCGAGATGACGACCAACAACTCTATGCTCAACAAGTCCATGCACTACCGCGCATACGGCAACGTCTTCGGAAACCTCTGCGGAGCCATTTACGGCGGACACGCTGGAGGGGCGGAAGGTACTCTCGTACTCCAGACGGCGTACAACATTGAAGGCGCATGCCTCTACGGTTCGTGCTGGGCACTCAACTTCCCCTTCCACCTGAAGTGGCAGTCAACCACGACAAGAGAGATCCTGTGGCTCCAGAGCGTTCTGAGTCAGGCTATGTCAAGGAACTCCAACCTGATTTATCTAAACAACCTCTTCGCCAATGCCGGACCTGCGACAGAACAGCTCTATTGGGAGTGTGCGAACCATGCCCTGGCAACGGAGAGCTCGGGCGGAAACCCGTGGGGCGCCGCAACGTGCCGCAACAAGTTCACGGACATGGCCACGCCGCTTGAATCACGTTTCTATCATGAGGTATCAGAGGCCTCTTTCTACAAGCGTATGACTCGTGCGCAGGCTGATGAGATCTGCCAGAAGATCATGGAGAAGTATGAAAAACTTATCCCGATCGACAACTACGGCAAAAAGATCCAGGAAGTTTACGACA
>CAYZYF010000064.1:0-6942 GCA_964482015.1 uncultured Synergistaceae bacterium
ACTCCTCCGGCTGTACTGAAGATAAAAGCTACCAGCCCAAGAGCTATTATCTTGATCGTCGCAACGGTAAGGAAGGACTCGGCGCTCATAGTACCGCCGACCGATATCCCAAGAAAAATAGTCGTGGCATTAAGGACTTCGTTCTGTGCCGCCAGGGATAGACGCTCCGTGCATCCGCACTCACGAAGAAGGTTTCCGAACATGAGCATACCTACAAGCGGGACAGAAGCGGGAAGCAGAAGTCCGCAAGCGACTGTAGAGACGATCGGGAAAAGGATCCGCTCAGTCTTTGTAACAGGACGAAGCTGTTCCATTTTAATGGAACGATCCTTTTTCGTTGTAAGAAGGTTGATGACCGGCGGCTGGATCAGCGGCACCAGCGACATGTAGCTGTACGCGGCGACTGCGACTGCCGGCAGTATGTTCTTTGCCAGCTTGGCGCAGAGGTAGATCGCGGTGGGTCCGTCAGCCCCGCCGATAATCCCGATTCCGGCGGCTTCCTGGATCGTAAAGCCCATTGCCATCGCACCGAAAACAGCGACGAAAACTCCTATCTGCGCGGCAGCACCGAGAAGAAAGGTGATCGGGTTGGCAAGCAGCGGACCGAAGTCGGTAAGGGCTCCAATTCCCATAAAGATTATTATTGGGTAGAGCTCGTGGTCTATGCCGAACTTTACGAAATAGAGAAACCCGCCCGGATCAATTATGCCGGAAAGCGGCAGGTTGACCAAAAGGCATCCAAATGCGATAGGCATAAGGAGAAGGGGTTCAAATCCCTTTGCAATAGCGAGATAGAGCAGTACAAAAGAGACGAGCAGCATAACGAGCGTAGGCACGTTGAGCGCTACGAATCCCGACTGTTCTATTACGCCTTTTAACGCGGTAATATACAGATCCATTTAATTTCCCTCCAAGCTAAGCGCTGCGAAAGCGGCTAACCGATCACAAGGAGAGTATCGCCGGTATTGACAGAATCTCCTTCCTTGCAGCCGATCTGGGTAACTGTACCTGCGGCCGGAGCAAAGATCTCGTTCTCCATCTTCATGGCTTCAAGTATCAGGACAAGCTGTCCCGCGGTCACCGGAGCTCCGGGCGAAACAAGGATCTTAAGGATCTTGCCGGGCATGGGAGCCTCGATAGCTCCGGCTCCGCCTGCCACAGGCGCCGGTGCAGGAGCAGGTGCCGCTGCGGGTGCCGGTGCCGCCGCGGGTGCGGGGGCCGCTACCGGTGCAGGAACAGGTGCCGATACCACGGCGGGAGCTCCTGCTCCCATTTCTTCCACATCTACGTCATAAGCCTTGCCATTTACTGTAACTCTGTATTTACGTGCCATCAGGGGAAAACCTCCTCAATTTTTTTTAAATTTATTCTATCAGTCGTTAAAGCCTTCGGCGTTCTGCATCCTGCTCATTAACTTCCAGCCTGAGCCCGCCGGGGCTTTTACAGGGGCAAAAGAGACAATTCTGGCTGCGCTCCCGCACATGGCTGCGATAGCGGCGGAGATGACGGCAAGAAGCTCTCCGTCATCGGAAGAAGGGGCGGCAACGGCCATAGACGAACTATCGGACTTAGGTGCTGCAGGCGCCGATGTTGTCTCAGTCTTTTTACATCCGTCGATGATCCCGCATAGATGCTTCATGCCCATCATCATAAGCATCAGGCCTACGATAACGACGAAGACTATGCTGAACGCGATCATTGACATGACCAGACCTCCGCCGATGCCTGTGAAATAGGAAGCAATTGAGCTCTCTGTCATTCAATTCGCCTCCTTAGTTCGGCAGAATGCCATGCTTGCGCTTGGGGCGCATCTCAGACTTGTTTTCAGTCATGAGCAGAGCCTGGTAGAGCGCGGGGCGTGTTTCTTCGGGAAGGATAACCCTGTCGACAAAACCACGGGCAGCCGCGCAGTAAGGATTGGCAAAAGCCTCTCTGTATTCTTCTATCTTCTGCGCCCTGGTAGCCTCTTTGTCCTCAGCCGCTTCGATCTCCTTGCGGAATATTATGTTGGCGGCACCTTCAGCACCCATGACAGCTATCTCAGCCTGAGGCCATGCAAGCATAACATCGGCACCGAGATCTTTGCTGCACATTCCAAGGTATGAACCGCCGTAAGCCTTGCGAAGCACTATCGTCACCATTGGGGTCGTTGCTTCACTGTAAGCGTAAAGAAGTTTGGCTCCGTGGCGTATTATGCCGCCCATTTCCTGGTTGAGGCCGGGAAGATAACCAGGGACGTCTTCGAAAGTAACTATCGGTACATTGAACGCGTCGCAAATACGGATATGACGGCTCGCCTTGTCCGAAGCATCAATGTCGAGGCATCCCGCCATGAATTTAGCCTGGTTGGCTATGATACCAATAGATCTTCCGCCGACTCTGGCAAAACCGGTCACGATGTTACGCGCATACATCTCCTGGACCTCACAGAAGTCGCCGTTGTCAACGACCTTTCTGATGACGTCACGGACATCGTACCCTTTATTGGGGTTGGTGGGGACTATTTCCCGGAGCTCGGGGGCCATGCGGGCGGGGTCATCACCCATGTCAACGAAAGGGGGTTCCTCGAGGTTATTGTTGGGCAGATAACTGAGCACTTTTCTTACCTGCGCATAACACTCCGCTTCATCGTTTGCAAAGAAGTGAGCGCATCCTGAGGTAGCGTTGTGTGCCCTTGCTCCGCCGATCTGCTCGGATGTAACATCCTCGCCAGTCACAGCCTTGATCACGGCCGGTCCCGTGATATGCATTATGCCGATCTTGTCCACCATAAACACAAAGTCTGTCAGCGCGGGGCTATAGACGGCACCGCCGGCACAAGGTCCGGCTATCACTGAAAACTGAGGGATAACGCCGCTTGCTTTGACGTTCCTGAAGAAAATGTTCCCATATCCCGAGAGAGCATCAACAGCTTCCTGGATCCTGGCTCCGCCGGAATCGTTAATGCCGATGCACGGCGCTCCATTGGTAAGCGCAAGGTCGAGCACTTTGCAGATCTTCTTCGCATGCATCTCACCAAGGGAACCGCCCATTACGGTAAAATCCTGGCTAAACACGTAGACGATCCGTCCGTCAATTGTGCCGTACCCCGTAACTACACCGTCTCCGAGGAAAACCGTATCCTGAAGACCGAAGTTTACACAGCGATGCTCGACCAGCTCATCGAGCTCAACAAAGCTTCCTGGATCAAGAACGGCATCGATCCGCTCACGCGCGGTCATTTTGCCTTTCTCGCGTTGTTTGGCAATGGCCTTTGCTCCACCGCCCTGCGCGGCTTTTTCTCGTTTTTTTACGAGATCAGCGCACAGTTCGTCAATTGTCTTCTCCGCCATTACTACTAACCTCCTTGATATTCTGGAACTTTGGGTATCTTTAGTTAATAGGGCCGTGCTGCAGAAACGGCACGGCCTTCTATACTTTAGCGTTCGCTAAGTTCAAGCAGGACGCCGCCGGTAGCCTTAGGATGGATAAACGCGATCTTCGCTCCTCCGGCACCGAGGCGCGGTTTTTCATCAATAAGGCGGACCCCTTTTTCCTTAAGTTCAGCAAGGGCAGCCTCAAGGTTCTCGACCCTGATCGCCATGTGATGTATACCTTCACCTTTTTTCTCTATAAATTTAGCCACGGGGCTATCGGGACTCGTAGGTTCCAACAGTTCAACCTCTGTGTCCTTCAAGGGCAAAAAGGCCGTCTTGACCTTTTGTTCGACCACCTCCTCTACACCGTGACACTTTATACCAAGTGTCGTCTCCCACAGCTTCAACGATTCTTCGATGCTGTTTACCGCAATTCCGATGTGGTCGATTACCGATGGCTTCATTGTCTATACCTCTTTCTCTCTTTTCTCAGCCACAGCCTTTTCAAGCCATGCTATGGTCTCAGTCGTAGGCGTACCGGGGCCGAAGATGGCACCGGCGCCAAATCCCAGCAGGGTCTGATAATCCGCTTCCGGAATTACGCCGCCGCCAAATACGATGATATCTCCGGCGTTCTTCTCATTCAGAAGGTCTATGATGGTTTTAAAACAGTATTCGTGTGCCCCCGAGAGAATACTGATGCCTATTGCGTCTGCATCCTCCTGGATGGCGGTCGCCACGATCTGTTCGGGAGTCTGACGAAGTCCTGTATATATCACTTCCATGCCTGCGTCCCTGAAAGCTCTGGCTACAACTTTTGCTCCGCGATCATGGCCATCCAGCCCGGGTTTCGCAACTACTACGCGAATTTTACGGTCCATGTTCTTTTCCTCCTCTTCAACTCTTCAGGCAAACCTAAAGTACCACGTTTTCTCTATACTCACCAAAAACTTCACGAAGAACGCCGCAGATCTCGCCCTCTGTCGCATAGTGACGGACCGCGTCAAGGATCAGAGGCATAAGGTTGTCTTCGCTCTGGGCACCTTTGCGTACCGCATCAAGGCAATCTTTCACCTTAACGTTATCACGATTCTCTTTCATTTCGCGCAGTTTCTTGATCTGGTTGACACCCACTCCGGCATCCACTTTGAGAAGCTTGCGCTCCGACATGTCTTCCTCGATCTGGAATTTATTGACACCGACAATTATGCGGTCACCGGACTCGATAGACTTCTGGTACTGATAGGCCGCATCCTGAATATTCTTCTGCGGATAGCCCTTTTCTATGGCTGTCATCATCCCGCCCATTTCGTCTATCTTGTTGATGTATTCCCAAGCCTGTTCTTCGATCTGGCAGGTAAGGGCCTCTACGGCATAGCTGCCGGCAAGGGGATCCACCGTATTTGTGATGCCGGACTCATAGGCAACGATCTGCTGAGTTCTGAGGGCGATACGCACGGACTTGTCCGTCGGAAGCGCTAGGGCTTCGTCTAGGCTGTTAGTATGAAGAGACTGAGTGCCGCCGCATACAGCCGCCATCGTCTGAATACCGACCCTGACTATGTTGTTTTCAGCCTGCTGCGCGGTAAGGGTGCAGCCCGCCGTCTGAGTGTGGAAGCGAAGCGTCTGGGCACTCCTATCCGTTACACCGAAACGATCCCTCATTATCTTTGCCCATATCTTGCGCGCCGCGCGGAACTTGGCAACCTCTTCGAGAAAATCGTTGTGTGAGTTGAAGAAGAAGGAGAGGCGCTTGCCGAACACGTTGGGATCCTGCCCGGATTTGATAGCAGCCTCAATGTACGCTATGCCGTCAGCCAGAGTGAAGGCAACTTCCTGCACGGCGGTGGAGCCGGCTTCCCTTATATGGTAGCCGGATATAGAGATGGTGTTCCATTTGGGTATATTTTCACTGCAGAACTCAAAAATATCAGTGATAAGGCGCATAGAGGGCTTGGGAGGGAAGATATACGTACCTCTTGCGATATATTCTTTCAGAATGTCGTTCTGGATCGTTCCGGAGAGGGCGTTCATCGGGACTCCCTGCTTCTCCGCAACCGCTATGTACATGGCGAGGAGCACCGACGCCGGCGCGTTGATAGTCATGGACGTGGAGACTTTGTCGAGAGGTATCTGATCAAAAAGTATCTCGGCATCTGCAAGGCTGTCTATCGCGACGCCGACCTTGCCGCACTCTCCGACCGCCATCGGGTCATCTGAGTCGTATCCTATCTGTGTGGGGAGGTCAAAGGCCACAGAAAGCCCCGTTGTCCCCTGGCTAAGAAGATAGCGATATCGCCTGTTAGAATCCTCTGCAGTAGCAAATCCGGCATACTGGCGCATCGTCCAGAAACGTCCTCGATACATCGTGGGCTGAACTCCCCTTGTATAGGGGTACTGTCCAGGAAAGCCAAGGTCTTTAGTAAAATCGAGACCTTCAAGGTCTTCGGGAGTGTAGGTCCTCTTGAGGGGGATACCTCCGCCTGTGGTGAAGTTTTCTTTCCTCTCGGGGTTTTTGGCTATGACTTTGGCCGTCGCCTCTTCGTAGCGTTTAACGCCTTCTGACACTTCCTGGATCTGTTTTGGATCGAACACTTACTCCGCCTCCTTATGAAACATATCATAGCCGGCTAAAGCCGACCATCTGCACATGCTATGGGTCGTGAAAAAATCACGCCGTACTATTATCAGCCAGGTTTGAGAAAATTGCAACATTTGACAGATCATTTCAGACATATCCGTCAAAATAGGCTTTTTTGCATTTTTCATTTTTTTTAATCCTACACGGATAACAACTTAACAAATGGCACAAAAGTGAAGAGTTTCACCTTCTTTTGATCCCTTAAAGGACAACGCAGCCCTTATCAGAACAAAAAAAGAACGAGATGTCAGAAAAATCTTTCTTGTCTGAAAATTATGAATTTTAATTCTTCGCCATTAAAGTTAGGATCCCTATAGCACCGCACCTCAAGAAAGGACCCTCCGGAAATAACATTCCGAAGGGTCCTTTGCGTTTGCAAACTACCGGTCCATTTCGTTGATCTCAACATCCGGTATGAAGCGCTTAAAAATTTTTTTTAGGTCGTCGGCCTGTCCTCTGTCAAAAAGCACCTTCCACCCCAAAAAATCCCGCTCCAGGAAGACCATCGTCTCACTCTTCTTGTGCATCAGAGTTATGAACGCCATCTCCTCCCACCTCATTATCTCTCTGTGATGGGTTATCCAGGTATGGGTCTCCTTTACCATGCCCTCCGGAGAGAGGTAAACGATCTTTTCGTATTTCATCGCAAAAAAACTCGCGAAACCGAGAAGTACGTCGGGCAGGGCCTTCGCAGTAAGAGAACCGTTAAGAGCCCTCCAGATCGTGCCACCCAGCAGGTAGACTCCTATCGCTGCAAACGCCGCTGTTTTGTATTTACCGGCAGCTCTTCCGGATTTGGAGACCAAAAGCTTTTCAAGTTCCGGCAGTTTTCCTTTCAATTTAGCCCGACTCTCACTACCGATAAAACTATCAGACCAGCTCGGCGGGACGTGTCTTTCCGCCCTTCACCGGCTCTCCGTTCTTACCGCGCCAGAATATGCCTAT
>CAYZYF010000065.1:0-6919 GCA_964482015.1 uncultured Synergistaceae bacterium
TGAAGGGCTGTCGCATAGATAACGGACATAAGGTGGCTGTCGGGATCCAAGGCATTTTTTAAAAGGTCCAGTGTCAGAGCTGTGTCCTCATTGGTCACGGCCTCATCCGGAACCGTTGCCGGCGGACGGTTGACCCATCCGTTTTCGGGCTTCCAGATCCCGCCCCAATAGGGGTCCTCTATTTCGGGACGGGGAATATTGTCTCCGCTGTCGGGATAATCGTAGTTGAAGCCGACGCGAGGGATCTTAGTAGCTCTCGTATCAAAGGAAAAGAGCTCATTTGCGTCCCGCGAAAAATTAAACCGGTCATTATAGTCGAGGCTGATCCTTTCGAGACGAACGTGTGAGTGCCCGTCCCTTATGACCCCTTCCTCCGACTCTCTTATCTCGGAATCTTCTTCTTTGGCAGCTCCCGGTCTCTTCTCATTCGGAGTATCTCCGGTATGGCCGCCGAGGGCGGAGGAGGGCAGGGCGGCACCGGTAATTTCCTCTGTGCCCCCGTCATTTTTCAGGAGCATAGTTGAACCTTCCGCGAGCTCTATCGGAACGCCTGAAGCGCTGCGAAGTTCAACGGTGCCGGATTTTATGATTATAATGTCCCCTTCTGTCAGGATGTCCCCCGCCCTGACAGGGATTATAGTGTTGTCCGCGGTCTGTCTGAAAGCCTCCCCGCTGACCTTTATAACGGCAAAATTTTTATTTTCCATTGTTTTTATCCTCCGTAAATGAAGAAGTTGTTTTTATAACTTAACCTTCCCACCTCTTGCTGCTAGTGGCTTCAAACCCTCTGTTTTCGTCTTCTCTATATCTTATTTGGCAGAGAGCGTCTTTGTTCAGTCTGCAAGCGGTTTTTAGGGTCCAAACCTAAGCCGCTCCCCGATCTCGAAACGCACTCGAAATAGTTCGAATGCTAGGGGGTTTTTAAATGTTTCCTTAGCAGGAAACGGCATTCTCCTGATTGGAGCATTCGAGGGTGACGGGGGGCGGAGCATTCGAGGGCGACGGGGATTTTTGGCATTGTTTTTATGTTTCGATTCGCCCTTATCTTCTGGCCCTTCCCATTGCTTGCCGACTGCTTGCCTATCGCTTGCCAGTCCTTGCCTCTTCCCCCGCTCCTTTGCCCATCATCCCCGAATGCCTCTATCGGGGAGGTGGGAAAGTTGTTTTTTATATAATGTATGACGATCAATGCTCTCTCAACGCCTTTTCTTTCGCTCTGAAAAGAGGCTTAAGAATGTACGAGAGCACCGTTTTTTTCCCAATTATGATGTCCACCTGCGCCACCATGCCGGGCAGGATCGGACGGCCTTCACCAAAGCTTGTCTCATGTGTTTTTATTCTAACCGTGTAAAACGTATTGCCCCTCTCGTCCACGATCGTGTCGGGGCTGATGTATTCGACCAGGCCGTCAAGCCCTCCGTATATCGCATATTCGTATGCTGTGAACTTGACTACGACGTGCTGTTCCGGCTTGACAAAGGCCCTGTCGTTGGGCGAAAGTTTTGCCTCGATCACAAGCTCGTCTTCGTCCGAGACCACCTCGGCTATAGCTCCGCCCGGCATCACAACGGCTCCGACTGTGTTGACAAATAGACGTTTGACGGTCCCGTTTGCCGGTGACCTGACCTCGGAGTGCGAGACCCTGTCCTCCAGCGCCTTGTTTCCCTCCGTAAGGCTCTCAAGTTCGGCGAGCGTTGCAGAGAGCTCGTTTCTCCAGCTGTTTTTGTATCTCAGGCCGATTTCCGTGATCTGTCCCTCCGCCTCAAAAATAGACGATCTGACTCTTGAGATCTGTGCCTTAGCTTGGTCCCTGTCTCCCTGCGCCCTTGCCACCTCTTTTTCAAGCCTTGTGACCTCGAGCGGCGAGACCGCCCCCGATTCAAGCAGGGATTTGGTGGCCCTGAGCTCGTCCTGCGCGAGTTCGTATGCTGTAGAAAGCTGCGCCAGCCTGGATGTAGATTCGACCAGCTCCTGACGCCTCTGGGCGACCCTGTCCCTTCCGACGGAAAGGGTGGATCTCAATTCTTCCAGGCTTGTCCGGTAGAGCCGCTGTTCGTGTTCGACAATATTGGGGACTGCTTCTGCCACATGCTCGGGGGGCTGAAAATCATGTTCTTTGGTCAGAGCTTCCAGCCTCGCCGCCTTGGCGGTCAGAGCCATGATATTGGCCTTTCTCTCCCCAAATGAGGAGGTGAACCTTGTCGGATCTATTTTTACAATTACAGCGTCTTTTTCAACGAAGTCAGATTCTTTTACAAGAATTTCCTGAACCATGCCGCCATCTACAGACTGGATCAGCTGCGTGCCGGAGGTCGGTGTGACTTTCCCCGAGCCGTGGACCACATCGTCCAAAGGGGAGAATGCCGCCCAGAGCAGCAGGAGCAAAAGTGCGGCGAAGAGGCTGTATATGATGATCCTGCTGTTTATAGGCTTTTGTTCCTCCATAGCCCACTCAGCGTCGGCCTCCCAGTTGTACGGACTGTCACTCTTCTCGGAGAAGAGCCTGCTGAATATCCCGCACGTAATTTTATCTCCGGCTCGCTCAGCCGCGGATATGATCCGTCCGGCTCGCTCAAATTCCTTTTCGCTGAAGGGGCCCGCCATCAGGCTGTCCTCCTGATCTGTCCGTGCTGCAGGGCGTTCAGTACCTTTTCCTTCGGGCCGTCCGCCAGAATTTTTCCCCTGTCCATGACGATGATCCTGTCCACCAGGCTAAGCAGCGGAGTGCGGTGGGTGGTCAGTATCACGGTCTTGTTTTTTGTAACGGCCATGAGGTTGTTTTTTATATGCTCCTCTATTACGTGGTCCATGGACGCAGTCGGTTCGTCAAGTATAAGTATCGGCGGATCTTTGATCACTGCCCTGGCTATTGCAACGGCTTGTCTCTGCCCGCTGGAGAGGAAGCTGCCCCTCTCGCCTATGGGCATATCGAAACCTTTGGGGTGGGTGTTGGCAAACATCTCGACTCCGCTGATCTTTGAAGCGATAAGTATCTCCCTGTCAGTTACCGAGTGGGTACCGAAGATCAGATTGTCTTTCAGGTTGCCGTAAAAGAGCATTACGTCCTGCGGGACGACGCCGATGTTTTTTCTCAGCTCGGAGGGATCGATTTGCCTTATATCCTTGCCGTCTATCAGGATGCTTCCCTCCTGTGGCTTGAAAAGGCCGAGCACAAGCTTGTTGACGGTGGTTTTACCCGAGCCTATGGGACCGAGGAGCGCGATCTTTTCCCCCGCATTGACCGCGAATGAAACTTCCGAAAGGGCGGGGCTTTCCTGCCCGGGATAGGTGAAAGTGACCCCTCTGAACTGTATGGAGCCGCGGATCTCGGGTGTGCTGATAAAAACTGAATCGGCGGGGCGTTCCGTCTCCTTTTGCATGATATCGTCCAGTGCATTCAGCGATCTCGATGCAGAATGGTACTGCATCAGGAGCGCCGCGACCCTGCCGATCGGAGCTATTGCCCTTGATGAAAGCATATAGGTTGCGATAAGGCTGCCCATGCTGATGCTGTTGTTCATTATCAGGTAGACCCCAATTATCATAGTTGCTATTGATGCCGTTATCTGAATCCACTGTACCGAGCTGACCACGGAGGATGAGAGCAGTCTCAGCTTGATGTTTGTGTTTTCTAAAAAGGCCACGGTCTTTTCCCATCTTGTCTGGATGTGCCCCTCCGCTCCGAGAGATTTGACAGTCTCCATGGCCACGAGGCTTTCAATGAGCGTAGCGTTTTTTAAGGAGCTCGCCCTGTTTGTAGTCTCGGAGAGCTCGCGCATCTGTCCCTGCACAAGTACGGCATGCAGGAGTATCAGGGCGGAGGCGATCAGCAGCGGAACGACCAGAGTCCAGGATATCAGGGCTATGACAACGAAGAACAAAATGGCAAAGGGAAGATCGACGTACGCGAGCACCGTCGCCGATGATATAAAAGAACGGACGCTGTCAAAGCCCTGGATGCTGCTGGCGAAAGAGCCGACAGAGGGGGATCTCTCCTCGTTTCTCATATCGAGCACATGCTCCATCATTTCGCCGGAGAGCTTCACGTTTGTTTTTACTGCGGCGAGGTCGACAAGATATCCCCTAGTCACGTGTATCACAAAATCCGCGGTTATCATAACGAACACGCCTATAGCCATCACCCACAGAGATTCGACGGCTTTGTTGGGGACGACCCTGTTGTAGACGTTCATCACGAAAAGCGGCATTGCAAAGGCTATGAAGTTGCTCAAAACGGAGGCCACGATTATATCCCGGTACAGGTAGCGGTGTTCCGATATAACGCTCCAGAACCAGTGCTCCCTCTCCAGCTTTTTGGTCCGGACCGCCCTGTCGTCGAACTTAAAGAGAGGGCGCACGTATATCACAAAGCCTGTGTAGGTTTCGTTAAGCTGTTCAAGATCTACCAGCGTCTCGTCCGATCCGACTTCAGGAAATGCGACTCGCGCCGTTCCGGCTTTTTTGTCGATAGATAGGACAACACAGCTGTTATTCTCAGCGAGGATCAGGACTGCGGGAAGCAAAACAGGATTAAGCCTGTCGATGGGGGATAGTACCACCCGGCTTAAAAGTCCTGCCCTCTCCGCGGCCCTCGCAAAGAGCGAGGGGGTAAGCGCGCCGTTTTCCAGGGGCAGCCCTGCCAGCAATGCCTCGATCGTGGCATGTATGCCATGGAAGGTCAAAAGGACAGAGAGCGAGGCAGCTAACGGGCCGCCCCGCATGGTATCCACCCTTACGGCTCTCTGCTTTTCCGTGACAGGGGCAGATCCATTTTCATTATGGACTTTTGTGTCGGCGCAGTCCTGCATAAGTCCTCCGAGTCACCGTGTCAGATAACCTTGTCTTTGGTGATCTCCAGGCTGATTTCCTGAGGTGACGGCAGACTCTCTCCGAAGATATCAAAGTATTTCAGAAGCTGTCCTGAGGCCGCAAGGTATCTGGCCTTGGCTATGGTCAGATTGGACTCCGCGTTTGCATAGGCCCTGTTCGCCTGAAAATATTCATTCTCAGCGTCCAGCAGGTCCAGAAGACTTCTTCTTCCGGCCTCAAACTGTTTGCCGTATGCAGCTCTTGTGTAATCTGCATATTTTCTGTGCTGGTCAAGGCTGTTAAGCTGTTCACTCAGGGTCCGAATGTCGTTGAAAGAGACGAGCGCGATCTGTATTACATCACGTTCGGCTCTGTTTTTGTTTTCCTCAGATTCTTTGAGCAGTTCTTCGTGCCTTTCGATATCGGCCTTGTCGGAGCCGCCGTTATAAAGGTTGTATCTGAATATCAGCTCAACGACTCCTTTGTCTCTGCGCCCCTCCACGCCGTCGACGTCATTTTCGAAATTGCTGCTTGCCCTGAAGAGGAGGCTCGGGCACATCTTGGATTTCTGTTCGTAGACGGCATAGGACATGGATCTGACCTGTTCTTTGTGTGAAGAGATCTGAGGGTTGTCGGCCAGTATCCTCTCCATTGAAGGGTCGATCTCCTGCGGCAGCTCGAAATCGATGGAGCTCTTAACCAATTCTTCCTCCGGCGTTTCGCCCACGATCCTTACGTACTGGGTCGTAGTGTCGTGCAGGTTGGACTCTTCGGTCATTAGATTTACGCGCGCAAGGGCAAGGCGTCCTCGGGCCGTTTCAAGGTTGACCTGGCTGTCGACCCCTGCCGTTGTCCTCTCCTGAACTTTGTTCTTGATCTCTTCGTGCCTTGCTAAATTTTCGCTGGCCATATCCACAAGGATCCTGTACCTTATCATGTCCTCGTGGCTCCTCAGCGCTGAGAGAGCGATCTGTTCCATTGATGAAATAAGGTCGAAGTAACGCATTTTTTGAGCGTGGCTGAATTTTTTTACTTTACTTGAGGTATAGTTCCCGTCAAAGATCATCTGGGTAAGGCTTAAGGTCACGCCGTCGCTGGTATAGTTCTGGAAATCGCGCCCCTCATAGCCCCTGCCGTCAAGATTTTCACGGCCGATGCCCGCCGTCAGGTCCAACCTTGGCCTGAATCCTCCCCTCGCCGAGTCGAATTCTCTTTCTGAAGCCCTTAGAGAGTGCCACTTTGCCCGTATCTCCGGGTTCGTGGAGAGAGCTTTGAGCAGCGAATCGGCCGTTGAGATCTCACTTGCCCCTGCCTGCACGCTCCCCGGAATCAGAAAAAGAAGAAACAAAAAAAGATATAAAGCAAACTTAAAATTCTTCTTCAAAAATAGACGCACTTTAATATACCTCCTAAGTTTTATTGCACGAATAATCTTATTTGCTAACTTTGGCACATCCAAGTGTCAATTTAGAGTTAGATTTGATTGTCAAACAACTAAAATAAGTCATAAAACATCAAACCCCAACTTACGGATGGTAATTGATGCATACTGGTGTGTCAAGGCGTATTTATAATGATTTTTATTCATTGGGCTGACCAGACATCGCACGAAACCATCAGCAGGCTTGAACGCAACCCCCACCTTGCACCCGCCTTGGATCTCCAGTCAATTGGTAATGTTATGACATTTACAAGAACATTTTACCACGAAGGTCAAGGTGTGTGTAATTAAGCTTTGGAATGGGTGTTTAAGAGATATTTTAATTTTTTTAAGATAAGAGATAAGAGTAAAATAAATAAAATGAGATGATCAATGCCCGTCGCCTTCCTCCTTATTTATGCCTTCGCGAAACAAGCAGGGAGCGCTTGATTGATTTTTGCTGAAGAAAATTTTTGGCTCTTTGCAGGACATCCTAAAGAAAACACCCGCAGCCGTATGTTTGTGAACGGCCCGGTGCATTTTGTTCTGAACAACAGCGAAAAATTGTCGAGATAAGTCGGAATGTGGATCATAGTCAATACTTGTGGCGTAAATATCCAATCTATATATAATGTAAGAGTCAAATGCTTTGTGCCTGCTCAGTAAGAGTTTTGTTTATTATATTCCTTA
>CAYZYF010000066.1:0-6742 GCA_964482015.1 uncultured Synergistaceae bacterium
TTTCAAAATGAATTTAAACTGGACCGGCTGGCGTATCAGCGAATGATACGCATTTAATTTTTGAGGAGGCAAACTATGATGTGGAAATGTTCTGTATGCGGCTACATCCATGAAGGGGCTGAGGCCCCCGAAAAATGCCCGAAGTGCGGGGCGCCCAAAGAGAAATTCGCACAGCTCACCGATGAAGAGGTAAAAAAGGTTCAAATGTCAGTTCGTACTAACGATATCCACATGGAGATCATCAGGCTTGCAAATAAACTGAAAACGCTTGCAGAAGAAGGGATCGTGATAGATCTCGACCCACCGTGCGTAGCCCTCTTTAAGCAGGCAGTCGAAGAGGCCACTGTCATCAAGCAAAGGAGCAAAGCTGAGATAGCGGGACACGTCGGCAGGGGGAAATGGTAGGATAACTCGGCTGCAGCGAGATATGTGCCAGAGAGCAGGGGTCTAAGGCCCCTGCTCTCTGCTTGATATCGATTATAGGTTCATCAAACTTTATGAAGCTTGTCCTTGAGTTTTAGTCCCTCGTGCCACGCGCGCCCTACCTCCTCACCGATCGCCCAATAGCGATTGTCGGGCATACTTAGGCAGAAAGGCGAAACTTTTGTGATGTCCGGAGCGCCATTGGTCAAATACTTTTCTTCTGACCAGACGTTATTGACCTCTCCTATGAAGACGGTGTCCACCTCCAGCCTGACCGACTCGACAAGCCTGCATTCCATCGTAACGGGGCACTCCCGGATCATGGGCGCATTTTTAAGGGATCCATAAAAGATGCTGAACTCTTTGGATTTATCGTATTCTCTGCCGCTGACGAGTCCCATCAGATCTGTCAGTTCCACGAGGTTGACGGAAGGGATATTTATACTGAATTCTTTGTTTTCGATAATGCCTCCGGCGGTGAATTTGTTCCCGATCGCGACGCACATGGAGCACGGAGACGCGTTCACACGACATACCCACGCTACCGTCATGAAATTAGGTCTGCCTTCCTTTATGGAACCGACAAGGACCGTTGGCATAGGAATAATATGCGCATTGTTTCCAATAGAAATTTTTTCCACCACAAACACCTCCGCATAAAAAATCGTATCGTCTTCAATTATACAACACCAAGTTTATCGAAACGCTCTCTTAGCATTAAAATACACAATAATCAAACCGGCAGCCGGAAAAAAACAGTCCTAAACAGATCAAAGGTTGACAAAACCCCTTTGAATGCTAGTATCAATTTGTCCTGAATGTCAGGCATCCTCCGAGCTGATCTCCCTGTAGGGCTTACCCAATGGGATTCAGCCTTCGGGTTTTTCCGGAAACGGAAAGGCCTCCCATGTTTGGAAAGGAGGAGCGGTTGCCCTTAGCTAAGTTATGACTGCCGCCCCTTCTGCAATGGGGGTGGCAGTCTATTTTTTCGGA
The DNA here is from genome assembly GCA_964482015.1 of uncultured Synergistaceae bacterium. GTDB lineage: Bacteria > Synergistota > Synergistia > Synergistales > Synergistaceae > Caenicola. The sequence continues at coordinate 1,417 of CAYZYF010000066.1, forward strand.
GGCCTAGAATGCACCGATCGTCAAGGGAAACCTTTTTTATGCTCATCATGGGTTCTTTTCTGGTTATTTACATCCTCTGGCCTTTGGCCGGACTCTTTCTCAGAGCGGACTGGAGACTGGTGGTTTCCGCAGCGCAAGAGAAGGAGGTCGTGGGCGCGTTGTGGCGAAGCATATGGACCGCGGCCGCTTCGACCGCGATCATTGCGCTTTTTGGCACCCCGCTCGCCTATTTTCTTGCAAGAAGAAACTTTAGGGGCAAAGCCTTCTTCGAAGCTATCATAGATGTGCCTATAATGATTCCTCACACAGTCGCCGGTATCGCTGTCCTGATGGCCTTCTCGCCCAAAGCTCCGCTCGGCGCCTTTCTTATAAAGCTTGGGCTCTCGCCTGTTAACAGCCACTTGGGGGTTATATTGGCTTGCATGTTCGTATCGATACCATTTTATGTCGACGCGGCCCGCGATGCATTTTACGGAGTATCGCCAAGGATCGAGAAGGCTGCCAGAACTCTGGGTGCGCCATTCCCCCACGTGTTCTTCAGAATATCACTGCCTCTCGCACGCAAAGGTATCGTTTCCGGATTGATCATGAGCTGGGCAAGGGCCGTCAGTGAGTTTGGGGCGGTAGTGATCATGGCCTACCATCCCATGGTAGCACCAACCTTAATTTATGACAGATTTGCCACTTTTGGACTGAAATATTCCACACCCATAGCAGTACAGCTGATAATTGTCTGTCTTGGTATGTTCATACTTCTGAGGTTGATATCCGCCGGTAAAAGAAGGGAAGACTTGCTGAATGATTGAGATAGAAGATCTCTCGCTTGATCTTGGAAGTTTCACGATCGAGTCTCTTTCTCTTACCGTTGGCGAGGGAGAGTTTTTCATGGTCGTCGGGCCGAGCGGTGCAGGAAAAACGATCCTGCTCGAAGCTATCGCCGGATTAAGGCCATTGAAGAGTGGGAAAATAGAAATAGCGGGCAGAGATGTGACCATGCTGCCTCCCGAGAAAAGGAACGTAGCCCTCGTCTACCAAGATTATGCTCTCTTTCCTCACATGTCAGTCCTTCAAAACATTGAATGGGGACTTCATTTTGTCACACGGCCGAACAAAAAAAGAGTAGCCGAACTTATTGATTTGTTCAGGCTGGATCATCTGTTGCCCCGTTCTCCCGAAACACTTTCCGGCGGGGAGCAGCAGAGGGTTTCTCTGGCAAGGGCGCTCGCTGTAGGTCCGGAACTCCTCCTGCTGGACGAGCCTCTCTCGGCGCTCGATCCCTCTTTCAGAGAAGAGCTCAGTGACTATCTTGCTGAGATAAACAAGGGCGGAATAACGATAATTATGGTGACTCATAATTTCGGGGAAGTGCTCTCGCTTGGAAGCAGAGTGGCGGTGATTACGGACGGTGTGCTTCAGCAGACCGGCGACGTTAGAAAAGTCTTTCGCGAACCTTACAACAGAAAGGTTGCGGAATTTGTCGGCATGAAGAACCTGATCGATTGCAAAATAAACGGCAGGATGGCGCAGGTCGACGGTTATCCAACCGTCATAGAGATCACTGAAAAAGTATCTGAGATAAAAACCACGTTGGGCATACGCCCGGAGGATATCAATGTTTCGAAGGGCGCACCGGCTCCGGGGCCCAACATATTCAAAGGACGCGCAGTCTCGATAATGCCGAGGGGAATGGTTTTTGACGTTACCGTCCGAACAGAATACGGGCTAAAACTTACGGCAAACATTTTATCGTCCGACCTGGTTTCCGGTGACATACGCACGGGGGAAGAATGCTGGATGAGCTTTGATCCAAAGTCCGTCCACGTTTTATAAGAGTTACATAAAATAATCGGAGGTGCATTTAATATGCGCGGTGTAAAAAAGTTACACGTTTTTCTTTTCCTTGCTTCGGTGGCGGTACTTATGATGGCTTTCACAGGCGGAGCATTTGCAGCTGAGAAGATCATGGTCTATCATGCCGGGAGCCTTGCGGCGCCGCTGGCTAAGATCGAAGCCCTCTATGAGGCGGCAAACCCGGGCGTGGACGTGCTTAGAGAGTCGGGCGGCAGCAACGCCCTCTCCCGCAAAATCACCGATCTCGGCGGCGGATGCGATGTTTTTCTTTCCGCCGACTATATGGTGATCGAAAAACTTCTTCGTCCGGCCGGAGCGGACTGGAACGTGGCCTTTGCAAGCAATGCCATCGTTCTGATGTACGGCCCCAAGTCTAAGTACAACAAGGAGATAAACTCCAAAAACTGGACCGAAGTAATGATGAGACCGGACGTTCGCTGGGGACATTCAGAACCTGATGCAGACCCATGCGGCTACAGAAGCCTTCTGGTCATTCAGCTTGCCGAGAAGTACTACGGTGATAAGGACCTCTACAAGAGAGCGCTGAAAGATCCTCTCAGAGGGATCAGGCAGAAGGCCATCGAGCTCGTGGCAATGGTGGAGAGCGGCACAATGGACTATGCTTTTGAATACAAGTCTGTCGCCGTGCAGCACAAGCTAGATTACGTGGAACTGCCTCCCGAGATCAACCTCATGGATCCGGCACGTGCAAAAGAATATTCGACCGTATCTATAGAGCTGATGGGTTCGGAGCCGGGCAAAAAGCTGAATGTGGTTGGCGAGCCCATAGTCTACGGATTCACCATTCCCAAGACTGCACCCAATCCAAAGGGAGCCATGAATTTTGTAAAGTTCCTTCTCGACCCCAAAGGAGGACTTGCAGTTTTCCAGGAGATGGGACAGGATGTAGTCGGACCGAGCGCCGTCGGCGACAATAGCAAGATTCCCGCTGAAATCACAAAAATGCTGAAAAAATAAGACTCACAACAGTCGGCTGCCGTAACATTAAATGGCAGCCGACTGTTTATTAAAAAGGCAGGCACAAGGGTCTCACCTCTGCCGGTTCATCTGATTTCCTTTTCTCTTTTGTCGAGGGCAGCTGCTATCCTTTCGAGGCCTTCGACAAGCTGTTTTCTCGTTGTCCCAACGTTAAGGCGGGCGTATCCGTCACCCTCCGTCCCAAAATCAAGGCCTTTGTTGAGCGCTACCTTTGCCTCCTTTACCAGAAATTCGGGCAGGGTTACGCCGTCAAAACCATAACCTCTGAAATCTATCCAGAAAATGTACGTCCCCTCGGGATGATCCATCCGTGCCTTGGGCATATGCTCTTTAACGAATTTCTCAGCGTAGTCTCTGTTGCCCTCAAGATATACAATCATCTCATCGGCCCAATCCGCGCACTTCGTATATGCCGTCTCCATTGCAAGGAGCCCTATGGCGTTCAGCCTGGCAAGGTGGAATCTTGTCAGTACCGATTTGTACCGTTCCATAAGCGAACGGTCAGGGATAACGACAACGGATGAAGAAAGCCCTGCCAGATTAAAAGTCTTGCTGGGAGAGATGTATGTGAGCGTCCGCTTCTCCATACCGGGCATGGTGGAGAAGCATATGTGCCTGGCGTCGCTGAAGACTATGTCCTGATGGATCTCGTCTGACAGGATCAGCATATCCCTGCGCTCAGCGATCTCCGCTAGCTTTTCGAGCTCTTCTTTTGTCCAAACGCGAGAAACAGGGTTATGCGGGCTGCAGAAGATAAGAGTCCTGCAAGTGGGTGTGATAAGTTTTTCCAGGTTTTCAAGATCCATTACAAATTTGTTGTTTTCCCGTGTTAAGGGGTTCCTGACCAGACGTCTTCCCGATGTTTCGATTATCTCGTAAAAAGGAGGATAGGCCGGAGTCTGTATAATAATACCGTCCCCTGGTTTTGTGAAAGCCTCGATGGCGAAAGCAAGTCCTCCGACAACACCGGGAGCCCAGGTGACCGCACTTTTATCAAAACTCCACCCGTGTCGGGTCCTTTCCCAATGTACCACCGATTCGATCAGACTATCCTTAACCACTGGATAACCGAGCACTCCCTGCTTGAGCTTTTCCTGCACGGCCTCTATTACTTCGGGAGGCGATTTGAAGTCCATGTCTGCGACCCAATAGGGCAGCAAGTCCGGATCTCCGAAGCGTTCCTTCATAAGATCCCATTTCATCGAGCTCGTTCCCCTGCGCTCGACATACTTATCAAAGTCATATTTCCCCATCAAGATCACTCCTCATCAGAACTGTAAGAATAATACCACCTGATCTACAGTATCGCAGCAACGACAAAATAAAGCACAGAAGGACAGACAAGACAGCCCAGTCCAGTATAAAAGGTCGATGTCATCGCAGCATAAGGCACAAGCCTCGGATCAATGGCGGCCATCGCTGCGGATGTTCCGCTCGTGGTACCGAGCAATCCTCCGAATATCAGAGCTTCGCGGGGAGAATCGATCTTGATTACACGAGAAAAAAGCGGCGTGATGACCATTACCGCTATGGATTTTACCACCCCTATACCTATAGAAAGGGCGATAACGGAACTGTCCGCCCCAAGTGCCGTGCCGGTCACGGGACCTACAACGAACGTAACCGCACCGGCACCTATAGTCGCAACATCCTCGGGTGACGAATACCCACCCAACAGAGCGAAGAGCACTCCAATGGTAAATGAGAACAATACTCCCAAAATAAGAGAGACCATACCGGCTGCACCCGTCTTTCGAAGTTCATTCAGATCGGCGCCGAAAGCGGTAGCGACAATAGTGAAATCTCTCATCATTGAGCCGCCGAGCAGCCCTATGCCGGCAAAGATCGACACATCAGAGATGCCCTTGCTTCCACCCGTCACGCTGCCTCCCACATAGGCCAAGAGCAGGCCTAGCAGTATCGCTATAGATGACCCGTTTAACCTGTCTTTTGTAAGATATTTTGAAATAACATAAGAGAAGAATATAACGAGGCCGATGACCGCAAACGCGGCCACAAGATGGTTCGTCACCAGGATCTTTTTTATGGCCTCAATAAAACCCATCAGCACGGATCCTCTTTTTCTGCCACATCTTTTGCCGGGAAAACCCTGCCGATCAGCGGTATGATAAGCAAGCTGAGCACAGTGAGGATGACCCCGCACGCCATGGCAAGCCAGCCGCTTTTCAGCGCCCTGACAACATCCTGAGAAGCGGTCATAGCAACGACCACCGGGATGTACATATTCTGCCAGAATTTGATCCCGTCTCTAAAACCCCCACACTCAAGGCTTTTCTTTATACGTTCCGAATAGGTACATAGCAGGAGGAGAAAAAGCATGGCGAATCCGACTCCACCGACGTTGGCGTTAAGGCCGACAAGCCTGCCCGTTATCTCTCCGAAAAAGAGACCGGCAAAATAACACAATGAAAGAAGAAGGACCCCGTAAATGACCAAATCAAAACACCCCGGACAA
>CAYZYF010000067.1:0-6590 GCA_964482015.1 uncultured Synergistaceae bacterium
TCAAGTGCGGCTTGTTTCTTACAAATTTCTCCTTTGCCATTTCTGTCCTGCCTCCCTGTATTAGCTTCGGTAATGACGCCCTTAGGGCATAAAATTCCGCATGTGCCTCGGCAACATCAAAAGAGATCCGGAGTTCGAGCCGGATCTCTAAGAATAAGTAACGCGCATTATACATTAAGGATCCGGCTTATGCAATAGTTTTCCGGAGTCTTGCTTCCGGCAGTCTCACACAGACAAATGATAGCATAAAGAGTGCTTTTGCGCTTGCAGAAAAGTAAAACACGAAACGATCATGCGGATTTGACCAATAAAATATTTGATAATTCTGAAAATTAGGTGTATCTTACTTCTAGGTATGTGATCATAGTGTTACTGCGGTGCTATGCTAGCGATAAGGGGGCACTTGATCTGGAAGATTTTTCCTATTTGTCTGAGGCAGAGAAAATATGGGAAGAGTGGCGCTTTGAGCCCTGGAAGAACGAGAGTGCCGAAGGGGTCAGGAGGAGGGTCACTCTTGTCAAATCGGGGATGCTCGGGGAGATCGCGAGATACTATGCGGATGACTACATAGTCTGGAAATATATTCCCGGAGACATGGAAAGAATATTCAAGACAGCCTCCCACGAGACAGACCTGATGTCTCAGCGTTATCTTTTTTTGATCTCGTCGGGAAAATACTTTACCAGAAAAAAGTCTTTTATGCTCGGACTGAAGGGATTTATAGAGATCCACATGTACAGGCCGGGAGACGAAGCCCCAAAAGCTATAGAAGACCTGGCGTATCTGGCAGATAAGGCAAAGGGGGTGGCGGAGACGAAAAATTCCTGAATAGGACCTTTCTCGGGAGACTGTCCTGTGGCAGCATACAACTTTTTAGGGGGTGTAATGTATGTTTCCGGTAATGTTCATCGTATCTATGGTTCTCTTTGTGATCGGCTATAAACTTTACGGTGATTTTATGGTTAAGGTATATGATCTGGACAACAAGACCCCCACTCCGGCCGAACAGCTGAACGACGGAGTGGACTATTGCCCCGCCCATCCCGCAGTCGTACTGGGGCACCACTTTTCATCCATCGCCGGAGCAGGGCCAATTGTCGGTCCCATCACGGCGGCGTCAATTTTCGGATGGCTCCCCACGATAATGTGGTGTGTGCTTGGTTCTTTGTTTCTGGGCGGCCCCCACGACACGGGCTCGCTGGTATCTTCTATGCGGCATGAAGGCAAATCCGTAGGGGTCGTGATCGAACGCTGGATCGGGGAGACAGGAAAAAAACTCTTCCTGGGATTCACTATCCTTTCATTGATCCTTGTCGTAGCCGTATTTCTTGTCCTGACCACCGCTACATTCGTGACAGATCCTGTAGTCGCTTTCGTAGGATGCCTCTATATCATTCTTGCAGTCATCTCCGGTATCCTGATCTATCGTTTCAATCTCAACTTTAAAATAGTCACGGTATTCATGCTCATAATAGTGGCCGTATGTTCATTTAAAGGCGGAGACTGGCCCTTTGTCGCTGCGATTTTCACTCATTCATCTGACCAATGGAACATGTTCCTCGCCGTTTATATTCTGGCGGCATCTGTCCTTCCCGTCTGGCTTCTGCTGCAGCCAAGAGACTACCTTGCCTCCTTCTTCCTCTATTTCGCGGTCGGCATCGGAGCTATCGGGATGCTCTTCGGGGCTAAAATGGACAGCGGCGCGATACCTATGCTGGCGGACAACGTAAAATATTTCGGCCTGACGAAGCTCCATCTCTGGCCGATGCTGTTTGTAATAGTTGCATGCGGAGCGATTTCGGGATTCCATTCGCTCGTAGGAAGCGGAACGACCTCAAAACAGCTATGTCATGAAATGGACGCCCTTCCGGTCGGGTACGGCGCTATGCTTCTTGAGGGGATGGTAGCGGTCATAGCCATCGGGACCCTCATGGTCGCAGGCGGTATCCAGAAGGGCGGACCGGTAGGGACTTTTGCAGCCGGCTTCGGACAGTTCTGCACTATAGTCGGCATTGACCCAGTGCTCGGGACAAGGCTCGGCGCTATTGCGATCAACGGTTTCCTGCTGACCTCGCTTGATACGGCAACAAGGCTCGCGCGCTACCAGATACAGGAGCTCTCCGGAGGAAAGATAGGGAAGTATTTTGCAACGATCATCGCAATCGCTGCCGCGCTGGGGCTGGTATACGTCAAAACAACGGATGCCTCCGGCAAGGCCGTAGCGGCATGGGCAATGATCTGGCCGGTCTTCGGGGCCTCCAACCAACTTGTGGCTGCACTTGCCCTTCTTGGTATCTCAGTGTGGATAATCCGTGGACTCAAGAAAAAAGCCACATTCCTTTTGGTACCCTTCTGGTTCATGCTTGCAACAAGCATGGCCGGATTGGTGGTTGAAATCAAAACGACGCTCTCCAGTTCCAATCCGAATTATCCGCTTGCGGCAATATGTGCAGTACTTCTGGTCCTCGCGGTACTGATGGTAAGAGAGGGACTTAATGCGCTGAAGATTGAAAAAGCGCGGGGATAGACAAAATTATTGTTTCTCGTATCAGGATGCAATCGGGGCGGGCTCTCTGCGAGCCCGTCCCTTCCGTTAAATATGCGGGAGTCTGTTTGGATACACCCCTAAAATGCCGGCACTATTCCTTTGGGCACCAGTTCCGTTTCGATATATTTTTTGACTTCCGGCGAGTTGGCTGCCCTTACCAGAGCTTTGATCGCAGGGCTGTCCTTGTCCGTCGACCTGACTGCGATGACGTTGGCATAGGGTGAATCTTTGCCTTCGATCACTATCGCGTCCTTCGCGGGAATAAGCTTGGCTTCAACGGCAAAATTGGTGTTGATAACCGAGGCATCGACATCGGGGAGGGTCCTCGGAAGCTGCGCCGCCTCTATTTCGCTGATCTTCACCTTTTTGTGGTTCTCCGTTATGTCTTTGGCCGTCACGAGCTCTCCCGGCTTGACCTTGATAATGCCGTTCTTCTCGAGGAGCCGCAGGGCTCTGGAACAGTTGGTGGCATCGTTGGGTATCGCTATCCGCGCTCCGTTTTTCAATTCGTCCAGTTTTTTGATCTTTTTGGAGTAAAGGCCGAGGGGTTCAATATGGACCTTGGCCACCCAAACCAGGTCAAGTCCCTTTTCCTTCTTGGTGTTCTCAAGATAGGGAACATGCTGGAAAAAATTCGCATCGAGGCTGCCTTCGCCAAGCGCCGTATTGGGAGTCACATAATCGGTGAATTCCTTGATCTTGAGGTCATAGCCCTCTTTCTTCAAAAGATCACCTACCAAAATCATAATGTCTTTGTGGGGGAAGGGAGTCACACCGATAGTGATCGTCTTCTCCGCGGCAAAGAGCGAAGCCGGTATCAAAAGCGAAAGTACCAGAGCCGCTATAAGTTTTTTCATTCTTTCCATCCTTTCTTCACGAGGAGCAAAGCTCGTGATCCAGCGCCGCGCCTGCAGCACAAGTGGTCCCGTTATTTGCAATTCGCATATCCATGCCACTGACGTCGTCTATAGGCTCCACCTCCCGCGGCGGTCCGTTCTTTTTAAGTCCGGCGGTCCGGAGACGCTACTTGATCTTGTCGTATACCTTATTTCCGACAGACTGGATCAGCTGCACGATGATGATAAGTATCGCGACCGAATAGATCATCACATCCGTCTGAAACCTGTTGTAGCCGTATTTGATGGCTAGGTCTCCGAGACCGCCGCCGCCGACCACTCCCGCCATCGCGGAATATCCGAGAAGGTTGATGGCAACGACAGCCCAATTAAGAACGATTGACGGGGTCGCCTCCTTGACCATTACTCCAAATACGACCTGCATGTCGCTGGCACCGAATGACCTTGCCGCCTCTACGACACCCGGATCGACCTCAAGAAGGCTCCCCTCCATCAGGCGCGCGACGAACGGCGTAGCGGCAATTGTAAGAGGGACTATCGAAGCGGTGCTTCCGATGGATGTACCGGCTATCAGTCTGGTAAGCGGGATTATCGCTATCATCAGGATTATGAACGGAAACGAACGAAGCAGGTTGACCACTAAATTGAGCGTCGAGTAGACTGCCTTATTAGGCCTGAGCCCCCCCGAGCCGGTCAGTATCATAACTATCGCCACCGCAAAACCGAAGATCCCCGAAAACAGGGTCGAGAGCGCGACCATGTAGATCGTCTCCCAAAGCGCAAACAAAAGTTCTTCAATCATCACGCATCACCTCCCAGAACATGCGATTTTCCTTAAGCCAGGCGACCACGCGCTCGAGGTCGCTGTCCGATACGTTGATGATCAGAAAACCCATCACCGTCTCCCTATATCTCTCTATCCTCCCGCCGACGACCGAGAAATCTGCGTCCAATTCCCGCGCCATCCTGGTTATAATGCTCTCGTTGGCGATCTCACGGGGAAACATCAGCCTTATATTCGTTCCGGAGGGTATTACAGCGTAATCATCTGTTATCAGCCGGCGCAGTTCCTCTCCCGGCGCGAGAAAAAGCTTGTCGGTGTCACCGGAGGCCACAATATTGCCTCCGTCGAGTATCACTACCTTATTGCATATCATCTTCACCACTTCCATCTGATGGGTCACAACTATGATGGTAACCCCGAGCTCTCTGTTTATGTCCATCAGCAGTTCAAGTATCGAGATAGTCGTCTTAGGATCGAGCGCGGATGTCGCTTCGTCGCAGAGAAGTATCCTAGGCTCGAGGGCGAGGGCTCTCGCTATTCCCACTCGCTGTTTCTGGCCGCCGCTGAGGCTGCGTATCCTCTCATGCTTTTTCTCAGATAGCCCAACGAGTTCCAGGAGATCCGACGCCCTTTTGTTAGCATCCTTTTTGGCTACGCCCCAGACCTCCAGCGGAAAAAGTATGTTCTCAAAGACATCTTTTCTGTTCATGAGGTTGAAGTTCTGAAATATCATACCCATATCTTTGCGAAGTTCCTTTAGGCTCTTGCCATCAAGATCCCGGACTTCCTGCCCCATAACTTTTACCGATCCTTCGCCGTACCCCTCCAGCCCATTGAGGCAGCGAAGCAGCGTAGACTTTCCCGCTCCGGAGTGACCGACGATCCCGAATACATCTCCCTTGTCGACCTTAAGCGATATTTCATTTAAAACCCTGACATCGCCAAATTTTTTTACCAGCCTGCTGATCTCGATCATAAGATCTACCTTCCTTTATACATACGAGCTTCTTTTTTGGGGCATTAAAAAACCGGGCCTGCCGAGGCCCGGTCTCTCTGATCTTTGCAAGCGACGCCCTAAGCGCCCATCGAATCAGGAGAGGAGCCTCGGGTGTACATGCACATCATCATGTTTCTCGCCGTTGTACCAATATCAAAACTGCGCATATAGGCTCTCCTTCCCTGAATTTACAATGAAAAATTATATCACCATGTAACATTTTGTCAAACTTACATTTCGATCCGATTTAACCCAAAGCTAACGCAAAATTATATTCAGCGCTCTTGACCCTCTTATCGCTCCCTCAACATTTTTAATCTTATATCAAAAAATTGTTCCCTTATGGATGTCTCTGGTGTAAAATATTCGAAATTGGAGGTATCTGTCTTGTCTAAATATTTAAGAATGAACCCGAAATTAAAAATTTTGATACCGGTAGTCAGAGGCCTTGCGAAAGTTCTCGGCAAGGATTACGAGGTAAACCTGCATGACGTCAGCATGCCGGAACACTCTCTCGTGATGTGCGAAAACGGCCATGTTACAGGTCGGGCACCCGGAGCTCCCATGACTGACTTCGGACTCTACATGCTCCAATCAGATGAGTACAAAAACAAAGAAGGAATATACAACTATCTTGCGCGCAACAACAGGGGTGAACTTATCAAATGCAGTGCCATATTTATTCGCGATGAAAATGATAAAACAATAGGATTCATGTGCATAAATTACGACCTGAGCAAAGCTGTCGCCGCTCAGGAACTAATTGAAAGTCTTCTCCATCTGGATATGGAGAAGGTCGAACAATACCCCGACCCTTCTCATGATAAGAAAGAAGAAAAGCCCGACAAATTTCCGGTTCCGATCAGAGAGTGGTATGCGCGTGATCTGGAGGAAGTCGTAAACGACTCCCTTGAGCTTATAAAGACTCGTATAAGCACCCCTTTGAACCACCTCACCAAGACAGAAAAAAAAGAAGTCGTAAGAGAACTCCACGACAGAGGATTCTTCCTTCTCAAAGGCTCGGTGGATAGAGTGGCTAAAGAAATGGCCAACACAAAATACACTGTCTATGCTTACATCAGGGACGTACTGAAACAGGAAAAGATCGAAAAAATGCAGCGAGCCGCCTCAAACAAGGACATTGAATGAACTTTTAGCGCCACAGTTGTTTTATTTGTCAGAATTTTCCTTCTCTCTTGACAAAAATTCAATGTAGAATGACAATATTCTCGGCTTATATCAAAAAATTGTTACGCAGATAATTTTTTGATATTCGTCCGAGATATGTTCTTCCGGCACCAAGTCACCTTATACCATTATTCCGGGTATCCCCGCGGATACCTCAAACAATAACGAGGAGGGAGAGAGGGCATGGAACTGATACAGAAGCATCCGATACTTGAG
>CAYZYF010000068.1:0-6236 GCA_964482015.1 uncultured Synergistaceae bacterium
TCCGTCCACTGGAGAATTTGCAGCTGAGAAAGGCTGCGGTGAATAGGAACTCACTGCATCCGTCGCCCTCGAATGCTTCAATCGGGGGCCAGCGGCTTGGGTTATAAGGGCTACAAACCCTGTTACAGACTGAACGAAAGCCACTCGTTCCGTTTAGAACCGTCCGAGGAAGACGGAACGGGCGGGCTAGTTCTTACGTTTGCTCTTTCTCCGCCGCTCATAATCCTCCCTCTCGTCGCCCTCGAATGCTTCAATCGGGGGCCCAGCGGCTTGGGTTATAAGGGCTACAAACCCTGTTACAGACTGAACGAAAGCCACTCGTTCCGTTTAGAACCGTCCGAGGAAGACGGAACGGGCGGGCTAGTTCTTACGTTTGCTCTTTCTCCGCCGCTCATAATCCTCCCTCTCGTCGCCCTCGAATGCTTCAATCGGGGGCCCAGCGGCTTGGGTTATAAGGGCCACAAACCCAGTCACAGACTGAACAAAAGCCACTTGTTCCCCGTTTAGAACCGTCCGGGGAAGACGGAGGGGGTGACGAAGTTTCTCCTAAACCATTGATTTGCAACAGATTACCAATTGACTCCCCGCCTCTTCTTTCCTTGCCAAAATATGCAACTCAACGGATGCCTTTTCTTGTGGAAAGTAATATAGTTATCCGGACTCTGTTTTTATTGGGGAGAGGACTTATGTCGGAGGAATTTAAGCTGTTTTCGCCATGGCCTATGTCCGGGGATCAGCCGGAGGCGGTGGAGAGGCTCGTCGCCGGTTTTGCCAGGCCAGGGGCAAGGCAGACGCTGCTCGGGGTCACGGGGAGCGGAAAGACTTTTACCATGGCAAACGTCATACAGAGGCTGCAGAGGCCTACCCTTGTCATGGCGCACAATAAGACTCTGGCGGCGCAGCTTTACAGCGAGTTTAAGGATTTTTTCCCGGAGAACTCGGTGAACTACTTTGTCAGCTATTACGACTATTACCAGCCCGAGGCCTATATGCCGGCTCAGGATATCTACATTGAGAAGGACGCCTCGATCAATGAGAGGATAGAGAAGCTTCGCCTGGCTACCACCAAGTCGCTCCTTGAACGGCGCGACGTTATCGTGGTCGCCAGCGTTTCGTGCATCTACGGGCTTGGAAAGAGGAAGAACTACGAGGACGCGATTTTCCGCTTCTCGGTGGGGGAGGAATGGGACCGCAGGGCGTTTATGACGAGGCTTCTCGACAACTATTACCAGCGAAACGATCTCGTGCTTCAGCCGGGATATTTCAGGAGCAGGGGAGAGTCTATGGAGATATTTCCGGCATACAGCGATACCGCGGTCAGGGTAATGTTCTTCGATGACGAGATAGAGAGGATAGAGGAGATCGATCCCGTGAGCGGGAGGGCGATCCTCAGCAAGGACCATACGGGGATCTTTCCCGCCCAGCACTACGTCACCTCGTCCGACGCCATCAACAGGGCGGCGGAGCTGATAGAGAAGGAGCTGGAGGAGAGGTCGGGGGAGCTTGAGTCTGCGGGAAAGATAGTCGAGGCCCAGCGGCTCAGGATGAGGACGAAGTACGACCTCGAGATGCTTCTTGAGGTCGGGTATTGCTCGGGGATCGAGAACTATTCCCGCTTTCTCGATGGAAGGGAGCCGGGCGACGCGCCGGGGACCCTGATGGACTTTTTCCCCGAGGATTCGCTTATATTCATAGATGAATCGCACATGACGCTTCCGCAGGTGAGAGGGATGTACAACGGCGACAGGGCGAGGAAAGAGGTCCTGGTCGAGCACGGATTCAGGCTTCCCTCCTGTCTCGACAACAGGCCCCTTAAGTGGGCGGAGTACGAGCCCCTGCTTAAGAACGCCCTCTTTATATCGGCCACTCCCGGCGACTATGAGTTCGGCAATTCGGAGCAGGTGGTCGAGCAGCTTATCCGCCCGACAGGGGTGACGGACCCCGACGTTGAGGTCCACCCGGCGACAGGCCAGGTTGACGACCTGCTCGCAGAGGTCAGGCCGATCATCGAAAGCGGCGAACGGGTGCTCATCTCGACCCTGACAAAACGCTCCGCCGAGGATCTCGCCGAGTATATGGCGGAGCTGGGGATAAAGGTGCGATACATCCACTCGGAGCTTGACACGTTCGAGAGGGCGGAGCTGCTGAGGGATCTTCGCCTGGGAGTCTTTGCCGTTTTGGTTGGGGTAAACCTGCTGAGAGAGGGAATAGACCTTCCCGAGGTCTCTCTTGTTGCGATCCTTGACGCCGACAGGGAGGGCTACCTGAGGTCGCACAGGTCGCTGATACAGATGATCGGGAGGGCGGCGAGGAACAGGGCCGGAAGGGTCATCCTTTACGCAGACAGGGAGACGGACAGCATCGCCGCGGCGATAAAGGAAACGGACAGAAGAAGGAAGCGCCAGGAGGCGTATAATGAGGAACATGGGATAGTGCCCACAACCATATCCAAGGCGGTCAAGGATCTGCTGCCCGCCGAACTCCTTGAGGAGGACGGCTACGCCGGCCGCAGGGCCGCTTCGCCGCTTGCAGGAGGAGAGGCCGCGCCTGACGTGAGAGAACTTGAGCGCAGGATGTGGTCCGCGGTCGAAAAACTTGATTTTGAGACCGCAGCTGAATTGAGAGACACGATACAAGTATTGAAAGGCGATGCGAAAATTGGAGCGAAGCATAAAAATCACAGGAGCAAGGCAGCACAATTTAAAAAACATAGACGTAGAAATTCCTAAGAACAGGCTGGTCGTTGTGACGGGACCGTCCGGATCGGGCAAGTCTTCCCTCGCGTTTGACACTATCTACGCGGAGGGGCAGAGGCGGTACGTCGAGTCGCTTTCGTCGTACGCCAGGCAGTTTCTGGGGATGGCTGACAAACCGGATGTGGACGACATAAGCGGGCTCTCGCCCGCCATCTCGATAGAGCAGAAAGGATCCGGACACAACCCACGTTCGACCGTGGGGACCGTTACGGAGATCTATGACTATCTGAGGCTTCTTTTCGGTCGGGCCGGGACGCCGCACTGCCCAAGCTGCGGCAAGGAAGTCCGCAGGTACAGCGTGGACGAGATCGTAGACAAGATATACAGGGACTACGAGGGCAAGCCGCTCGAGGTACTTTCTCCTCTTGTAAGGGGAAAGAAGGGCGAGTATAAAAACCTCCTGCTCAAGCTGCGCCAGCAGGGCTACCTTAAGGCACGGGTGGACGGCACGGTGCTTTGGCTCGAGGAGGATATAGAACTTGACAAGAAAAAGAAGCACACGATAGAGTGCGTGATCGACAGGCTGAGGGTGAAGGAAGAAAACAGGCAGCGCCTCTCGGAGGCCGTGGAGATGGCTATGAAGCTTTCGGACGGATTTGTCCTGCTCATCTCGGAGGGGATGGAGGATCTTGAACTGACCGAGAAGTATATCTGTCCCGAGTGCGAGATAAGCCTTCCTGAGATAGAGCCGAGGCTTTTTTCTTTCAACAATCCTTACGGCGCCTGTCCCGATTGCTCGGGGCTTGGAGTACATCTCCATTTTTCGGAGGATCTTGCCGTGGACCCCGATCTGCCGATCGGCGCAGGCGGCTTTCTTCCCTGGAAGAGCATGAAGTACATGATCCAGAAGGCCGAGCTGCTGGCGGAGAGGCATGGGTGGGACCTCTCGAAACCGTTCAAGAAGCTTCCCAAAGAGGCCAGGGAGGCGCTTATTAACGGATCGGAAGAGGTAATTCCTATGATCTTCAGCGATAAAAACGGAGACTGGGAGTATAACGGCCGCTACCCGGGGCTGCTCCCCTGGCTTGAAAAGAGGCTTTCCGAGACGGAGTCGGAGAGTTATCGCGAGGAGCTTCTGAGGTACAGGGTCGAGGACGTCTGCCTCAGCTGCGGCGGCGCGAGGCTCAAGCAGGAGGTCCTATCGGTCACTTTGGGAGGATACAATATCGCTCAGCTGACAGAGATGCCCATAGAGGAACTCCTGCCCGTGCTCAGGGAGATGGAGCTGGGCGTCCGGGAGAGGAAAATTGTGGGGCAGGCCCTAGTCGAGGTCGTTAAGAGGCTCGACTTCCTCAATAACGTCGGGGCCGGCTATTTGAGCCTTTCTCGGAGGGCCGATACGCTTAGCGGGGGAGAGAGCCAGAGGATAAGGCTTGCCACCCAGATAGGATCGCAGCTTACGGGAGTCCTGTACGTGCTGGACGAGCCTACGATCGGTCTCCACCCGAGGGACACGAACAGGCTGCTCGATACGCTGAGGGCGATAAGGGATATAGGAAACACAGTGCTCGTTGTGGAACACGACAGGGATACCATGATGGCGGCGGACTACATTCTTGAACTGGGGCCGGGCGCCGGCGAAAACGGCGGTGAGCTTATCGCCGCAGGGGACGCTAATGAGATAGCTGCTGGAAACAGCCAGACCGGCCTCTATCTGAGAGGGGAAGCCGACGGTACATACTGTCCAAAGCCGACAAGGCGCAGGTCCAAGGAGAAGCTGAAGGTCACCGGCTGCCGTGAAAACAACCTTAAAAATATAAAGGTCGGCCTGCCCTTGGGTGTTTTCGCCGCTCTGAGCGGGGTCTCGGGATCCGGCAAGAGCACCATGCTCTACGAGATACTTTACAAGGGGCTCAAGGGTAAGTTCGACAGGGAGTTCAGGGAGCGAACGGGAAAATTTGACGAGATAACGGGCTACGGATCACTCAGGAACGTGGTTCTGGTCGATCAGAGCCCGATAGGGAGGACTCCGAGGTCAAACCCAGCTACATACACCGGTGTCTTTACCCCCATAAGGGAGTTCTTCGCCCAGCTTCCCGAGTCGAAGCTGAGGGGCTACCTTCCCGGACGGTTCAGCTTCAACGTCAAGGGCGGAAGGTGCGAGTCGTGCCGCGGCGACGGAGAGTTAAAGGTCTCCATGCTCTTCCTGCAGGATGTTTATGTCAAATGCGACGTATGCAAAGGCACCAGGTATAACAGGGAGACGCTTGAGGTCAAGTACAAGGGACTCTCCATAGCCGATGTGCTCAACCTTACCGTGGACGAAGCGGCGGAATATTTTAAGGACATCCCGAGGATAGCCAACAAGCTTAAGGTGATACAGGAGGCGGGGCTTGGCTACATAAAGCTTGGGCAGCCCGCGCCGACGCTGAGCGGCGGTGAGGCCCAGAGGGTCAAGCTGGCGACGGAACTAGGCAAAAGATTCAGGGGCAATACGCTCTATCTTCTCGACGAGCCTACGACGGGGCTGCACTACACCGACGTCAAGAAACTACTGAAGCTGCTCCACAAGCTCGTGGACCAGGGAAACTCCGTCCTTGTGATAGAGCACAACCTTGACGTGCTAGCGTCGGCCGACTACATAATAGACCTAGGTCCGGAGGGCGGACGCAGGGGAGGTTCCGTTGTCGCCGAGGGAACCCCCGAGGAAGTCTCCGCTTCGGAAGGTCCGACGGGAAGATACCTGGCCTCGTTTTTCAACGATATCAGGGAAGGCAGGAAGGCGGTATGAAGGAAGAAAAGCGGCGCCCGGACGACGATCTCTGCTGGGGAAGGAACCCAGTATTTTCACTTCTTGAGGGATCGCCCGAGAGGTGCATGAAGGTACTGGTCTCAAAGTCGGCGCAGCCCCATATAAGGGCGCGCCTCAAGGATCTGTGCGCTTCGGCAAATATAGTCCTTATGACGGCGGAACCGGCCGCCATAGAGAGGCTGGTCGGCAGGGGAGAGAACCACCAGGGCGTCGTCGCGTATATAGCGCCCGTGAAGCTTTGGGAGACGGAGGAGCTAATATCCTCCCTGCCCTCCGCGCCGGACCCCGTCCTGTTGCTTCTCTGCGATCACCTTCAGGATCCTCACAACCTCGGCGCGGTAATAAGGAGCGCGGAGGCAGCGGGAGCCTCGGGGGTGCTGATCCCCAAAAGAGGAGGCGCATTGCCCACGGGAACCGTCCTAAAAACCAGCGCAGGTGCGGCCCTTAGACTGCCCATTGCCAAGACCGGAAACATTACTCAGACTATAAAGATCCTGCAGGAAGCCAATTTTTGGGTAGTGGGGCTCTCAATGGACGCAGAAGAGACTCTTTTCAAGGAAGATCTTCCCCCGAGAACGGCGATAGTTGTCGGCTCCGAAGGCGAAGGCCTGGGCCGCCTGGCCGCCAAGTCATGCGACGAGCTGCGCCGCATCCCGATGAAGGGCGAAACAGGCTCCCTAAACGCCTCAATAGCCGCGGCACTGGCGATGTTTGAGTGGAGGAGGTCC
>CAYZYF010000069.1:0-6194 GCA_964482015.1 uncultured Synergistaceae bacterium
ACTCATTCGGTCTAAGTGTTCATTTTAACTCTGAATGCTGACCAATGGGCTTATCTCGCGAGGGTACAAAGGATTCTCGTGAAAAACATTGAGGAATTAGCAGAAAAATTTAAAGGGACCAGCGAATTGGGCACATTGGCTGAGACTGAAGTGGAGATAAGACCTTGGGAAAAGCACCCCCCAATACCTCCACTAAATGCGGCTGATTTTTCTCATCAAGTTGAAGTGATTCGAGCCAACGGAATATATCTCTCAAAACGGGGATGCTCCGAGCGGGCAATAGGACGAGTAAAACGTTTAGCGGCTTTCAAAAACCCTGATTTCTACAAATCGCAGGCCATGCATTTGTCAACATATAACAAACCACGAATAATTTGTACGGCCTGGGAAACAGAAGAATATGTTTGCATTCCTCGTGGTTTAGAAACTGACCTTTTGAATTTGATAAGGAGGACAGGTTCTACATTCACAGTTAAAATGATGACTGAATCAGGATGTTCAATAAAGGTTGATTTTGTTGGTGAACTGTATGCCGAACAGAAAATGGCTGCAGAGGCACTCCTCGCCCACTATAACGGAGTTTTGTCAGCCACAACCGCTTTTGGAAAAACAGTTATTTCCGCATTTATTATTGCTTCCCTTAAAGTGAATACATTGATTTTGGTCCATACTCAGGCCCTTATGAATCAATGGAAAACGTCACTGGAACGGTTTTTGCAGGTTGACGAGCCTCTGTCGGAACAGCAAAGATATATGGGAAGAAAAAAACAGTTAACTCAGATAGGGATTTTGGGCGGTGGTAAAAATACCATAGGTGGCATTATCGATATTGCCATTGTAGGATCTTTGGTAGATAAAGGCGATGCTAAACCTCTCGTAAAGGAATATGGAATGGTTATTGTAGATGAATGTCATCATGTTCCTGCATCGCGTTTTGAAACTATATTACGTGAGGTTACAGCCAGATATGTTTATGGCCTGAGCGCAACGCCCATTCGTCAGGATGGGCATCATCCGATAATTTTTCAACAATGTGGACCTATTCGTTATCGTGTTGACGCTAAAGAACAATCTCTAGTTAGTGGATTATCTCGCATTTTGATACCTCGCATGACAAGATTTCGTAAACCGGTTACAAAGCCTGAGCCGTGGCCGATTACGGATGTGTACTCTGCATTGACAGAAAGCAAAACACGGAATGACATGATTCTTCAGGATGTTATTCATTTGCTCAAAGGGAAAGGTACGCCTCTGATCTTAACTGAACGTGTAGATCATGCTCAAATGCTAGCAGGTGAATTACGAAAGGCTTTCCCTGATGTGCATGTATTCCTTCTGACTGGAAAGGGTAGCTCTAAAGATAAGCAGTTAGTATTGAGCCATTTGCGCAATGTATCTGCCAGCGAATCTTTTGCTATTGTTGCTACCGGAAAGTATGTAGGGGAAGGATTTGACATGCCTAGGCTTGATACACTTTTTATCACAATGCCTATTGCCTGGAAGGGTACCGTATTCCAATATGCGGGACGTCTGAATCGGATTTACGAAGGCAAACAAGAAGTTGTTGTTTACGATTACGTTGATGTTCACGTCCCGGTTCTAGAGCGTATGTACTACAAACGCCTTGCAGCGTATTCCACCTTGGGATATAGAGTGCGGGCGCTTCCATCAGAACCTGACCCAAAAATTGGGACCATCTTCAACCAGCAAAGTTACCTGACAGTACTGTCGCGCGATATAGAAGAAGCGAGAAAAGAAATTCTCATCGCTAGCCCTTATTTGAGCAAGGGCCGCGTAAAACAGATGAAGCAGTTATTTCTGGGGCCGCTGCTGCAGGGTGAGGACATCGTGATATTTACGCGACCACCGGAATCTTTTTCGAATACGTCCAGACAAAAAGTTTCTGATATTATTGCTGACCTAAATAATAGTAATGTAAAAGTTGTTGTGAAAGAGCGCATTCACCAAAAATTTGCCGTTATTGATCGCAGGATCGTTTGGTATGGCAGCATAAATCTGCTTTCGTACGGGAAAGGCGAAGAGAGCATTATGCGCTTTGAAAACCTAGAAATCGCTGAGGAATTGCTATTAGAACTGGAAAAAGATATTTTATAAGACTGTCGTTTTTGTTGAAGGTTTGGTCCGAATACTTTAGCCGGATGTGCTGTACGTTCCTTCTGCTCACGACCAGAATATTGGTATAATACAGGAGCCTCAGAACCGCAACTTGTAAATTCGGTCCCCGACTAGCTTCGAAGAGACTGGACTCCCTTGCTCAACTCTGTGTCAGGGCGTTGTAACAGGGGGCATTTTAATGCGCTTCATGCGTTGAATATATAGGAATGAGAGGCATCTATGAACAAAGAGATCAGCCGCGGAGTAGACAGATCATATATTGAGCCGATCAAATGGTGCCGCTATTTGGTAAATGTCGGCTATGTCACTGCTGTGCTGATAATCCTGGCGCATGTTATCTGGTATTTTGCGGCACGAAATGTTCTTACAAGTTCGCCTAATGTTTATTTGCGGGATTATATAGTGCTGCCTGCTATAGGTCTGTTCGCTCTGACTGTTTTCGCAGATCTTTTCGTCCGTTCGCCTCGCTTCCCCCTTGCTTCGAAGGAGTATGTCTCACTTACGCTCTTTATCATATTTTCCTTCTATCTTTCCATGACCCATAATATAGCGAGTGTATTGCTGGCTTCTTTCATCCTGCCTATTTTCGTCTCCACAGTTTTTTCAAATGTAAAAATAACCCGCTGGATATTTGGGATAAGCAGCTTTTCAGTACTGCTGGTCGGCGTCAAAGTATATTTCTTAGGAGAATTGGACATAAATATGTTTATGCAGATTTTTGTCGTCTGTTTTATGTTCCTCTGTTCCTATCTGCTGGCAAAGGTATTGATCCTGTATGGGCACGATAGTCTTGCGACTATGATGCTTTTCGATGACAAGCACCAAAATATGCAGGAACAGCTGAAGCTTGATCCGTTCACCGGGCTGAACAACAGAAAGACCTTTGATGATTACCTGCCCAAGCTTATGGAAGAATGTCAAAGGGACCAAAAGTTCATTTCGCTGGCGATGATAGACATCGACCATTTTAAGGCCGTGAATGATTTTTGCGGACATCAGGCGGGGGATCGAGTGCTGCTTTACCTGTCGCGTGCACTGAAAAACATCCATGCCGAAAATATCCGTTCTTTCCGTATGGGTGGAGATGAATTTTCCATATTGCTTAAGGATTGTGATGCGGAAGAGACACATAGGATATGCGAAGATCTGCGCGAAGAAATGGAATCATGCCCGCTCAGGACTACAGACAATAGGCGCGGCACTATCAGCTGCGGAGCGGTCTGTATACAACCAAGTGATGAGGTCAGTTTGGAAAAGTTCATAAATGCAGCAGACCTGGCGCTGTACGCCGCTAAGAACAGCGGCCGGAACCAGGTCGTGATATATAACGACTTGATGGTGCCTATGACTCCGAGCCTCTATGAACAAGATGGCCGGGGAGCTGCGGTTTTGTAAGCCATGGAGGAATTGTTTTGCGGGTCATAGCGGCATTTTTGCTGGATGTATTTCTTGGGGACCCCCCTTGGCTGCCGCATCCGGTAAGGCTGATCGGGCGCCTGATAGCTTTTTATGAGAAATTATTTTATTCCGCGAAAGACGGCAGGATCCGCGGAGTTATTTTTTGTATTTCGGTCCTTGTTACAGTGTCGGCATCTGTCGCTTTAGTTCTGTCTATTGCCGATTACGCGGGAGGATGGATCTATTCGGCCCTTAACCTTTACCTGCTCTATTCGGCGATCGCCTTTAAGTCTTTGAAGGACGAATCTCTATCTGTCTATAAATCTCTTGAGGACGCAAACCTCGAACAGGCCCGCGCAAGAGTGGGTCGTATCGTCGGGCGCGACACCGGGCAGCTGGATCGGTGCGGAGTTATACGGGCTGCGATAGAAACTATAGCTGAAAGTTACATCGACGGTATAATTTCCGTGCTTTTCTGGATGATGATAGGTGCTTCTTTCGGACATGCGGCGGTATTCGCCTGGTTTTTCAAAGCGGCCAGCACTATGGATTCCATGGTCGGTTATGAGAGCGAGCATTATCGTGACTTTGGATGGGCAGCGGCTAAGTTCGACGATATTTTAAATTTTGTGCCGGCGCGTTTAGGTGCTGTTATCGCTGTTTGCGCGGGAGCGCTTGGGGGGATGGATTACCGCCGCGCATGGAAGGTATTCAAGCGTGACAGGCTGAACCACAAGAGCCCTAACAGCGCTCACGGAGAGAGCGTTTTCGCAGGACTGTTGGGGATACGTTTGGGGGGCGGGGCCTTTTACGGAGGAGAGTGGAAGTCACGCCCGACTATTGGCGATGACCTTCAAAAGCCAGAACCAAACGATATACTTCGCGCGCACAATATCCTTAATATTTCCGCGGTGCTTTGCATGGTGATCCTTCTTGTTTTGTCGTAAAATCGCTTGTAAAACGGATATTTATTGATCCGTGAAAAGATAGTAGATATGTTGGAAGGTGTTCATAGTCATGAAAGAAATAAGAGCTCACGGCGCAAACCCGGAAAAACTTTATGCTTCCTTCGGTTTACAAATGCCTAATCGGATAATCGATTTCAGCACCAACGTAAACGCTGTAGAACAGAGGAAGGGATTTTCCCCTAATATGGGCTCTGTGCTTGAGGACTATCCCGATGACGAATGCCTCGCACTCAGATCCGCCCTCTCAGAAAAGGAGGGGTTAGCGGAAGAAAACATTCTTGTGGGCAGCGGTTCCAACGAATCCATATATATCCTTGCTTCGTATGAAACTTCGAGAGAGAACAGAATACTGCAGCCCGTATATGGAGAATACCTGCGTGCCCTAAATAATTTCGGCGCATTTACCGACAACATTTTTGGCCTTGAGGGCTCAGATATCCCAAAGGGAGGGACAGTCTGGATCTGCAATCCATGCAACCCGACGGGCAATTTCATCCCGGATGCGCAGCTTGATGAATTTATGGCACGGTTCCCTAACTCTCTTTTCATTGTGGATGAGGCCTACAGAGATTTCATTTGGACGGAGGAAGTACGAGCTCCATTTAAGATCCTGCCGAATGTCATAAGGCTTCGTTCTTTGACCAAGATATACAACCTTTGCGGGGCACGTGTCGGCTACGTCATTTCTTCTGCAGAGGCAGCAGAACGTTTAAAAAAAAGGCAGCCGACGTGGAGTGTGAGCGGCATCGCACAGGAGGCAGCGCTGTTTTTTCTTGGGGATAAAACTTTACCCACCCGTACAAAAGAGTACTACGCAGCTGAGATGCCCAGACTGCTCTCCGCAGTCAAAGATGCTGGGTTTGCCGTGATGCCGACCTGTGTTAATTATTTTTTGATGGAGACGGGCGATGACGCGGGACTTATGAAATTTCTCCTTCAAAAGGGGATCGTGGTCCGTCACACGAGAAATTTCCCGGGGCTTGATGGAAAGTACGTTAGAATCGCTGCAAGAACAAGGCTTGAAAATGATGTTTTGATTTCGGCGCTGAGGGATTATAGGTGAAAATATATCTTATCCGGCACGCACAGTCGCTTTCTAACGCGGCAAACACCTGGACGGGGCAGCTCGATATTTCGCTTTCGCCAAAAGGCGTGGAAGAACAGAGGGAACTGTGCAGTCGCTTTGTATATCCGGATGCGGAAGTATATTTTTCGTCGCCCCTTCTGCGCTGCAAGCAGTCGCTTGAAATAATTTATGGGCGTTCTCCCGATTATATTTTGCCAGAGTTTTCCGAGTGTTCGCTCGGAGTTCTTGAGGGAAAACAGTATACAAACCTTGATGACGACCCGAATTACATTGCATGGACAGCCTATCCGGAAAAACCTGTTGAAGGCGGAGAAAGCTTCACAGATTTCGGGAAGCGTGTCTGCCATGGCTTCGAAAAACTGCTTGCCCTGCTTGGAGACCGGGGTGTGTCAACAGCGGCCGGAGCGATGCACGGCAATGTAATGCGCGCTATATTAAACCGCTTTGCAGATCCCGAGACGCCGCATGGTTTATGGCCCATACCAAATGGAGGAATGTATGTATTGGATTTTGACAGCGAAGGGAAACTTTCTTTCTGGAGCACCGCACCTGACTTCCTGTTCAAATCTGAAGGCTTCAATATACATAGGTGACGTTCGTATCAT
>CAYZYF010000070.1:0-4399 GCA_964482015.1 uncultured Synergistaceae bacterium
GATGGTATGTTGAGAAAAATGTTTGAGAGCAGCGGACTGCGGCTGGGAGGTACCTCCTGGGTTATCCCGGGGACGTTCGCGGATAATATGAGGTACCTCTCCACTGATGTCAGCGACATGGAGATAGTCCTTTTCGATACGCCCGAATACTCCAATATGCCCGACAGAGATGAGGTTCTCTCTCTTAAGGAGCTCTCTCTTGAGATGGGCATGACCTGTACGGTCCATTTGCCTGCGGATATTCTTGGCACGGCTCCGGAGACTCTTCTGCGCGACGCGGAGGAGAAATGCCTCAGGACTTTCGATCTTTTCGCGCCCCTGGAACCGTTTGCGTGGATCCTGCACCTTGTCGGGGAAAAAAGGGGCGATCCGCCGAGCGGGGATATCGATAACTGGCTGGAGAAAAGCCTGGCATCCGCGAAAAAAATAGCCGGAGCTCTGAGCGATAAGACAAAGATATGCGTTGAGACCCTCGACTATGATCCGAAGCACGCGGAATTTCTGGCGGAGGAGGCCGGGGTGTCACTCTGTCTTGATGTGGGACATCTTATCAAATGCGGCTATCCGGTGCCTGAAACCGCGAGGAGATCGGCCGATATTACGAGGGTCATCCATATACATGGGGTAAGGCCCGACGGAACGGATCACTGCGACCTTTCATACTTTGATCCGGCGTTGTTCAAAGATCTGTGCGGCATAATGTCCGACGGTAGAGAGAGGGTTATGACGATAGAGGTTTTTGAGGACGACTATGCCCGCTCGATCAAAGTATTAAGAAAAATGAGGCATGAGGTTCAGGTTTGATATTACCCGAGCTCAGGGAAATAAAGAAGCTTCGTGGGGCTTGCGGCCCCACGAAGCGGAGGAAGGAGAGTATCCTAAAAAGTGCGAAGCCGTAAGGAGGTGCGGCTCCGCACCCGACAACTCAGTTTGAATGACCCGTCTTGCTTGCGCCGCAGCCGGAGCAGCTGCCGCACCCGGATCCGCATCCGCATCCGCCTGAAATACTGTTTTTAATGACCCTGTAGAAAGCTAGCCCCATTGCGATTATTACTAAAGATCCTACTATAAATGTTGTCATTCCTCTCAAGTCCTTTCCTTCATATATGATCCCGCCTATCTGGTATATCATCATAGAGAAGAGATATGCCAGCCCGGTCTGCCAGGCCATCGCAAAAAATGTCCATTTCCATGACCGCATCTCGCTTTTTATCGCTCCCAGCGCAGCGAAGCACGGCGGGGCGAGGAGCGTGAAGACCATGAAAGCGTAGGCGCTCACGGGGGTAAACATACCGGATATCTTCGAAACGAGCGTAGGATCGTCTTCAAGCACCTCTCCGACTCCCAGAAGCACACCATAAGTCGAGACTACTGCCTCCTTTGCCAGGAAACCGGTCACCACAGCAACAGAGGACTGCCAATTGCCAAATCCCAGAGGCGCGAATAGAGGCGCTAAAAAGCTGCCAATGGATGCGAGTATGCTCTTATCGGCTTCAACCATCTGGAGTGACCAGCTGAAAGCCTGAAGAAACCAGATCAGTCCCGCCGCGAGGAAGATTATTGTCCCCGCTTTGACTATGAACGCCCTGGCCCTCTCCCACATGTGAGTCAACACGCCTTTGAGCCTCGGCATCCTGTACGATGGGAGCTCCATTACGAAGGGCGCCGGGTCCCCTCTAAAAAGCTCGGTCTTCTTGAGCAGGATCCCCGAAATAATCACCATGCCGATCCCTATCATGTACATCGAAGGGGCTACCCACGAACTTTCCGGGAAGAACGACGCCGCAAAGAGCGCGAAAACCGGAAGCTTTGCACTGCAGGGAACGAAAGGCGTGAGTATTATTGTGAGCCTTCTGTCTGCCTCATTTTCAATTGTCCTCGAGGCCACGATCCCCGGAACCGAACAGCCGGTACCTACAAGCATCGGGATGAAAGATTTTCCAGAGAGGCCGAACTGACGGAATATCCTGTCCATGATGAAGGCCACTCTGGCCATGTAGCCGCAGTCCTCAAGGAAGGATATGAAAAGAAAGAGTATCATCAGCTGCGGAACGAAACTCAGAACCGCCCCGACGCCGGCGATGATGCCGTCGACGATCAGTGCCTGGAGCCATTCCGCTGCGCTGCCTGAAGCCAGCATTGCAGTGACGCTGTCGGAGATGTTTTCGAAAAATTCCTCCGTCCAGACTACGGTCATGTCTCCCAGAGTCTGTATGGAAACGTAGTATACACCCCACATTATCATGAAAAAAATGGGGAGTCCCAGAAGCCTGTTGGTCAGAACCATGTCTATCCTGTCCGACATGGATATCGCCCCGGTCTCTCTCTTTTCAAGAGACCCACCGAGGACGTTGTCTATGTACTTATAGCGCTCATTGGCTATGATGCTCTCGGAGTCGTCGTCAAGCTTTTCCTCGCAAAGGCTTATGAGACTGTCGATCCGCTCCTGATTTTCCTGACAGAGGGAAAGTCGGCTGCGCAGTACCGGATCCCTGCTGAAAAGGCTTACGGAGAGCCACCTTTCCGGAATATTTTCAACGCAGGCTGCCGCACTTTCTTTGATCAGATTAAGAGTGTTCTCAACATCGCCGCTGAAAACCGGCTGCTTTGCCGGACGTTTTTTAAAAGCCGCGGCCTCAACTGCGCTCTTGAGCAGTTCAACGATGCCGATACCGTCGGGAGCGGATGTTTTTACTACATCGCATCCCAGTCTATCCGAAAGTTTAGCCGCATCAATCTTAACTCCGGTCTTCTCGGCGACATCTGTCATGTTAAGTGCCACTACAAGAGGTATGTCCATCTCAAGAAGCTCAGTGGTCAGGTAGAGGCTTCTCTCAATGTTTGTCGAATCGACGATGTTTATCACGGCGTCCGGCCGTTCGTTTGTCAGGAACTCCCTCGTGATCCTCTCCTCAAGCGTGTAGGGAGAGAGGGAGTATATTCCGGGGAGGTCGACCAGATGGGCACCTTTGTGCCCCTTGACTGCTCCCTCCTTTTTTTCCACCGTTACGCCGGGCCAGTTGCCGACATATTGTGTGCTTCCCGTGACGGCGTTGAACATAGTGGTCTTACCGCTGTTTGGGTTTCCTATAAGTGCTATTTTGATCTCCATAGATTGACCTCCGATTAGTTAGCCTATGCTAACTCAAATGTTCTAAAAAAAGAGGGACTCGGCCCCAACTTACTTCCCTAAATAAACTGTATTCAGTCTATTCGACCTCTATTATTTTCGCATCGTCTTTTCTCAGCGAAAGCTCATAACCCCTTACGGTTATTTCAATAGGATCTCCGAGCGGGGCGACCTTCCTGACGGTAAGCTCAGTTCCCTTTGTTATGCCCATATCCATGATCCTTCTCTTCAGCGGTCCGGAGCCGCTTATTCCAGTAACGCGGACCGTCTCGCCGCAGTCGATATCCTTAAGTACCCTCATGCTCTTCCCTCCGTTTTTATATGTGAATGCGGTCAGCCAGTTTTCTGCTGATTGCGATCCTCGTTCCTCTGATCCCCAGTATTACATTATCTCCCGCGGAAGAGATCATTGTGACCCTGCCCCCCGGGACCAATCCCATACTTTCTAGGAAGCGTCTCGTATCATCCCTGCCGGCGATCCTCTTGACACAGCCTTCCATGCCTGGCGATAAGAAATTTACGGGCATACCGATCCCTCCAATCTAGTAGTTAGCATATGCTAACTTTGGGAGAGTTTATCATGCCTCCACAAAATATGTCAACTGTCTTTTATGAAAGATTTTTCTGGGTTTTTTAGCGTGATTTTCTTGGAGAATTTGGCAGGAATTTTTCCAATCCGCTTGACATTGGTTCGGGCATGGGGTAAAACTAACCGACAACCTAATAATGTAATGGAATTTCAGTCAAGGGAATCCGGTTAAAATACCGGAGCAGCCCCGCTACTGTGACCGGGACGAAACCGCAGGCAGCCACTGTCCGAAAGGATGGGAAGGCGCGGGAGTAGGATGAACGGGAGCCAGGAAACCTGCTGAGAGACCTATTTGTTGATCATCGCGAGGGCGATAGGCGACGAACGGCGTATACCCGGCAGTGCCGGTCATACGTGAGCGTTTGCAACTGCAAGCCCCCGGTGTCGGGGGCTCTTTTTTATGGGCAGCCTCCAGAGGGGGCGAAGCATCACGTAAAAAACGATCAGATACGGTAAAAATTCAAAGCAAAGTATTTAAATCAAGGAGTGTGGGAAGTGTTTTACAAAATAAGAAGCTGCAAGATAGTTCCTCTGTTGGTTTTTCTTGTTCTCTTTTCGGGCGCTGCCTTTGCCGATACCTCTGCGCAGCCTGCAGAGGCCGAAAAGAGTGAGGATGTGCGCGAGGCGCCCAGGGTAGAGGTAACGGGTTCACGCCTTGCCGAAGACATAGCCGAAGTTCC
>CAYZYF010000070.1:4499-6086 GCA_964482015.1 uncultured Synergistaceae bacterium
TCGAAAAAGGCAACTGGTCGTTTTATGCAGGCTGGGGGGATTTTGATTCGGAATGGATTTATCAAAACAAGGATTATTTTGGACAATATTATATAGAAAACCAAACTCAGAAAAACAAATACCAGCGTTTTAATCTCTCATATCAAGACGGGGAGAATTCAGGAAGAGTATATTACAACAAGAATGACAGGGATTATTCCTATGTATCGGACATTGCCGGGCTGAGTTTTGGCAATTATGAATATGTGGACTCCTCTTGGGGACTGGTTTTTAATCGCAAGCAGGAAATATTTGGCCTGACAGGAGTCTGGGGATTTGAGTGGCGTCGGGAGAGTTCAGAATACACAGGCGAGTCAAATTGGGGAGCCGATGACCCATATGATCTGAAAAGGGATGGTTTTTCACCATACTTTGAAGTTTCACTGCCCATCGGAGAGGCAGGGCTTGATATAGGACTCAGGTACGAACACTGGAACGTTGATGAGGGCGAGGACGTAAACGAGCTTATCCCGAGGCTTTCACTGAACTGGGAGAGTCCATCAGGAAAGATCTGGTATCTGACGGCAGGAAGGTTCTTCTCAATGCCCAGTTTTTACCAGATATGGAACCCGATTCGCAGCATGGGCCCGCCGAACCCCAACCTTAAACCTGAAAAAGGCTGGACCTATGACATAGGAGTTAAGGACGAAAAAGCCCGCAACCCCTGGAGCCTTGGGATATTCTACATGGACATGGAAGACAAAATAAATTATGAATATGATCCTAACACGTGGGTTGGACAGTACGTCAACCTAGATGAATACAGGGCCTGGGGTATTGAGGCGGAGATGAAGTTCAATTTCCATGAGAACTGGAGCTACACACAGGGGATTTCATGGACCGACGCAGATGAAAAATCTAAGGGCGCCGACGAATGGACAAGGTCCGGACTGCCGAGACTTGATCTCAGTGGAAGGCTCAACTACGCCAAGGGTCCGTGGGCGGCGGAGCTCAGCGCGCACTACTACGGCGACAGGAGCATAGGAAGCACAGTCTATGACGATGACAATATATTCCTCATGAATGCATCGGTTTCCTGGAAGGCTGGCGATCATAAGATCGTCCTCGCATGCACGAACATCTTCGACAAGGAGTTCGTTCTGGACAGGGAAGGGTATATCACGCCCGAGCGTAAATTTGTTCTCTCATGGCAGTATGAATTTTAAGGAAAAGCTTTAGACATCCGTACCTCCCGGAAGGCCCCGCGGACTGCACACCGCGGGGCTTTCAATTTTTTCGGGTGCGGGCTTTTGTGTTATAGTTTCTACGTCAGAGAAAGGCGGCAGGACAAAAGATGATCATAGACTTCCATACACATATTTTCCCCGATGGGTTTGCTGACCGCGCGATGTCAGTCCTGTCCGGGAACGGCAATGTCGGATATGCGGCCCCGGCCACGCTGGACGGGCTCGTCTCCGCCATGGATGAGTGCGGCGTGGATAGGTCTGTCGTCCTCAACGTAGTAACCAAGGAGAGTCAGCACGAGAACGTCCTTCGCTTTGCAAAGGAGACGGATTCCGAGAGGGTGATCGCCTTCGGTTCGGTGCT
>CAYZYF010000071.1:0-5903 GCA_964482015.1 uncultured Synergistaceae bacterium
AACCACCGAAAAGATCCCCATGAAATTATAGTACAAATCTCCGATCACAAAGTGATATATTGGGTAAACTGCGGCGGCCAGTCCCATGTAATAAGCGACGCCGGTATGCCAGGGGATGAGCGCCGCGGAGTGCACTCCCACTGCATCGGAAAAGAGAGCGTTTCGGTTGCGGAGGATGTACTTATCTTCCTCAGAACCCTCTACGTTGGTATCCACGATCTCCTTTATAACAGGACCTACTGTCGCCATCTGTGACATTTCCTCGTTGAGCGTGGCATTCATGATGAGACAGAGAAGCCCGTTGCAGACAATAAGGTGGCGGACACGGGTGCTGATCCTG
Organism: uncultured Synergistaceae bacterium; assembly: GCA_964482015.1. GTDB lineage: Bacteria > Synergistota > Synergistia > Synergistales > Synergistaceae > Caenicola. Next base: position 341 of record CAYZYF010000071.1, read on the forward strand.
ACAAAGAAGGCGGCGATCGGTCCGAAGGCGTCCATCCTCCGCATTACGGCCCCGAATCCCATCGCCCAAAAGAGCATGATGACCGCCCAGCTTCCGGCATCCTCAAAACCGGACTGCACGTATTCGATTATGTCTACAAGAGAGGTCACCGTTCCCGCGGCAAAGCCGAAGAGGGTGGCGCACACAATACCGGCTGACAGGCATGATATAGTATCCATTCTCATTACTGCGAGTCCGATGACTATTATGACAGGAATTATAAGGTAAAGGGGCACGCCTTCAGTGACCTGCGCCAGGAGCGTAAGGACGGAAGGGCGCTCTTCCTGAATAATGGCTATGGTCTCCTGGGACATGTTCGCAAGGATCTGCGAGGGATCTCCGACTACTTCGGGAAGTCCCATTGATACACTTATGAAATAGAAGCATATTGCTGAAAGTATCACACATATAACAGACCACGGCCCCTGAGCGCGCACCCTGTCCACGACCTTGACGTTCTGCAGCCCCGAACTGAGTATCGTAGTATCTGAGATCAGTCCGATATTGTCGCCGAACGCAGATCCTCCGACGCAAGCTGCGAATGTCAGGGCAGGATTGCCTCCGACAACATTACAGAGCCACATAAAGATCGGAATGCAGGCCGCGAAGGTCCCCCACGAAGTGCCGGTGGAAACAGAAAGGGCACATGTGGTAAGAAATGCGACCAGCGCTACAGTTCTGCCGGTCACGCCGACGTTGATAAATATCGAGATCGCCGCCGCTCCTACGCCTGTCATCATAAAGATCTCGGCCAGTGCGTATGCGAGCATCAAGATAAACGCCAAAAGCGTCGCTTCTTTTGCGCCTTCAACCGCTTCATTCAAAACATCGGCGAATTTCATTTTCTCTGTGACTTTACAGATCGCCGCCGCTACAAAAAGTCCAACCGATGCCGATATCAAAATATCTATCCCATTTACGACCATGAGCGCAAGAAGTACGACGGGTGATAATTTTAGCAATGCTAACATCATAAAACCCCCTTAAGCTTGAAAGATCAGGATGTTTGGAAATTTATAATAAATAAAGGAGGCCTATTTAAGGCTCTCCTTTATCGAAGCGGATATTGACTCCAGCCCTCTTGAGAGTTCGTCATGAAGCGGCCACGCGTAGCCGATCCTCATATGCCTCCTGCTCTGCTCGAACCAGTGTCCGGGGCCGACATAAGTTCCGTACTTCTCGTTCATTAGGTGATAGACTTTTTCCACATCAACGTCCGCATCGAGTTTTATGCGCGGGAAGCATGTGCAGGCAGCCCTGGGCTCGACCCACTCCATATATTCCTCCCGCTCCATCCACTCCTTGACCACCGCGAATCTGGCTGCTATTGTCTCGTCATTTTGCCTGATCCATTCTTCTTTTTGCGAAAGCGCGGCGTAACCGATGTATTCATCGACTACGCTGCCGCCGATGCAAACCTGCTCTTTCGCACAGAGAAGAAGGTCATTCATCTTTTTGTCACTGCAGACCGTCCAGCCGATGCGGATGCCGGGTATTCCGTATGTCTTGGAGAGTGACGATACGGATATTACCTTGTCAGAGAGGGATGCGGCCACAGGAAGGACCTCGTCCTTGAACATATCCCTGTAGGTCTCGTCGATCAGAAGCCAGATGTTGTGCTTCTCGGCGATGCTGATAACATTTTTTAGCTCGGAAAGAGACATCATGGTGCCGGTAGGGTTGTGCGGGTTTGTAAGCGAAATGTATTTGGTGTCAGGGCGTATCATTGATTCAAGCTTGTCTGTATCGACTTTGTAACCATCTTCGAAGGTCTGGTCGAGGATGCTCATATCGGCGCCTATTGCTCGTGGAGTAGCGATGTTGGTTCCGTAATTAGGCCGTGCTACGATCATTTTGTCTCCCGGTTCAAGCAAAGATGCGGCGATAATAAATAATGCGGAGGCCGCCCCTCCCGTTACCAAAACATCATTGGGATCGTCAACGCCCGATTGCTTTGCAATTATTTCGCGCAGTCGCGGGTCCCCGAGATGATCCCCGTAGGGAAGGAGTATGTCGTCAATTACGAGGCCGAGATCTTTTATGTTTCGGTCCCGTACCGAGGTCTCGGTGAGGTTGTTTTTGATTTTTTCATAGCCGCGCTGTTCAGGAGATTCCTCCTCGATCGGCATCCTTACGAATTTCATTGTCTTATCCTCCTGTCCAAAATGTTTTTTTCATGAAGGTCCAACACGCGCGCACGTGTTTATTTCATTGAGTCTACCGTCACGATAATTACAAATCAAAGCCTTAGTGTTGTAAAATAATACAAAATTAGATGTCTTTTTTATATATGAATGATATGGTCATTTTATACGTCTTCGCGCTGTCGAACCATATATATGGGCAACTGAAAAAGTTATATCTGCAGAAAAACAGTTTCGTCTCGACCTAAAGTTGCAATTGAATTGTAATTTATATCGATTATCGCTCTTTTGTTTATAAAAAAACCTAAGGAGAAAAGGACAATGTATTACACGATCTCAGACTTTTTAAACACATACGGATCCGATGTTTCCCTGATCGCAGGAAGAGGAGGTTTGTCGCGGATAGTGAAAGATGTGGGCATATTGGATTTTGAGTTGGATACCTCCCTGAAAAACAAGTATTTTCACACCAGCCTTTTTAAGGACCAGCTAGTTTTGACTACTTTTCTTTGTGCAAAAGACGATGTTTCAATGATCAACGAGGGCATTAAACACCTTTTAAAGCAGGATGCGAGCGGGCTTGCCATAAGGAACGTCTTTCACCTTCCTATACATGAATCCATACTGAGGTATGCCGACACCAAGAATTTTCCAATAATCCTGATAAATTCTATGGAGCTCTATTTTGAAAAGATAATTTATGATGTAAACCGATATGTTGAGCGTATGGCCGATGTAAATTTTATGCAGAACGAATTGAATGTCCTCTTTTCCGGCGGGCACACAGCTAAAGACGTACGGCATCACGCCAAGCTCATCAACCCGTCGTTTGAGGAGAGGCATCTATCGATTTATTTCAACAGCGCCGATTACTTCGGTGAATCCGATTTTCTGGATTGTTTCTCAAGGTATGATAAAAGTCGTTTTTCCACACCTGCAAGTACAATGTCCTTGTATAAATGGGGCGCCTTTTTGTTCTTTTCGAGTGACGATACGGAGATTGCATTTGACAATGATTTTGTTGGTCACGCGATAAAAGAGATTTTTCCCGATGTGTCCGGTTATACCGTCGGCGTGAGCAGATCTCATTTCAGCCTCGGCGAGTTTTCCGACTGTGCCCGCGAGAGTCTCTTCGCGTCGTTGCTAAACAAGAATTTTGGAAGGCCTTTCCTCAGATATGACGAGTTAGGCCCCTATGAGATCATATTCCCATTCGCTATGAGCAGGGAGATGCAGAGATTCAAAAAAAGAGTGCTGGAGCCGATAAACGAATATGATGCCGAAAACAATGGCAATCTCTCAGAAACGCTCATCGAATATGTACTGTCCGACTGCAATATACGTGAAACAGCCGGAAGAATTGTGCAGCACGAAAACACAATTCGATACAGGCTCGAAAAGATAGCTTTGTTAACGGGGCTTGATTTTAGGTCACAGTCCCATCTTGAAGAGATGTCTCTCGCCGTTAAGATCGGCATCTGTGAAGATCTGCTTGAAAGGTGGGGAGTGATCAGCGGGGAAGCCTCTTGGTGGCAAAAATCTAATCTTCGATGAAAGAGACATCGATCCGTATGGGAAGTTGTTCTGCAAAAGGAGATCAAGTGCGGCCGCAAGACGGCAGCACCGGTCATTGAGTGCTATACTCATATACAGATGATAGTAAAGGAATGTTCGGTTTGCCGCTGCCTATAGATTTGCTAAAAAATATCTTTGGTTTCTCCTCCTTTCGGCGAGGGCAGGAGGAGATCATTGACAATATCCTTGCGGGCAATGACGCCTTGGTCATAATGCCCACCGGTGCAGGGAAATCCCTCTGCTACCAAATCCCAGCCGTTCTTAACGAGGGAGTATCCATAGTTATATCCCCGCTCATATCCCTTATGAAAGATCAGGTTGACGCGCTCCGTCAGAACGGGGTTCGGGCCGCCTCGATAAACAGTGCCATGGCGTGGGACGAGGTCGTTCCGATCCTCAGATCTGTCGCCGATGGGAGGACCAAACTGCTTTACATAGCTCCGGAACGTTTGGAAAACAATGGGTTCCTAGAGTTTTTCCAATCCTTGGATGTTTCTATGGTCATAGTTGACGAAGCCCACTGCGTGTCGCAGTGGGGACATGACTTCCGCCCATCATATCTTGGCATCGCGCCTGCCATCTCATCTCTTCCGCGCCGACCGGTCGTAGCCGCCTTTACCGCGACTGCTACCCCTGAGGTTAGGGAGGATATTATCCGCCAGCTTGAACTCAGGTCACCATTTTCTATGACGACGGGGTTCGATCGGGAGAATCTTTTTTTTCAGGTAGAGCATCCGGCTGACAAAACACAATACCTGCTTGACCACGTAAAAAAATTTCCCGGCGTATCCGGGATCATCTACTGCTCAACACGCAGAGATGTGGAATCGGTGTGCGACAAAATTTGCAAGTGCGGCATCAGCGCGGTCCGTTATCATGCGGGTTTGGACGCTGAGGAGCGCTTGCAAAGCCAGGAAGCCTTTATTTACGATAGGATCGGTATAATAGTGGCCACGAACGCTTTTGGAATGGGCATAGATAAATCCAACGTGCGATACGTTATCCACCACAATATGCCGGCGACGATGGATGCCTATTATCAGGAGGCGGGGCGCGCGGGACGCGACGGCCTGCCGGCGGACTGTATCCTCTTGTTTGGAGAAAAGGACATAATGACCGCACGTTATTTCATCTCGCAAGGCGAAGATGCGGGAACGAAAAAATCGTCTTATCTTAAATTACGGGCTATGGTGGACTATTGCCATACGCCGGGCTGCCTGAGATCGTGGATCTTGAACTACTTCGGTGAGGAAGATGTGCCTGAAAACTGCGGTTCATGCAGTAACTGCGTCTCTCAGACGGAGCTCGCCGACATCACTACCGAGGCAAAAAAAATAGTATCCTCGGTCTACAGAATGGCGGAACACACAGGCGGACAAAAATTTGGGAGCGCTCTTCTGATCGATGTACTGCGAGGTTCACGCAAGGCTCAGATAAGAAACCTGGGCTTCGATAAGATCTCCACGTGGGGGATCATGAAAGGATACAAATCTGAAGCAATACGGGAGATGATAGGTTTCCTCACCGCAGAGGGGTTCCTGCACGTGGAGGAAGGAGAATTCCCCGTGCTTTCCTTGACGGGCAGGACCGCCCAATTCCTAAAAAACGGCGATAAGCTCCTGATGCGAAGATATGACGAGAAGCCGGAGAAAACTTCCGTCATCCGAAAAAGGGAACGAAAAGACAGCATCGAAGAAGAACTTTTCGATGTGCTCCGCTCACTGCGAAAAGAATTGTCCGCTGCGGCATCAGTTCCTCCTTACGTTGTCTTTTCGGACAAGACTCTGGCGGCTATGTGTGAAAAG
>CAYZYF010000072.1:0-5760 GCA_964482015.1 uncultured Synergistaceae bacterium
CTCAAAACGCATTCGAAATAGTTCAGGCACTAAAGTGATCTATCATGTTCCCCTTAAGAGGAACGATGCCTTTCTGATGGAGGCACTCGAGGATGACTGAGGGGGCGCCCTTAAACTCCGAGCCGCTGGGGCTCCCGATGGGAGCATTCGGGAGCGACGTGGAGGGGGCAGGTCCTAAACTATCGATTTCCAACCGATTTGCAATAGATTCTCCATCCCTCCTGATCCCCCTTCCCGTCTTTCCCGAGTGCCTCAATCGGGAAACCAGCGGCTCCGGTTTGATCTTGCAAACCCTGTCCCAGACTGAATCTAGAGTCACTGGATCCCCGATCTCAAAACGCATTCGAAATAGTTCAGGCACTAAGGTTATTTATTATGTCCCCCTTCAAGGGAACGGTGCCCTACTGATAAGGGGCCTCCGGGGGTGACGGGCTTGGGATTTTGACCCAAACCATCGATTTGCCATAGATTTGCAATCGATTACCCATTGGCTCCCCGCTCTTCCCACTGATTTGCAATCGACTCCCCAATTGATTCCCAATTAAAAATCCGGCGGACTTCTCCGCCGGATTTTAATTCCCTGGTCGGGATAGTCGGATTCGAACCGACGACCCCCTGCTCCCAAAGCAGGTGCGCTAACCAGGCTGCGCTACATCCCGTGACGTGGGGCATTATAGCATATTTTTATCATGTACGGAAACACAAACCTGCGCCGGCCGAGTAGGGACACCCCGAAAATCAGAAGAGGCCTTTCGGCCTCTTCTGCGCTTTGTTATTCTGAGTCGTCTTCTTCCTCTTCCTCGCCCTTCTCTTCCTCTTCCTCGGGCTCGTCCTGCTCAGTGGGCGGCACTTCGGCAGCCGTTGTCACTGCGGGCTCACTTTCCGGCTCTTCCTCTGCTCCGCTTTCCTCTTCTTCGTATTCCTCGTCCTCATCCTCGTCTTCATCCTCCGAGTCAGGACTCTCCTCCGCTGCCGGGACCTTTGGCTCTTCCTTCCTGGGATAGCCCAAAAGATCTGAAAGCTCATCTCCCTCAAGAACTTCCTTTTCAAGGAGCAGGGAGGTTATCTCTTCAAGCCGCTCATTATGGTCCGTGAGGATCGTTTTGGCGGTGTTAAAACATTCGTCTATAATGCTGCGGACCTCCTGGTCTATAGCATAGGCTATCTCTTCGCTGTAGTTCCTGTCCTCCATGATGTCCCTGCCAAGGAAGACCTCGTGCTGCTTTCTTCCCAGAGTGACCAGGCCGAGCCTGTCGCTCATTCCAAACTGGGTCACCATCTGCCTGGCTATCTGCGTAGCCCGTTCAAGGTCGTTGGAGGCTCCGGTAGTGACATCGCCGAACTTGATGATCTCAGCGACGCGCCCCGCCAGCAGGACCGTTATCCTGTTGGAGAGCTCGTTTTTGGACATGAGGAACCTGTCCTCCTCAGGAAGCTGGAGCGTGTAGCCAAGCGCCATATGTCCGCGCGGAATTATCGAAATTTTATGGACCGGGTCGCATCCGTTAAGCTTGCTTGCGACGAGAGCGTGTCCCGCCTCGTGGAAGGCGATTATCTCTCTCTCTTTCTTGCTTATGACCCGGCTCTTGCGCTCCGGACCTGCCATTACCCTGTCTATTGCCTCTTCAAACTCGGGCATGCCGATCTTGTCCCTGCCCCTGCGCCCTGCGAGGAGCGCGGCCTCGTTGACAAGGTTCGCGATGTCGGCTCCTACAAAGCCGGGGGTCCTGCGCGCTATGACGTCGAGATCGACCTTTTTGCTTACCTTCTTATCCTTTAGGTGGACCTTGAGGATATCCCTTCTGCCGTTGACGTCGGGCCTGTCGACCACGATCTGCCTGTCGAAGCGTCCCGGACGGAGAAGCGCGGGGTCCAGAATGTCCGGCCTGTTGGTAGCGGCAAGAAGTATGATGCCCGATCCCTCTTCAAATCCGTCCATCTCGACCAAAAGCTGGTTAAGCGTCTGTTCGCGCTCATCATGTCCGCCGCCGAGTCCCGCGCCGCGATGGCGCCCGACGGCGTCGATCTCGTCTATAAATATGATGCAGGGCTGGTTCTTGCGCGCCTGCTCGAAAAGGTCCCTGACACGGGCCGCTCCAACACCGACGAACATCTCGACGAAATCCGATCCGCTGATGCTGAAGAAAGGCACGTTAGCCTCACCGGCGACAGCTCTTGAAAGGAGGGTCTTCCCAGTGCCCGGAGCCCCCAGGAGAAGTACGCCCCTCGGCACCTTGGCGCCAAGCCTGGTGAACTTGGAGGGATCTCGCAGGAAGTGGACGACCTCCTCAAGCTCCTCCTTTGATTCATCACAGCCGGCAACATCGGCGAAAGTGACCTTCGGCCTGTTGTCTACAAAAAGCTTGGCCTTGCTTTTGGCAAAGCCCATAACCTTGTTGCCGCCGCCCTGCATGTTGTAGATAAAGTAGATCCACACTCCGATGAGAAGCAGGGTCGGGAGCAGCGATGTCAGGAGCGCCGTCAGCCAGGAATTCTTGGGAGGCGGAACGACATCGACCTCAACGCCCTTCTGCGATATCTCTCCCGGGAGTGTCCCGGGGTCGAGTATATAAGTGGTGAACTCCTTACCCGACTTCAATACGCCCTTCAGCTGCTCGTGATCGATCTTGACCTTCGTCACGTTGCCGGCGTTCACTTCATTCAAAAATTCACTATAAGGGAGCACCTCTGCCGCCTGACCGCCCTTATTGCCGTCCGGGGTCAAAAATACGTTGACCAGGCTAACGACAAGCACGATCAAAATTATGTACATCCCAACATTTTTAGAGGTTTTCTTCAAACGCGTTACCTCGCTTTCAAGGGTCTGCCGGAAAAATAACCGGCGGGATTCGATTGCGAATCAGTTGAAAATCAATCGGAAATCGATTGTTGCAGGTCGTCAACACTCACAAATAAAATCACATTAGCCTATTGTATTATCATTCTCATTTTTTTCTAAATAGGAAACGTAATTATGAAGTTTAACAACTAGATTTTTCGCTTTATCTGTTAAATCACAAAAATCTTTTTGTGATAAATACCCCAATTCATTTGATATCTCTGCCTGACAAATGAGTTCCATTAATGAAGCAAAAGCAAAATTTATAAAATGTATTTTATCTTTGCTGCCTTTTCTTGATACTCCTTCAGCAATATTCGAAAGGATTGAAATAGAGGCCCTATTCATCTGATTGATTAAACAAAACTTTTCATCACTAGGATAGTTTTTGGTAATTTTATAGGTATCGAGAGCAATCTCCTTGCCCAACTGATAAATTTCTAGGTTTTGAAAATAAAACTTATTCTCTCCCACAAAATCACCCTGATATAGTTAAATATTTAACAATCAATAAACTCTCAGGTACGACGGGAAACAGGTTCGCCTCAAACAACCGATTCCCTGCCTCTTAAGAAGCATCCAAGGAAGACAAGAAGAAGTGGCACCTGGGTACGATCTTAAAAGGGTTTAGGCCCTAAAGCATCGATTTGCAGTTGATTCCCTGCTCTATCCATTGATTTTCAACTGATTTGCGATAGATTCCCAATTGACTCCCTGCTCTATCCATCGATTTGCGACTGATTTGCCATCGACTCCCCAATTGACTCCCCGCCCTGTCCATCGATTTGCGACTGATTTGCAATCCCATCCACAGACTAAATTCGAAGCCACTGGTTCCCCGTTAAGAATCATCCGGGGAAGACGGATACGTAGGGTTTGAGTCCTTCCCATCGATTTGCAATTGATTTGCCATAGATTCCCAATTGACTCCCTGCTCTATCCATCGATTTGCAACCGACTTGCCATCGGTTCCCAACCGACTCCCCGCCCCTTAACCCACCGGCTGGGCTATGCAGACATTGGGGAGGTGCCTGAACATTCCGGCGTAATCCAGGCCGTAGCCTATTACAAACTTATCCGGGATCGTAAAGCCGATGTACTCTACCTCTACCTCTTCCTTGCGGCGCTCCGGCTTGTCGAGAAGCGCGCAGACAGCAAGGCTTGCCGGTTTGCGTTCGGCAAGGAGTGACCTGAGATATTTAAGAGTGAGTCCGGTATCGACGATATCTTCCACTATAAGGACATGCTTACCGAATATATCGGTGCCCAGGTCTTTTTGTATTTGCACTGCTCCGCTGCTTTTGGTAGAGGCGCCGTATGAGGAGATGGCGAGAAAATCAAGCTTTACGTCAATGTCGGGGGCGATGTGCCTTATCAGGTCAGAAAGAAAGACTACGGCTCCCTTAAGGACACAGACGCATACCAGCTCTTTACCGGCGTAATCCGCACTCAGCCTCTCCCCAAGCTCCTTTATCTTTGCCTGAAGCGTTTCCTCAGAGATAAGAGTCTCCCCTATCTTATATTCCAAATCACAAACACTCTCCCGCACCCAACTTTAATATGCCCAAAAACATCTGACATGATAACATAATTATTACCCTCTAGCCCACCATGGAAGGTACGGTTTTAGCTTATTTTGCCTATTTTCCGCTCCGCCTTTACCGATATCCGCACGCCTGAGCCATCCCATGCCCCTGTTTGAATAGCATATCTCAATATCCCCAGCCCACTGAAAGCGCCATTTGCCTCCTTTTCGGATAAGGCCGAGCAGTTCCAGCGTCCTGTATCTTGAGAGTCGAGGAAGCCCCAGTTTTTCCCCCTGAAGCCTCAGCATTGCGATAAGGTCGTTGTCCCCCGTATCTTTTATAAATGCAGGAGACCAGCAGACTATGGCGGGAGGCATATCTGTAACGGCAGCCTCGAGGAATTTTTCCGTGATCCTCTCTCTCTCTTCAAGCTCCGAGTTTATCTGTTTCGACAGGCCTATCATCACAGATTCGAAATTGGGATTCATATTTTCCTTTATCCATGGGATAAGCTCTTCACGCACCCTGTTCCTTCTATAGATCGTATCGGTGTTGCTTGCGTCCTCTCTCCACTCCACGCCGTTGTCGCGCAGTATGCCACGGAGCTCCTCCTTGCGAAAATCTATTATCGGACGGACGATCATCCCACGCCTCTCGGGTATGCCTCTCAGCCCTTCAAGTCCGGTGCCCCTGAAGAGGTTCATCAGCTGTGTCTCTACAACGTCATCAGCAGAGTGTCCCACCGCGATAAACGGCAATTTCTCGGCCTCCGCGGTCTCGCAGAAATGCGCATAACGCTCACGCCTTCCCGCCATCTCAAATGACTCCCCCGCCAGCCGTTCCTTATAAACCTCAACCTTTTTTACCACGCACTTGATCTCCCAGCTCCTGCAAAGTTCGACGGAAAACGCGGCGTCAACGTGGGACATTCCCTCTCTCGTGCAGTGGTCAAGATGCGCCGCTACGATCCTGCCCTTATAAAAGCGCCGGAGAAGCCAAAGCATGGCGACTGAGTCTCCCCCGCCGGAGAGCGCCGCAACAAGTCCCTCCGAGTCCCACCACCCCTGGCGGATTCCGGCGTCCCTAAATCTTTTATGGTAGGAAAGAAGTTTTTTCATTTGTCCCCCGTTCAAAAAAGCTTGTGACAGAAAATATTCCTGCGTACATACGACGTACAGAGATACTATACACATAACAGAGGTAATAGCAACAAAAGGCCTCTGCGCAAGCAGAGGCCTGATAATAGTCTGGAGCGGAAAACGGGACTCGAACCCGCGACCTACGGCTTGGAAGGCCATCGCTCTACCAGCTGAGCTATTTCCGCGCAACGGAGGAATAATAGCACTGTCAGCCATTTTCTGTCAAGCAGCCCGTGCAGCCCCTGCAGGGGCAGGG
>CAYZYF010000073.1:0-5561 GCA_964482015.1 uncultured Synergistaceae bacterium
CAAAATTTGCGCCCTTTATTGAATAAACGGCCGCCGTTGCCAATTTGGAGAGGGCGGGACCATCGACCTCTGCGTGGGCGAGGATGCGTATCCCTTCGGGGAGCATGGAATTCCAGGCAGCCGTGTCACCGTTTTTCCATTCGTCGAACCAAAAATCAGCGGGTTCTTCAAACCCTTCCACGCCCGCCGCCAATGCCGGACCGAGGCTGATACGCGGATGCGGCGAAAAACCCTGGGTGTACTCCTGCGCAAGGCCGGCTCGCCTTGCCGCTCTTGAAAATAGTACAGGAAGATCAAGATGGTTGAGGAATATAGCCCAACCTTTTTTTTCGAAAATTATTCTTATCCTAGCCATTCGCACACCTGCCTATCTCAGTCCTTCCCTGCCAGCCGCACATGTTGCAGCCTTCTCTGCAGTCTCCGGTGACTCCCCCGGCAAATGCCCTTTCTCTTTCGGCAAGAAGGAACGATTTGGAGACTCCCGTATCTATATGATCCCATGGCAAAGACTCATCCAACCTTAGCTGCCTGTAAACGTAACTGTCCGCATCTATTTCCAGGTCCCGGAATACTTCCATCCATCTTTCGAAGTTAAAGTGTTCGGTCCATCCGTCAAAACGCGCGCCTCTCTTCCATGCCTCTTCGATCACATCCGCCAATCTGCTGTCACCCCTTGCGAATACTCCCTCAAGGTATGTTTGATCAGGCTCGTGATATGAGATGGAAACCCTGCGGTTTTTTATGTTGTTTTTGACCCACCGGCCTCTTTCCCTTAGCAGCAGGCGGTCAGCCTGGACCTCCCACTGAAAGGGTGTATGCGCTTTAGGCACAAATCCCGCCAGCGAAACATTTACGTCACCGCGGCGCTTGTGCCTCCTCGCTATAGAAACCGCAAGATTACAGATATCATGAATGCCGGCAAGATCTTCGTCAGTTTCTGTTGGCAGCCCCATCATAAAATAAAGTTTTACTCTCTCCCATCCGTGTGAAAAGGTCGATTCAAGCGCCGACCTTATGTCCTCGTCCGTTACCCCTTTATTTATCACATTCCTGAGCCTTTGAGTCCCCGCTTCGGGAGCAAAGGTAAGCCCGCCTTTTTTTATGGATTCCAGTCCGGCGGCAAGGCTAACAGAGAATGCATCTACCCTGAGGCTCGGAAGGCTAAGTTTTATGCCGCCCTCATTGAGCAGGGGAATTGTTATGTCGAGAAACTCCTCAAGCCTGCTCCAGTCACACGTGGCAAGGGAAAGCAAACCTACCTCCTCCCATCCTGTGACACGAAGAAGATTGGCTATCTGGTTTTTTACGGATACGGCGCTTCTCTCTCTGACGGGTCTGTCAGTCATGCCCGCCTGGCAAAAGCGACACCCCCTCGTACAGCCTCTGAATACCTGAACCGCGACCCTGTCATGCACTATTCCCGTACTAGGAACGATCATGCTTTGGTTAAGAAACATGGAATCAAGGTCTTCCGCTATCCTGCGCCTCACAGGCTTCTCCGGCTTTAGTCCGGGAACATAGACCCCGCTGATCTGCGCCAGGGCAGAAAGTTTTTCCGCTCTGCTCCTTCCCTTAAGTTCGGAAAGGGTGCTCAACACATCAGGGACCAGGACCTCTCCGTCGCCTACGCAGAACGCGTCGATAAAGGGAGCTATCGGTTCGGGTGCATACGCACCCGGACCGCCGGCAAGGATGATAGGATCCGTCTCTCTCCTGTTTCTGGAGCGCAGCGGTATATCAGCCAGATCTAGGATCGTCAGGATGTTAGTGTAGGATAGTTCATATTGAAGCGTGAATCCGATAACATCAAAATCCGAAAGCGGCCTCTTGCTTTCGAGGGTCCAGATTTTTGTCCCCGAGGATCTCATTTCCTCCTCCATGTCCGGCCACGGCGCATACGCCCTCTCCGCATCCGCGTAGGGCAATGATTTGGTAAGTTCGTATAATATTTGATAGCCTAGGTAGCTCATCCCAACTTCGTAAACATCAGGAAAGGCGTAACAAACACGAACAGAGGCTGTCTCCTTAGCAGGAATACTGCCCCATTCGCCTCCGGTATACCTCGAAGGTCTTTTTACCGAAGCGAGAAGGGCCCTTTTGGGATCGGCCCCTTTCAATAGCGACATATGAAGATCCTCCTGACGCGGTCAAATACAACTTTATATTCTCCCGCCAGTTAAATTTTACCGGCCTGACAGGCCGAGCAATTTTTTAAAACCTGCCCTCCCTGGACACTATCACCACACTCTGAACTAGCGCCAAAGCCGCGGATACAGCTACAAGGGAACTGCCCCCATAGCTAAACAAGGGCAGCGGGAGCCCGGTTATCGGAAGAACGCCCATACTCATGCCTATGCTCTCAGTCATCTGAAACCACAGCCACGCCGCTATCCCGGCCGCGAGAAGTTTGCCTCTGATATCTCGCGTGTAAAAAGCCACGCTCAGCATCCGAAAAAGCAAAATGGTAAAAAGAGCCAAAACTAACACCCCGCCGATAAACCCGAATTCCTCCGAAAAAACGCTGAATATAAAATCGGTGTGCGGCTCCGGAAGAAAGTGCAGTTTGCCCTGTGTGCCGTGAAGAAAACCCTTGCCGAATAGGCCTCCGGATCCGACAGCTATTCTCGACTGTATTACGTTATAACCGGCCCCCTGCGGATCGATCATGGGGTCCAAGAATACTAGGAGCCTCATCTTCTGGTACGGTTTTAAAAAAATCCACGCGACAGGCAAGAGTGAGAGCATCGTTATGACCGTCGCGGAAAGGAATTTCACTGACGTTCCCGCCGCAAGCAGCACGGCAAAAAGCATCACCGAATAGACCAGCGAACTTCCGAGGTCGGGCTGAAGAAGGATAAGGCCGATCATGCCGCCCGCGACTGCGACGGCTGCACAAATCCCCTTTGCATCCGTGGGGGGTATTTTGGAGCAAAGCTGCGCCAAAACCAGAGCGAGGACGACCTTCCCGATCTCCGAGGGCTGAAGCCTGACAAATCCAAAGTCAAACCAACTCTGCGCGCCTTTGGATGTGTAACCAAAGAACAAAAGAAGCAGAAACAAAAATATGGTCGCAGCGTAAAGAAGCCATGACATAGCAAGGAACCGCCTATAGCCTATCCTAAGCACACCAAAGTAGATAAATGCGCCTATGCCGCCCCACATCAGCTGCCGAAGCGCGTAAGAATCGGGGGTGATATTTTTGATCGGGCTTGCACTGTAAATCGCCGCAACGCCCAAAAAAAACAGGGCGATCGCGACGGCGAGCATCAGCAGGTCGATGTTGGATCTTATTTCCGTCCAGCTGCTGCCCTTTTTTTCAGCCATTCTTTTTTCTGCCCCTTACCGCCTTCGCCGAACTTTTAAGTGGAATATCCGCTACAAGAGCAACTGAACGGTTTCTTCGCTCCAGCTTCATCTCTATGCTGCCCTCATCAATGACTAAATATTTTTTCAGCAGTCTGATCATTTCTATTTTAAGGGAGTTTAGCGTTTCCGGCGATATGTCATTGCGGTCATGTATCAGCACAAGCTGAAGGCGTTCCTTTGCCACATCACCGCTTCTATCTTTAGAAAAGATCCGCGATAGGAAGTTAAACATAACCGTCACCGTCTAACCCGCAAAGAATCTGCGAATGGAGGAGAAGAAGCCTTTATGATTCTCTTCCAGTTCCATAAAGCGAACTTCGTTTCCGCAGATCCTTTTGGCTATGTTCGAGAAGGCGTGCGATGCAGGCGAACCGCTTGAAAATGTCAGCGGCTCTCCTTTGTTAGAGGAGGTAACGACACTTTCATCATCCGGTATGACACCGATGAGATCGACCGCCAGTATGTCCAGCACATCTTCGACAGAGAGCATTTCGCCGCGTTTGACCATTGTGGGCTTGATTCTGTTCACGATCAGGCTGATAGGAGCTTTCTCCATCGATTCGAGAAGGCCTATGATTCTGTCGGCATCCCTCACTGCCGACACCTCAGGCGTAGTTACGACAAGAGCTTCGTCCGCGCCGGCCGATGCGTTTTTGAACCCGGCCTCTATTCCGGCGGGACTGTCGATGAGGACAAAGTCAAACTCCTTTCTCAGCTGCTCGCATACATCAAGCATCTGCTCGGCGGTGACCGCGTCTTTGGTCCTCGACTGGGCAGTAGGTATCATATAAAGGTTATTTATCCTCTTGTCTCTTATAAGTGCCTGATTAAGCCTGCAAGTGCCCTCTATGACATCCACAAGTGTGTAGACTATCCTGTTTTCAAGACCCATTATAACGTCCAGGTTCCTCAGGCCGACGTCACCGTCGACAGCCGCGACCTTGTGTCCCTCGCTGGCCAGCGCAACTGCCAGGTTAGCTGTTGTGGTTGTCTTGCCTACGCCGCCTTTGCCAGATGTTATAACGATTATCCTACATCCCATAAGTTCATCCCCCTATATCGCCGGCCACTCCGTAAACAGCACTTCATCTCCGTTTACTGTAACGACCACTGCTTTTCCCCATATATCAGAGCCTTTGTCAATAAGCCCAACCTTGAGACCGATCCTCACCTGTCCCGACTCAAAAGACCTTGCCGAGACTGACGAGCTTTCGTCACCGCTATATCCCGCATGGGCAAGTCCCATTAATTTGCCGAAGACGACTATATGCCCTCCCGCTATTACCTCAGAGCCGAAGTTGACATGCCCGGTAATTATCACGTCTCCTTCATGCTGGATCTTTTGTCCCCCCCTGAGCGTTCCGGCGTGCAGGAGTGATTTGGATCCGTTCGTTACCGAAGACCTCGTCGTCCGTTTTTTTTTATCTTCTTCAATATTTATGCCCATCCTGGCGAGAGAGTCGAGTGTTTCCATATCGTCAACCGCCCAGGCTATCACGGTACAGCCGGTCGGTTCTATGAAATTTTTCCATATCTTGGCAACGAGGGCCGCACCGAAGTTTCGTCCCTTAAGATCCATTACCACCCGACTTCCCTTGAGGATGGCGCTGCCGTTTGCGGTGAGCTCTTCAAATTCTTCGAGAATTTTTCTTTCGCTTAACTCCTCCGGAACAATGCATCGCAGTATACCCGCATGCATCCCTTTAAGATGTATCATCATGTATCAGCGCACCTCTATTCTGTTTTAGGTTTGACCGGAACAGGTTCCGTGTACTTTACTCCGTTTATAAGATAGTTAAGCATCTTGCCGACGATCGGACCGGCAACGGCACCCCCGCCTTTTCCCGCTTCTACGATAACTACGACAGCGTAACGCGGCGAACCCGCGGGAGCG
The DNA here is from genome assembly GCA_964482015.1 of uncultured Synergistaceae bacterium. Lineage (GTDB taxonomy): Bacteria > Synergistota > Synergistia > Synergistales > Synergistaceae > Caenicola. The sequence goes on from CAYZYF010000073.1 coordinate 5,261, forward strand.
TATCCGGCAAACCAGGCATGGTCATCGCCATGGGGATTTTGTGCCGTGCCGGTCTTGCCTGCGACCTGTACACCAAATGAACTGGCGCGTCTGCCGGTTCCGCTGCTTGTGACTTCCTGAAGTCCGTCCTGTATTATACGGATCGTCGCCTGTGATATGTTCAACGGCTCATATTCCATTGCGGCCTTGGAAGATACCCTAGGCTTCAAAAGCCTGCCTCCGTTGGCGACGGCAGCATAAGATCTCAACAGCTGGACCGGAGTCATTAGCACATAGCCTTGTCCTATGGAATAATTTACGG
>CAYZYF010000074.1:0-5492 GCA_964482015.1 uncultured Synergistaceae bacterium
TCTCCCGAGACTCTCGTCAAACTTGAAAATGGAGTTCTCCGGACATTCCCCCTTGCCGGCACGCGTCCGCGCGGGGCTTCCGAGGAAGAGGATACCGAAAACGAAAGAAGTCTTTTGAATGACCCCAAAGAGCTGGCGGAACATAACATGCTCGTAGATCTCGGAATGAACGATCTGAGCAGGGTAAGTAAGTTCGGAACAGTCAGGGTTGAAAAATTACGTGAGATCACCCGCTATTCGCACGTCATGCACATAGGCTCTACCCTATGCGGGGAGATACGGGACGATAAAGATGCGCTTGACGCCCTGAGCTCTGTTCTTCCCGCCGGAACTCTCTCCGGCGCTCCCAAGATAAGGGCGTGCGAATATATCAGCGAGCTTGAAAAAAACAGGCGCGGCATCTACGGCGGAGCCATCGGCTATCTGGATTTCACCGGCAGCCTTGATACCTGCATAGCCATCAGGATGGCCTATAAGAAAAACGGAAGGGTCTTTGTCAGAAGCGGAGCGGGGATTGTTGCAGATTCCGTGCCTGAAAACGAATATTCGGAGTGCATAAACAAGGCTGAGGGTGTGATAAAGGCCCTGAGAGCGGCGGAGGGGATACGGTAATGATAGTGCTTATCGATAACTACGACAGCTTTTCATATAACCTTTACCAGCTTGTCGGATCCATAGATCCGAATGTAAAAGTCATCCGCAGCGATGCCATGTCCGTCGTCGAGATCGAATCGATGAGGCCGTCGGCTCTCATTATTTCTTCCGGCCCGGGACAGCCGGAGAATGCGGGGATCTCAGTCGAAGCGGCAGGGAGGTTGGGGGGCAGGGTGCCTCTCCTTGGGGTCTCGCTCGGCCACAGATCAGTTTGTGTCGCCTACGGAGGCGCAGTATCGCGCTCCGAAAGGCCGGTGCACGGGAAACAGATAGAGGTCCTCACAGACACACGGTGTCTCCTTTTCAATGGACTGCCCGGGCGTATCCTCGCAGCGGGCTACCATACGTTTGAAGTGAGTAAAAAGGAGATCCCGGAATGCTTTGAAGTTACGGCCGTGACCCCGGGAGGCGAAGTAATGGCCGTAAAACATAGAAAATATGATGTTTTCGGACTGCAGTTTCATCCGGAGTCTGTCATGACCCCGGAAGGTCCGGCGATCATGCGTAATTTTCTTAATTTGGTAAAGAGGGGGAGTGAGAAAAATGATCAAAGAAGCGATAGTAAAAATCGTCGATAAGCAGGACCTCTCATACGACGAGGCCTATATGGTCATGAACGAAATAATGAGTGGTGAGACGAGCCAGATACAGAACGCATCATTTCTGGCGGCTCTCACCACGAAGAGCACGAAAGCAGAAACTATCGATGAGATCTCGGGATGCGCGGCCGCGATGAGGGATCACGCGATCAGAGTAGTGCACGGCATGGATGTGCTTGATATAGTCGGTACCGGCGGGGACGGATCGCACAGTTTCAATATCTCGACGACATCAGCCATCGTCATAGCAGCGGGAGGAGTCAAGGTCGCGAAGCACGGCAACAGGGCGGCCTCCTCCGACAGCGGAACAGCAGATTGTCTTGAAGCTCTGGGCGTGGTGATAAATCAGGATCCTGCCAAATGCGAGCAGCTCCTGAGGACGGTCGGAATATGTTTCATGTTCGCGCAAAAGTATCACACATCGATGAAGCATGTAGGCTCGATCAGAAGAGAGCTGGGGATCAGGACCGTTTTTAATATTTTGGGACCTCTGACAAACCCCGCCTCCCCGTCAATGATGCTGCTAGGCGTCTACGATGAGAGCCTGGTGGAACCTCTTGCGAAGGTCATGTCAGGGCTGGGCATCAGGCGGGGATTCGTAGTCTACTGCCGGGAGAGGTTTGACGAGATAACCACGTGTGCCCCGACCAGCGTCTGTGAGATCAAGGAGGGATACTTTAAAAGCTTTGTCATCAGCCCCGAAGATTTCGGTTTTACCCGATCCGCAAGGGCCGAACTGAGAGGCGGGACTCCATGGGAAAACGCGGAGATCACCCTTGCCATACTAAGAGGTGGGAGAGGCCCCAAGCGCGACACCGTACTAATGAACGCGGGGGCGGCGCTATACATAGCCGGGAAGGCAGATTCGATGGCCGAAGGAATAATCGCTGCGGAGGAGATCATCGATTCAGGGCTGGCTATGGCAAAGCTAGAACAGTTTAGAGAGGCCTCAAAAAATGGGCTGTGACATACTCAAGATCATTGCGGAGCGGACGAGGATCAGGGTTGCCGAAAAAAAGAAAGCCGTCAGCCTCGAGGAGATAAAAGAAAAGGCATGTTCGATGGACCGCGAACCGGGGTTTCCGTTTGAAAAGGCGCTTAGGAACGGAGATATCGGTTTTATCTGTGAGTGCAAAAGGGCATCTCCGTCAAAAGGGGTCATATCCGAGGAATTCCCCTACGTAAAGATAGCCAAGGAGTATGAGGCTGCGGGCGCTGATTGCATCTCCGTTCTCACTGAACCCGACTGGTTCCTGGGCGAGGAGGGGCACTTGAAAGAGATCGCCGCCGCAGTGAGCCTGCCCTGTCTTCGCAAGGATTTCACTGTTGACGAGTACATGATCTACGAGGCGAAGAGGCTGGGAGCATCTGCCATATTGATCATCTGCTCATTGCTCGACCTCCCCGAGATAGGACGTTTTATCGAAATTGCGGACGGTCTCGGGCTTTCCGCACTCGTAGAAGCACATAACGAGGATGAGATATCGTCGGCGCTGAAAGCGGGGGCCAGGCTGATAGGGGTAAATAATCGAGATCTCAGGGATTTCTCCGTAGACATATACAACAGCGTCAGGCTCAGAGGGTCCGTTCCTAAAGACATCCTTTTCGTTGCGGAGAGCGGGATAAAAACCCGCGATGACGTGGAGATGCTTAGGAAAGCGGGTGTTAATGGGATCCTTATCGGAGAGGCTTTGATGCGCGCCGGGGATAAAAAGGCGATGCTCGAAGGGTTGAGGGGCCGGCTATGAGCGGGGCAAAGGTCAAGGTTTGCGGGCTCAAGAGCTACGGGGACATTGACAATGTTAACTGTATTCGCCCCGAGTTTATAGGCTTTGTTTTTGTACGGGGCAGCAAAAGATACATCGCACCGGAAAGAGCGGTCTGCCTGAGGAGCAGGCTGGCAGCCGGCATACTTCCTGTCGGAGTGTTCCGTGATGTGCCCTGCGAGAGTATCGTCGAGACAGTCGAAATGGGGGCCATAGAGATGATACAGCTTCACGGCGGTGAGGATGACGGTGAGATATCTTTCCTAAGACGGTCGACGGGGATCCCCGTCATTAAGGCGTTCCGTGTCACGTGCTCAGATGATGTCATGAAGGCGGAGGATTCGGCCGCAGACTATGTGCTGCTGGACGGGGGAGCCGGGGGAGCAGGGGAATCTTTTGACTGGAGTCTCGCCAAATGTCTCAAAAGACCCTTTTTCCTCGCAGGAGGCCTCGCTCCCGAGAATGTCGGAGCAGCGATATCGGTTTCCCATCCATACGCGGTGGATGTCAGTTCAGGAGTTGAAATAGCGGGGCTGAAAGACTTTTGTAAAATGAGGGATTTTATAGACGCGGTAAGAGGGGCAGACAAGTGATATGCGTACCCGAAAACGTAGGTACGGAAGACAAGGTAATGAAGGGGGCGGCGATATGTTGAAGAGAAAGGGACGTTTCGGGACCCACGGGGGACAATACATACCCGAAACACTTATGAACGCGGTCATAGAGCTTGAAGAGGCGTACAACTTCTGCAAAGGCGACGAAGGTTTCAACTCGGAACTGAATCGCCTGTTCAACGACTACGCGGGCAGGCCGAGCCGGCTCTACTACGCCGAAAAGATGTCGAAGGACCTCGGCGGAGCAAAAATTTATCTGAAGCGCGAGGATCTCAACCACACGGGCGCACATAAGATCAACAATGTGCTGGGGCAGGCGCTCCTCGCGCGCAGAATGGGCAAGACGAGGCTGATAGCAGAGACGGGGGCCGGTCAGCACGGGGTGGCGACCGCCACGGCAGCGGCGCTCATGGGGCTGGAGTGCGTAGTCTTTATGGGTGAAGAGGACACAAAGAGGCAGGCGCTGAACGTCTACAAGATGAGGCTTCTCGGCGCAGAGGTAGTTTCTGTCAAGACGGGGACCGCGACTCTGAAGGACGCGGTATCGGAGGCTATGAGGGAATGGAGCAGCCGGATAGCCGACACCCACTACTGCCTGGGTTCCGTCATGGGACCGCACCCGTTTCCGACCATTGTCAGGGACTTCCAGTCAGTTATCTCGAAGGAGATGAAAGAGCAGATCCTGGCTAAGGAAGGCAGGCTTCCCAACGCGGTCATAGCCTGCGTAGGAGGCGGCAGCAACGCTATCGGCTCCTTTTATCACTTCATAGGGGATTCAGAGGTGCGCCTGATAGGATGTGAGGCGGCAGGACGCGGTATCGATACCTTTGAGACCGCGGCAACGATAAACAAGGGCAGGCCAGGGATATTTCACGGAATGAAGTCCTACTTTTGTCAGGACGAATATGGCCGGATCGCCCCGGTCTATTCCATCTCCGCCGGGCTCGATTATCCCGGAGTCGGTCCCGAGCACGCTTTCCTCCATGATGAGGGACGGGCCGAATATGTGCCTGTGACCGATGCAGAGGCGGTGGAGGCCTTTGAATATCTGTCGAGGACCGAGGGAATAATTCCGGCGATCGAATCTGCGCACGCCCTCGCATACGCGATGACAGCGGCACGGGAGATGGGCGGGGAGGATATAATCGCAGTCACTCTCTCCGGCAGAGGAGATAAGGACTGCGCGGCAATCGCCGGCTACAGAGGGGAGGATATTTCGGAATGATCAAAATAGCAGAGGCTTTTAAGGGCGGCAAGGCTTTTATACCCTTTATCACCTGCGGAGACCCCGACCTTGATACCACCGGGGAGTTAGTCAGGTCAATGGCCGCCAGCGGGGCGGACATGGTCGAGCTGGGGATACCCTTCTCAGATCCGACCGCCGAGGGTCCGGTGATCCAGGAAGCCAACATCAGGGCGCTGTCGGGAAACGTTACGACTGATAGGGTGCTGGATTTTGTCAGGGAGATAAGAAAGGACGTCTCGATACCTCTGGTTTTTATGGCCTATGCAAACGTCGTCTTTTCGTACGGATCGGAAAAATTTATCACCGCTGCTTCTTCAGCCGGAGTGGCTGGACTTGTCATACCCGATCTGCCTTACGAAGAAAAAGAAGAATTTGCCACTCTTTGCGGAGAAAACGGACTTGATCTGGTCCCCCTCATAGCACCGACATCAAAGGATCGCATAGCAATGATAGCGAGGGAAGCCGAGGGCTTCGTATATATAGTCTCCTCGCTCGGAGTGACCGGGGTCAGGAGGGATATTACCTCCGACATAGGCTCGATGGTAAAACTTGTCAGGGATAACACAGCGGTGCCCAGTGCGGTCGGGTTCGGGATATCGACCCCCGAACAGGC
>CAYZYF010000075.1:0-5437 GCA_964482015.1 uncultured Synergistaceae bacterium
CAGCTGACTTGTAATCAGCAGGTCGGGGGTTCGAGTCCTCTCGCCGGCTCCAGAAGATAAAAGATGTCTCCAGTATTTAGTGAGGCATCTTTGTTGTTTTGCTCATATTCCGCGTTGTACCCCTGCATAGCCGGACAATTGGCCCTTGGCATAAGAGATATCAATCCTATGATTTGTCCTTAAAACTGATGGGCCTCTCCTGCAGGGATCTGATATGATTATCCGCGGGCTGGGAATAACCGCGTACCGGAAGGAGCCAGGCAGATGAGCAAGCTATTCATGTTTCCGTCTAAAAATCTTGTTATTTCGATACCCGTCGTGCTGCTGGGTTTTTTGACGGGACTCTTTGTGGACTTGTCGTTTTTTAAAGACTATATACTAGTGATGACCTTTTTAATGATCTATCCGACCATGATAGGGTTCAAAATTAAAGAGGCATTCGATCTCTCGTACATCAAAACGGTGCTCCTGTCGCTTTTGGTGAACTTTGTACTTATCCCGGCGTTCGCTTATTTTGCCGGCTTCCTCCTGCTTCGGGATAGTCCCGATATGTTCATAGGTCTTGTTATGATCTCGCTCTTCCCTACCAGTGCGATGACCATCTCTTGGACAATGTTGAACAAAGGAAATGTGGCCGCGGCTATAAAAATCACATCGATCAGCCTTCTGCTCGGATCTTTCCTGGCCCCATGGTACTTGTACGTTATGGTGGGAAAGTTAGTTTCGGTCAACATACTCCAAACCTTTATTATGATAATACTTGTTGTGATCCTGCCTATGCTGGTCGGTTTCGCTACGTTCAAGCTGTTAATTCGAAGGTACTCCGTTGAAGAGTACAACTCTCGAATAAAGCCCTTTTTACCTGCGACGAGCGTGTGGTTCTTGTTGCTGCTGATATTTGCAAGTATAGGCATGAAGGCCAGAAGCATGTTGGCTGATCCGACTTTTCTTTTATTTGCGATGCTGATTTTGGTGGTATTTTACGTCTTTAATTTTATTTTCAGCACAATTGTTGCCAGGCTCACTTTGTCGGTTGCGGACGGGTATGCTCTGATATACGGAACGGTTATGAGGAATCTGTCGATAGCTTTAGGGATAGCTGTCTCGGCGTTTGGTCCGGAGACCGCGCTGGTTGTTACTCTGGCATTTATAATCCAGGTGCAGGGAGCGGCATGGTACGGAAAGATGGCACCTAAATACGGGTGGTTATCAGGTTGCAGCTGAGGCCTGTACTGCCGACGACAGTGCGATAGATCTCCCTGGAAGCGGCTAAAGACGAACGGATAAAAAAGAGAGCAGGAGAGCGATAGCCGTGGCTGTCGCTCTCTGTGTCTAAGTTTATAGGTTACGGGATAGACTCCTTTTCGTTTTCCTGCTCCAGGGCAAGTGAAATATTATTCGACTTCGATGTCGATCGCAGCGCTTGTTTTTTCTTCCTTTGGAACACTTACTCTGAGCAGCCCTTCGCTGAGTTTGGCCTTGATTCCTGCAGAGGCAGCCTCTCCTAAGTGGATCGTTCTGCTCATTGACACTGAACGTCTCTCCCTGTGGATATAATTTTTGCTCTTATCTTCAGAACTTTCATTCTTTGTTACAGATATAGTCAGCCGCCCGTCGTCCATCCCAAGCTTGATCTCTTCCTTGGTGACGCCCGGCATTTCCGCCTCGATGACGTACTCGTTGGCGTTATCCTGGACATCGACCTTGAAGGTATCAAAAGCTAGGGTACGTCTCATAGGCCAGTCATCGGAGAAGAAATCATCGAGCACATTATAAAACTCTCCTAATCCTGCTCTTGTAGCCAAACCTCTGTTCTTTTTGTTGAAAGGTACCAATCCAACCATATATAACAACCCCTTTACCTGATAATTCACATTCTCATAGCTCTATTTTTAGAGCTCATGAACAGTTTAACAAAAGCTATTTTTTCTGTCAAGTCATAATTAGTCACTTATAATCAAATAAGTAGTTTTCGCTATATTTCGTCAGACATATTGACATTTTTCTATATGAGGTTTATATTTTTTTGCCTGACTAGGCTAATCGTTTTTTCTATGATCTCAAGTTGATGACAGGCATAGGCTAAGGGGGAGAAAAGTCTAATGAAGATAGAGGTTATCGGAACAGGATGTCCAAAATGTAAAAAGCTCGGAGAACTTGTACAGCGGGCTACAGAAGAACTTGGAATTGAGCATGAAATAGAAAAGGTCACGGATGTATCTAAAATCATTGAGTATGGTATTACAGCTACCCCGGCTTTGGCGGTAGACGGCAGGGTTGTTCTAGCCGGCCGTGTTCCTTCTTATGAGAAAATAAAAGAAGCGATCATCTTAGCATCTCAGACGGCGGATGAAAGAGAGAAAAACAATGGCTGTTGTGATCTTTGAGGATAAAACTATATGGGCGGTGCCCGTACACAATGTCTTGGCAGTTTTTTCTGCCACAAATGACAACGCCTAAACCGGGAGATGACCTTAATTGAATGATCGTAAAAGGTTTTTTTGGATAGCACTCTTCTTTCTTGCCTTCTATTTTCTTCCAGATGGCAATGAGCGCATAGCTGCGGCTCTGTCCGAGTCGGTCGCTATGATGTCCGACTATGCCAGAGAGCATGTGCTTTTGTGCCTTGTCCCCGCATTTTTCATTGCCGGTGCCATCTCAGTCTTTGTCAGCCAACAGTCGGTCATGAAATATTTGGGTGCAGGAGCGGCAAAATGGATTGCCTATTCGGTGGCGTCTGTCTCCGGTACGGTTCTTGCCGTATGTTCCTGCACAGTCCTTCCCCTTTTTGCCGGTATTTACAAAAGGGGAGCGGGGCTTGGTCCGGCCGTCGCTTTTTTATACTCCGGCCCCGCTATCAATGTGCTTGCGGTGGTGCTTACCGCACGAGTGCTGGGATTTGAGCTGGGGATAGCAAGGGCTGTCGGTGCGATAGCCCTCAGCATTGCGATAGGGCTTTTGATGTCCGTTATTTTCGGCAAAGAAGAAAAATCGCGTCAGGACGGGTTTGTCGGATGTCCGGAAGAGGATGCCGGACTCTCCCTTTGGAAAACGGTAATATACATGACCGGCATGGTGATTTTCTTGATTTTTGCTAATTGGGCAACTCCTAAGACCACCAGCCTTTTTTGGGAAAAATTGTATGGTATAAAATGGATACTTGCTGGGGTTGGGCTTGCCGTTACTCTAATAAGTTCCTTGAAGTGGTTTAGTATGGATGAAAGACGTGAGTGGTTCGAGTCAACTTGGGGATACACGCTCCAGGTCGTTCCTCTCTTATTCGGGGGTGTTCTTGTTGCAGGGTTTCTCCTGGGGCGGCCTGGGCACGAAGCTCTCATCCCAAGTCGATATATCGCGATGCTGGTCGGCGGCAATTCGCCAGGGGCTAATTTCTTCGCAGCGCTGTCCGGAGCTTTTATGTATTTCGCGACACTGACCGAGGTCCCGATATTGCAGGGGCTGATCGGTGCTGGAATGGGCAAAGGCCCGGCTCTGTCACTGCTTCTTGCAGGTCCGGCACTTTCATTGCCGAGCATGCTGGTCCTTAACAGCATACTCGGGACGAAAAAAACGATAATTTACATTATTTTGGTAGTACTTCTTTCTGCCCTTGCAGGAATGATATTCGGTGTGTTAGTCTCATGATTCGCCCAAGACATAGGATTTGCCCCAAAACATTGGCCCCGTAAAATTAAAAGGAGGTCACGCACTTGGATTCGTATATCCTTTACGCCCTCACGATAATGATTCTGGCGATATCTTTTTTAAAGGACAGGAACAAAACGAAGATGTCACTTAAAAAGGGATGGAAGGCATTTGAAAATATCCTGCCAGAATTTCTGGTCGTTATTTTGTTTGTCGGTACTCTTCTGGCAGTTATGGATCCTGATATGATTTCGAGGCTGATCGGTGGTGACTCGGGATGGGGGGGCGTCATTCTGGCTTCTGTGATCGGTTCGATAACCCTGATCCCGGGTTTTGTGGCTTTTCCGACAGCGGCACTGCTGGTGCAGGCCGGCGCGGGGTATATGCAGATCGCAGCTTTCGTGTCGACGCTTATGATGGTCGGGCTTGTTACGATGCCTGTTGAATTTAAGTACTTCGGAAAGAAAATGACCCTTTACAGAAATTTGATGGCCTTTCTCTTTTCCTTCTTTGTAGCCTACGTCATAGGAAAGGTGGTCGGCTGATATGAGATCTGTGATCAAAAGATACAGGGCGTTCCTCATAGCATTAGCTTTTCTTGGAGTGTTCACGTTTTTTAACAGGGGCACGGGTATCAGGGCACTTTCAATATCGGTGAGCTCATTTGTTGAGATGCTTTTTATCATCCCTCCCGTTTTTGTATTGTTGGGATTGCTTGATGTTTGGGTCCCGAGAGAGAGCATGATCAAATACATGGGTGAAGGATCGGGACTTAAAGGCATTCTTCTTTCAATGTTTATTGGTTCTGCAGCCGCCGGTCCCCTTTACGCAGCTTTTCCCATAAGCGCGGTGTTGATGAAAAAAGGCGCCAGCTTTTCAAATGTGATCATATTTATTGGAGCATGGTCCACTACAAAAATCCCCATGGTCCTCTTTGAGTTTGAATCCTTGGGCACCCGTTTTGCGCTGACCAGACTTCTTATCGACATCCCCGGAATAATAATTATGGCTTTGCTTTTGTCAAAGCTGGTCACTAAAGAAGAAAAAGCAGCTATTTATGAAAATGCTGAAGGTATGGATCACTGAAACCCGAAAACTACTCCGCTTGTGATTCTCTGATCTCTATAATATGGTGCTGTGAAAATACGTTCTTAATGAGGGGGCTATACGATGAAAGATCCGGCAGAAGGCGCTCTGCTTTTGAAAGCTCTGTCCGATGCTAAAAGACTGATGATAGTTGATATGCTTTCGAACGGTGAGCTCTGTGCATGCCGCATTCTTGAGGCCTTTGAAATGTCGCAGCCCACACTCTCACACCATATGAAGATACTTTGCGGGTCAGGCCTGGTTTATCCAAGAAAGGAAGGCAAATGGACACACTATTCACTAAACGAAGAAAGGTTCGCGGAGCTCTCTCTTTTCATTGAGCGTATTTCGTCGGGTTCAGAAAAAAGCGTGGGTTGCGGCGTAGATTACTGATCAACAAACGGGATACTCCAAAGATTCTCTATACTTTCCTGAAAAACGCCTATGTAAAAACCTTAAAACAACACTTCGTCACTTCAGGTCTCTGACAGTGATCTTCAATGGCAGGTCGGTTTACGAGCCCGTGTGTCCTAACAAAAAAACTTTAAAATAAGCAAAAAAAATGCTTGACGAATTTCGAATGCCATTATATACTCCCTCCTGTTGCGCTTCTGACGACGTCGTTCGCGACCGAATCTTTGGAGCAGTCAACGCGCACCATGACAGTTGAATAACGGAGAAGTGAGAGAAGATATTCGGTTTTAAT
>CAYZYF010000076.1:0-5299 GCA_964482015.1 uncultured Synergistaceae bacterium
GGAAACGGTCAAAGAGGTCGTCGAGGAGGCAGCTCCGGAAAAAGAAGAAACGATGGAAGAAATGATGCAGCAGTTTGACGTGCTTGGAGATTTCCATCGCGGCAAGGTCCTTGAGGGTACGATAGTAGATGTGCGTGAGGACGGATGGCTTGTAGATGTCGGCTACAAATGCGAGGGCTTTCTGCCCCGCAGGGAATGGACACACAAAGTCCTTGTAGAAGAGACGGAAGAGCCTGATAACGGACAGAAGGTCACTGTTCAGATAACCAACCTGGGACAGGGAGAGGATGCCCAGCTGAGCCTCAGCCGCTGGCGCTGCGAGTTTGACGAGCGCTGGTCAAAGATGGAGGAAGAAGCCGCCCGGAACGAGACTATCTCAGTCAGAGGACTGCGTAAGGTCAAGGGCGGACTCATCGTCAACTGCTTCGGGATAGAGGGATTCATTCCGATCTCTCATATCGCCGAGGACGGACGTTCTGTCAACCCCACACGTTTGCTCGACCAGGATTTCCAGGTCAAGCTCATCGAAAAGGACCGCCGCAAGCGCCGTCTCGTCTTCTCTCGCCGCAGCCTCATCGAAGCAGAAATGGCGGAGATCAGGCAGGCCTTTTACGAACAGGTCAGCGAGGGAGATATTCTTGAGGGCGACGTCAGCAGCATCACATCGTTCGGCGTTTTCGTGAACCTCGGCGCTATGGAAGGCCTGATCCATATCAGCGAACTCTCATGGCAGCGCAACGCAAAGGCAAAAGATATCGTAACCAAGGGAGATCACATCAAGGTCAAGGTGATCGGGATCGACAAAGAGGGCAACAGAGTTTCGCTCAGCCTCAAACAGACCCAGCAGGATCCCTGGGAGACAGCCTCTGAGCGTTGGAAGCCCGGTATCGTAGTCGAAGGGACCGTTACCAACCTGACAGAATTCGGTGCTTTTGTTGAGATAGAGCCTGGAATAGAAGGTCTGGTCCACATAGGCGACCTCAGCTGGACCAGGATCAAGCACCCCAAAGAAGTCCTTAAGAGGGGGCAGAAGATCGAAGTTTCAATACTCGAGGTCGACCAGGATCGCAGGCGCATCAGCCTCGGATACAAGCAGCTCTCGGATCCCTGGAAAGATGTAGCGGAGAAATACAAAAAAGATATGGAAGTCCCTGTCAAAGTTGTAAGGATCGCTGATTTCGGAGCTTTTGTGGAGCTTGAGGACGGTATCGAAGGGCTTATCCATATATCCCAGATCAGTCAGCAGAGGATCGAAAACCCGAGAGAGGTGCTTTCAGAGGGGCAGGAAGTAACGGCAAGAGTCCTGGACGTCAACCCCGCGGAGCGTAGAATGCGCCTCAGCCTGCGTCCCGTTGACGAAGAGCCCCTCAGGAGATCGAGGAGCGAAGATTCCGAAGGCGGGGCCGAGGGACATAGGAGCGAGGATCGTCCACGCCGCCGCCGTTCCGACGGCGACAGGAAAAGGGCTGACAGCCAGTCCAGCCACCTCCCTCAGGAAGAGACCAATGTAACTATAGGTGAATTCCTCAGACAGGCGGAAGAGGAAGAGTAACACTTCGAGACTTTCCTAAAATCCGTAAAAAAAGTTTGAACCCCGCACCTTTCATGAGAGGTGCGGGGTTTTCTGTTAGAATATAGAGAGGCCGTGCGATATGCCCGGCGCACGTTTTAGTGTGAGCAGGGCAGCTGGCGCTAATTTTTGCTTTGGAGGCGGTTTCATGTCAGTCAGAAAAATCTGTGTATATCCCGATCCCGTGCTCAGAGAGCCGACAGAGGAAATATCATCCTTTGATGATAATCTGAGATCTCTCATAAACGACATGTTTGAGACAATGTACACTTTTGACGGCATTGGCCTTGCGGGGCCGCAGGTTGGGATCACACAGAAAATTGCCGTGATCGACTACAAGGGAGATAAATACGTTCTTATAAATCCCGTTATATATGAAAGAGAGGGTTTTACCACGCTTGAGGAGGGATGTCTCAGCTTTCCCGGCATCTATGAAAAGGTCGAATCAGCGGAAAAGATAAGGCTTAGATACCAGGATGAGAACGGAAAGACCATAGATAAAGAGGTCGACGGATTTCTGGCCTGCGTTTTTTCTCATGAAATTGACCACCTCAACGGCAAGCTTCTTATCGACAGGGTCTCTCCTATGAAAAGACAGTTTTTAAAGAAAAAAATATCCAAGCAGGCGAGCGAAAGATCATGACGGATAAACTGCAATACGGGTTCTGTGGTTCGGGCAAGTTCGCCGCCGGGTGTCTCTCCCTCCTCTCCGAAAAAATAAAGCCGCGATGGGTAGTAACTAACGCTTCAAAGCCGGCGGGCAGAGGTCTGCAGAAAAGGGAGACGCCGGTATTCCGTATTGCGGAGGGGCTTGGGATCGAGACATGCACCACCGGCCGCCTCTCGTCTGACGAAGAGGCTTTGGACCGAATAAAGGGCGACCTCCCGGACGTTATCCTGGTGATAGATTTCGGCCAGATGATAAAAGAACCTCTTTTAAGTCTGGCCAGGCTTGGATGCGTCAACGTCCATCCCTCTCTGCTGCCGGCATACAGGGGATCGGCGCCGGTCCAAAGGGCTCTCATGGACGGCCTCAGAGAGACAGGCGTCACACTTTTCAGGCTGGACGAAGGTATGGATACAGGGCCAGTGCTGGCGCAGGCAAGTGTAGAGATAACTGACAGCGACGATACATACACGCTTTTCGAAAAAACTTCCAGGGCCGGGACGGAGATCCTGCTCGAATACTTGCTTAACATTTCGGCGGAGGATTGGGTATTCACCCCACAAAAGGACGAGGGTGTTTCGTTTGCCCCGAAAATAGATAAATCCGAGGGCAGAATACTGTGGCATTCGGAATCAAGAGAGATATTCAACAGAATAAGGGCGCTTGGTTTTGCGCCCGGTACGTACTGCGATGCCGGAGGTAGGAGGCTGAGGATATACAGGGCTCAAGAGTCGTCTCTCTCCGGACCGCCGGGACGGATCGTTGCCGTTGAGGACGGATATCCTGTTATAGCCTGCGGCAGCGGATCTATAAAACTTTTGGAAGTACAGCCTGAGGGCAGAAAAATTCAGAATGCGGATGAATGGCTGAGAGGCAGCAGGCTCAACGCAGGCGGTTTTCTTCAATAAAACAAGGGGTGAGATAGATGAGGAGCCAGGAAAGACACGCCCTCAGGAATATCATCAGCAGGGAGAACCTTTACAAGGGCGTCATCCTCGATCTTAACGTCGACCGGGTGCTTTTCCCGTCCGGCACAGAAAAGATCAGAGAAGTCGTTGATCATAAGTCAGCGGTGACCATCCTCCCCGTGAGGTCGGACGGAAGGATAATGCTTGTCCGGCAATACAGGCACGCGGTGGACGAAGATCTTTTCGAAATTCCTGCGGGACTGGTAGAAAAGGGAGAGGACCCAGACGAAGCGGCTGTCCGCGAGCTTCAGGAAGAGATAGGGTACAGGCCGGGAAAGATAAGTAGGGTCTTTGAATTTTATACATCCCCGGGCTATTCAACAGAACGCATAATATTTTATTACGCCACTGATCTTATCCATTCAAAACTGCCCGAAGACGATGACGAATATATTAAGGTCTATGATTTTTCGCTCGGTGAGATCGAAAAAATGATCGAAAGAGGAGAGATCAAGGACGGTAAAACGATCATGGCATACTGCTGGCTCAGTGCCGGGATGGCAAAATCAGATGAAAGCCCCTGACACATCCGGCGGCGAATTCAGAAAGATCCTCGAACGCTTTGAGGATTACATAAGGCTGGAGCGCGGCGGCAGCCCAAACACATTAAAGGCGTATGTTTCAGACCTCATGCAGTGGCGCGAATACTGTGAAAAAACGGGGACGGATCCCGCATCGCCACAGCCCGACAACGCGGCCAGATTTCTTAGGGAACTTGTTTCCAAAGGGATGTCTAAAGGAACGGTCCAAAGAAAGGGCGCTTCCATAAGGACTTTTGCCAAATTTCTGGTTTATGACGGCGTCATGGAAAAGCTGCCCTCCCTTGAACCGCTTCCATCCAGAGAAAAAATACTGCCTCAGGTGATGACTGAAGGCGAGATACAAAGGCTTATAAATTGCTGTGAGGACGGGACCCCGCTCGGCAAAAGAGACAGGGCGGCCATTGAGCTGGCATACGGGACAGGAATGAGGGCATCGGAACTCTGTTCGCTGAAGCTGAGGGACATAGACAGGGCGGGCGGGCTTATATTCACCATGGGGAAGGGCAGCAAGGAGCGCTGTGTCCCATATGTTGGGGGCGTCCGAAAGGTAGTGGACGAGTACATTGAGCTCCACAGGCCGGCGCTCGACAAAGAGGGCAGCCCATGGCTCCTGCTTACCAAGTCGGGGAAAAAAATGAGCAGGGAATTCCTCTGGAGGCTGCTTAGAAAAAGGGGCGCTCTCGCAGGGATCTCCTCCTCGCGTCTGCACCCCCATGTCCTTCGCCATACCTTCGCAACCCATCTTTTGAGAAAAGGCATGGACCAGAGGACGCTTCAGGAGATCCTTGGACATTCTTCCATACTCACAACGGAAAAATATACCCATCTTGATCTGGAACTGAGGGATATCTATGATGAATTTTTTCCGAGAAATTAAGCTCTTCAAAAAATATGTGCTCTTAAAGAATACTATAGGCGGTGGTACGGTGCTCTATGCTGAAAAGATCGCTGAAGCGGTCAAACACATCTCGCAAAAAACAGACGTCCGGCCGGAAGTTGGGCTGATCCTGGGATCCGGTCTCGGAAACCTTGCCGATAAAATGGAGGTCAGCACATCCATTCCCTACTCCGACATCTCATACTGGCCTCGCTCCACAGCGCCCGGCCACCACGGAAAGCTTCTTTTCGGAAGCCTGGCAGGGATACCCTCCGTCATTATGCAGGGCAGGATCCACTACTATGAGGGCTATACAATGGAAGAAGTCGTCCTGCCCGTAAGAGTGCTAGGGCTGCTCGGGCTTAAAACCCTCATTGTCACCAACGCATCGGGAGGAATAAACAGGGATATACCGCCCGGCGGGATAACCGTGATAGAGGATCACATAAACTGCATGGGCTCCAACCCTCTTATCGGACAGAACTATGACGAACTTGGCCCGCGCTTTCCGGATATGTCTGCGGCTTATGACAGAGAGTACATACAAAAACTTTTCATCGCGGCCGCAAAGACCGGAATAACCCTCCACCGCGGCGTTTACATGGCCTTTACCGGTCCTTCCTTTGAGACGCCGGCCGAAATAAGAATGGCGGAAAGGATGGGAGCGGACATCGT
>CAYZYF010000077.1:0-5256 GCA_964482015.1 uncultured Synergistaceae bacterium
CAGAACCAGCCATCCCTATAAAGAATCGCCCCGCCTGACTACGGCGGGGCGATTTTGCCGGATGGCTGCTGTTTGGCTGCGATTCCTTACTATATTACCCCTGATATCAATGGCTCTATCCCATCCTGCGCCGATGCAGGCGGTCTTCCAACGGTCACGCTCACGTCCGCCTGCTTATGGCGGTTTAACCCGCCATGAGCAGCCTTATCCTGTTCATCTGGTTGACGGAACTAGTGCCGGTGTCGTAGTCCAGGGCCAGAAAACCGGCGCTGTCATATCTTCTTCGCAGCTCCTTTATGACCCCCTTGCCCGTTATGTGGTTCGGAAGGCAGGCAAAGGGCTGGATGCAGATTATCTTTTTGACTCCGCTCTCAATGAGCGAGATCATCTCGGCGGTCAAAAGCCACCCCTCACCCGCCTGGTTGGCGCAGGAGACAACTGATGAGGCTTTTTCCGCCAACGAATATATATCGTGCAGCCTGCCGAACCTCGTTCCTTCCAGTGCATCCCTTACCGTTCCGCGCAGCGCTTCGACCGCCGCTATCCCCGCCCTGCCGGCCAAAGCTGCGCCGACCGGGCCCGAAAGCTCCCTGTGCCTGTAGATCGGATCGAAAAGACAGTAGAGCAGAAACGAAGCAAGGTCCGTAAGTACTGCCTCTCCCCCGCTCGACTCTATGAATTCTACAAGCCTCTCGTTTGCGCCGGAATGGTACTTAACGAGGATCTCCCCGACAATGCCGACCTTGGGCTTTTCAACCGACGAAATCGGGATCTTAGAGAATTCCGAGACGGCGTCCATTATCTGTGACCTGAATGAAGGGGCTCCGGTCGTGATGCTTTGCCTGTAGCGCTCGGAAAGCCGCTCATACAGATCCTCCGCCCCTCCCTTTTCAAGCTCGTTCGGCCTTGTTCTCAACAGAAGCCTCATCAGCAGATCTCCGAACACCATCGCCTTTGCCGCCCTGTACATCACACGGGGAGGCAGGCTGAAGCTGACGGACTCCCTGCCCTGAGAATTAACGGCGAGTATCCTCACCCTGCCGAATCCCGCCTCGTCGAGCGCCTTCCTGAGCAGTGGGACATAGTTGCTCGCCCTGCAGGCGCCCCCCGTCTGGGCGTAAAAGCAATCTGTCGTTTCAGGATCAAATTCGCCGCTTCTAAGAGCATTGAGAAACTGCCCGATAACTATCATTGCGGGATAGCAGGCGTCATTGTTGACATAATTCAGCCCAAGCTCTACAGATTCCCTGCCGCCCTCCGGGAGCACCCTGAAGTCCAGCCCTTCGGCCCTCATGATCGGCTCAAGAAACTGGAAGTGGTATTCGGAGAGCGGAGGACAGAGTATCGTCCTGCGTTCAGGCGAGGCCGAAAGATCGCGGCGCCATTCTGCGCTCAGCCTTGCCTCGCCGCCCGTCGCCGGCCGGTCAGCTTTGACCGCCGCCAAAAGCGAACGTATCCTTATCCTTACAGCTCCGCTGTTTTTAGTCTCGTCGATTTTCAGCAGGGTATGCATCCTCCCGTAAGATGAAAGGAGGTCGGCGGCCTGATCGGCGCTTATCGCGTCCAGACCGCATCCGAACGAGTTAAGCTGGACCATCTCGATCTTTTTCAGGTCATCGTCACGGGCTATGGCGGATGCAGCCCTGTATAGCCTTGAATGATAGACCCACTGGTCCACAACGCTGAGCAGCTCGCCAGTCTCCTCCCCTGAAGCTCTGCCGCAGACGGAGTCCTCTGTGAGCACCGCTACGTTGTAGCTGTTGATCAGTTCGGGGATCCCGAAATTGACCACCGGATCAAGGTGGTAAGGGTGTCCGGCCAAAACAACTCCGACTATGTCGTTCTCCAGGACATAGTTGAGCGCTCTCTCGCCCATCTCCGCGATCTCCCTTTTGTATATCTCCTGCTCCCTGTATGCTTTTTCGAGCGCCGAAACCGCTTCGGCTTTTGTAACGGACTTGTCCCTGAACTCGGAGACGAGCTTTCCGGCCATTTTCCCGGGTGAATCAATCGGGAAAAATGTGTGGACATACCTCACCTTGCCCCCTTTAAGGCCGTCGATATTCAGGGCGGCAACATCAGGATATCCGGCAACTACGGGGCAGTGGAATGAGTTGTCGGCGTCGCCGAACTCCTTGCCCGTCCTTTGGATGCCCGGATAGAATATCAGGTCAACTCCATCGTCAAGCAGCTCCTGGATATGGCGGTGGACCAGCTTGGCCGGAAAACAGACCGTCTGGGAGGGAATCGTATCTATGGCAAGCGATGGGTCCGGCCTTTCGGAGGAAAGACGGACGCTGAATCCAAGTGAGGTGAAGAGGGTGAACCAAAAGGGATAATCCTCGTACATGTTGAGCACTCTTGGAATGCCGATGATGCCCCTGGGGGCCTCTTCGGGAGGCAGGGACCTGTAGAAGCTGAAAAGCCTTCTGTATTTTTCCCTGTACAGGTTGGGCGGCAGCTTCGCCTTTTCAGCTCCCCGTCCTTCGCCCTCAGAGCACATGTTTCCCGTTACATACTTCCCGCCGTTTCTGAAGGAGGTCACTGTAAGCAGGCACCTGTTTCCGCAGCCCGAACATCTGGACGTCTCGCTCTTTGATTCGAACGAAAGCAGCGACTCCTTGGATATCAGCGTACTTCCGCCCCTATCTTTCCTGTCCTTTGATATCAGCGCCGCTCCGTAAGCCCCCATGTATTCCGAGACATCCGGCCTTATGACATTTCTGCCCGTGATCATCTCAAATGCGCGAAGGAGGGCATCGTTCTTAAAAGTTCCGCCCTGGACGACGATCTTACTTCCTATTTCGTCCATATTCCTGATTTTCAAAACCTTGTAAAGCGCGTTGCGCACTACCGAATAGACCAGCCCCGCGGAAATATCATCGATGGAAGCGCCCTCTTTTTGAGCTTGCCTGACCTTTGAGTTCATAAAGACCGTACATCTCGAGCCAAGGTCTACGGGCGACTCGGATCTCTCCGCGCCCGATGCAAACTCTTCCATAGTCAGCCCAAGAGACTCGGCAAAGTTCTGCAGGAAAGATCCGCATCCCGATGAACAGGCCTCGTTAAGAAAGATCTCCTTAATCGCATCCTTCTCGACCCTCAGGCACTTCATGTCCTGACCGCCGATATCGATAAGAAAGTCCGTCTCGGGTTCAATATGCCTCGCCGCCCTTGAGTGTGCGACTGTCTCGACTTCGCCCATGTCCACCCCAAATGCGCTCTGTATAAGCTTTTCCCCGTAACCGGTAACGCAGCTCTTTTTTACATAGAGTCCGGAGGGCATAGCCCCATACATCTCCATCAGCATCTCCCTGACTGTCTGGATGGGCCTGCTGCCGCCGCTCATCCTGTAATCGCTGAAGAGGATGCTTCCGCTCTCATCGATAAGGACCGCCTTGGTCGTGGTGGAGCCGACATCGATCCCGAGATAGGCCGGACCGGAGGCTGACTCTATCGGCTTTTTTTCCGCTCTCTCCCCGGCGTGCCGTTCAACGAATTCATCCTTCTCCTGAGGATCAGAGAAGAGGGGCCTCAGGATGCACTCTTCCGCCGGCTTAAGTGCGGTGTAGTACCTGGCAGACCTCTTCTCCAAATCGGAAAATTTGAGGGCTTCATTCCCCTTGCCCAGTATCGCCGCGCCGAGCGCCACATAAAGGTGCGAGTTCTCCGGCGATATGCTCTGGCCGGGGCCAAGCTTCAAAGTCTCGGCAAATCTCTTTCTAAGTTCGGGCAGGAAATAGAGCGGGCCTCCAAGAAAGGCTACGTTGCCTATTATTCTCCTGCCGCACGCCAGTCCGCTGATCGTCTGATTTACCACGGACTGTAATATCGACGCCGCAATGTCGGCTCTCTCCGCACCCTCCTTCATCAGCGACTGAACATCAGTTTTCGCGAATACTCCGCACCGCGACGCTATCGGGTAGATCATCCTGTGCATCTTGGCGAGCTCGTTCAGCCCCTTGGCATCCGTTCCCAGAAGCAGCGCCATGTGGTCAAGAAAGGCCCCGGTGCCGCCCGCGCACGTCTCATTCATCCTCTGGTCCGCGCCGTTTTTGTCATAATAGGTCAGCTTGGCGTCCTCGCCGCCCAACTCGATGCAGACGTTCGCCTGCGGGATGAACCTGCTGACCGAGGCTGTGCAGGCAATGAGTTCCTGAGTGAAAGGAAGCTTCATCTCCTCCGCTACCCCGATCCCGGACGACCCGGCCACTGCGAGGGTCACGCCCGATGAACTGAATTTCTGTTTTATTTCGTCAAAAATTTCCGTTACCGCTGCCCTGACATCAGAAAAGTGCCTGCGGTATCTGCTGTGGACGATCCTGTCGTCCTCATCCAGCACCACCGCCTTGGCTGTAGTAGATCCCAGGTCGAGTCCCAAATGTAAACGCGGCATTTTTCACTTTCCCCCTAATCCCGATCCGACGGGACCAAGACCGCACAGCGGCCTCGGTCGATCCAAGAGACAAAACGTCCGGATAAAAAGGAAAAGTTAAATTAAATCAGTAAAGTAAGATCCAGGAGAGGCAAAAAAATATGTTCTGAATAGAGGTCGATATCATTCCTGCCGATCGCAGCCGGGGACGGCAGGCAAGCGGAATGAACGGAGTCTTCGCTTTTCGCCGGCTGAAAAAAGTGATTGGCGAAAAATACCTGACCGGAGAATTTCAAAAACCTTGAAAGGGGTGAACGTAAATCACAGTTCACTGCGGTGCTGGTGTTCTCTATATTGTGCATCATGATCTTTGCGGAACTGGGCCCGAGGCTGTAGCGGATATTTTGTTCGGACAGCACAAGGAGAGACGTCTGGAAAATAAAAAGAGACGCAAGTATCACGTATGCGTATTTCCTAAGCAAACGTCCAAACAAGCCCGACCGTCCTCCCCCTATAAAAACTCATAAACCGCAAAGGCAAACCTCTCCGGCAGCATCGCCCGAGTAATACTATTTTACAACATAATAGCAGGAAAGGGGCAGGGGAAATTGCGACGGGAGCATGTCGCGGGAAACGATGGTGAAACAGCGACATTCTGTCGCTGTGAAGCGATGGGGTAAAACATGGTGAAACTGCAGGACTTCGTCCTGCGTGAAGCAATGGTGAAGCGGTAGTGAAGCCGTTGTAAGGGCGGAGAATCATAAATCTAAAGAACCAAACAATACCCAAACCCCACGTCATTCCCGAATGCCTCAATCGGGAATCTAGATACCGTCTCATCTGTCAAGTATAAAAGTAAACCTTGTTTCTTGTATATCAAA
>CAYZYF010000078.1:0-5253 GCA_964482015.1 uncultured Synergistaceae bacterium
ATCGATTCCCGCGACATGTTAATGTCGCGTGTTCTCCGCATACTCCTTATTGATCAGGTTGTCGGGGGTTTGGCCTTTAAGCATTTGTATCACTGAAATGGAGGTTCCGCGCGTCTCTCTGGCTAGGCATTCTTTTGTCCAGCCGGCCAGGTGCGGGGTGAATATTACGTTGTCCAGCGCGAAGAGGGGGTTGTCTTTGCGGGCAGGTTCCGCACTGTAGACGTCAATGCCTGCGCCGGCTATCCATTTCTCCTTCAGTGCCCTGAGCAGGGCCTCTTCATCAATAAGGGCGCCGCGCGCGGTATTGACGAGGTATGCGGTTTTTTTCATTTTTTTGAGTTTTTCCGCGTTTAGAAGTCCCCTGGTCTCGTCTGAGAGCTGACAATGAAGGGACACTATGTCGCTTTGCTCAAGGAGCGCGTCCAGATCTGTTGGTTTTGCTCCCGCCGCCGCAATTTTTTCTTCGCCGGCATAGGGGTCATAGCAGAGAAGCTCAGTTTTGAAGGGCGCCAGAAGCTCAGCAAGACTTGAGCCGGTAGCTCCGAGGCCGATGATGCCGACGGTTTTGCCTGTCAGCTCCGCGGCCTGAAATGCCTCGCTTTTCCAGCCTCCCGACTTGAGCAGATCCATAGATTGTGGGATCAGCTTAAGCAGCGAAAGCATAAGGGTCAGAGCGTGTTCTGCAACACTGATCCTGTTCGCATTGGGCGTATAGGTGACGGCGACCCCGTACTCAGTTGCCGCCTCCATGTCTATGTTGTTGGGAACGGAACCGCACTTGGCTATGATCTTCAGATTTTTTGCCGCAGCTATGACGTTCCTCGTAAATTTTCCCCTGGCGGTGCAAACCACCGCATCGGCCTCCCCGATAAGCTCTATAAGTTCGGCCTCATCGGCGTATTGATTTTCCGGGTCTCCAAACCTGACGCTGCCGACTTCGTTCATCAGCATGTGAAGTTCCCGTACTTCACACTCCACGACCACTATCTCTTTCATAAAAAAACCTCCGGTCAATTTATTTCGCCCGCAGACAGCCCTATACGGACGGGGCTCTTAACGGAGCCATTTATTATCTGAGGATGCACGGATCAGGACACAGTTAATATTATTCACCCGCCCGCGACACACCTGCAAGCGGCCGCCGAACTGCCGCGGCGGCCAATGGGAGCGATCGAAAATATTCCTACCTTTTTGCGGGTATCAGCAGCACGGGCACAGGCGATCTGCGCGCTATGTTGTGGCTTACGCTGCCCAGGAGAAATTCGTTGACGAAGCCCCTTCCCTGACTCCCCATTATCACGATCTGCGCCGACTGTTCACTGACAGCTTTCAGTATCTCCGCTGCCGGAGAGCCGTACCTCAGGAGCGCCTCGGCTTCGGGACAGCCCTTCTCTAAAAGTATTTTTTTCAGAGCCTCAAGCCTGCCCGCATCGACTTTGTTGAACTCATCGATCCTATCGTCGAGGTAGGGAGAAATCCTGAATTCATCCTGCACATGTACGACCGTGACCTTTTTCTTGATCAAAGGGAGCATCTCTATGAGGTAGTTGAACGCGATTTCAGAGTTCTTCGAGAAGTCCGTCGCGAAGAGCGCATAGTCCCCTACTCCCGATACAGGCGTTTCTTCTTCAGCCTTGATGCCGCGCGACTTGTAGATGTAAGTAGGCTTTCTGGCGTTGTGTATCAGTTCGTTTGCCATGGAACCGAAGATCTCCCTGTCTGAGGCAACCGCGATCAGCGAGTAGTTTTCTTCGATCGCAACGTTGTTGACCTGTGCGGCCGAAAGTCCCTCCAGGACCCTCGTCCTCACTTTAAAGCCCTGTTTTTCAAGCTTGGCCTTTTGCTCCCTAAGATTTTTTTCAAAATCTTCATATATCGTGGGTTTATAGAAACTGTCTACCCCAAGAAAATCCAACGCACCCCAAAATTGCATGAGGAGGATCTCCTTTGTACCGAGTCCTTTCAGTCCTCCGGAGGTCTCCACAAACTCAAGCGATTCTTTGGAAAAATCCGACGCAACTATCGCCCGTTCAAACATTCACGCCCCCTCCTTCGCATAGGTTTTAGCAATGTTTAAGCATGGTTTTATAATAGCATATAGGGCCGTTATCTTACTAAGCCGGGCGCGCCTCACCTACAAATATATCCTATCCATGAGCCATCCTGTCGATCTTAGAAAGTATCACAAGGAGATAGAGCAGCGCAATGCCGTCCGCCGTAAGAACAATACCGATGACAGGACCGGGGATAAGGTTTCTTACCAGCATAGACGTCCCGAAAACTATCGAGAGCGCATTGATGACGACCTGCGTCACCGCAAGCCTGATCAGTATCGGCGGGAGGGGCGCCCTGCCTCCTTCCTTTTTTTCGACCGACAGTGACATCAGCATCCTGACCAACGGTATTGAGCCGCCGACGATATTAAGAAAAGCGATCGTTATGGTCAGGTACGGAAGCATTATTCCGGGAACTATACAGGAGACTACGCCCATAGAGGCGAAAAAAAGTCCCAGAAAAACGAAAGGCCACGTCCTGTCAAAAGAACCCAGAGGGGTGCTTCCGAACGCTATCATCTGCAGAGATATTATGACGACAAGTAGTCCAAGCTGGGCGCTCCCGGAAAACGGAAGCAATCCCAGCGTTACAGGTATCAGCAATATCCCGAGCAGCACCATCAGCACTCCTGTTATTAGGATGACCGCCCTCTCGTCGGAGAGCCTTATTTTGCCGGCCGATTTTTTCATGGCCTCGGGGTAAATCGTATAGACTTTGTAAAGAACGATGCAGAGCGAGAGGACAAGTATGCCGTAGAGCAGCACCGCAGATGCAGCAGCAGGGCCGGAAACAAGATCTCCCTTCAATAGCAGGGCCGAGATAAATATAGAAAGCGAGTAGAGCAGCGCGCAGTTGAAGGCGAGTTTCACAAGTATCCCGCCCTCATTTTTCCACAGCCTGAATTTGTCCTTTGATATGAACATCCTCAGCAGAAGAAAGAGTCCTCCGGGACCGAAACATAGGAAAAGAACGATCCTCGGAATGCTCCCCAGCAGGTCAGGAATAAAACATGTGATTATCCCTACGCCGGCGGCCAGGATGCCAAAGATCAATACAGGCAGGGTCCTCTCCGAAAGATCGCCGAACGGCGTTTTTGCGAGCACGGTCATCTGCAGCGCAAAGATGAATATCACAAGGCCGTGGAGGCCGTTCTCGTAGTAGGGCAGTCTGCCGGCATAGATGGGGAAGAGCAGAAGTCCGGCGATCACCATTGCCAGTCCCGCTATCATAAGGATAACGATGTCTATCGGTATTTCGGCTTTTTTGGAAGACCACGATCCGTTCATCTCCACGCCTCCTTTTCTGTCAGTCCGCTCCTCCTGTCCGGCGAAAAATCGACTCGCTATGGGTGTGATGCCTATAACTCAACAGTAGGTGCCCTTTGTTCGATAATTCTCTCTCCTCTCACTGGCGAGCGCTCTCATAAACTTGTCAAATTCTCCTCTGTTCTCCCTGTAGAGGAATTCTGCCCCCCTCGCCGATTCAGGAAAGATTATCGCGAGCGACTTTTTCTCGACCTCGCCGAATATGTATTCGACCGCCTCCTCCACGCTCACGGAATCAGGCGGCGGAGCTATGTCTGTGAATATCGGGGTCCTGACGTTTCCCGGGCAGATATAGCTGAAACTGATCCCATCCTCCTCCAACTCGTAATACAGGGACTCTGTCATGGATATGACGGCACTCTTGGTCGCAGCGTAGACGGCTTGATAAGGCACGGGGATCTTTCCGGCGATCGAACCGGTGTTGATTATGTGCCCCGTCCCCTGCTCTCTCATTATGGGTATCGCGGCGTATGTGCCGTGGACAACACCCATGATATTGAGATCCACGAGATACCTCCATATCTCCAGCGTGATCCTGTCGGTGGGAAGCGTCATCCCCATGCCGGCATTGTTGAAAAGAAAATCGAGGCGCCCCGTCTCTTCCCTGGCACTGCGAATCAGTTCACTTACGTCTGAATCCTTTGTAACGTCGGTAAGCATCGGATATACCCTGCCCTGATAATCAGAACTCAAACCATCGGAACTTTTCTTTAAATTTTCTTGGTTAAAATCGCCCATAAAAACGGCTTTTGCTCCTCTCCTGAGCAGCTCCCGCGTTATTCCCAACCCCAGTCCGGAAGCCGCCCCCGTGACTACGGCCGTCTTGTCTTTGAAATAATCACTCATTAAGATCTCCCTCCAGGGGTGAAATATCACCCATCTCCTCTCAGGATCGATAAAGGATCATTTAAGCGACCTGGAATCGCCGACGTTAAGCCGCGCCGAAGTTTTAAGCATCAAAGCAGGCCTGTGATCAAGCACCGGCAGGTCGGACATCGCTTTGATCGTCCTATACTGGACCAAGTTCATTTCCGGCTCGAATTTGGGCCATTCTATCCTGCCGTCGCCCTCCCAGCCTTTGTGTATGGTTTTCTCCTGTGGATAGAGGGTTGCATGGCTGAGCGAAGCCCCGCCCATTCCCAGCTTCGGAATGTATCTCCAGCCAAAACAATTTATCAGCGGGACCCGGTTCATCAGGTCAACTTCCGCAGGCTCGAGCGCCCGTCCCTTGTCAAAGCCGACTCTCAGAAAAGTATTGCACTCGTAAGACGCCGCAGTGAACCAATGGTCGCCGTTGTGTCTCAGCGCCGCGATATCGGCGTATATCTTTGGCATTCCATCCTCTTCACGTCCGCCGATTATCGGGCATGTTTTGTTCTCCCATATGACCAGCATGTATTCGCCGTCCAGCGACTCCTCGCTTCCCATGTAGGTCACGGGCACCGAGGCCTGAATAAGCCTGTACTCTCCCCCAGACATCCAGTCGACGTCACGACACTCGGCAAACTGTATGTTCACCACCGGATCCTTAAGATCAAATTGTTCAGGCAGCATCTCCAGCAGAGCGCCCTCCTCGGTGTAAAAACCCAAAGAGAGCACAGTCATGTCTCCGTAAACTGTCCTCACAGGATAAAACGGATCTCCTCCAAAGTGCACCGGCATTTTGTATACCATGTCACCCTTCAACTCGAATTTTCCTCTCATTTTCACCCCTCCTTTCCTTTGGACGTATGTTACGCAAAGACCCAATCGGCCGCAGGAGCCCGCCAAAAGAAAACAATGAGCACGACAGCCTGCCTGCCAAACCTTTACCGATTAAATTCGGCGTTCATTCTGTATCTATCATAAAAATATCTCCCGGGCGGCCAAAACA
>CAYZYF010000079.1:0-4890 GCA_964482015.1 uncultured Synergistaceae bacterium
AACGCGGCTCCGCCTCAAGGCGGGGCCGTCTATTTTTGATCCATAAGGGCCATATACGGTCTACCCGCGCACTTGTTTATTTTTTTAATTGTTGTAAGCTATTCACAAGAGGGTCGCGGCGCTCCCGATGGCGCTGTGAAAATAATATTCGGGGAGGAATTTTCCATGGCGACGCAGGGACATTTCGAAGATCTCGAAAGCTTCAGAAAACTCAATTCGATTCCGATCAGGTCTATCATAGAGACAGCTTTTTACGGGAATAACGTGGTCAAGGTAAAAGATCCGAGTGAGGCCTATGAGCTTGCGAAGAACAGTCCGGGCGCGATCGAACTCACCGGGATGCCGGTGTATCGCCCAACTGAGCTTGACCTGCCCGATGACGCAAAGGTCATGCTCCTTAATGATGGCGCGGTTTACGGCAGGTGTGCGGCGGCGAGGAGGATCGTCGGTTATCACGACGTCTCCGTCCCAGAATACGCGACATTGCTTCGTGAGGCCGTGTATATGGCTCGCTTCAGAAAATTCTACTCCGCTCAGACCGTTATCGGACTTGAGGAAGATTTTATGGTAAGGGCAAACCTTATGGCCCCCATCGGGTTTGAGAATTCTGTCTACAACTGGATGCTCAACTTTCAGCATATAAACGATGAGTACAGAGAGCGCTACTCAAACTCAAGACCCCTTCCAAACGACGGTGATATCTTTGTCTTTTTCGACCCGGAGTGGACACATCCGGACTATCCGTTGGGGCTTGCCTTCTTTTCTCCCGAACAGAACTGTGCAGCCATCCTAGGCATGCGCTACTTTGGGGAACTCAAGAAGGGGACTCTGACACTTGCCTGGGGCGTCGGCGCAAGGAACGGCTACGCCGCCTGCCATGGCGGGCTCAAGAGGTACGGGCTCAGGGATGGGAGCGACAAAAAATATGTGATGGCTGTGTTTGGGCTCTCCGGTTCAGGAAAATCCACCCTCACACACGCAAAGCACAACGACAAATATGACGTAACTGTTCTTCACGACGATGCAGTGGTCATAAACGTAAAGGAAAAATACGCCATAGCTCTTGAGCCAGCATACTTCGACAAGATGCAGGACTACCCTATGGGCTGTGAAGACAACAAATTTCTCCTTACACTGCAAAATTGCGGCGCGGTCGTGGACGGAGAGGGCAAGCTCTTTGTCGTGAGCGAGGATATAAGAAACGGCAACGGCAGGGCGGTAAAATCGAAATTTTGGTCACCGAACAGGATCGACAGGATAGATGAGCCTCTCGATGCCATATTCTGGCTGATGAAAGACCCCACGATCCCTCCGGTACTGAGGATAACGGGACATTCGCTGGCCTCTGTGATGGGGGCTACTCTTGCCACAAGGAGGACTTCCGCGGAGAGACTGGCGCCCGGCGTCGATCCCGATGCGCTGGTGATAGAAAGTTACGCGAACCCCTTCAGAACGTACCCGCTTGCAATGGACTATATAAGGTTCAGAGCGCTTTTTGAAGACGGAGTTGAATGTTACATACTAAACACGGGCTCTTTTATGGACAAAAAGGTTGAGAAGCATACCACTCTGAAGATACTGGAGGATATTGTCGAGGGAACTGCGAAATTCTCCTCTTTCGGTGGGATCCCCGGCATGGAGGTCCTCAACATCCCTGGATTTGATATAGACTTCAGGAACTGGACCTTCAAGCAGCAATTTATGAATAGGATGAGCGACAGGCTTGAGTTCATAAAATCGAGACAAAAAGAGCTTGGCGGCATCGACGCTCTTCCCCCCGATGCGCAAAACGCGGTACAGGCTATCATAGACTACCTGAAAAAATAGAATATGGAGAGGTCCCGGGTCGCTGTTTTTAAGGCAGGTTTGCGTGACACGCTCCATGCCACATACAAAAAATCGTATTGGGGGAATTGAAATGCAGATCAAAACCTTCGAAGTTGAAGAATGGATGAATAAGTATGAAAACGATGCCGTGTACAATGTCGCCGAGACATGCGTGGAATCTCTGAAGGTAGGCGAACTTCTTGATATCGCCGGCGTAGAGAAGGAAAAATTCTTCGCGGATCTGTCCGAAACCAAGCTGACTTACGGAGCTATTCCCGGGAGCGAGGCTCTAAGAGAAGAAATATGCGGCCTCTACCATAAAAAGAAAACCTTGGATAACGTGATCATTACAAACGGCGGCATCGGGGCCAACTTTCTTGCTATTTTTACACTCATCGCCCCCGGAGATGAGGTCGTGACGATCTATCCTACATATCAGCAGCTCTATTCACTTCCAGAGGCCCTCGGCGCCAAGGTCAGAAGGCTTCGTCTGGAGCCTCAGGACGGCTTTATGCCCGACATGAACAAACTCAGGAGTCTCGTAAAATCCAACACAAAAGCCATAATAATCAACACGCCTAACAACCCCACCGGGGTATCCTTCGGTCAGAAGACGATGGAAGAGATCGTTGGGATCGCAGAGAGGGCGGGTGCATGGGTCATCTGCGACGAGGTTTACAGAGGGCTGGAACACGATGGGAATTATAGGGTGCCTTCGATTGCCGATATATATGACAGGGGTATCGGAACGTCAAGCGTCTCAAAGGTATATTCTCTGGCGGGACTTCGGCTTGGCTGGATCACTGCCCCCGAGAGCTTCATAAGAGATTGTTTCAGGCACCGCGACTATAACACCATCAGCTGCGGAATGATCGATGACGCTCTTGCCCTGATAGCCCTTAAAAGCAGGGAGAGGATACTGGAGCGCAATATGAAGATAGTTTTGGAAAACAAAGAAATACTCACAGGTTGGGTAAAGGACACTGAAGGACTCAGCTTTGTGGTGCCTGATGCGGGAACAACGGCACTCATAAGATATGACCATGAGATGAGATCAGAAGAATTCTGCAAGAAGCTTTTTGAATACAATGGAGCATTCGTGGTCCCGGGGAGCTGTTTTGAATTTGAACACCATTTCCGCATAGGCTATGCTCCCGCGAAAGAGGTCCTTACTGCAGGGCTTAAAGCCATAACTGAGTTTATTGAGACGATATAGCCGGAGTTCCGGCACAGATATTTTTTCTTTCCGCCATTTCGACCACGCGGCCGCCGATAGGATCCGTCGGCGGCCGCGTGCTTTATAGTGTTGCGGACGTTATTCCTGCCCGTCGCCTGCAGTCCCAGTCTCTGCGGCGGAGACGGCACCGTCGGAAAACGAAGGCAGAGCAAAGGTGCCCTTTTTAGCAAAGAGCGCAAATGATATGAAGGATGCCATTACGCCGGGCACAATCGGATGGATCGCCCCGAATACTCCGGGTGCGGAAAAGCCTGTAATCCCGACTGAAGTCGACTTGTAGGCAAGAAGGTACCACGCACAGGTTCCGGCCAGTCCTCCCACAGAAGACATGACGGCCGCGGCCGCACCGGCCCTCGGCCCCTGAATCAGCAGCATAAGGTAGGGCACCAGTATCGAGCATGCGATAATGGTCCAGCTCGTCGCGCATATCAGCGCGATTATCGAAGAGCTCCTCAACGCGAAGAAGCCGCTGCAAACTGTGCAGAAAACCACCACGAGCCGCCATGACCATCCGGTCAGGTGTTTTTTGAAGACATCCCTACCCAGGCTCCCGCTGGCTATATGCAGAAGGGCCGAAGCCGTTGAGAGTGAAGCGGATACGATGGCCAGGGCAAAGAGCTGCTGTCCGAAGGCTGGAAGGAGCCTGTGGACAAGTGTGGGGAGCACGATATCAGGATTTGTTATTCCAGGCCCAAGCACCAGCCTTGAAAGGGCGCTGGCAAAATAAGCGCCCCCGACCACGACGGAGAGCGCCAGCATGGCCATAGGCGCCGCTTTTCGTGTCTCCTTGACGCTGCTCAATGCAAAATGTCTTTGTATCATCTGAGGCTGAGCCCAGATGCCTACGGAGGTCACCAGAGTCAGAAAAATTATGTTCAATCCGGAGGGACCGCTGCTCAGCGCTAGAAATCCGTTGTTTGCGGCCTCTGTGGGGGGCAGGGCAGCCAATGCGCTCAACCCCGCTATAGGGCCGCCGATCTCTTTAAGCAGTGAAATGACCAAAGTCGCAACGCCGACTATCATAACGAGCCCTTGGAACGCCTCGGTATAAAGTACCCCTCTGAGTCCTCCCCAGACAACGCTTATTCCTACGACCGCGACCAGGATAGCCAGCGCGATATTCGTGGGTATAGGAAGTACGCCGGATACCATGACGGCAGCCCCCTTAAACACGGCGGAACCGTATATTATAAGCAGCACCGCGGATATAAGGCCGATGAAAGCCTGGAGGCCGGGAGCTTCGAATGCCTTGGAGAGAAATTCCGCCGGTGTTTTTGAATCAAGCTTTCTCTGCCAAAGCCTTGTCGGCCATGCCAAGTAGCGGTATACGAACCACGTGCCGAGCCACACGTTGCCGGCGGCTATAAGGAGCATCTGCATTCCATAGATATAACAGAGGCCGCCGAATCCCACCAAGGCGACAGCCGAGATATACGTGGCTACGTAGGCCAAAGCCTGTACGACGATACTGACCTTTCCGGGCAGCAGGGCATCCCTGTGCCGGGCATATTTGGCTATCAGCACCAATAACAGCGCATATCCGATCCACAGCGGCACAAATAAAAACATCTACTTCACCGACCTCACGATCTTGACCGCCGACCAAACCGTACTCCATAAAAGCGAGATACCCGATACCGCTACCCACATATCTGCATTGAACATCGTTTTGCCCTCCGATTCGCAAAGTAACACATTCTCATAC
Source organism: uncultured Synergistaceae bacterium (assembly GCA_964482015.1). GTDB lineage: Bacteria > Synergistota > Synergistia > Synergistales > Synergistaceae > Caenicola. The sequence goes on from CAYZYF010000079.1 coordinate 4,770, forward strand.
AAAAGACCGCCGGCCCTCGGGTCGGCGGTCTTTGAAATCCGGCAGTGTGACGCTTACAGATCTAATCCGGCTTCGCAGATAACACCATTCGCCCCGAGGCTTGACAGCAGCGAGGATAAGA
>CAYZYF010000080.1:0-4882 GCA_964482015.1 uncultured Synergistaceae bacterium
GCAGGCTGCTACAATCGCTATGTGCCGGCGGTAGTTGATGAGGTAATTAATAGGTCTGAATTCCTCACAGCTTACGCGGGAGAGCCTTACGAAGATCACGGGCGTTTTCAGGCGCTCTTCGAATATCAGTCTATGATGGCGGAACTTCTCGATTTTGATGTCTGCAACGTCCCGAATTATGACGGGAGTCAGGCCTGCGGCACGGCTCTTCGGATGGCTGCGAGAATAACAAAGAGGAAGGAAGTTCTTATACCAAAAAATTTGAATCCCGATGTGCTCCATGTAGTCGAGACATACTTGCAGCCCGATATAAAGGTTACCTATGTAGATTATAACGATAAAACGGGACGCATTTGTCTCGACAGCCTTAAGGCAAAGCTGAGCGATGATGTAGCCGCTGTTTTGGTTATGAACCCTAATTTCTTTGGGATCATTGAGGAGAAGGCGAAAGAGATATCGGATATGGCTCACGATGTCGGAGCCCTGTCCGTGGCATACGTCGATCCCTCATCGTTGGGGCTTCTTACGCCGCCGAGCCGCTATGGGGTTGATATTGCCTGCGGTGATATCCAGCCGCTCGGCATTCATATGAACTATGGCGGGGGTGTCGCAGGCTTCGTGGCTGCAAACGACAAGCCCGAGATAGTTGAGGAGTATCCATCAAGGCTTTTTGGAATAGCACCGACTCTCGGCGGGGAATGGGGTTTCGGAGATGTTCTCTGGGAGCGTACTTCCTTTGCGAATCGGGAAAACGCTAAAGAATTTGTCGGTACCCACGCAGCTTTGTGGGGGATCGCCGCTGGTGTTTATCTCGCCTCAATGGGGCCTCAAGGGATGAGGGAGCTTGGCGAAGCGGTGCTGCAGCGTCAGATCTGCCTGAAGAAGGCCCTTGCAAAGGTCAAGGGAATTAAGCTGGACAGGTTTTCCGGCGCCCCTTTCCAGGAGATCGTCGTAGATTTCAGCGGAACAAGGATGAGTGTGGGAGAGCTGAACGAGAAACTTCTGGATAAGGGGATACTGGGCGGTTATGACCTCGGCAGGAACTTTCCGGAGCTCGAGGGGTGTTCTCTTCTCTGTGTGACAGAGCGTACAACAGCAGAAGACATTATAGCTATGTCGGATGCCTTGTGCGAGATACTCGGATAAGGAGGGAGCTAAAATGGACGGACTGACAAGAATGAAGAAATTCCATCAGGCCAGATGGAACGAGCCTATAATATACGAACTGAGCGAACCGGGGCAGCGCGGAGTTCTTGTGCCGGGACCCTGCTGCGAATGTGTTTCGAGGGAAGATGTTATCGCCTCCATTCCTAAAGGGATGCTTAGAGAAGAGAGCGCGAATCTCCCTGAAATTGCGCAGCTTCAGCTGGTAAGGCACTATAATCACCTCTCCCAGGGAAATATCGGCGTTGACGGAAATATAGACATCGGACAGGGGACCTGCACAATGAAATATAGCCCCAAGGTCCATGAGCGTCTTGCCGGTTCACCGAAGATGCTCTGTATGCATCCACTTCAGCCGGAAAAGACGGCTCAGGGTGTTCTTGAGATAATTTACAAAACGGGGGAGCTCTTCAGATCTATCTCCGGCCTGGATGTATTCAGTGTACAGCCTGGAGGGGGTTCTCATGGGGTCCTCGCTCTCGCCTCGATGGTGAGGGCCTACTGGAAGGACAAAGGCGAAGAAGATAAGCGTGATGAGATCATCACCACCCTTTTCTCACATCCTGCGGATGCCGCCGTTCCGATCATCAAAGGATACAAGGTAACGGTTATCCAGCCTGACAGTGAGGGATATCCGGACATAGATGCTTTCAAGGCGGCGCTCTCAGACCGGACTGCAGCTATATTCTTCACAAATCCGGAGGACACAGGTATTTTTAATGTCAGGATAAGGGAATTTACGAAGCTGGCTCACGAAAAAGGGGTCATTTGCTGCTATGATCAAGCTAACGCAAACGGCCTTCTGGGGATAACAAGGACGGCCGAGGCCGATTTTGATATGTCCTTTTTTAACCTGCACAAGACATTCTCAGCGCCCCACGGATGCGGAGGCCCGGCTACGGGTCTGGTCGCGGCAAAAAAAGAGCTTCGTCCCTATATGCCCGTGCCTCTGGTTGAACACACTCCTGAGAGGGGATACTTTCTTGATTTCGATCTTCCGAAATCTTGCGGAAAGGTAAAGTCTTTCTGGGGAGTTATTCCTGTTGTCCTCAAGTCCTATGCCTGGATAATGACCCTCGGAGCGGAGGGACTTGAGGAAGTGTCCAGGGTCGCTATATTGAACAACAACTACTGTATGAAGAAGATACTTGCGATCAGGGGGGCTTCGATGAGCTTTCCGAACCACCCTTCACGAATTGAGCAGGTGCGTTACAGCTGGCAAAAACTCAAAGAAGAAACCGGATTCGGCACTGCCGATGTGCAGCGCTGTATAGCTGATTTCGGAACCCACTATTGGTCCAGCCATGAACCTTTTGTCATACCTGAGCCCTTTACTATTGAACCGAGTGAATCATATTCTAAAAGGGACCTGGACGACTACTGTGCGGTGCTGGCGGAGATATCCAGGATGTGTTACGAAGAACCGGAAAAGGTAAGGAACGCTCCGACGAACAGCACAGTCAGCCAAATAGACCAGGATTATTTCGATGACCCGGCCAAATATTCGATAACCTGGCGTTCTTACAGCAAAAAATACAAGGGGTACTTTGAACCGAAGTGAGATGAGGGTAGGGATCCTGATCAACCCCGTGGCAGGCATGGGGGGCAAGGTAGCTCTAAAAGGCACCGACGGAGAAGATGTTCTCCGTCGGGCCATAGAACTCGGTGCCGTTCCCGTTGCAAACAGCCGCTTTGAGGCGGCACTCTCGATATTTAAGGAAGCAGCGCACGGGCACTCTTTGATAGCCCCCGCCGGGGTTATGGGAGGAGATTTGTTAATTGATAACGGATTGGCTCCCGAGATAATTCTGAAGGCCTCCGGCAAAACGACGGCGGATGATACTAAAAAGGCCGTCTGCCTTATGCTCGAAGCGGGAGTCGAGTTAATAATCTTCGCGGGAGGGGACGGCACGGCGAGGGACGTTTGTTCCGTGGTAGGGGAACGGGTCCCCGTAATAGGCGTACCCGCGGGGGTAAAAATACACTCGGCCGTCTATGCAAAAAGACCCAAAGACGCGGGGATGCTTGTGAAGAATTTTCTTGAGGGGCGGGTAAAGAGATTCGTTTCCGCGGAGGTAATGGATCTGGATGAGGAAGCGTTTCGAAATAATTTTGTAAGAGCTTGTCTTTACGGCTACATGAAGGTTCCCGACGACAGAGAGTTCATGCAGGACAGAAAATCGGGCGGTTCCTCGTCCGACGAAAACTCAAATCTCGATATAGCCGCCTATGTGACAAAGAATATGCACAAGGACGAAATATATCTGATCGGATCCGGAGGCACTACGAACGCTATATTCAGAATGCTGGGCATTGAGGGGACGCTGCTTGGAGTGGATGCCGTAGTAAACGGAGCTCTTGTCGGAAAAGACCTCACAGAGGATGAAATAAGGTCGATCCTCTTGAAATTCGAAGCGGAAAAGCGGCATCTTGTCATAACTGTGATAGGCGGACAGGGGCACATATTCGGAAGGGGAAATCAGCAATTGAGTCCGGAAGTAATACGAATGATCCCTAGAAAAAACATCATGGTGATCGCCAATCCGTCAAAGATGTCAGAACTTTTCGGGAAAAATTTGATAGCCGACACGGGCGATGGTTTCCTTGATGAAGAACTTAAAGGTTATATTCCAGTGATTACCGGTTTCGCCAGAAAACTGATGGCAAAAATAGGCTAAAAGCAGCAATTAGAGAATATGCGTTGAAAGAATTAGAAAAATATTTGTCGAAGGGAGGTCAGCAATTTGGCAAAGTATAATGAATTAAAGGGCAAAAGAGTAATGGTGACCGGAGCGGCCAGCGGGATAGGCCTTGCTACGGCGCGAAGGTTCGCCGACGAGGGGGCGAGCGTCTTTATCGTTGACTGCAACAAGGATGCAATTTCTGCCGCTATGGGATCGGATCCCCAGTTCTCTGCCTCGTGCCTGTGCGATGTGAGCAGCGAAAAGGATGTCCTCTCCGCTTTTGAAAAGATGGAGAGTCACCTGGGCGGAATAGACATTTTAGTCTCAAATGCAGGCATAAGCATTCGCAGAGACTTTGTCGATATTTCATACGAACAGTGGCGAAAGGTCATGGACGTAAACCTCAATGGCATGTTTCTGTGCTCGCGGGAAGCAGCGCGCAGGATGAAGGCACAAAGAAATGGGGTTATACTTATGACGGCGTCCACCAACGGAACAGAGGGGCATCGCTGGTACGCGGACTATAACGCATCAAAGGCCGGCGTTATCCTCCTTACTAAAACCATGGCCCTTGAGTTGGCGCCTGATGTGCGTGTTAACTGTGTTTGTCCCGGATACGTCCTTACTCCCATGCAAAGGGCTGAGTACACGGACGAGATGTTGGCGAAGGTCAACGAAGGCATTCCGATGAAGCGCCATGCAGATCCCGAGGAGATTGCGGCCCTCTATGCCTTCCTCGCCTCAGATGAAGCTAAGTACATAACCGGAGCAGACATCAGGATCGACGGAGGCGAAACCGCCGGCCTTTATTGATCCTTGTTTGTGGTGTCCGTTGTCCGTCTTTTGTCTTGTGTTCGGTATAGAAAGGAGTTGATATCCCTTAAAATCACGGTTTTTATTAGCCAGGCGTGTTTTACAGCTGTTTCTTGTGCACAGTGTATCCATGTATTGTAGCTATCAAAAGGAGGCACCCGAATTATGAAAGCTTTAATGAGACTTTCTCCAATAGCAGTTATTGCCGGGTTGATGCTTTC
>CAYZYF010000081.1:0-4717 GCA_964482015.1 uncultured Synergistaceae bacterium
CACTAGGTTCCCGATTGAGTCACTCGGGAACGACGAGTGAAGAGCAGGGCGCGGTCACCCTACGTCTTCCCCGGACGGTTCTTATCGTAGGGGAAAAAAGAAGACGCGCTGCCGCAGGTACTTTCGCGCGTAATTTGTTATATCTTCAAGTCATGAGGACTTGGAACAATAATTGCCTCTTGTGATAGAATATGCGCACGTGATGCCGAAAAAACGGCGGCTGTGGTCGTTGGTCTCCTTCGGTGCATTGTGGCGTTAAAATTGAATATCTGTATCTTTTGAGGGGGAATCCGGTGAGAGTCCGGAACGGCCCCGCCACTGTGACCCTTGGGGGAAGTCAGGCGACCTGAAGAAGATGATGGATGTTATGCGCGGGCGTTGCTCATCCTCATAGTGAAAAATTTTGAGGGAGCCCGTGGGCTCCCGGTTTTTTTGCCTCAAAAGGGAAAGAGGTATCTTATTTGAAGAAATTAAAGTTCATACTGCTATTTCTGTCTATTTTAGCGGTCATTCTCTCCGGTTCTGCAGAGGCTTCCCCTGAGAGGATAATCTCCCTGACCCCGGTCGGAACGGAGATCCTCTTTGCGCTTGGCCGTGGAGACAAGATAATCGGAGTGACTGATTTTTGTGATTACCCGGCTGAAGCAGCCCAAAAGCCCAAGATGGGCGATTTCGCAGCGGTCAACTTTGAGGCTGTCATGTCAATGAGGGCCGACCTTCTCCTGCTCCAGGACATGCACATGCAGTTCACCCCCCAGCTGGACAAGCTCAAGATCCCCTATCTTGTTATGAAGCAGAACTCTATAGATGAGATCTGCAGTTCCATCGTCAGGCTGGGAGAGGTATGTTTGGCTCGGGACAAGGCGGCAAAACTGGTTTCGGGTATACGCTCGGATGTCGAACAGGTTAGGTCGAAGGTGAGGGGGCTCCATAGGCCCAGGGTGATCCTCTGCGTCTCGAGGGAGCTTTCCGAATATCAGATCAACAGTTTTTATGTTGCGAGCGACAATACTTTCTACGGCGAGATGATAGCCCTTGCGGGAGGAGAGAACGCCGTAAAGGAGAAAAGGACGGCATATCCGCAGGTGTCTCTCGAAGGGCTGATGAAGATCAATCCCAATGTGATAATCGACCTGGTGGGAGAGAAAACGTTCTACCATTCAAAGGATAATATAGATGTAGAAACTATTTTCAACTATAAATATCTAAGGGGCCAGTGGGAGAGAAGCGCCAAGGTTGACGCGGTTAAAAAGGGACAGATATATATAATGCAGGGCACAGTCTACTTGAGACCCGGCGCCAGGTCCGGGAAGATACTCAAGGCTTTCGCAAAGGCGATACACCCTGAGGTGAAATGGTGAGCGCGCCGAAACTTCTCGAGATAGAGGGGCTTTCCCTTGATCTTGGAGGCGCAGGGATACTTAAGGATATCTCCTTCTCTCTTGAGAAGGGAAAGTATCTCGGCATCATCGGGCCGAATGGGGCGGGCAAAAGTTCACTGCTCAAATGCATTGGCAGGCTCCACAAGAACTTTACAGGCAGGGTCGCTCTTGAGGGCGCTCCGCTCTCCGCAATGTCCGAACGTATGCTCGCCAGAAGGATAGCGTGGGTCCATCAGACCGGTTCTGATTCATTGCCCTTTACCGTCAGAGAGTTTGCCCTGATGTCCCGTTATCCGTGGCAGAAGGCTATAGGCGGGGAGACCGTCGAGGACAAGAATATCATTGACCGAGCGCTGGAAACGGCCGCTGTCGCTGACATTGCAGACAGACAGCTGAACAGCCTCAGCGGCGGAGAACGCCAAAAGGCATTGATAGCGGCGGCCCTGGCCCAGAGCACGGACATCCTTTTTCTGGACGAGCCGACCAGTTTTCTCGATTACAGGCATCAGGCGGAGACCCTTGAGCTCATAGAAAGGGTCAACAGGGAGCAGGGAATGACGGTGCTGCTGGTGACGCACGATATCAACCTTGCGCTTCACGGCGCAGATGAGATACTTGCGATAAAAAAAGGCAGGATGGTATGGAAGGGGCAGAGCCTTGAGCTGCTAAAAGAGGGGCTTCTGCAGGAGATATTCGACACCGGCTTTAAGAGCTTTATGTCCGACGGACAGAGCATGCCCTATGTCGCGCCGAGAGGGCTTGTAAAATGAGAAGCTTTACGCTGCCGCTGCTCTTTTTCTTCTCCCTCACAGTAGTTGCCGCCGCACCCTTTATAGGGATGCAGAATATAGGTATTGCGGATCTCTTGGGCGGCGCTGATGAGAATATCATCCGCATCATGTGGGACCTGAGGGTGCCCCGTGTGCTGCTCGGATGGATCACAGGATCGACTCTCGCCCTTTGCGGCCTGATCTTTCAGGCCCTCTTCAGAAATCCTCTCGCCTCGCCCGATATGCTCGGTGTCTCAACAGGCGCCGCCTTTGGGGCCGTAATTTACATCCGTATGGGCGTAGTGTTCTCCCTCTTCGGAGCGCTTTCGGGACTCTCGCTGGCGGCCTTTGTCGGCGCTCTTGCGGCGACCCTTGCCATCTATTCGGCCGGTAACCTGAAACGCGGCGGTATGTCCGAGGCTACACTGCTTCTTGCGGGGGTCGCGATGAGCTTTCTTTTCGGAAGCCTGAACATGATCATTCAGTTCACGGGAGGATACGTAGATACGTTCAGGATGATGCGCTGGTCGATGGGAGGCATTCAGGCGGTCGGTTTTGGGCCGGTCCTGGCAACTTTCCCGGCACTTGCGGCCATTTTTGCAGTGGCATTTTTCACAGCCCCGGAGCTGAACCTCTTTGTCTGCGGAGAGGACATAGCGGCAAGCCGCGGGGTGTCAGTTGCCAGACTCAGAAAATTGCTTTTTTTCTCCGTGTCGATAGTTATAGGAATAAATGTTGCCACCTGCGGACCGATCGGCTTTGTAGGGCTTCTGGGACCGCACATATGCAGGAAATTAGTGGGTACCGACCATAGAAGGCTGGCTCTGGCCTCGCTTTTTTTCGGCGGAGCATTTCTGGTCATTTGTGACACGGCTGCCCGCGTACTGTGGGCACCGGCGGAGGTGCCGGTCGGAGTATTGACGTCCTTTATAGGGTCGATATTCTTCCTTTGGCTTCTGATGAAAGGGAGACGATGACCGCGGCGGCGGCACAGAAGAGGAGGAGATCCTGATTGCTTGATTACATGAGGTCCGGCGGGATAATAATGTGGGTCATTGCGGCGCTCTCTGTTGCGGCGCTTGCGGTAGTGGTTGAAAGGATCCTTTTTTTCAGGAGCGCGGCGACAGATCCTGAAGCGCTTGAAGAGGCTTTTGGGAAGGCAGTCTCATCCAAAGACGTTGACAGGACCAGAGAGGTTGTCAGGTCTTCACAGAGCTCTCTCCACAGGCTGTTTTTTGCCGCATTTGCCCACTGGGGCGTCGGCAGGGACGAGATGAAGCTCCTGGTAGAGCAGCAGGTCCGCCGTGAGATATACAGGTGGGAAAAACACCTATTTATACTTGAGATCATCGGGAAGACAGCCCCCCTCCTCGGGCTGCTTGGGACCGTGCTGGGCATGGTAGAGATGTTCCAATCCCTCCACCTGGGCGGACAGATCAGCGCTGCAGCGGTCACAGGCGGGATCTGGAAGGCCCTCTTTACGACCGTCGCCGGCCTTACGGTCGCCATACCCGTGATATTTGCGCATGGGCTCCTTATTTCCAGAATTGAAAAAGAAGAGGAGACACTCAATAGGAGCGCCGACTACCTCATAAGAGAACACTTTACGAGCCGTGGTGAAAAAAGTGAGAAGGCGTAGAACAAGACGCTGTGCCGATGTAGATATCACCCCCCTTATAGACGTCCTTTTTATGCTCATAATCTTTTTTGTCCTGACGGCGTCGTTTATACAGGGCAAGCTGGACGTTGAACTTCCTCCGGGCGAAGGCACGGTATCCGATGCTAAAAAAGCCCTGACTCTGACGGTAGAGAGGGACGGAGCCCTCTTTTGGGACGGAACTAAGGTAACTAAGGATGAGGTCGCTGGGCTCGCCAAAAGCGCAAGGGGCCGTGAAATACTGATAGCGGGAGATAAAGACGCCCCCTACGGAAAAGTTGCGGAGGTGCTCTCCATACTGCGGAATGAGGGAATAGCATCCGCCGGACTTCTGATGGGCGGCTCAGAGAAGTGACAAAAGGATCTGGGGAGAGATCATACTGGATAGCAGCCGCAGCGGTGAGCGCAGCGGTCCACCTGCTTCTGGCCGTCGTAATTCCGGGAATACCTGCGATTCCGGAAGAGCCTCCAATAATGAGAGTCCGCCTTACGGCACCCGAACAAAAAAGTGTTCAGAACGCTGCTCCGGTCCCGGCTCCGGCTCCCGTAAAAGAGGATAGGCCGACGCCGAAAAAAGTTAAACCTGACGCTGTGCGACCCAAGGAAACCCCTGCGGCCAAGCCGGTGCCCAAGGCGACGCGGGAGGCCGTTGTCGAAACGCCCGCCGCCGATGAAGTCCGGCCATATCCGGAAGGAGGCGCAGGAGCGACAGATGAAACCTCCTCCTCGCAAGCCGGCGCCGAAACCTCCGCTGTGACCTCCTCACAGCAAGGTGTGCTTGACCTTGAGGCACTTGAGATAATAAAAAAGGTCGTGCCCGACTATTCCATGTTTTCCAGAAAACGTAAGGAGGAGGGCACTGTAACCATAATAGCCAGAGTCTCCGAAGGCAGGGTCGTCAGCGCGGA
>CAYZYF010000082.1:0-4688 GCA_964482015.1 uncultured Synergistaceae bacterium
GGCCGCCCGCCGTCCTTTGCGTCCTGTGCGGACTTACCAACGCTGCATACCATCGGGCAGACGGAGTTTTTGTCGTGCCGATTACAGCGTTGAAAAACTGAAATTGTTGCGATGTCTGATGCTACGTGAAGAATGGAGGCGAGCATATGGGATCAAAAACGCGCATAAAAATATGGAAGCTGACCGCATAGCGGCAAATATCCCTGAAAAAAACTGTTATGATGATCTAGTGAATGCCGATGTTAATTCCCTTTAAGTTAGCTCAATTTCGCCCTGTCAATAAAATATTTTTTTACACTTCCGGCAGGAACATCAAAGAGAGTTTCCCAATATCCTTCCTTACCTTGTACTCCCCAGTGAATGGTTCTGTTGTATTCCCCAAATTCTTTTGCGGTTCCGTTGTTCAATATTTCAATTTGATTCCTGTGCTCCTGCCAAAACAGCTTTTCCCACTTAAGCACAGGAGACAAATCATGCCTGGGGAAGTCGTAGAGACGCTCGCGCATCTTTACCAGCTTGGACACAATTTGTTTGTTCGGACATTTTTTCAGAATTGTTTCATGGAAATCGATATTTTTTTCATAGCAAAGAGACACATCATTTACATGAAGTCGTTTCTCAACTTCATCCACGATTAAAGTGAGTTTTTCAACGGAGCTTTTACGTACAGACTCAAACGCGAGTTCATAAGCCATGCCTTCCAAAGCTGCGCCGACTTCCTGCGCATCCATTATTTCTTCGAACGTTAAATACCGGACAGTAACACCCTTACAGGGGACTATCGTGACAAGCCCTTCGGCCTCAAGCTGTATCATGCAGTCCCGAAAAGGGGTTCTGCTTATGCCCAGTTTTTCCGAAAGTTCCTTTTGGTTGATCGTGTCGCCGCGTTTAAGTTCGCCAGAATTCATTTTATTCTTAATATAATCATACAATTTTTTTCTTAAAGACTCATTTTGAAAGGATGTCATATTTTTTACTCCTTTACGCTTGTAAAAATTCTCCCGCAAGTATATCATAACGATACTTGCATGTAGCATGTAGCATTCAGGTTCGCAAAATAATAACTTGCAGACCTTGGGAGGCTTGGTATCGGCTGCTCAATTAGATTCAGATACGACAGAGCGCATTCGGTGTTTCAATAGAGAGAAATAGAGAAAAAGGAAGGAGTGTAATCTAATGTCAAATGATAATAAGAAAAAAGGTATCCGCAAAGAAATATTTGTTCCTTCATTCATTATAATTGGAGGTGCGGCCTTACTAGGTATATTTAACAATGCACTGCTTACTAAGATCGCTTCGACAACATTTGATTGGTCCCTTACAAATTTGGGCTGGCTTTATCAGTTGATATCTGTTTTAGCCCTACTGATAGTGGGAGTTATCACTTTTTCAAAATTTGGTTCTATCCGTATTGGCGGTAGAGATGCGAAACCAAAATTTTCTTTTTATTCATGGTTTGCAATGGCTCTGACCGGTGTTATCGCGACGGGCATCATAACTTACGGCGTGAATGAACCAATAATATATCTAGGCAACATTTATGGTGAAGCTGCCAACCTAGGTTTAAAGCCCGGCGACCCTGAGTTGGTCTGGTTTTCAATTGGCAGATGTTTCTATAACTGGACGTTCTTCCCTTACGCAATGTACTGTATTTCCGGCATCCTGACAGCATACCTCTATTTCAATGAGAAGAAACCTTTAACTGTAACTGCGACGCTTGAACCTCTTTTTGGAAGCAAGGTTCACTCATTTACATGGCTTATAGATAACCTTTCCCTACTTGCGATTGTGCTTGGGTTGGCCTCTTCACTCGGAGCAGGATTGGCATTGATAGGCTCGGGAGTTGAGACTGCATGGGGAATAAAGCAAAGTGCTGCGGTATGGCTTGTGATAGCGGCGATCACGACAGCCTTGTTTACTGTCGCATCCTATCTTGGGCTTGATAAAGGGATCAAATGGCTGGCAGATTTCAATTCAAGAATATTTTTTATACTCCTTTTCTTTCTGATCGTAATGGGACCCACTATCTATATTCTCAGAACAAGTGTTGCAAGTCTAGGATACTGGCTACAAAACTTCTGGATTTGGGCTTTTGACCCGGGCGACATCGGAGGCGATGCACTGGTAAAGTGGTGGACGCTTTATGACTGGGCAATATGGATAGCATATGCACCCTTGATGGGTCTGTTTCTCGCCATGATTTCCTATGGTCGTACGATTCGAGAGTTTATGATAGTGAACTGGATTCTTCCATGTGTTTTTGGTCTGGTTTGGTTCGGTGTGTGGGGAAGTACAGCAATTTCATGGCAGCTCGAAGGTAAGGTTGACATTATTGCGGCGATAAAAGCAAGTGGAGCTGTAGCAGGGCTCTGGGTCTTCCTAGAAGCAATGCCAATGGGAAAATTCATTGTTCCTGTAGTTATGGTTACATTGATGCTTTCTTTTGCAACAGCGGCGGACGTTATGACAACCACGATAGCTTCGATATGTACAAAGGATCTTAAACAAGGCGAAGAACCACCGGCGTGGCAGAAAATACTGTGGGGAGTCTCCATTGGGGCAATAGCTTTCTTCATGGTTGCTTTTGCAGGGGGAGCGCAGGGTGTCGACGGCGTTAAATTCTTAGCTGCAGCAGGTGGAGCAATGGTATTGTTTATCTTTGTACTGCAGGTCATATCTGCCTTTAAGGTGTTCTTTTACGACAAGATAATTGACTAAAGCAAGGGGATTTAAAAAATGAACAGAGCAAATTTGATTAAAGAGGTTGTTCTTGGAGGAGAAGTTAAACTGTCTGAGCTTGTGGCTGTAGCTCGATATGGGGCAATGGTTTCCTTTAACGAGGAATATAAAAAGCGTGTTAAAGCCTGCAGGAATCTTGTGGAAGATTTTGTAAAAGAAAATCGTAGGATATATGGGGTAACGACAGGCCTTGGAGAAAACGTCAAACGTGTCATCCCAGAAAAAGACGCGATAAAGTATCAGAAAAATATGATTCTGACCCACTGCACTAATGTGGGCGAACCTCTGGACAGAGAAGCAGTGCGCGCAATAATGTTCGTAATGCTTTTGAACATGGGAAGCGGATATTCAGGTGCAAGGCTGGAATTGTTGGAACGTCTTGCAGAATTTCTTAATAAGGACGTTGTTCCTTGGACGCCTTCACACGGGTCAGTTGGTTACTTGGGAGCAGAAGCGCACATAGCAATGGTTTTATTTGGAGAGGGACGAGCCTATTATAAAGGGGAGTTGCTTGACGGTGCGATGGTTTTAAATCGTGCGGAAATCGATCCGATCTACCCTAGCTATAAAGAAGGCCTTTGTCTGATAAGCGGTGGAACATCAGTTACAGCGCTAGCATCGCTCGCTGTTTATGATGCTTTAAATCTGGTCGCAACTGCAGATATTGTAGCTTCCTGCACTCTGGAGGCTCTTGGAGGCAACCTTACAGCTTTTGATGACAGGGTCATGTCTGTCAAACGTCAACCTGCACAATGGGTTTCAGCAAAGCATGTCAACAAGATACTTGAGGACAGTGAAATTATAAAAAAATATGGCGGACAGAATCTTCAGGATGCCCTATCTATACGATGCATTCCTCAGGCCCACGGTGCGGTACGTAAAACTGTAACGGATGCCCTCGTATCGATTGAAAATGAGTTGAACTCATGTGATGATAATCCGATAATACATCCGTCGGGCGAAGCTCTGAGCGGTTGTAACTGCGATGCTGGTTTCGTCGGTATCGAATCAGATTCAATTTGTATTGCCATGGGTTATCTTTCAAAAATCTCCGAACGGAGGACTGACAGAATGGTCAATGAGCACGTAAGCGGCCTACCGCCATTTCTTGTAGCATCTCCGGGAGAAAACAGCGGATACATGATACTCCAGTATTCTTCAGCAGCCTTACTGGGAGAACTTAGAAGTCTTGCGCACCCTTCTTCCGTGGATTCTGTGCCCACCTGCGCTCTTCAGGAAGATTATGTAAGCATGGGATATAACGCCGCTCTCAAAGCCAGGCAGGTTTTAACCCTTGCTGAATACATAATTGGAAACGAATTGTTGACAGCAGTACAGGCGGCAGATCTCAGAATACATAATGATTGTGCCCTGTCTTCCGTAACGACGGAAGTCAACAAAGCGGTGAGAGAGAAAGCCCCATTTATGGAAAACGATCATTATATATCACCGGATATGGAGTGGACGAAAGAGCTTGTCCATTCTGGAAAGATCAGGGCAATTGCTGAAACGATCATTGGTGCTATGGAATAACGGCATGAAAAAATAGTTTGGAAGATGTGTGGCGAGAATTAGCTTTTTCTCGCCTTCGACGATATCTTGACGAGTCAGCCGTAACTCTCACATTATAAAGCCCTGCAAAAGCATGATTCCGGTATTTGTTACCCTGAGAGGGCGCGTTGGTCGGATGATGCGCAGGAGTTGCTTGGTGGTGGCAGCCTCAGTCAGAGGTTTTTCTGTCAGAGGCCGCCACCTGTCGACTTGTAACGATTTGTCTTCGTTTTATACCCCCTAAGCCGTTGTTTAAACTAATCCGATATCTTCTACCGTCAGCGCTTTCTGTGAGTGCTGTGACGGCAACCATAACAATGGCTCAATTTTTTCACTTTAGTGGGAATATTGCTATTGACATAATGTTCTTATTAGGATATATTATCATTTAATATTTA
>CAYZYF010000083.1:0-4530 GCA_964482015.1 uncultured Synergistaceae bacterium
TCAACTTGTGCCTCAACTTGTGCCATCGGAATAATATCTTTGTCCCTTTGAAAGACTACCACAAATCCTGATTTCATCAATTTATAATCTACTTTTACATTGTTAGATACCGTACTTCTCAAATTTTTATCGCCTTCCCGCAGGCTCCGCCGCCTCATCCTTGCAGCAATCATACTTTACGCTTAATTATTACTTTGAATAATGCATTCTCTCTGTCGTCAATGAATTCTATATCTGGCCAGAGGCGCAAGGCCCTTAGTATTCCGCTGCCGAGACCTCTATAAGGAAGGATCTTGGTAGCAAAAGAAGCGAGAATCGGATTCCTGATGTTAGAGTTTCCCGATTTAATGTTTTCTATAGTGAGGTTGTTGGGTAAATGACCGGGGCTTATGATCTCCAGCCGATCTGGGAAGACGAAGATCCTGACAGGAGCCATTATAAAATAATCCCTGTGTATGAGCGCGTTAGCAACGATTTCCTCCAACGCCTCCCGCGGGATCTCGAGCTGGCCGGGGGCATTGACTGAACCGGCTCCCTGTACTCTAAGCAGGTTTCGCACGATAAATCCCATGGATTTGTGAAAAACATCCTCTATCTTCCCGTCAATATCTTCACCGTCGATGTACTCGGAACCCGCTACATCTCCTGTAGGCCAAGAGGCCGCTTTAGCAATAAACATGGGAAGCTTAAAACTCGTATCCCGTCCAAATAGCAATGCTCCGGCTACATTGAGCGAGTCTCCCGTCGAAAGGTTAAGGTTTCTGACAAGTTGAGGCAGGGACAAATCCTGATCCTCTACCGCTCTGCCATAAGTTTTTTTAAAGAACTTTTTAAAATAATCTATATCGAGGTCACCGATGTTCATGCCCGCAACGGGAACTTCATCGCCGTGGATTATCCCGGAGTTTTGAAAAATCCTCTGGATCTCTTCGCGCGATATGGCTTTTCTTTTGTCTGATCCGCACTTTAGCCAAATCGCTCCGTCGTTGTCCATATACGGCATACTTATGCCGGGACGCACGCGTACAGCCATCACAACACGGCCCTCAGAAACCCGTATATTCTCTGTGGTCGGGGCTATGGGAGGCTTTATATGCTGAGAGGCCGCATTGGAAATAAGCTGATTTAAGCGAAGCACATCTCCCTCTAAAAGACCGGCCGGCTCCCCGTCATCACCTACGCCGATAAATATCTGCCCACCGCCGGAGTTGCTTAATGCGACAAATTCTTTCGCAAGAGATGCTTCGCTTGTAACGTTTAACTTGAACTGATGCTTACTGTCTTCACCGCGGGCGATGATTTCTAAGAGTTCGAGGCGTTCCATGAACTGTATATCTCCCTTCTCTTTGTAAAGGCATCGCGTCCGCCCTCCATTATATCTATGATCTTTTTTTGTATATCAGGATCGTCGATGCCGCCGCTTATCAACGAGAGGCTGTTGTCCTCGCTCGAGCAGGAATGCACCTGCTCCGCATCCCCAAGCACAGGAATATTAGCGTTGTGAGTTGCGAATATAAACTGGATATTCGGCTTTATTTCTTTGACCGTTTTTATGACGTCTTTGTATATTGTCTGATTGTCTATGTCATCCTCAGGCTGATCTATTATTATAAGGTCGTTTTCGCTCTGCCCCAGCAAAAAGAGCAGAAGGGCGGAGGCACGCTGCCCCAAGGAGTGGTCTTTTAATTCTCTGCCGTGGTATTTCATCAAGTACAGATTGGGAGGCTGCCATGTGAGAAGCGTGGCGAGATTCTCCATGAAATATGATTCAAAAGCGTCATCCTTGCTCCCGAATTCTACCCCTACGGCCTCTCTGTTTTTAAAGATCTCGCCGAAGTCTGAATAAGTATCTATAACAGTCTTCATGTCGTTTTCTCTGATCCCGCTGCCTCTGAACATATCTTTCATATTTGTGAGAAATTCTTTTTTGTCCGCCTTGAATCTTGCATCGACAGATAACGATCCCTGACCTTTTGTAATTTTTTCAAGTTCAAGTTTTATAATGTTAAATTCGTCGAGCCATAGGGAATTCAGTTTATCCAGTTCTCTAAGCAGATTGTTATGCGATTCTTCTTCTGATTTTTCTATTTTAGCAATAAATTCTAGCTTATTTGTTAACTCCTGAGACTTACTTACCTGTTTAATAAAGTCAGCGGTACTGATAGATACAGATGAGGTGTTTTTAAGTTCAACTGCCAGTTCTCTTTCTATTTTGGCAAAATCATCCGACAATGATTCGTATTCATCTTTAAGTTGTAGGGCCATTTTTTTCAATTGCTCATCAGTTAATTTTGTTTGTCTTAAGTTTTCTTTTATACTCTGAAATGAAGAAACAATACTGTCATATGCCTCAAAATAATCCTTAAAGAAAACGTCGTTAGCGTCCGATCTATATGTTCTCATGTTTTTAAGGTCATCTTCGTAGTGATCGATCAGGTTCTCCAAATCGGATATGTACTCCGCAACCTTGTCCCCCACCTGCTCGGTTTTCTTTACGTCCTTTTGAAATTTCAATCTTTGATCCAATTTTTCTTCCAATTTGTATTCTTTATGTTTGCTAAGATAATAGTTAGTATTATTCAGCTCTTTTTGGAACTCTTTTTTTTCTTCACCAAGACTAAGAATCTTTTTCCATTTACTAACGGCATCTGTTACTTCGTGCCTTTGGACATCAATTTTTTCCCTTATTTCTCTCAAATTTATGGCGATCATTTTTTCAATCAGTTTTTTTTCGAAACCCTCGCCGGAACTGGCAAGGTCTTTTTGTCCAAAATAAAGAGGTTTTTTTATTACGTTACTGCCAATGGATATTCCCGGCTGCAAAACATCATCAATATAAACGCCCGTCGTTCCGCCGAGGATCCTCGAGACAGTGACGCTCTGGCCATAGGGATCTACCGCTTCCACGGCAGCCTTACCCCCGCTTCCCATCGCGTATTCGACCAATTTTTGTTTGTATGTGCCATCGAGCGCCTTTTCATCGGCTGGAATATCCATCACATACCTTAAGGTTTCTAAAACGGCGGATTTTCCGCTGCCGCGAATTCCGATAAAAGTGTTCAGCTCCGGAGAAAACATGATGCTTTGTTCTCCCAAAAAACCCCCGCTGCATTTGAAGGAAATGTTCTTGATATAGGAATGCTCAGGCTGTCCCGGGTTTTTGCATGCAACTCTGTTTTCGTGATCGGTGAGCGCATACTTGATCGCCTCGAAGGTAACGGCGCCAAGTTTCAGCCAGCATGAATTGCGTCCGATATCATCAATACTTTTGCAGTCTGAACCATCAACCTTCGCCGGGAATCTGCCGCTCCAGAGATTTTTTATTTCTTCTTCACGGTCCCTTGTGCGAACCTTTTGAAACCCCAATGTTCGTTCTCTCAGTGTTTTATACACGGGTAACTGACCTATGTCTTTCAGGATATTATCGCCAAGTTCTGACCACAGGCCCCGATCTCCTTCAACATGAGCGAATACAAGAAAATAATCCCGCTCCTGCTTTGCGTACTCCTCCAGCTTCTCAACCATTCCTATGAGGTCTTTATCGCTGCGCCCCCCGGAGTTCTCGTATTCGCTAGGCGTTTGCCCTAGAAAAAACGAATCAAGGAGCTTCGTAATATGATATGCTTCTTTATCCAGCCAGGTTTCATCAAATACTATCAACACATGGATGCCGCCTTTTCCTTCTCTCACAGAAAGTTCCGTTCCGGGCAGGATATATATTCCGTTTTTTTTAGCATGACGTGATATCTGCTTATATTCTTCGTAGTCAAATTTATTGTGATTTGTAATAACGCCAAAACGAATATCATTTTTTGTCAGTGCATCTACATAATCACTGACAAAATAATTTTCGTCACCCTCGTAATTAAAATATTTGAGGTCTTTACGGGTATGAAGGTGGAAATCTGCTCTAAGCCATGTAGAACCGTATTTAAAAATGCTCTCTTTGTTTTTCATTGTTGACAGCCCCCTCAAAACCAACCTTTAACAAGTATAGCAGTGTTGTACCACAACGAGAAGGGGCGCTTAAAACCATTGAGAAGTGTAACGTTGTGACGAAAAGAGCCGCTTTACAACGAGAAGCGTGACTTCGTTACGATAAGAGTTGCTGAAAAACTTGAGAAATGGCTGAGAAGTGGTTGTTTAAATGGTTGAAAAAACCAAATCTTATTATTCGTCCCCCCGGACGGTTCTTATCAGGGAAGGGGGCGCCCTAGGATGACGGAGCGGGGCCCGAACGATGGTGAAACAGCGATATGCTATCGCTGTGAAACGATAGTGAAGCGATGGTGAAACGGTGGTAGGGCAAGGGGCGGGGAATCAATTGGGAATCAATTGCAAATCGGTTGCAAACCAATGGACAGAGCGGGGAATCAATTGGTAATCGATTGGAAATCTATGGCAAATCAATAGGGAGGAGCAGAAGCGAAAATCAATAGGAGAGTCGATGGCGAATCGATGGGAAAGGCTAGAGGATAGTGAAACAGCGATAATTCAATTCATCGCTGTGAAACGGTAGTGAAGCGATGG
>CAYZYF010000084.1:0-4265 GCA_964482015.1 uncultured Synergistaceae bacterium
CTTTGCAGCTTGCTGCTCGGCCTATCCGGCACAGTCATCTTGATAAAGCCCTCCGCCAGAAGCGGTCCAATATGCCGCCTGGAGGCACGTGTATCGCCGTTCATTCCGATTGTATCAAAAATCTCCCTTCGTGAAAGCGTTCCGGCTTCAAGTGCTTCCAATATGCTTCTTTGCGTCCCAGTCAACTCAACCTGGTGCTTTTCTTCGTGCTCAACTTGGTGCCGTTCCTGGTCGATGATGCTATTTAAAACAGCCGAAAGGGTAAATTCAATAAACACTCCGGAGTCGTTTGCGCTGCGCGCATCTTCAATCGCCCGGTAGTATTGCGGTCTGTTCTGGTATAAAACAGATTCCATCGGAATCCATTCAAAAATCGTGTTCCATTTCGCAAGAAGCAGTGTTTGCCAAAGCCTGCCCATGCGTCCGTTGCCGTCGGCAAATGGGTGAATAGTCTCGATCTCATAATGGATCACCGCACTTTTCAGCACGGGATGCAGATCTGATCCCTTCGCCCAAGCAAACAGGTCTTTGACGAGGCCGAATATAAATTGCGGCCTCGCCCCTATATGAACGGCAACATCACCATCGAACACACCGACATCGCCGCTTCTGAATTTCCCCGACTCCTCCAGTAAGCCCCCTGTCATCAGCTTGTGGGCTTTCAGGAAATCCCTTACGGAGCATGGATCGAAGGTCATTATTTTGTCATAGGCTTCATAAGCATTCTTAACTTCTTTGATCTCCGTTTGTTTACCTGCAACCCTCTTGCCCTCAATGACGGCAGCCACTTCACCAAGCGTTAAAGCATTTCCCTCGATGGCAAGAGAGGAGTGTATCGTCTTGACACGGTTTTCCCTATGCAAACGAATATTGCTTTTGAACCCCGTACCGCATTCAAGCCTAGTCACGGTCTCAACGATTTTAGCCAGACAGTCGGCGGCTTTCTCCGTTATCGTATAGGGCGGCTTACTTGACACAGCACTTCACCTCTTGCCTACAGTACTGTCAAAAAATCCCGGAAATTCCGCTTGGGCTGCGGTTTTAGGGATAATTTTACTCATTCCCACTCTATGGTCGCAGGGGGTTTGCCGGTCACGTCGTACACTACTCTGCTTATAGCGGGTACTTCGTTGCAGATCCTCCTGCCTACGATATCCAGAAGTTCATAGGGCAGGTGCACCCAGTCGGCCGTCATCGCATCGAGAGACGAAACCGCCCTAAGAACCGCGGTCTCTCCGTAAGTCCTGACGTCACCCGCTATGCCAACGCTGCGGACAGGGAGAAGAGCGCAGAAGGCCTGCCAGATATCGTTATAAAGACCGAATTTTCTGATCTCCTCAATAAAGATGGCGTCAGCCTCTCTTAGGGCATCGAGGCGTTCTTTTTTTAGCTCCCCTAGGCATCTCACAGCGAGGCCGGGTCCGGGAAAGGGGTGTCTTTCAAGAAAATGGGATTCCATCCCCAGAGAGCGCCCGACCTTCCTCACCTCGTCCTTGAAAAGGTCGCGAAGCGGCTCCAGTAGCCCCATCTTCATATCTTCGGGCAGTCCGCCAACGTTGTGATGGCTCTTGATTACATTGCCTCCGCCATGCCCGCTCTCAACGACATCTGGGTATATGGTGCCCTGCAAAAGCCAGTCCGAGCCGCCTACAGCCCGGGCCTCCTCTTCGAATACCCTTATAAAAAGCTCGCCTATGATCTTCCTTTTTCTTTCGGGTTCCGTAACTCCCTCCAATGCTTTCAGGAATCTTTCTTCAGCATCTACCTTGCGGACGTTCAGGTTCAGAGAACGGTATGTCTCCATAACCTGATCGGCTTCATTTTTTCTGAGCAATCCGTGATCGACAAAAATACAATGGAGTCTGCTTCCCACAGCCTTAGACGTAATTACGGCGGCGACCGATGAATCGACCCCTCCCGAGAGACCGCATATCACGCGCCCCTCTCCTACCTTCTCCCTTATTTTTTTGATTTCTTTTTCGATCCAGCCCGACCCAAGGTCCCAATCTGCCAGGCAGCCGCATATATCAAACACGAATGCGGAGAGGATATCTTTTCCATATTGGGTCTGCACAACTTCGGGATGAAACTGAAGCGCGGAGATACGGCCATCGGCGGATTCAAAGGCGGCGAGGGTCCCGTTTTCACTTTGCGCCGCGACAAGAAATCCGCCGGGAAGTTCGTTTACCTGATCCCAGTGGCTCATCAGAGCCTTTATCTTTTTATTCTCTCCCAACCTGCCGAAAATACGGGAAGCCGGGGAGATCGAAAGTTCGGTGTCGCCGTACTCAGCGGTCATGCCGCGGCCGACCTTGCCTCCGAAGCTGCGGGCTATCAGCTGCATTCCATAACATATCCCTAGCACAGGGATGGGAAGGTTTAATATTTCCATTGGAACGTGAGGGGCATCATCGTCGAGGACGCTTTTAGGACCTCCGGAAATTATCAGCCCTGAAGGCCGGGACCCTTTTACTTTTTCCGGAGATGCATCCCAGGGGAGTATCTCGCTGAAGACCCCCAGTTCTCTGATCCTCCTTGCGATAAGCTGAGTGTACTGAGAACCGCAGTCCAATATAAGGATCTTATTCTCCTTGTCTCTCATTTAAACCCCGCCCTTCCTGCGATGTTTACCCAAAATCTTTCGCGTTAGTAAGTATGACATAAAGAGGAGCCGATTTCCACTCTCCCTCTTTTTTTGCACGGCACACCATAAAAAAGCAGACGGGTAAAATCCCGTCTGCCTTGGGTACAACGTTGTGACTTACTTTGGTATTAGTAGTCCATACCGCCCATGCCACCCATACCGCCCATGCCTGCCATGTCTCCGAGGGATTCCTTTTTCTCCGGCTTGTCGGCGACAAGAGCATCGGTCGTAAGGATCATCGCGGCTATTGAGGCTGAGTTCTGGATAGCGGAGCGCGTGACCTTGACCGGGTCGATGATGCCGGCCTTGATCATATCAACATACTCTCCGGTCGTGGCGTCAAGTCCCTGTCCTGCCTTGAGCGTCTTCACTTTTTCGATGATGACGTCGCCCTGGAGTCCGGCGTTCGAAGCGATCAAATGGAGCGGCTCCGTGAGCGACTTGCGGACGATAAGAGCTCCGGTCTTCACATCTCCGTCGAGTTTAGCAACCAGCTTGTCGAGCTCCTTGGTGCACTCGACGAGCGCGACTCCGCCGCCTGCGACAATGCCTTCCTCTACAGCGGCACGGGTCGAGTTAAGCGCGTCTTCGATCCGATGTTTGAGTTCCTTCTGCTCGGTCTCAGTAGCAGCTCCCACCTGAATGACCGCGACTCCGCCAACTATTTTGGCGAGACGCTCCTGGAGCTTCTCCTTGTCATATTCGGAGGTTGAATCCTCAAGCTCTTTCTTTATCTGACCAGCGCGATCCCTGATAGCCTGGGCGTCGCCCTTGCCCTCCACTATTGTGGTGTCTTCCTTTGTAACTCTGACTTTTTTGGCGCTGCCGAGGGCCGTGGTGTCGGTGTTTTCAAGTTTCATGCCGACTTCTTCGCTTACAACAGTAGCACCTGTGACGATGGCTATATCCTGCAGCATTGCCTTCCTGCGATCGCCAAAGCCGGGGGCCTTGACAGCGACGACCTGAAGGATTCCACGCAGTTTGTTGACTACGAGCGTTGCGAGAGCCTCGCCCTCAACGTCTTCCGCTATGATAAGGAGAGGCTTGCCGAGCTGGACTATTTTCTCAAGCACGGGAAGCATATCTTTCACGTTGCTGATCTTGCCGTCCACGACCAGAATATTGACATCCTCAAGGTCTGCTTCCATACGGTCGGGGTTTGTGATCATGTACGGGCTGATGTAGCCCTTATCAAACTGAAGTCCTTCAACGGTCTCAAGGGTCGTACCGAGGCTTTTGCTATCTTCTACTGTAATGACGCCCTCTTCTCCTACCTTGTCCATCGCTTCGGCGATCAGCTCTCCAACCTCTTTGTCATCCGCGGATATTGAGGCTACCTGTGCGATCATGCTGTGTTCCTTGACTTTTACTGCCTGCTTTTTAAGCTGGTCCACAACAAGCTGCGTCGCATTTTCGATGCCCCTGCGGATGAGCATGCCGTTCGCCCCTGCCGCAACGTTTTTGATCCCTTCGCGGACCATTGCGCGGGCAAGGACCGTTGCCGTGGTCGTACCGTCTCCGGCCACATCGTTGGTCTTGGAGGCCACTTCTTTGATAAGCTGGGCTCCCATGTTCTCAAACGGATCTTCGAGCTCAAATTCCTTTGCTATCGTCACGCCGT
>CAYZYF010000085.1:0-3763 GCA_964482015.1 uncultured Synergistaceae bacterium
TCAGACAGGACAATTGGGATATTCCGTTGCTTAGGTAATTATTCAGTGACGACTAATTATAGGGAGGCTATCCATGCTTTCGCAAGAAATTACGTCCCGGCAGGCAATGATATTTCAAATTTGAAAGGAGCATTTTTCCATGAAAGAAGCTTTAAAATTTCTGAAAGATTGCGGTACGTTCTATGTAGCGACATGCGAGGGCGACCAGCCGCGCGTCCGTCCTTTTGGTGCAATTTGTGGGTTTGAGGATAAACTTTATATCGTAACTAACAATCAAAAGGCGGTTTATAAACAAATGCTGGCAAATCCTAAAATTGAAATTTCCGGCATGAGCGGGGACAGGTGGATACGTATAGAGGGCGAAGTTGAAGTCGATGATAGGCGCGAAGCCAGAGTCGCCATGCTTGAGGCAAATAAGCCAGTTTTACCCTCAATGTACAGCGCAGACGATAATCTTATGGTCGTACTTCGTTTTACCCATGCCGTGGCAACGATCTATTCTTTTGAGGGCGAGCCAAAAGTTTATAATTTCTAAAAGCATAGATTAGTCACAAGTGAGGCAAAAGGCTATAGTCATATAAGGAGCGCCTGTCCATTCAACGTTCTCTTGATCTCTCTCCACATGGGCATATAGGCGCTCATCAGAGAGGCGAAGCGTTCATTGTGTTTTCTTTCTGTGAGATGAATAAGTTCATGAAGGATAATGTATTCAAGACACTCGGGTGCTTTCTTGGCAAGTTGTAGATTCAGCCATATTTTTCCTGTTTTTACGTTACATGTCCCCCAGCGAGTGGTCATGTATTTTGTTTGCCAGCCAGATGCCTTCAGCCCTGTCACTTTTTCCCATTTGGGCAGTAAGCGTGCTATCTCAGATTTCAATAGTTTTCGGTACCATTCTCGGATAAAGTTTTCTCTCTGTTTTACCGTACTCCCCTTTCGAACGGTTAAAATTGCCTTATCCCCTGATAAAACAAGCGATTTCTTATTGCCACACTCAACAATGAGGCAATACTGTCTGCCCCATAGATACAATGTTTCGCCGGAAACGTATTCCCTCTCCGATTGGTAAAGCTGGTTATCAAACTTGCTGACTTGTTTTTTTATCCAATCAATTTTAGTACGGACAAACCGTTCTATTGCCTCATCGCTCATTAAAAGCGGAGCTGAGACCGTAACGCTGCCTTTGGGCGGTTTGACGTATAGGTGCATGTTTTTTATATTTTTTTTGTAAACCTCGATCGTTATGTCTGCGATGTTCAGCATCATTTAATATTCCCCTTGTTCCGCAGCAGTGCTCTATATTCGTTCTGCCTCAATTGATTTGTCTATGTTCATACCGTTGGGTCCTTACCGACGAGGGAACTGCGCTGTTCTATTTCCATCTCCCGTTCCTTCAGCGCCTGTTTATAGGAAATAGTCCCTATTATCTTAATACCCATCTCGGCGAGGATCTCGGGAACGCGTTTCTGTATTTGTATGAAGGCCCGCATCTGGTCATCGCTCCATGGCCTGCTGGAAAGTTCGCGCCGGCTCGGAAGCTTCAGCCTATCCTCCGCTGAAAGACCCAGATCTTCGAATTTTATACGTCTGACATTTTCTTCCCTCATATCCTCACCTCGATTCGATGTCATTGTCTGTTATTTTTTTATTTTCCTCAAAGGCCCTTTCGAGGAAATCTTCAATATCTTCTTCCTTGGCCCTTTTGCGCAAGTAGTCCATATCCAGTTCCGCACTATTTTCAGATGCTATCATTACCCTGGCCCATTCGAGGTCTTTTGGAATTTTCCACCATTTCGCCGCGGTCAGCCTGTCTATGATCATTTCTTCAAGAGAGGAAATAAGCACAATCTCCTTTTCGTATGCAATTTCCGTCACCTTTTCCGGAATCGATCCGCTCACAAATTCAGCAAGAAGATTATATTCTTTTGAGTAGTAATGTCTTCCGGTCTTCACGAATCCATTCTTTTCAAGGATACCGACGACCTTTGAAAGATCGTCGAGGATGATGTCCATGTCAAAAGAGGCATAGTTGCCGGCGGTATACAGCTGAACGGCGCTTCCGCCTACAAGGACAGGGAGCGCACGGCTACCGGCTGCCTTCAGCCTCTCGTTAAGCCAGGCCAGAAAAAAGATCTTCTTCTCCATATCGCTCAGCCTTTTAAGTTTAATGTCCTTTAGATCCATGTTTGCACTCCTCCTTGATTACAGATTCGCCCCACGTTTTCTTTTTCAAAATCCAGTCCTCCGGAGAATTTTTCGGAACGGGAAGGGCGAGTCTATCCCCAGTCTGACGTTTATCTCGTTCCACTTATTCTAGATTCCGCCCCCCGGAAGAGTCCCGAAGGAGTGTCTTTGAGTGCGCGTATGAAGTCATCATCGGTGAGGCCAAACTGCTCGCCCACCACATCCTCGACCGACCTAGGTCGTTTTGTCAGAATGAATCTAAGGACTGCATCAATATCAAGAGGAGGCAGCCGAGATCATCTACCCTATCGCGTAATTTTTTAATCTGTCCTTCACTGAAGTAGCACTGCTCATACTAGCACCTCCACAAATTGTTTCATGGTTGTTTTAAGGCGGAGCATCTCAGCATACCGCATCAGGCGGTTAAGGTCCCGGTTCTGCCTATTCAGATATTTTTTAATTACCTCCACGGCTGGTTCAAACCCCATCTTGTTGCGATAGAAGATAATATCGCACACTGTTTTTTCAATATCATAAATATAAAAGGGGTTACCGTCCACATCGACTTTTTTTACCCCGACTTTATACCGTTGAGGCGAAAAAAGATAAAAACGCATCTGTGGCCAGTCAGGCGGCTGCGGTATCCTGGATCCCCGGGGAAGAGCGACTTCAATTTGCGAGGGTCTTTCCGTGGTGAGCTCATAATATACCGCCGCGCTCATAAGACAGACTATTCCTTTTTTGTCAGAGTAGGCAGGAACGGCATAGAAATCGTTGATTTCGCCGTTATATTCCATGTTTTCATAGTAAGTGCGGTTAACTCTGCCAAGTTTTCCTGCCGAAACAAGCTGATTAATCTTATAAAGGGAACGCCCTTCCTCTTTCAGCTTCTTAAGCGGTATAAATTGCCGATTTTGGATTTTTACGTCCATGAGAACACCTCCTCGCATGATATTTTAACAAACGTTTGCAGTTTTATCAATATGCAAACATTAAACTAAAACAGGGGCATAAACGGGCATAAAAAATGGACTTATACTAAACGTTATATTGATCTACTTCTGTGGCTGAAGCCGATGGGATTCTAAAATCATCTGACCACTCTCTGGGCTCCACACTCTGAACATATCTGCGGCGAAAAGTAGCAGCGGTCTATACGGACAAGTGCGCTTTTCTGCTTTTTGCACTGCCAGTCCAGTTTATTCATGACTTCGTCCGCCGGTCTAATAAATACTGTTGATCTCATGGCGTTATCCTCCGGTCACCAGTCTTTCGCGAAACGGTTTGCGAAAAAGTGTGTTTAGTCCTGAGACTTAAAAAACTCGAGCATATCATTTCTGTCGTTTTAGAAGAAATTTTTCCATTTTTTATTAAGGAAACCCCATTTCGTAGTCAAGCCCAATCCTTTTATCGGAAGTGTTATTTATTCAGTTATACAGTAGGTTTTCACCCGGTTCATTTTTCGCTCGCTTCAGGAAAAAACCAATAAAAAAGACGGGCTGAGGCCCGTCGGGGGTTTACGAGTATGGTGGGCGATAGAAGAATTGAACTTCTGACCTCTTCCGTGTCAAGGAAGCGT
>CAYZYF010000086.1:0-3632 GCA_964482015.1 uncultured Synergistaceae bacterium
CCCTGAGAAACGTTCAAAAGAGAACTAATCTTGACCTAAAAAATTTCTCCTGTAAAATGCAATTGAGTTGCATATAATGGGGGGACAACGCTCTTGCTTGACGTCTTTGTAAAAAAGAGGATCGGGAGTCTTGATATGGATATTTGTTTTACCGTACAAAAGCCGTTGATCACCGCGCTATTCGGAAGATCTGGCTCCGGAAAAACGACGCTTGCAAATATCATTGCAGGGCTTCTCTCTCCTGATGAAGGAAGGATCAGGTTTGAAGACACTGTTTATTTCGATAATGAAAAAAGGATAAATCTGCCTCCTCACAAAAGGGGGATCGGCTATGTTTTTCAGGAGCATAGGCTTTTTCCCCATTTGAAGGTCAAGGAGAACCTTACATTCGGAAGGTTTCCGGGAGGCAGGAAGAGCAAGGCAGAATTTTCAAAAATAGTGGACCTTCTCAAAATAGGGCATCTGCTCGAAAGGCACCCTGAAACCCTCTCAGGAGGAGAAGCTCAGCGTGCGGCTATAGGGCGCGCACTTTTTGCATGCACCTCGTTCCTGATAATGGATGAGCCGCTCTCATCGCTGGACCTCAGGCTGAAGAACGAGCTTATCTCCTATATTGCCCTTATTCCGGAGAACTTTTCTTTCCCGATGATATACATCACGCACAGCTCCGAAGAGGTAAAGAAACTTGCAGGTATGGCAGCGATAATAAATAACGGCAAACTGGTCTCCTATGATGTCCCGGATCTGGTATGCGACCAGAACGGAGCAAGGCCTTTCGCCGCATAAAAAACGGAGGTATTTTAGAATGAAGAAAGTTGTTTTGGTGCTCTTTTTTATCCTCACAGCAGTCTCAGCGTCTTATGGAGAAGATCTCTCTGTCACGACGGGTGCGGGCTACATGAACATGGTCAAGGAACTCTGTGCTGCTTATAAAGAGGTTTCGGGAAACGGCGTCCAGGAGATGTATGGAGGAAACGTAGGACAGCAGCTTGCTCAGATAGAAGCCGGAAGCGGAGTTAATGTGATCATATCGGACAGGGGCACTCTTGAATCGGTCAAAACGAATGTAAAATTCGGGCTTTTTGAACCCTTGGGCAAAACAGTCCTTGTACTGGCCTGGCGCAAGGGCTTATCGCTATCGTCGCCCTATGACCTGCTCTATGGCGAAGTGAAATCGATCTGCTATCCGGACCCGAAAGCTGCAATATACGGCCGCGCCGCCGTAAACTACCTCAAGTCATCGGGCATGGTCGAAAAGGTTCCTGAGAAACTTTCCCAGGTCTCCACCGTCCCCCAGGTTTTTTCCTATCTTGTCTCCGGAGAGATGGATGCCGGCTTCGTCAACCGTGTGGTGGTACGGGCCGGAGCGGAGAAGATAGGCGGGTCTCTTGAGATAGAGGACGGTTATCCTCCCATTAACATGGTCGCTGCCGTCGTCAAAGGATCCCAGACAGTCCCCGGAGTCAGCTCTTTTCTGGCTTTTCTCAAAACAGATAAAGGAAAAGAAATACTGAAAAAGCACGGGGTCTGGTAAGAAAACAGCGGAGAAGATTTCATTTGCGTGATCCATCACTATATTTTCCGATACTGCTGACCTTAAAGACATGCCTGGTATCCATCGTTCTTTTGCTGCTTGTCGGTGTGCCGCTGGCGTTCTGGCTGAGCAGGTCAGATTCCATACTTGCCAGGCCCGTCTCCTTTTTGGTCACGCTGCCTCTGGTCTTCCCTCCGGTAGCACTTGGCTATCTCCTGCTGATGGCCCTTGGTCGTCAGGGTATCGGAGGAGTGCTGGAGGAGTACGCCGGGGTTAGGATAGTTTTTTCACAGACAGGGGTATTTCTTGCAGCTTTTATTGCCGGTCTTCCCATGTTGGCCAGACCTCTTGAAGCCGCTATGAAAAACGAGGGGATAATAAAACTTGAGGAGGCTGCCCATGTCACTGGCTGCGGGACATTTAAAACATTTATTTTCGTTACAGTTCCCTTGGTAAGCAATACAATAGCCTCAGGCCTCCTCCTCGGGACAGCGAGGGCGGCCGGTGAGGTGGGCATAACCATGATGGTGGGCGGCAATATTTCCGGGCGGACAAATACGGTCTCCCTTGAGATATTCAACTCTGTCTCAAGGGGCGAGTTCGATAGGGCGGAGGCGCTTTGTTTCCTGCTTGCTTTGGCCGGACTGCTGCTCTTTGCAGCCCTTGAAAAAATACAAAAGAAAAAGGAGTCCTGAAATGTTTTACATATCCGATGATTTAATTAATTCTCTGATCAAAGAGGACCTTCAGCACATGGATCTAACCGTGATGTCGATGGACATAGAAAACGTCCGCGGCGTAATTGATTGCTACCCCAAGAATGACTGCGTGCTTGCAGGCGTAGAAGAGGCCGCCAGGCTCTTTAAAAAGACAGGATGCGAAGTCGAGCCGCTCTCCTCCAGCGGGACCTTCACAGAGGGAGGGAAAGTCTTCATGAAGGTGCGCGGCACGGCGGGCGCTATGCACGCCTGCTGGAAGCAAGCGCAAAATATAATAGAATACTCTTCAGGCATAGCGACAAGGGCGGCGCAGATGGTCAAAAATGCCAGGACAGCCAATCCTTCGGTCCATGTATCCGTTACAAGAAAACACTTCCCGGGAGGAAAAGCCCTCTCGATAAAAGCTGCACTCGCAGGCGGCGCATCCCTTCACAGGCTTGGCCTCTCCGATTCCATACTTGTCTTCGATCAGCATCGGGCCTTTACAGATGACTTTGTGAGCCTGATACCCCTGATGGTCAAACGCTTTCCTGAAAAAAAGATTGCAGTCGAGGCGAACACCCCCGAAGAGGCAGAGGCATACTTGAAGGCTGGAGCCGATACCGTGCAGTGTGAGCGTTTTACTTATGACGAACTGGGCAAGTTCGTAAATTTTGCGAGGAAGGCCTACCCTGGTGCCGTAATAGCCGCTGCCGGGGGAATAAACGCTTCAAACGCGGCAGAATATGCTGCCTCGGGCGTCGATATCCTAGTCACCTCGTGGGTCTATTTCGGGAAACCACAGGACATCAAGCTGAAAATGTCCCGAATTTAAGCCATCCACGCCACACACTCTCAGATTGAAGCCCAAAAGCCCGCAATGGAGCAATGACGGCAAGGATTGGCGAGGGTCGAGAGAGGCAAAGCCGGATACCGGATAGAGGAGGAAGATCAGCGTAATATGAAGAAGACGGGGTTACTGTGAGTTATTCTTGATTTTAGCCGCATAAAAAGTATGGCAAAACATCCGACTCCCTATAAGTGCTTCTTTAATATTTGTCCTTCATCCTGTTTAGTGATATATATGCAATGATAGGTTCTGTGTGTAAGTAAATGCTTATTTTTGAAACGTTTATGTATCGTGCTATTGCACGACATACGATATTATGAAGAGAGAGTAAAAATACAACCCACTCCCAAAACTAATAATAAGCGGTGAAATCAACGTTTCGGAGGAATGAAATGGCTAAGGATTTGACTACATCACATATCGACAGGCAAAATATTTTAAACAACGATTTGGCTATAAACGAAATTCAGAATAAGACAAATTGCAGGGGCGTATTAAAGTGCCCCCCAAAGTCAAGACACGAATTTTCTAATGATCCGAATATCTCCTT
>CAYZYF010000087.1:0-3466 GCA_964482015.1 uncultured Synergistaceae bacterium
AGGAGGTCCCGTTACCGAGGAATACGATGCTGAGATCCTTTCCTTCGAGCAAGGCACCGTCACCTTCCTGCCTCCAGGGCATAAGAAGCCGCCAATCCTCATCTCTGAACGCTTCGAAAAGTCGCTGCGCGGAAGAGGCCGGCAGAATAGCGGAGTAAAGAAGCGTATCCCCTTCGGCGAATGCGACGCCTATTTTATGCCTCCCCGGATCGATCCCGCACCTGATCGAAATCACCCCTCTCCACAGATTCCCACCTTGGATACATCCACATCCACTGATCCGGATATTTCCTTATCCAACTGGATATGACCTCGTTGCAATCGTCTATGCTGCTTTGAAAATCCTTGCCGTACGGCTCACCATGCCTTCCCTTAAGTGCGGGAAGAAAGTGTAATTCAAGTTTTTCCGTGCCTAGCCATCTGACACAATATGCCGGGACCACGGCACATCCCAATTTGTCGGCCAATTTAGCCATGCCGACCGGAGTACTCGCCGGATGCCCAAGAAAAGGCGAGACTATACCGGCCTCTTTTGCATCCTGGTCGACCGGGACAGCGATTATTTCACCTGAGCGCAGAGCCCGTACCATGGATTTAAGATCCGAAGCCTTGCCCAGAGCCTTCATGCCTCCGGCATTCCTCAATTCCGCTATCAGATCTGTTATCCTATCGTCTCTCTGGTCGGTGCCGAGACCGTTCATGGGATAGCCATGCTGCGCGCACCAGGCACCGGCATACTCCCAGTTGCCTATGTGCGCCGTTACGACCAATACCCCTTTTCCTGCCTCATAGGCCTCGCGAAGGTTTTCCTCACCGTGTACAGTCATTATTCCATCAAGCTTTGAGGCCATAATAGGAAGCCTTATGAACTCCGTCATCGATTTGCCAAAGTTTTTATAAGCTCCCCTTACTATGCTGGCTGCTTCTTTATTGGAGATACCGAGTATCCTTGCACATCGGTCCGTCGCTTCACTTACCTTTTTTCTTGTAAAAAATGGAACCAGGGAACCCATAAAACCGCCGAACATAAGAGCCGGTCTGTGCGGTAAAAGCGTTACGGCCTTTCTGAAAAGGGTAAGCATGGACCAGATCAGAGATTGTCTGTTTTTCATTGTAATTCTGTCACCTCAAAGTACGAGCAGCCGCGATAAACAATATCAAAGCGATCCGGATTTGACTATGATATTGGCTATGACAGGCACCGCTATAAGTATGGTCACCAATCTGCATATATTAAAAAGAATAGAAATGGCCGGATCCGCCCCTATGTCGACCGCGACAAGGGCGATGCCTGTCAGCCCGCCCGGCGTCGTGGCAAAGAGCGAAGTAAGAAAATCCATTTTACAGATCTTTGCGAAGACCCAGGCAAGTCCAAGCGTAAACACCAAAAGAGAGAAACTGTAAGCGAGGGCAGCCGGGAGATACTTCGGCAGGTCGACGAGGGATGAAAAATCAGTTCCTCTGACCAAAACATAGGCTACGAGAGCCTGTGAGATCCATGAGAGCCATTCAACCTTTGGGTCCAGTCCCAGCCGCATCATAGCCTTGATCGCAAGTCCGGCGACAAGGCCGCCGATCATGGCACCGGCAGGAAAACCAGATTTTTGGCCGACGATACTGCCTCCAAATACAGCAAAAAGTACGAGATAATTTTGTTCCACGGACCGCCCTCCTCACACAGAGCAAGTATACAATAAAAAAGCGCCCCGAAAAGCAGGGGCGCTCAAAAGGGTTAAAAATTAGCCTTAAACGGCCACTGCAGCCCTTCCCCGCGTCTGTCTCAGATAGAGCAGCATCAGAATTATACCGCCCGTTCCGATCAGGCTGAACAGCATGCTGTGATGTATAGCGACGAGCGCGCATACCGACATAACGAGCCTTTCAGGGATGTTTAGAGTACGATAGAACCAGCCCTCGAAAGCCCCCGCCAGAGTAACTACTCCCAGAGTGGCAGAGATCACCAATATAAGAAGTTCATAAGCGATCACCTCATGGAGAAGTATCATCGGGTTATAGACGAACATGTACGGCATTATGTAGGAACAGAGCGCGATCTTGGTGGCAGTGAATCCGGTTTTTGCCGGACTTGCCCCGGCTATCCCTGCGCCTGTAAACGCCGCCAGACATACAGGCGGCGTGAGGTCCGCCATAATACCGAAATAGAAAACAAAGAGATGAGCCGCAAGCGGTAGAACCTTCATTCCTATCAGAGCCGGTGCTATGATGGTGCTGCAGACAATATAGTTGGCTGTAGTCGGAAGCCCCATTCCAAGCACCAGGCAGGCGACCATGGCCATAATCAGCGTAAGCACAAGCCTGCCTCCCGATATCTCAATAATGTTATTCGATATCGTAAGGCCGAGGGAGGTAAGCGAGGATGTCCCCACAATGAAACCTACCAGGGCACAGGCCAACGCCACGCCGAGCGCGCCGCGGGCACCTTCCTCAAGAGCATCCACAATCTGACGTATGCTCATTCTGGTGTTTTGTTTAATAGAGCTGACCAGGATAACAGAGACAACGCCTATGAATCCGGCACGAAGAGGCGTGTATTTCATGAGAAGTGTAGCAATTATCACGATGACGGGTATCAGAAGGTGTCCGTCACGCCTCATGACTTCACGTGCCTCCGGAAGCTGATCCTTCGGGAGTCCCTGAAAGTTCTCCTTTCTGGCTCTGATGTGAACATTTGTGAATATTGCGGTGTAGTAAATAAACGCGGGTATTATGGCCGCAGCCGCGATTGAAAGATAAGATATGCCCAAAAACTCACTCATTATGAACGCGCCCGCTCCCATGATAGGAGGCATAAGCTGTCCTCCTGTAGAGGCACAGGCTTCGACGGCCCCGGCATAGTGCGGCGGGTACCCAACCCTCTTCATAAGGGGGATGGTAAAAGTCCCCGTCGTTGCGACGTTCGCAACAGAGGAGCCGTTGATCGTTCCGAGAAGGCCGGATGCTACCACAGCAACCTTGGCCGGGCCGCCCGGAGTACCGCCCGCCATGGCAAGAGCAAGCTCATTGAAGAATCTCGCTCCCCCGCTCTGTGAGAGGAAAGCCCCAAATATAATGAAGACGATTACGAAGGTCGCCGAAACACCGAGGGCCAGTCCGAATATGCCCTCGGGGGTAAGGTACATATGCTGTATGATCCTGCTTACAGTGTAGCCTCTGATCTGGAACATCCCGGGAGCATAATTACCAAAGTAGCAGTACAGCAGAAAGATGATGCTCATGCATGGAAGGACGTTGCCCACTACCCTTCGACCGGCTTCAAGAACGAGTATTATCGCTGCGATTCCGAGCCATATCTCATAGGGAAGAGGTTCCGCTCCACGACGCGCAATTTCGTTGAAGAAGAATATTATATAACCGGTGACTCCCCCGGCCGCAATCGCAAGTATCCAGTCGTACAGGGGGGTCGATGTTTTTGATCCTTTTCTAATTCCTGGAAAGAGGATATACA
>CAYZYF010000088.1:0-3456 GCA_964482015.1 uncultured Synergistaceae bacterium
AGGAGGGATACACATGGGAGTAGTAAGTATGAAACAGCTGCTTGAGTGCGGTGTTCACTTTGGACATCAGACGAGGCGCTGGAACCCGAAGATGAAACCATACATCTTCACCGAACGTAACGGTATCTATATCATCGACCTGCAAAAGACTGTCAAAGGCCTCGAAAAGGCGTATGACTTTGTCCGTGAGGTCTCCAAGTCGGGAGGTTCTTTGCTTTTCGTAGGAACGAAGCGTCAGGCACAGGATCCCATCAGAGAAGAGGCACTTAAGGCCGGGCAGTATTACATTAATCAGCGCTGGCTCGGAGGTCTTCTCACAAATTTCGCGACGATTCGCCGTAGGGTCACCCGTATGGCCGAACTCCAGGAGATGGAGGATAACGGTACGATCAACAAATATCCCAAAAAAGAGATAATCCACTTCCGCAAGGAGAGAGAGAAACTTGAGAAATACCTGTCCGGGATAAAAGAGATGAAAGATATTCCGGATGCGCTTTTCGTGATCGATCCTCGTCGTGAGACTATAGCCGTACTCGAGGCGCGCAAGCTCGGGATCCCTGTAATTTCGATAGTTGACACGAACTGTGACCCCGATGTAATAGACTATCCGATCCCCGGTAACGACGATGCTATCCGTGCGATAGAGCTTGTAGTCGGTCTAATGGCTGATGCCTTTATTGAAGGCCGCCAAGGGCAGGACTCCAGAGAAGAGCGCATTGAAAACGAAGAACAAGAAGAAAAAGAGGTGCCTGAACTGTCGGAAGATTTGGATCCCGTAGTTGAGGAGATCGACAAGGCGGCTGTGAAGGCTATAGAAGAACAAAAAGGCTGGAAGGAGAGTAACTGACAATGGCAGAAATCACTGCGGGGCTCGTGTCTGAGCTTCGGGCACGTACCTCGGTAGGAATGATGGATTGTAAAAAGGCTCTCGTTGAGTGTTGTGGAGATGTAGAGAAGGCAGTAGACTACCTTCGCGAGAAGGGGCTTGCCAAGGCCGCTAAAAGAGCGGACAGAGCGGCTGCTCAGGGTATGATATTCAGCTACATACACAACAACGCTAAGCTTGGAGTTCTGCTTGAGCTGAACTGCGAGACTGATTTTGTTGCACGCACTGATGAATTTCAGCGCCTCGGACGTGAATTGTCCATGCAGGTTGCGGCGGCAAACCCTGCCTACATCCTCCCGGAGGATGTGCCTGAGTGCGTAGTCCAGCACGAGATCGAGGTCATCAAGGCGCAGGCCCGTGAAGAAGGCAAGCCGGAGAGGATGCTCGACAAGATCGCGGAGGGCCGCATTAACAAGTTCTATGAAGAGAATTGTCTAATGGAACAGAAATATATCCGAGATCCCGAGAAGAAGGTTAAAGATCTTGTTATAGACGAGATCGCAAAGATCGGAGAGAACATTAAAATAGGCCGGTTCTCACGTTTCATCATCGAAGGCTAAGATCATCAAAATAGGAGCGAGGGTACTGCCCTCGCTCTTTTTGTAGCTTTTTATAAAAAGAGATCTAAAAACAAAAATATAAATTATTTTGAATAAGGAGTGTACCCTGATGGAACGTAAATATAACCGTGTGCTGTTGAAACTTTCAGGAGAGATTCTTGCCGGAGATGCTCATTTTGGACTGGATTACGGCGCTATCAGGGAGATTTGTGAACAGATAGTTGAGGTTGCGGCTGAGGGTATAGCCATCTCCATGGTAGTGGGCGGGGGCAATATAATTCGCGGTGCTCAGACAGTAAGTGTCGAGAGAGCGCAGGCTGACTATATGGGTATGCTTGGGACGGTAATAAATGCCCTTGCCCTTCAGGACGCGCTGGAGCGGCTTGGACAGCCCACCAGAGTTCAGTCTGCGATAGAGATGAGGGAGATCGCGGAGACAGTGATACGCAGAAGAGCGATACGGCATCTCGAAAAAGGAAGGATCGTTATCTTCGCTGCCGGGACGGGCTCTCCCTATTTTTCTACGGATACCACAGCCGCCCTTCGCGCTTCGGAGATCGGGGCTGACTGTCTGATAAAGGCTACGAAAGTTGACGGTATCTATGACAAAGATCCCCAAAAGTTCAAGGACGCAAAGCGTCTTCCCAGGCTGACATACATGGATGCTTTGCGTATGCAGCTGAAGGTTATGGACGCGGCAGCCTTTTCTCTATGCCAGGAAAACAAGATACCGATAATAGTATTTGACGTTCATAAAAAGGGGAACCTCAGAAAACTCCTTATCGAAGGAGAGGATATCGGTTCGATCGTGAGAGATTGACCTCTCCTTCATATCTTGAGTGACCGCGCCATAATGTGCCTTTAGGGTGAAGAAACAGGCAAAGACCGTCCATTTCGATCCGTTTTTGGTATATACTATTGGGAAGGTCAGGTAATCTGATGCCGCTGATGGGTGTATTACAGGCAGCCAAGTGCAAAGCGGCGTCGACATATAAATCTTTTAAGGAGTGATCTGCGTGCCTCAAAATTTGATCAAAGATATGGTGACCCGCAGTGAAAAAACGCTTGAGTTTCTCAAAGGAACGCTTCAGGGGATAAGGACAGGAAGGGCACACCCTGCTCTTGTGGAAGATATCAAGGTGGACTATTTCGGTACACCCACGCCCATCAAAAATATGGGAACGGTGAGCGTTCCTGAAGCGCGCCAGATATTGATAAACCCCTGGGACAAAACGGCTATAAAAGCGATAGAAAAGGCGATCCAGGCATCTCCGCTGGGAATTAACCCTCAGAACGACGGAGAGACGATACGGCTAAATCTGCCCGAACTTACCCGGGAGCGCCGCGTGGAACTGACCAAGGTCGTCAACAAAACAGCGGAAGAGGCAAGGATAGCTATCCGTAACGTCCGCAGAGATGTTATCGAATCACTGAAAAAAATGGAAAAAGAGAGTGCCATTACGGAGGATGACCTTAAGAAATATCAGAAAGAAACACAGGAAAATACAGATAACTTAATCAAAAAGGTCGATGCCATCCTAGCCGAAAAAGAGAAAGAAATAATGGAGAAATAGCATCTTTTCTTGATGTATTTTAAGGAGGATACAGCTTGCAATGGGCGACCTCCTACTCGATTGTTATCGATATGATGACAGAAGCTGAATTCAGGAATAAGATAGAAGATATTGGCGGCGAGGCCTATGTAACCGGCGGTTGGGTCAGAGATAGGCTGATGGGGCGCTGTCCGCAGGATAAAGATTATGTGATATGCAAAGTTGACGAGCATTCTTTCGTCTCTGTTTTTCCCGGAGCGCTCAGGACAGGAGGGCGATTCCCCGTCTTCGTTTTGCCTATAGACGGCCAGCGCCGGGAAGTCGCCTTGGCAAGGACCGAAAAGAAGACAGCTCCCGGTCACAGAGGATTTGAGATTGGATATGGGCCGGAAATAGCCATAGAGGAGGACCTTTTCAGGCGCGATATAACGATCAACAGCATGGCTTGGTCTCTGGG
>CAYZYF010000089.1:0-3411 GCA_964482015.1 uncultured Synergistaceae bacterium
CCAATAGTATATTGATGTTAACTGCGGCAGATACCCTGTTTTCGGGATCTGCCGCTTCGATCTGCAGCGCCAGCAAACCAAACTATCGGCGTAGGCAGCCGACATACCGGAGTGATAAATTTGCAGGATCAAGAGATATCTCTTATTTCCCCTCTTTTTCTAAGGCTTTTTATACCTTTTGGGCTGGGGTATTTTATCTCGGTTCTTTTGGGAAGCGCCAATGCTATCATGTCCCCCGTTCTTATAGAAACCTTCTTACTTTCTCCGGCGGACCTCGGCTTTATGACCTCTGTTTACCTGATCTCCTTCGGGCTTGCTCAATTTCCTCTCGGTGTGCTGCTGGATCGGTATGGGGCGAGGAGAACCCTGGCCCCCTTTATGCTCTTTGCCGTTGCCGGCGCATTGCTCTTTGCCGCCGCCCAGAACATGGGACATCTTATAATTTCAAGAGCTCTCGCTGGAATTGGCCTTTCCGGATGCCTTATGTCTGCATTTAAAGCCTATTCGGAGTGGCTTCCGGCAGAACGGCTCCCTCTCGTCTACAGCATTGAATGTCTCACAGGCGGCATAGGCGGTATGGTTGCGACGAAACCGATCGGATACGCCATCGGGATTTTTTCATGGAGGACGACCTTCATATTTCTTGCCGCCGTGACACTCCTAACCTCTTTTTTAATATGGTTTATGACACCTCGTGACCAGGTGAGGCCCAGCGTGACAAGATCACCCTTTATAAAACAGCTTAGTGAGATGCTTTTGTTTTTTGCAGATGCCAGATTCTGGTTAATTACACCTATGGTTACGGCAGCTCAGGGAATGATGTTTGCTTATCTGTACCTGTGGATCGGCCCGTGGATGCGGGACGTCGCAGGAATGGGCGAATCAGAGGCCGGAACTTTTATGATGTATGCCTTTGCAGGGGCGGCGGCCGGCTATTTTCTGAACGGCATACTCGCCGATCTTTTAGTCAGAAAAAGATGGCTTTCGTGGGAAAAGATGTATCTTTATTCGGGAGTGCTGCTGGCTCTGATGTTGGGATCCATAGCTTTAGAAAACGGGAGAAGCTCCGCACCGCTGTGGGGCATTGTAATGTTCCTCTCGACGATGACGATGATCTCCTTTCCTTTGATGCGCAAGCTGTATGAAAGTCATGAAATCGGCAGGGTGCTCTCGTTGCTGAACTTTACCATATTTTTGTTCTCATTTATTTTTCAGTGGTTCATAGGGCTTGTACTAAGCCTTTACCCCGTCAGTAATGGCCGTTTTTCGCCTGACGGCTACAGAAGCAGCCTCGCAGTTATAGCATTGCTTAATCTTGCGGCCGTAATACACCTCTTTTACGGACTTCGGAAACGGCGTATAATGTAGCTGTGTTTCGTAAACACCATTGTACTTTTTCAAGCCGTCATATCTGTTCGGTGCTATCTCAACTGGCGGAAGGTGGTAAAAATATGTCGGAAATCTATTGCGTAGATGCCGCGGAGATAACCGAAATGGTGCGGCGTCTCTTGCTTCAGGCGAACTTCATTTTACCCAAAGGAATTAAAGATCAGATCTTATTGGCATATAAAAATGAAAAAATGCCCCTTGCTAAAGAGACGCTCTCAGATATCCTGGAAAATGCGGAAATTGCCGAAGATACTAAAATGCCGATATGTCAGGACTGCGGACTGGCCGTGGTCTTTGTGGACGTCGGGCAGGACCTGCACGTTGTGGGAGGAAGCATTCAAGGTGCCGTTAACGAGGGAGTGCGTAAGGCGTACACAGAGGGATATCTCCGAAAATCTGTAGTCACTGATCCCCTCTTCAAAAGAGAGAACAGCGGTGACAACACCCCAGCTGTAATACACTGGCATATAACTGAAGGCAAAAATATAAGGATAACGGTCAGCCCTAAAGGTATGGGCAGCGAAAACATGAGCAGAATATACATGCTAAGGCCTGCCGACGGAAAGGAAGGGGTAATAAATGCTGTGGTCGAGACGGTAATGCTGGCCGGACCCAACCCCTGCCCTCCTCTGATACTCGGCATAGGCATCGGAGGAAATTTCGAAACATCAGCCCTCGCCGCCAAGAGAGCTCTTCTCCGGCCCGAAGGAGTCAGGCATACAGTTTCCGAGTACGCTGCTCTTGAGGAAGAGATATTGAAAAGGGTAAATAAATTGTGTATCGGCGCAGGCGGTTACGGCGGTACTATTACGGCGCTTGATGTACACATCGAGACTCTTCCTACACACATAGCCGGTATGCCTGTCGCGGTCAACATCTGCTGTCACGCGCTGAGACATGCAGAGGGGATCATAGAGGGGAGGCCTTTACGTGGTCAGACATCTTCGTACACCTCTTGAAGAAAAAGAGGTCGCTGCTCTGAGTGCCGGAGAATCGGTCATTCTTTCCGGCAGTATATTGGTAGCTCGGGATGCCGCTCATAAGAGGATGACTGATGCCCTTAAGGCGGGTGAAGATTTGCCTTTTTCCATCAAAGACGAGGTGATTTTCTACGCGGGTCCGTCACCGACCCCGCCGGGCAGGGTCATAGGATCGATCGGCCCGACAACCAGCGGCAGAATGGATCCTTATACGCCGATGCTGCTTGAAATAGGTTTGAGAGGAATGATCGGAAAGGGTAAAAGAAATCCGGAAGTCCTGGATGCGATCAAAAAATATCATGCTGTTTATTTCGGTGCCGCCGGCGGCACAGCCGCGCTGCTCGCATCCAGTGTCGTATCGGTCGAAAAGGTCGCCTATGAGGACCTCGGTCCCGAGGCAGTGCTGCGACTGGAGATAAAAGAGATGCCGCTGGTAGTATTGGCTGATTGCCGCGGCGGTGATCTTTACAGGTCCGGCCCGTGCGAAGCAAGCAGCCTATGTTGATTTAAGATGTTTTTAAGACTGGTGTAACGAAAGTGATGTTTTATGGTCCCTGTGGCATAAGTTTATATTTAAAACAAAAACAAAGACTTACATAAAATAGCAATGTTTTATTATGGTACGGACCGCTGAAATACTAAGAATAGTAAAATGTTACGTTGTATTTACACAGAAAGTTTGGTAGAATTGCGTAGCCGTGCCTGCGTGATGGAGAGACTAAGATTTTTTATTCATAAAAATTATTCTGTCTAAGGTACGGAAAAATCTAACGGAGGTGCTTTTGTATGTCCAAAACAGCAAGATTCTTTCTAGTTATGGCGATGATCCTTGTATTCGCCGGCGCAGCGTCGGCTGCGACATTTATCAACATCGGTACGGGCTCCACAGGCGGAACATATTATCCAGTCGGAGCTGGTATGGCTAAGGTTTGGAACAGCGCGATCCCGGACATGAAGGCAAATGCCCAGTCGACCGGAGGTACTGCGCAGAACCTTGCTCTTCTCGGAAAAGGTGAAGCGGAAGTAATCTTTGCCGACGGCC
>CAYZYF010000090.1:0-3384 GCA_964482015.1 uncultured Synergistaceae bacterium
GCGCTAGCCCACTGGATCCTGAATCCAGCGCGTCTACCAGTTCCGCCACCCCGACTTTTGCACTATGTGATATGGATCTGCCTGAAGCATTATTCCTGCAACGTGTGGATTTTATCAGCAACTTCTTCCTTTGGCAAGAAGGCTTTAAAAATTAGACTGATTATTGACTGATTATAGAGTACGATGAATTATGGGTCGCCTCAAACCATCACCGCTTCTTTTCGAAATATTGATCCGGTCAATGAACAAGCAATGTTCTGACTTTCAAAATTCCTTAAATATCAGCCTGTGCTTTTAACGACCCAAATCTGTCAAATATATGATCCAAATCATCTTGCAACAGCATTTATAACTGGTGTGTCCTGTTTTTTTGAAGAGAGGGCAGTACCGTTATTCTGTGAACAAAAATGATCAAAATTTAATTTTCTTCCTAAATTACGCTCTATTTCCGTTCCTTCATCCCCAATACATGTTAAAATTCTATTATTGGGGAAGACCGACCTCCTATCGGGAGATCGGTCGGTAATGGTTTCATAATTTTCAAAACTCAGGAGGGATTTCGTGTGAAAGTGATTCAGCTGAGAACGGAAAAGTGCGTACAGTGCGGAGAATGCATGTCCGCATGTTCCAAGGCGTGGTTTAAGGAAGATAATCCCGCACTCTCAAGGATCAAGGTGGAAAACAAAGCTACCTATCCCAACATCAATATCTGCAACCAGTGCGGCGCCTGTATTGAAATATGCCCAACTCAGGCGCTTGAACGAGATGCCAACGGCATCGTTCAAGTTCGCAAAGACAAGTGCACATCCTGTCTTATGTGTGTGGGATTCTGCCCTTCCGCGAGCATGTTCTTCGACGGCAGCAAGCAGACCGAGCCTTTTAAGTGCATTTCGTGCGGCATTTGCGCAAGAGCATGCCCTACCGGAGCGCTTGAGCTTCTTTCCACACCGGAAACCAAATAAGAAGGAGTGAGCGAAATGAAAATCAAAGAGATGAAGATCCTGTCCGAATGGTCGTACGAGCCTTCCAAGATCCGCCGCGGCTATGCGGGGGAGACACTCTATGTCGGCCTCGGCAATAAGGACGGAAATTACAAATTCGAAAAGCGTCACGTTTCAGAAGACATGATCGAAAAATTCACGGGCGGCCGCGGTTTCGGCCTCAGGCTGCTGTGGAACGCCGTTACAGAAAATACAAAATGGAACGACCCCGAGAACGAACTGGTAATAGCCGGAGGTCCTTTCTGCGGCATAACTCAATACCCGGGTACCGGAAAATCATATACGGTCTTCCTATCCCCCGCAACAAAACAGACGTATAACAGCAACGCCGGAGGATATTTCGGCCCCTTCCTGAAGTTCTCCGGGTTTGATGCAATGGAGCTCCAGGGAAAAGCGGAGAGGCCCGTCGTCATTTTTATTGACGGAGACAACTTCAAGGTCCAGGTGCTCGAATCTACGCTTGAAGATAACAATGCCTACTATATTTCCGAGGAACTTCACGATTATTTCGCGAAAGACGAAGCAGACAAGCGCACAATATCCGTCATTTCGACAGGCATGGCGGCAAAGACCAGCTACATAGTCGGCCTGAACTTCAGCTTCTATGACGTCCGCAGAAAGGCCGTCAGGCTCAAGCAGGCGGGACGCGGCGGCGGCGGTACGGTCCTCTTCGACAAGAATGTCGCGGCCATAGTTGTGAAGCGCACTAAATTCACGGGGACAGAGAACGACCCGGTAGACGTAGAGGCCATAATGAAGGCGGGCGCAAGCCTTCATAAGCGTATCCATGATCATGACAACGAACAGTGCAAGATGCGCTCGGCCGGCACCGCCCATCTAATGGAAATCATGGACGACTACGAGCTCCTCCCCGTGAACAACTACAAGTTCGGCAGCCATAAAGACATTGACAATATCAACTCCGACGCCTACACAAAGCTCTTTACCCAGGGCATGGCCGACGGATGCTGGTATGGATGCTCGCTTGCCTGCGCCAAGGCAGTAGACCACTTCCAGCTCCAGACTGGCCCCTGGAAAGGCAGGGACGTTGTCGTTGACGGCCCTGAATACGAGAACGCCGCGGGACTCGGCTCAAACGTCGGCATATTTGATCCTCTCTGGACTATAGAGGCCAATTTCTATGCCGACCATTACGGGCTTGACACGATCTCTCTCGGCACCACCATGGCCTGGGTCTGCGAGTGCTACGAACTTGGCCTGATCAACAAGGACAACACTCACGGGCTTGAACTCAACTTCGGCAATAAAAAAGACCTGATGGAGCTTATCCATCGCATCGCCAAGGGCGAGGACGACTTTGCGGTAGCTACGGGATGGGGTATCGAAGCAGCGCGTGAGTACTATGCTA
Organism: uncultured Synergistaceae bacterium; assembly: GCA_964482015.1. Classification (GTDB taxonomy): domain Bacteria; phylum Synergistota; class Synergistia; order Synergistales; family Synergistaceae; genus Caenicola. The sequence goes on from CAYZYF010000090.1 coordinate 2,371, forward strand.
AGACCTACGGAGCCGACCTTGAGACGATGGAGAAGATAGGAATGGTTTGTCAGGGGCTTGAGGCTTCCGAGTACAGGTGTCAGGAATCTATGGCCCAATGGGGCGGATACTTCCTCACCCTGAAAGGCCCACAGCACGACGAAGCGTGGCTGATCTTCATGGACATGGTCAACAAGCAGCTGCCAACCTACGAAGACAAAGCCGAGGCCCTTTTCTTCTTCCCCAATTTCCGACTTTGGTTCTCGCTCCACGGCCTCTGCAAGCTTCCGTGGAACGACATTGAACCCATTGACAACAGCATTAAATACAAGGGCATAGAAGCTGCGAGGGTCCCCGAACACCTTAACAACTACCTCACAATCTACACGGCGATCACAGGAAAGCCTCTCGACAGGGACGGCCTTATCTTCCAGTCGGAGAAGGTCTACAACTTCGAGCGCATCTTTAACCTCCGCATGGGCAAGGGAACATCCAAATTCCACCATGCCCCTGACCGTGGACTCGGCCCAGTGTGGGAGGACGAGTGGCTTGTAAGGGCCGATTACTTTGACGAAAAGCTCAAGGAGTTCGGCGAGGACATCGAAGGCAAATCTGTAAGAGAAAAGATCGACCTCCTGCAGAAACACCGCCGTGCCCAGTGGGAACAGCTCAAGCTCGCAGTCTACAAACGCCGTGGCTGGAACAAGAACGGAATTCCCACGATGAAAACGGTAAAGCGTCTCGGATTGGATTACCCCGATGTCGTAGCGCTGCTTGAGAAAAACCTCAAGCCGGAAGACGAGTTCGAGGACGCGTAGGAAAGAGATCAATGATAACAGTCAACGGGAATCAGTCGGAGTGGGAAGAGGGTCTCACGGTAAAAAAACTTCTTGCGAGGGAAAACTATACCTTCAGGATGATATCCGTGTGGATCAACGATCAGCCTGTGGCAAAGAAAGACTACCCATCACGGCTTATCCCCGACGGTGCGATCGTTCAGGTCATACACAACATCAGCGGCGGCTGAGTCCCTGA
>CAYZYF010000091.1:0-3285 GCA_964482015.1 uncultured Synergistaceae bacterium
TCATACTTTGAATGGGTACAGGACCTCGCCGGATTCTTCTGGACAGAGGAAGAGTACAATAATCGCCTTGTGCCGATCATGAAGGATAATTTCAAGAGAGTGTGGGATTATTCGCAGCAGCACAATATCAAAATGCGCCGCGCCGCTTTCCTCGTGGCGATCAAGCGTGTAGCCGATGCGCTCAAACTAAAGGGATTTTTCCTCTAGTCCCAGAAATTACAATAGCTAACCAAAAAAGCGCCGCCCAGTTCGAGGCGGCGCTTTTTTTTGATGGGTACGATGTTTAGGGCGCCGTCACATCCGTCGGCCTTGCGTGGCACGCCAACGATTTTTACAGTACATATGACTCTTCTATTGCTTTGATCAATTTAACGAGAGTTTTGTTTATAGGGACCTCAATGCCGTGTTTCTCGGCCAGAGCACAGACCATGCCCCCGAAAGCTTCCACCTCGGTTTTCCTCCGTGCTTCAACATCCTGCAGCATTGAGGTCTTTCCGGTAGGGGTCAGTGAACTGAGCGTGTCGATAGAATTTTTGATGTCATCCTCATTCAGGTCGATACCCTCAGCGTTTGATACACTGACGGCCTCTCTCATCGTCGCTCCCACTAGGTCTCTGACCGCGGGCAAATCCCTGATGCCGCCATAACCGCATCTCACTGCTGCGGTAACTTGGTTGGCTCCGACATTAAGCATGAATTTCGCCCATAGGTCCCTGATCATATTTTGGGGTATCTTATAATTGATCCCGGTCCGCTTAAAAAAATCCTCTACCGCGAGAACTCTTGGAGAGAGGTTCCCCTCGATATTTTTTGCCTCGCCAAATGGAATAAATCCAAGATTTGTGTAGACCGTATCATCGTCCACGCGTGTGGCGTCAGTCCTGATGACGAACGAGTAGAGCACCTTTTCATCTCCGTACATATCTGCGATTTCTTTCTCGCTCGTTACGCCGTTAAGCAAGGAGAGTATCAGAGTGTCCTTGCCGATATGGTTGGCCACATCCTTTATGGCCTGGGACATATGGTGGTTTTTAACTGCGAAGATCAAAAGATCTGCGGGAGCGGCGTCTTCTTCCGGGGTAAAGACGGAAAACATATATCGTTTGCCGTTCACCGTCACACCGTCTTTTCTGTATCTTTCAGCGCGATCACCGGATGCAATAACACGGATGTTTTTCATTGGCACAGATTCGGATATTTTAGCGAGGTTGGCGCTTCCAATCGCGCCAAGTCCGATCAACGAAACAGTTTTAATCTTTTTCATGGTCTACACTCCTGGTCGGATGATTTTTTATAATCATAGAAATGCTCGTGCTCATTCTATCCTATACTATAACATTTTTAATTTTTAAATGAAAAATGCCGGCTCATCTTAGGGTGAGCCGGCATAAAGAGAAGGCGGAATATAGCTTCTCAGATTATTTCTTTTGCCGTTTCTACCTTATCAAACCAATCTTTACCCTCCACGAGCCTTGTGACCAGCATTGCGGAGCAAGTATCGCCGGTTGCGTTGACCATGGTAGCCGCAGGGTCTACAAGGAAACCTATAGTCGCGATTATAGGGAATGCTTCCGGAGGAAAGCCGTACAGGCTGACGATCAGCATCTCACCGACCAGCCCGCCCCCGGGGATGCCGGAGAGCACGACCCCCGACAGGACCGCTACGGCGACCGCCGTCGTCAAGGTGCCCATACCGGTGAAAGGCATGTTGAAAACCCCGAAAAGAAAGGATATTTTAAGGATCCCGCTCAAACACGAACCCTCCATATGTGCAGTCGCTCCTATAGGCAGGACGATCTCGGCGATGTCCTTAGGTATACCGATGTTATGTGCGGCTACAAGGTTCACAGGCAGCGTGGCGTTGCTGCTTTGTGTACCAAGCGCGGTGATGGAGGGCGTAATTATATTTTTCCAGAAGGTGCCTACGCCCTTGCCCTGTGTTGCGATCCAGGAATAGAGGGTGAAAGCCACAAAAAAATAACCGAAAGTCGCGATATGATAGATAACCATTGAGCGCAGGTATGATCCCAACAGGTTCGGCCCATAGTCTCCGACAAGCGCCGCAAAGTACGCGCCGAGTCCTATCGGGGCATAATACATGAGATACCTGACCATCTGGAGCATGGCATCCGCAAAAACGGCTATCCCGCGCCCCATTGCGCGCCCTTTTTCTCCGAGTGACTGAAGGCAGAAGCCGAAAAATATGGTGAATATTATCAGAGGAAGTATCGCCCGTCTTGAAAGCAGGAGCGAGAAATCCTCAACGGTGAAAGCCTTGACTATCTGGTCCGCTGTACTAAGCGCCTGAAAATTTTCCGGGGCCTGAAGCTGTATTGTCGTCCCTGCAGCGGGAGGGAATAAAGTCACGGTGATCAGCATCAGCACAGCTGCGATCATACCCGTCACGAGAAAGACGAGAACAAGTGATTTCATGACCTTACCAAGTCTCTCCATTGAGGACATGTTGGCTACGGCGCTGCAAATAGTGGAGAAAACCAGCGGCACTACGATCATAAACATTGCATTGATAAAGACATCTCCCAGAGGTTTAAAGACCAGCGCGTCCTCTCCCATTATCCATCCTACAACACAGCCTAAAAGAATTGCCGTAATGAGAATGAGAGGAAACCGATATGCCCTCCAAAGACTGTGCGATTCCTGTGTCATACATACATCCCCTTTCAGAGCCCATCGATCCTTACCGACGAAGATGAGATACACGATTTTCGCATAGAGGCGATGGCTGAGTTTATGCAGCAACGGTGTTAATGCATAATGTTATTACGAACAAAAATTTAAAAACAGAAACAATGCAGCCCCTCGTCCGAACCTGCCTCAGCGGTTAAGGCTTTTCAGCAATGGGGATCGATTGCGCAATATTATACTCTTTCTGCTTCGAATTGCCATAATTGTCTGTAAAAATGACATCGAACGATAGGTGATAATCGTCAGTCATAGAGAGAGTACGTTGAAATATAGAGAGAAATCTCCTGATCTATGGGGGAGTTTGCTTTTTTGATGATGTCGGCTGTTTAAAGAACAGGATCCCCGCAGGTTCGGAAGAGAGAAGAGGGCGTACTAATCAAAAGCGTCCCGAAATATTCCGGGACGCTTTATATTCCGATGGTGCCGGGGACGAGACTTGAACTCGTACGGGTTTCCCCACACGCCCCTCAAACGTGCGTGTATACCATTTCCACCACCCCGGCGTCAAGACCTAGAAATTATACGTAGCATAGGCGCTTTCGTCAAGTCTCCAATTGAAAAAACGGTTTCTTAAAGCTC
>CAYZYF010000092.1:0-3229 GCA_964482015.1 uncultured Synergistaceae bacterium
ATAACACAGCGGTGCCCAGTGCGGTCGGGTTCGGGATATCGACCCCCGAACAGGCAGTTAAGATGGGCATGCTGGCGGACGGGGTCATTGTCGGAAGCGCCATAGTGAAGATGATCGCGGAGCACGGGCGTTCCTCCCCCCTATACGTCGCGGAGTATGTGCGCGGGATGAAGGAGGCTTTGAGAAAGATCTGAAGTGCAGTCCTGCGGGAGGCGGAGGGTTGCAAAGAGAGTACTACTTGCCCACGCAAAATTGGGAGAAGAGCGTATCGAGAAGGTCTTCGGTAACGTCGACCCCGAGGAGCCCCGAAATCTGCCCCCGTGCCTCAAAGATGCATGATATGGCGAGGTCACGTCCCAGGTTGGAAGAGATGATCCCCTCAGCCTCTTTCAGCGAGGCTATGGCGGAGTAAAGCGATCCTATCTGTCTGGATGTGACGGAGTAGCCTCCTGATACGTTTTTCCCCGAGGTGATCTCTTCGATCAGAAGATCCTTCAGTTCCTCGATCCCCTCGAGTCTGAGGGCGGAGATCGGGAGGATCCTGCTTGAAGGGAATAGTGCGGCAAGCTCAGTGAGGGATGTTCTCTGAGTCCCGTCGCTTTTGTTCAAAACGATGATATGTTTCATTGCCTCGGCCCTTCTGCCCAGATCCAAATCTTCGGGTGAAAGGACCTCGCCCGAATCGATGACCCAGAGGCAGATATCCGCCGCCTCCATCATCCTGATGGACCTATCGATGCCGATTTGTTCCACTTCGTCCTTTGTTTCTCTGATTCCGGCCGTATCTGCTATCCTGATCGGCACGCCTTTGTGAACGAAGGTCTCTTCTACGCTGTCTCTCGTGGTTCCCGGAACGGAGGTGACTATGGCTCTCTCTTCCTCCAGAAGGGCGTTCAGAAGCGAAGATTTCCCGACATTGGGCCGTCCTATTATCGCCGCTCTTACCCCTTCACGGAGGATCAGCCCCGAGCGGCATTCATCGGCAAGTTTTTCTCCGGAGGCGATGAGTGTTTCCATCCTTTTCTTTATTTCATCCTCGGGCAGGAAACCCTCACCCTCGTCCGGGAAATCCAGATCTGCCTCCAAATGGGCGGCAAGAAGGGTCATTTCACTTAGGAATTCCTTCAGCCTTCCCGCGAACTCGCCCTGCATAGTCCTCGACGAAGCATAGAGAGCTTCGTCGCTCTTCGACCTTATAACCCCAATAACAGCCTCGGCCTGTGAAAGGTCTATCCGTCCGTTGACAAAAGCCCTTCTTGTGAATTCGCCGGGATGTGCCACCCTCGCTCCAAGGGCACAAAGCTCCTCGATGCATTTCTGTGCGGGGAGCGCCCCACCGTGGCAGTGTATCTCAACGCTTTCTTCGGCGGTGTAGCTCGACCCTCTCTCGTACCTCACCGCAAGCACCTCGTCAAAGGTCCTTCCGTCGGCGGAGATTATATGGCCGAGGGCGAGATAACGGGGCGGCATGTTCGCGAGTTTTTTGTTTCCGCGGTATAGCCTGTCGGCAAGCTCGACAGAACCTTCTCCGGAGAGCCTCACAACGGCGATCCCGCCTTCACCCCAGGCGGTGGCGAGCGCTGTTATTATATCCTCCATCATATCTGCCCCTTTCTCCCGATGGCTGTATAAGCGACCGGCACTCATCTATTATAAATATCTTTGCGGGAGGCATCAACGGCATATAAAAGACCGGGTGTAACGACCAAAAAACGGCCCCTGCAAGAGAGGCCGTTAAGATGTATCTGTATCGACAGAAATTAAAGTGTCTTGATCGCCTCTCCCAGGCGCTTTGCCCCCTCTTCGAGCTCCTCAGGCTGGGCGAAGGTGAAGCAGGTCCTCATGAAGTCCAGACCCGCTCCGTCCACGAAGAACGAGGGTCCGGTGACGAAGGCCACGCCATGTTCGATAGCCTTCATAAACAGGGCCTTGGAGTCGATGCCCGGCACCTGAAGCCAGAAGAAGAAGCCTCCCTCGGGCGTGTGGTAGATCGTGTTTGAAGGCAGGTATTTTTTAAAGCCGGCATCCATGGCATCCCGCTTCTTAGCGTAGTGGGCGACGATCTTTGGCAGGAATCCGTCAAGGTGGCCGAGCCTGCAGTACTCATAGACAAGGGCCTGCGCAACGACGCTGGAGCAGAGGTTAGTTCCCTGTTTGATCATCACAAGTTTCTGCATAAGTTCGGGATCTCCCACGATCCAGGCTACACGCGTTCCGGGTGCTAGGATCTTGGAGAAAGAGCAGGCGTAGACGATCCGTCCGCTGTTCTTTTTATCCATCGAATAAATTGTGGGCAGGTGTTCTCCATTGTAACGGAGGTGTCCGTAGGGGTCATCTTCGAAAACTATAAGATCATATTTTTCCGCTATTTCCAGGAGCTTGGCCCTTCTCTCTTTTGAAAGAGTGGAGCCCGAGGGGTTCTGGAAGTTCACTATTGTATAGATGAGCTTGATCCTGTGTCCGTCCTTACGTCCCTGTTCTATGACCGAGGGGAGCATATCGACCATGAGGCCGTCTTTGTCGCATGGTACGGAGATGAAGCGGGCGCCGCGGTTTCTCATCGCATGGATCGCTCCGGGATATGTCGGCCCCTCGACGATAATTGTGTCTCCGTCGTTGAGGAGGACGCTGCACAGAAGATCCATGCCCTCCTGTGAGCCGGTCGTTATGAGCATCTCCTCCGGTTTTGTCTCGCGGCCCATTCTCGGTGCCATCCACTTGGCGATGTATTCCTTCAGCGGCATATAACCGTCCGTAGATCCGTACTGAAGAACGTCTTTGCCCTCGCGCCTGAGTATATCCGATGCCTCTGCGAACTCAGAGACGGGAAAAACGGCGGGGTCGGGGTTTCCGCCGGCAAAAGATATAACGCCCGGCATTTTGGTGTACTTCATCAGCGCCCTGATGGGCGAAGGTTTGACATTCAGTGCTATATCCGACAGCATTGCATTCCAGTTTACCGAACTCATTAAATGATCCCTCCAAAAAAATATTTCACAACACAACCACTCTCTTTCATGTGAAAGAGATAGCTTTCTTATTATACACAAAAAATATAGATTGTCACCGATAAAAATGATATATCAGAAGGTCGGTCAGGCTTTTCCCCCTTTCATTAGTACGTATAAGCGTCTATCATTGAGTTGTATATTTTATGCAGATATGCTCCGGAAGGAAGATTTGATATGTCAGAAGCAGAATCGATACTTAAAAACAGCAGCGAGATCCG
>CAYZYF010000093.1:0-3071 GCA_964482015.1 uncultured Synergistaceae bacterium
TATAAGGGACTTAGGTTTCAGGTTCCAACCATTGCTTCACCATCGCTTCACAACTGTTTCACGCCGGTGTTCTTCCGGCAGTTTCACGTGGCACGTGTGACGCCACATAGTTACCACGCTTTTTATCGGCTTGCCGATTTTAAAAAGATAACTTTGGGCTTCTAGCATGTTTGATTTTCATCCGTAGGATATGAATTAAACGAAAATCAATTTAACTATGGGCCCTAAAACAGGAGGTGTTTGCACAAATGGCAGTTCGTATCCGTCTTTCCCGTCACGGAAAAAAGAAGGCTCCTTTTTATCGCCTTGTGGTGGCCGATTCTCACTCACCAAGAGATGGCCGCTTCATAGAGATACTCGGGACCTACAACCCTCTTACAGATCCTGCAGAGGTTAAGGTAGATGTTGAGCGTGCGGCATTTTGGCTGAAGAACGGGGCTTCCCCCTCAGACACAGCTAAGATACTGCTCAAAAAAGCCGGTGTGATAGAAAACCCGGCGGCAGAATAGGATGGTAGATTTTTATGCCGGATTATGCTGAACTGGTTGATCTGATAGTTCGTAGGCTGGTAACAAAGCCGGACGAAGTTAAAGTCACGGAAGAACGGAGCGATTCGGGGGCAATATTGCTGACGGTCAAAGTAGACAAGGAAGATATAGGCAGGGTCATCGGGAAAAAGGGATCGACCATAAACGCCATACGCCATGTAGCCAAGGCCGCGTCGGTCAAATCCGCCGAGAAGGTCGATGTCGATATCGAAGAAGATCGAACCCCTCTCTGAGGAAAGAATCATTATCGGCAAGGTGCTCGGAGCACACGGCGTCAACGGCACAATGATACTTTTGCCGCTCACCGATTATCCTGAACGTTTCTTCGGCATGAAAAAACTTACCTTTGAAGCTGCGGATAAGCCCAAATGTGTTTCCGTCATACGGGAGATCAGGCCTTATGTGGGGAAAAACACCTTTTTCTTAAGAGTCCTCGATATCACGGACAGAGACGCGGCGGAGGCACGAAAGGGTTACTTTGTGACCGTATCAAAGGACGAGCGCGCTGAGCTTCACGAAGATGAGTACTGGATCGACGACATATTGGGAATGGGCGTCAAAGACTGCCAAACCGGAAAACGGATCGGACATATCGAAGAGGTTTTCCCTACGGGAAGCAACGATGTCTATCTGGTCAGGACCGAGGACGGCCGATTGAGACCGATCCCTGCCCTTGCGGATGTTATCAGAGAAATCGACATTCGAGAAGGATCGATGACAGTGTCTTTACCTGAAGGTCTTTGGGACTGACATGAGGATAACGATACTTACGGCCTTTCCCGACCTGATCAAAAGCTATCTGAGCGCCAGCGTTCTTGGGCGAGGAATAGCGGGGGGCAGGCTTGAAGTTGAGACTATCGACGTCAGAGATTTCGCAGATGGCACGTACAGGCAGATCGACGACTATGCCTACGGGAGCGGCGGAATGGTACTAATGGCCGAGCCCTTAAAGAAAGCTCTGGAGAGCATAGAGGGAGATAAAGAGACGTTCGTTGTGTATCCTTCGCCTCAGGGGACAAAGCTCCATCAGGAACTTGTTGAGGACCTTTCCAGAAAAAAGCATCTCGTTATTATTTGCGGTCACTATGAAGGTATTGACGAGAGGTTAATTGTCGAAAGCGTGGACCTTGAGATTTCAATAGGTGATTTCGTTCTGACCGGCGGTGAAATGCCGGCTATGGCTATCGTAGATGCCGTTTCAAGGCTCATCCCCGGAGTGGTCGGCAAAGCTGACGCCGTGAGGGAGGATTCTTTCTTCAGCGGCATGCTTGATACACCGCACTATACAAGACCCTCCGAATGGGCCGGGCGCAAAGTTCCTGAGGTGCTTCTCAGCGGTGATGAAAGCGCGATTAAAAAATGGCGCAGGAGACAATCGGTAGAGAGGACACTGAAAAGAAGGCCCGATTTGATCGGACGGGCAGGGATAATGCCGTGGCTGTCGAAAGGCGCCTATGTAATGGAGGCACACTATCCGGTGCTGAACAAACGGGGCGAAAGATCCTCAACGGCATTGACAGGGATGGATCTTCACGATATTGCAAGAGCCTGCAGGATGTACGGCATCAAAAAATATCTTCTGGTAACACCGATAGCCGCGCAGAGGGAAATGGCAAAGAAGATAGTCACTCACTGGACCGAAGGCTGGGGGGCATCTTACAACGGAGACAGAAGTGAAGCTTTCTCGACGCTTAAGATCTTTGCCTCTATAAACAGAGCTCTAAAATGGGTAAGTGAGAGAGAAAAGACAGAGCCCTTTAAAATTGCTACGACCGCCAGGCACGTTGAGGGCGCCGTCCACTGGCTCTCTCTGAAACGAAAAATACTGAAAGAAGACCTGTCACCAGTATTCATATTCGGTACTGGCTGGGGGCTCCACGAAGAGGTTTTACGAGAGGCTGATTCAGTGATGACTCCTATTTCCGGGGGAATCGACGGCTGGAACCATATCTCTGTAAGGAGCGCTGTCAGCATAACTCTCGACAGGTTTTTCGGCTGGAGGTAGCAGATACCCTCCGACCGCAAAATAATGAAATTCAGACAGATTTAGGAAGCATGAAAATTAAAATTTCAAAACTAACTTAAGATAAGGAGGGAAAACCTCATGATCGATCCAAGGATTGCGCTGATCGAAAAGAAATTTACCAAAGCTGACGAAAGTCTCTCCGAGTTCCGTCCCGGGGACACGGTAAAGGTACATGTCAAGGTAAAAGAAGGCAGCCGCGAGCGTATTCAGATATTTGAGGGAGTTGTCATAGGACGTCAGCATGGCGGACTGCGCGAAAACTTCATAGTCAGAAAAATGTCGAGCGGCATCGGAGTGGAAAGGATCTTCCCCGTCCACTGCCCCAGCATCGACAGGGTTGAGATCGTGCGCAAAGGCAGAGTTCGCAGGGCAAAGCTTTACTATCTCCGTAAACTCAGCGGCAAGGCCGCACGTATCAAGGAACGCCGCGAGTATAACTAAAGCCCGGGATCGCATGCCGAATCTCTCGTTTTTCGTCATCGCCCTTGAGCTTTAAG
>CAYZYF010000094.1:0-3040 GCA_964482015.1 uncultured Synergistaceae bacterium
TCAACAAAAATATGAGGTGTTACAATAGCTTCCGGATCTAAGCTTCCTACCGGGACAACTTCTGTCACTTCTGCAATAACAATTTTGCCTGCCATGGCCATGAGAGGATTAAAATTTCTTGCGGTTTTGTAATAGACAAGGTTGCCCAATTCATCTGCCTTGAACGCCGATATCAGGGCCACGTCAGCGGGAATAGCCTCCTGAAGCAAAAATTTTTCCCTATTGAATTCTTTGATTTCTTTTCCGTTCTCAAGTTCTGTCCCGACAGCCGTTTTGGTATAAAACCCTGCGATCCCCACTCCGGCAGCCCTTATACCTTCGGCGAACGAACCCTGAGGTATAAGTTCGACCGTAATATTGCCGGCATTAAACTCATCGGCGACATCCGGATTCCAGTTGTAGTAATTCCCAACCAGTCCTTTTATCTTTCCTGCAGTCAACAAAACGCCCAATCCTTCATTTGGAGAGCCTAAATCATTGCTGATGATAGTCAGATCTTTTGCATCGACTTTGCTCAGCTCTCTAACCAACTCCTTTGGATCGCCGGAATTGCCAAAGCCGCTGACCATGATCCGATCTCCGCTTTTGATTAAACCCATTGCTTCTTCCAATGTTTTGAGCTTAGAAGACCTCACATTGTTGTACATTCTCAACACGATCCTTTTTATATTTTTTCGAATGCCATGGACATGCCCAGCCCACCGGCCACACACAATGTTGCAAGCCCAAGCCTCACATTACGTTTTCGCATCTCATGCAGCAAAGTAGTCGAAATTCTTGAGCCGCTGCACCCGAGCGGGTGCCCGAGCGCAATCGCACCGCCATTGACGTTTAGAATGCTCCGGTCTATGTCCATCTCTTTAATACATCCGAGGGTTTGGGCTGCAAAAGCTTCATTAAGCTCTATCAAACCAAAATCCTTCAGCTTCAATCTTTCATTTTGGAGGCAGTCAAGAAGTTTTTTTGTGGATGCCACAGGCCCAAGTCCCATCAAACGAGGATCAACACCTGCGGCTGCTCCGGCCAATATTCTCGCAATGGGCTCACAGCCAAGCTCTTCCGCTTTCTCCGATGACATCAATAACAGGGCGCTTGCGCCGTCATTCCGTCCTGACGCGTTGCCGGCCGTGGTGACTCCTCCCTGAAACACCGGCTTTAGAGAGGCCATTTTGGCTAAATTTGTATCTCTTCTGGGGAATTCATCGATTTCAACACATATAGGTTCTCTTTTCTTTTGCGGAACCAGAACGGGAACGACCTCGTCCTTAAAGCTGCCGCGGTCGATGGCAGCAATCGCTTTCTGCTGGCTTTGGAATGCAAATTCGTCGCATTCTTCACGTGAAATATTAAATTTTTCTGCAATATTTTCTGCTGTATTTATCATGTTGAACGTGCCGTAAATGTCATGAGGCTGGCTTTTGGGCTGACTTTCTACGTTTGGGTCGATAAAAAGAGCATTTCCGCTCCCTACCCCAAACCGCGCGTTTCGTATATAAAAAGGGGCTGTACTCATGCTTTCTACTCCGCCGGTCAGCACGATGTCAGAATATCCCAGCTGGATCTGCTGCATCCCGGAAAGCATTGCCTGCATTCCTGATGCGCATTGCCTATGTACGGTATACGAGGGGACCGATTCAGGGATTCCGATCATTAAGGAAGCTACGCGGGCAATATTAGGCTGGTCAGTAGACTGTTTCGCTTGTCCCACAACCACTTCGTCGACCGTTTCTTTTGCAATCCCTGCTTTGGTCAGCGCATTTTCTAAAACAACGGACAGAAGCACCTCGGGAAGAAGATCTTTAAAAGCTCCTCCTATGTTTCCGATTGGCGTTCTAACAGCCGAAACCACGAATACTTGTTTCAAATCTAACTACCTCCATCAGATTACAATAATTTCTGGTTTCTCGATGTATAATAGACCTGTGACTAGGATATATCGAAAAATTAAACTTGTATATTATCAATATAATTATCTTCATTTAGCTATAAACCTAACAAAATTAATTTGAACTAAGTATTAGCTTTGTAATTCACCATTATTAACTATATAATTAAGATTGCTCTGAAATACGGTAAATACAAAATAATATTATTAACTTATTTTTGTTAAATTGTCAGAATGTTTTATGATTATTAAGAGTTCGGGGGTATAAGAATGGATTTGCTTCAGCTTAGATATTTCAGGCTATTGGCAGAAAATCAACATCTAACCAGAACCGCTGAGATATTAAAGATTTCTTCGCCTTCTCTCAGCGCCACTCTAAAGAGATTAGAGAATGAATTAGGCGCGGATCTATTTGATAGAAAGGGTAGGGGTTTGCAGCTGAATGAGAGCGGCAGGGTTTTTTTGCATTATGTCAACGAGGTATTCACCTCTCTCGAAAACGCACAAAGAGAACTACAGGACATCAAAGAGACAGGAGATAACAAAATATCTGTCGCAACAACAAGTCCAATAATATGGCACGAGTTATTTATGGCATATTTTAAAGATTTTCCTGATGCCAATTTAAATCATTCCATTATAAGACTGCCGGGATTGAGCGATCTGGCTATTTCCGGTAAGTTCGATTTCATTATAACCGCATATAACGACCTTTCCTCAAACCGCATGTGGGACTGTGAAACACTCAACAAAAACGACAAGCCATATCTGGCCGTCTGGCCTGAACATAAATTTGCCTCAAGAAAAAAAATAAGGCTGATCGAAGCCAAAGATGAGAAATTCGTTGCCCTTTCAAAGGGATTTTCCGGAAGAAAGTTTTTTGACGACATCTGTATGCTGGCGGGCTTCGAGCCTAAGATAGTGCTTGAGTGTGATTATTCTTTGAGAAGCACTTTGTTAAAAAATAAGTATGGCATCGTTTTCACAACAAAATCTGTTATACCCACGGGCGCACTGGGAGATGCCGCCTTCATTGAAATAATTGACCCTATCTACATTAGGACACAGTCAATATTCTGGCAAAAAGACAAATACCTCAATCTGGCACATAAAAATTTTTTGAATTTCACAATAGAGTTTTACAAAAGGACAAAA
>CAYZYF010000095.1:0-2918 GCA_964482015.1 uncultured Synergistaceae bacterium
ACTGGAGCGGACAACGGGACTCGGACCCGCGACCCTCAGCTTGGGAAGCTGATGCTCTACCAACTGAGCTATGTCCGCATTATAGGCCGAACGAGGGATATTATAGCTTCCGTCGGAGTGTTTGGCAATATCGGGTTTGACTATCAGCTGAATTCTGCTTTATTTGCTTTATTCAGAAAATTTTTCCTTGTTTACCCAAGGTTTTTCAAGTTCGCGCTTCTCAAGGTCGTTTTCTGCCCGCCAAGCCCAGCCTCCGCCGAGCGAAGCGAAAAGATCCACCGCTGCATTTAATTTTGCAGCCCTTGTACCCTCAAGCTGCAGCTGCACGGAGAGCAGTTCCCTCTGTGCGTCAAGCAAGTCGAGCTGGCTTGACATACCCTCCTTATAACGGATGTCGGCAAGCTCGTATGCCCTCTTTTGGGCGATTTCCTGTTCTCCGAGAAGGGTTAATATCTCATCCGTCTTTTCGTTAGCCGTTATTGAGTTCATCGTCTCCTCAAAAGCTTTCTGCACAGTGCCGTAGTATTCCGACCAGCGCTGCTGCGCGGCGGCCTCCATTTGGGCGGTTTTAGAAGATAAGCGGCCGGCATTGAAAATGGGTGCGATGACAGAAGAAGCAAGGGACCAACCCGTCGGACCGGTAAATAGGTCCGACGGCGAACTGACTGCCCTGCCGGGGTTGCCTAAAAGCCCGCTGAAGGATATGGTGGGATACTGTCCTGCCCTTGCGGAGCCGATGTTGGCGAGGGCTATTTTGTAATTCTGTTCAGCCGTCCTAACGTCCGGTCTTGCCTGCAGCATATTGGCAGGGATGCCACGAGGCACCGCCGGAGGTTTCGGAAGTTCGTCAAGCGACACCCCTCTCGGAATATCTCTCTCGGCAAACTCTCTGGGCTCTCTGCCCAGCAGGAGCAGGAGGGCATTTTCGTACCTGCCAAGAGACATTTCTAATTCTCTCACCTTGACTGCGGACGATGCCGCCGCCGATTCGCTCCTCCTCATTTCCAGCTCGCTTATTTTTCCGTTTTCATAGCGGATCTTGTTTAAGAATAGGGTTTTTTGCTGCGTATGCAGCGTTTCTTTGGCTATTATGAGCTGCCTGTCCGTTCCCCTGAGAAGAAAGTATGTTTTAGCCAGTTGGGAGGCGAGAGCAAGCCTGACACTGTCTTTGGCAGATTCAGCGGCCAGAATTGTCTCCTTTGCTCCTCTTGTGGCCTTCTGCAGCCTGCCCCAGAGGTCCGCCTCATAGTTGGCGATCCCCAGTCCATAGAGTGCGTCTTGCTCGTTAAGCCTTTCAGTCTCTCCGACTCTGCTGTAGGTGCGGCCGGCATCGAGCTCTATACCTATTTCGGGCCGCTGCCTTCCTCTGGTCTCCTTGAATAGTGCCCTGGCCTGCTGTACTCTGGCGAGCGCCGATTCCAGATCCCTATTTTGAGCAAAGGCCTCATCCATGCATTTGTCAAGCACAGGCTCATTGAACGACTTCCACCAGGCCTCATCGGGGCGGACCGCTTTCTCCGGCGCCTGGGCCGTAACATCGTCGGAAACGGTCAGCACATAGGCCTTGGGCAAATCATATCCTTCCGGCGCTTTTATCTCGGGTCCGAGGTTGATATGAAAAAATGAGCCGATAAAAAGGGCGGCCAGCAATGCGCTTGTAGTCATTTACCTCACCTCCCCGTCGCTTAAAGCGGACGGCATGGTATCGCCCTCCGTGATGCCGTTGATTCGGCCGTTTGTTGTTTTAGGCTCTTTTTTGGAGGCCATGCGCATGATCACAGAGAAGAAGCTCGGAACAAAAAATATGGCGATCGCGGTAGCAGCCAGCATACCGCCGATGATGCCCGTGCCGATTGAATGGCGGCTTGCGGCACCTGCTCCTGCGCTTAAGGCAAGAGGGGTACACCCCAGTATGAACGCAAGGGATGTCATGAGGATCGGACGGAATCTGAGATGTGCGGCAAGGGCCGCAGCCTCTCTTATTCCCATGCCCTCCTCATGTTTCATAACGGCAAATTCCACTATCAGGATCGCATTTTTTGCGGCTAACCCGATAAGAGTGACAAGGGCGACCTGAAAATAGAGGTCGTTTGAAAGGCCCCTGAGCAGTATGGAAAGAAAGGCTCCGAAAAGGGCGAAAGGTATGGCGAGCACCACCGCAAAGGGGAGGCTCCACCTCTCGTATTGGGCCGCCAGTATCAAAAAGACCATGATTATGCCCAGGACAAAAGCTATAGCAGTAGCGGCGCCGGTCTGCTTTTCCTGATATGCCGAACCGGTCCACGCAAGCGCATATTCTTCGGAGAGGGACTCACGCGCGGCCTCCTCCATGGCCTTGATAGCCTGCCCCGATGTATATCCCGCGGCGGGCGTTCCTGTGACCTTGGCGGCGGGGAATACGTTAAACCTTTCCACCGTGTCCGGACCTGTGATCTCACGAAGATCAACGAGTGAGGAGAGCGGGATCATATCGCCCGATTTTGAGCGCACATAAACGTATCTGAGGTCTTCCGGCCTGTCTCTGTACGACGATTCGGCGGATATCAGGACCTGGAAGGTCCTGCCGCTTCTGTCGAAGTCGTTCACGTAGAAGTTCCTGAATATGCTGCCCATGGTGGAGAAAACATCATCAAGATCAACCCCCAGGGCCTTGGCGCGATTTCTGTCGAGATTTGCGTAAAACTGCGGCACCTTTGTAGAGAAGGTCGTGGTGACGCTTGATATCTCCCTTCGCGTCTCAGTTGCAGAAATATATGCGGCTACAGCCCTCTCCATCTCTTCAAGTCCGTCGGATCCCCTGTTCTGAATGTAACCCTCTATCCCTCCGGTGGTGCTCATTCCTATTATTGCGGGCGGATTGAAGACATACACCTGACCGTCGGGTATTGACCAGGCCTTGCCCATGATCTCGCTGGCCG
>CAYZYF010000096.1:0-2556 GCA_964482015.1 uncultured Synergistaceae bacterium
GCCGACATACCCATCTGTCTTGCCGGTGATATCCAGGTTCAGCAATCGCATCATGTACCTGCTCTGCCTGAACGTCGCAAGCAAGTCAAGCAGGGCAAAATAGGGAGCCTCTCCGCTAACCTTGAAGGCGACGCTCTCCTTCGCCTCGGCCGCCTTTGAAACAGCCGCGTCCTCAAATCCGGTATTAGCAAGCAGATTGATCAGTATCGCATAAAACCTCGTGGCGGATTCTACTCCGTCCGGAACAGAGGCAGCATCAATGTTATATGATGATTTGTACATTGACACCGCATCAGCCTTATTATTGAAAATTCTTTCCATGACAAGGCCGTCCCTTGATAATTCCGCTACCTGCGACCTGGCCGCCCTAATGTGCCTGATGAATAAAACCTGCAATATTATCAGGACCAAAACGACACCCACCACCATGACAAGCTGCCTTTTGGTCAGCTCGTCAAAATCGACCCTGGTCACAGCGTCTCACCTTCTTTTGACAAAACAGGCGCTTCACGATATTCCGCAGCGCTCCCGGATATGATCTTTGTCAGCGGCAGCAGCGAGCACTCCAGCTTGAAGGTACGTACCGGCGCCCCGTTCCTTGTGCCTTGAGCTATAGCCGGCAGCGAGACCTTATCCGCAAAGTGAGAGTTATTCAGCTTATCCGCGAAATCAAGTATTTCCTCTTCGTTTCTTCCCGTTCCCGAGATGGCAAGACGCGATGAGGCAAGAGAGAACGTCTCTATATTTATATCTCCGGGCAGTATTTTTACTATTGATGTCAGTATCTCGATGGACGGTATGTCTGAAAGCATGTAGTCCATCTTGAATTCTAGCCTGGACGTCTCCTCAGTTATCCTGCTCAATTCCCTGTCCATTACGGATATCCTGGCCGTATCGGAGCTCGTCCTCTCCTCTATGCGGATCTTTTCATCTCTGAGAGAATATAGCTGCCACGCGCCGATGACAAAGACAAGGGTCGCCGTTATGGCGAAAAGAAAGACAGATGCGAAGAGGAAGAGGTGCTGATACCCCGACTCCCTCTCCTCTCTGGTCTCTTTGCCCGGAAGCCTGAGATCCAGCCTGACTACCACTCTATTGCCTCAAGGCAAGGCCTATGGGTATATCCCAACCGCCGCTGCCGCTGTCGAAATCCAATCCGTGTACCATCAGCGGATTCGAGATCATGATCTCCGGTATAGAGAGAGATTCCTTTAAAAAATCGCACAGTTCCTGTGTCGCTCCCGGTCCGGTGAGGAAAAATATCTCCGGCTTGAAGCCCCTTATCTGAGACAGGGCAAACTGGAGCGAAGAGTGTATCTCTCTCGCGAACGCGTTGAACTCTGCGTTTAACTGTTCGTTGTACGATTCGTCGGTAAAAGATATGCCGAGAAAACCTACAGAAATGGTCCTGTAAAATATGCCTGTGCCCTTCCAGGAGAAGATTAGCACAGACCTTATTCTTCCCGCATAGACGTATACTAGGGCGTCGGCCATAGGAACGAGCGGCGTCGCCGATCTTTCAATGGCGATCTGGGCGGGCTCAATAGCGGCAAGCTCAATGCCGCTCGCCCTTGCCGCTTTTGTGATATTTTCAATAAGAGTCTTTCTGGCTGCCGCCACTATAAATCTCAGGTCCTCCCCTCCGTTCTGTAAGGGGTAGAGTATTTCTCCAACGTCAAATATCCCCTCATCCGCCGGGAAGGGGAAATAGTTCTCAAATTCATACCTGAAAGCGAGCTTAGCCTCGTAGAGAGACATCCCAGGGAAAGATACGACCCTAAGAAGCGCATCCGTGGTAGGAAGCGAGAGCGCGACCGGAGCGCTTATATCCCCGACGCTGTAGAGTATTTCGTTGAAGACCTGATACAGGTACATCCCATTGTTTGTAAAAGGCTCTCCGCCCTGGGTTATCTCCTCTGAAATATCGCCGGCGAAAGAGGCCTCCACGGTGTAGTCTCCGGGCACGCCGACAACAGAGAGGTACCTGAAGTAACCTCTCTCAATAAAGAGCCCCGCTCGTTTCTTCTTTTTTCTTTGAAACCTGAATAAAGACATATAATTCCCCTTTTAGCGCATTCATTTTTTAAAAAATACGGATGCAATGCAAAAAGGCAGGGTTTCCTCGGACATTATAACCCAGAAAGAGCTAATACAACAGTTTTTTTAAAGAAAGGGGGGAGGAGCGGGTAATCGATTGGGAATCTATGGCAAATCGATAGCAAATCGATGGGTGAGTCGATTGCAAATCGATGGGAAGGACCAGAAGACAGGGGCAAAAACAAGATCGTAGCCTACCCCTGCGTCTTTCCCGAGCGCTTCCCCAGAGGCGGGGAGCCAATTGCAAATCAATAGGGGAGTCTATTGCAAATCGATGGGAAGGGCTAGAAGACAGGGCAAAAACAAGATCGTAGCCTACCCCCACGTCTTTCCCGAGTGCCTCAATCGGGAGCGGCTTGGGGTCTAGGGGGCACAAACCCTGTCACAAACTGAATTCGAAGCCACTGGGCCCCCGATTGAGGCATTCGAGGGCGACGGGAGGAGGGGCGGGAAATCGAT
>CAYZYF010000097.1:0-2543 GCA_964482015.1 uncultured Synergistaceae bacterium
TTGGGGCTTAAAGGCCAGTCATAGCCTGAATTCAGAGCCACTGGATCCCCGATTGGAGCACTCGAGGATGACGAGTGGGGGTCCGTCCTTGCTTTTTGCCCCTCCGCCCTAAACCATCGATTTACAACTGATTTGCAATAGACTCCCAATTGCCTCCCCGCCCTATTCATTGACTCCCCGTTCCTCCTCCCGTCGCCCTCGAACGCCTCCATCGGGGGCCCAGCGTCTTCGGTTTGGGGCTTAAAACCCAGTCATAGAGTGAAGCAAGGTGAATATGTTGCGGAAATCAATGTACACTCAGATCCCAAAAATTATTTTAATTCGTTCTAAAATATCCGACTGAGAAAACCCTGATAATCCTAATGCCCTTGGGTCAGTGCTCTCTTCTTCGCATGCTTTAATAAATTCTACGAGATCATTTTTCACATCTCCATGAATGTTAATTTTTGAAGAGGGAGATAGAAGCATTGACAAACGAAAAATATCATTCTTATGTTTTTTGATGTCCCGGCTGTCTACATTTTTTCCTTGTTTCTTTCGACGGGACAGATCCAACCACGCCCTTGCCTTGAACAATAAAAGATACGCGTCAGACAGAAGGGAAATTCCATCTATTTGAACGGTACCGTCTTTTAACAGGGCATAGTATGTATTGTTCAGCAGTATGGCAGACAGACTGGATATTTCATCTCCCAGCGGTATTTTTGTTAAATTAGAATCCGCACTTACGGGATCAAGTTCTTTGACTGATCGGGAAAAAAGCTCGAGCATTACAGGAAAAGCCTTGTTTTGCGGATTTTTAAAACGGAAGAAAACCGGACTCCCATCACTTCGCTGTTGGATCTCATAGTTTCCGTTCTTGATAAACTCCCAGAATTTTTCTCCGAACTCAGGTGTCAGGGCTTCGGCAACAAGTACTATATCCAAATCTCTTGTCGCACGGAATGGCAGCCCGTTTTTCTGAAACAAGAGGTCACATGCTGTCCCTCCGATAAGAATGTACTTATCTTCGTGTCCTACAAAATGTTTTCGAAATACTTCTATTCCTTTAACCATTGAAAAAATCCTCCATTAGCTTGTCCAATTCTTTTTCAACGCGTACATCTTCTATCAGGTTTCCAAGAGAAGCATAAAGAGAAAAAATGTCCACAATGCCGCTCTTTGGTGATGTATGTGGAAATAGTTTTGCAAACAGCCCCGGATCATAGCTCCATAGCTCAACTATTACGTAGTTTTCAGTACGCAGCATGTCTGCTGAAGTGACTGCGGACCGCTTTAATTTGTTGAAATGCTCTTTATAAACTGCCTTACATTGATGTTCGGGGGTTTCCAGCATACTTATCTCTGCCAGAGCAGCCTCACCGGCCGTGTATGTTTCTATACTCTGTAATGGCGTAGTCTCCTCCATGAAAAGTCTTTTTTTAACGGGATTCCGAATATACTTTTTCCCCGTATCCCAAAATTGTTTTGCCTCTATTCTGAAATACTTTTTCCTTGTTCCTTTGCCCTTAAATATCAAGAGCCCATATTGCATCAAAAGTATCAAAGCGCGTGATACAGTAGCCTGAGAAAGCTTGAGATCGTTCATGATCTGATCGGTGGGGCACTCGAGCGCCTTGTTATGGAGGATCCATAAAAAAACACACTGTGCTGCCGTTGTTAATTTCTCAGGAATTGATTTAAGTGGTGCATCCTTGCGAGATTCAAGCTGTGTGCCAAGGAACGGAAGGAAGACCATTTTTTCATCAACGAAAAAAGGAATACTGTTTTCTATCAGACGTTCTCTTCTCGCCGGGCTGAGTTTATCAAGCCACAACACACAGGCGTCAGTCAGGCCTAACGAGGTCCTCAGTATTTTAAAGTGTTTCTGAAGGCGTGGAATTGAGAGGTAATTTCCTTTGAAGTACAGCACAAGAAATTCCTTATCAATTATTTTCCCCTTAAAAAAATCGTATTCCCCCATAAATACCAAAGGGACCATGTTTTTAACATCCAGTTCTGTAAGTTGGAGAGGCAGCCCAAGAACAAGCAATTCTTTACTGATCAAAAAATCACCCCCATTTCGTTAATTCAAAAACAATATGATTATATCATTGATAATGAATTAATGCTATTTTTGTAAATCAATTGGGGAGGCGATAGGAAGGGCGGGGAATCAATTGGTAATCGATTGGAAATCTATGGCAAATCAATGGGGAGGAGCAGAAGCGAAAATCAATTGGGGTGGGGAGGCGATAGCAAAGCAATGGATGGGTTAAACATGGTGAAACAGCGATAATTCATCGCTGTGAAACGATAGTGAAGCGATGGTGAAACGGTTGTAAGAGCGGGGGAGAACAGTCAAAAACGGGCAAGCAATTGGCACCAAGCAAATGGGAAGGGCCAGAAGATAAAAATCTCCCCTCCACGTCATTCTCGAATGCCTCCCCAGAGGCGGAGAGTCAATTGCAAATCAATAGGGGAGTCGATAGAAAATCGATGGGAAAGGCTAGAAGATAAGAATAAAAGCAATGTCCCAAATTACCGTCGCCCTCGAATGCCTC
>CAYZYF010000098.1:0-2415 GCA_964482015.1 uncultured Synergistaceae bacterium
CCATTCCTATACCGCTGATCAACCCGCCCCCGCCAATCGGGACAAGGATCTTGTCGACATCTTCCAGATCCATCAGCACCTCAAGGGCCACCGTACCCTGCCCAAGCATTACATCAAAATCATCGAAAGGGTGGACGAAAAAATACCCGTGTTTCGCTTCTAGCTCACGTGCCTTGCAGCATGCGTCATCATAAGTGTCTCCGTGCAGAACTACCTGAACGCCAAATTTTTTTGTAGCTTCGACCTTTATTATCGGTGTTGTCTCCGGCATAACGATCGTAGCTTTCACACCAAGCATTTGGGCCGCATAGCCGACACCCTGCGCATGGTTGCCCGCAGAGGCAGCTATTACACCTCTGCTTTTCTCTTCCTCACTGAGTTTGCTTATTTTGTAATAAGCCCCGCGAATTTTGAACGAGCCCGTCACCTGAAAGTTCTCCGGTTTCAGGAAGACTCTGTTACCACATTCCTTGCTAAAAAACGCACTTTCGATCAACTCTGTCTTACGCAGTATTGGCCCAAGTGTTTTTTGTGCAATAAAGATATCGTCACTAGACACTCCGGTGCCATCCGACTGAAATGTATTGTCCTGTTTTAGCATATATATTCCATCTTTCTAGGCCTGATAAGATCTCAGCTCTTCAATTTAATATTTAAAAATGTTCCATTTTTTGTTGATTTCATTCCTGTCCATTTTTCGGGCGCCAGTATTTTGTCCCACAAATGTCACTGTGGCGATCCCTATAACAGTTACAGAAAGCCAGGCGATATTATTTATTTTACCAAACTGCATTTACCGAGACAATTGCCGCAGTACCAAGTTCGTTTGTCTTAGTGTTCATTATCATATGAGCCACTGTACGGGTCGTCAACACATTTTCGCACAAATTGCTAAGCCACTAATTCTGAGCTCAGTTCCTGCCTCTGTTTAAGCCATTGCAATGGACTGCGTTCTTCTTGAATTCCTCATCGAATTTCCGTCGCTTGCCTGGCATGATATCAGCTCCTCTCGGGCATATACTCTATCTTACCAAACTGTCCGAAATTCTAACACCGGTCCAATAGTGAAAAATCTGGCAGAGGAGTCCCCAAAATTATCGAAACTTATGGAAAAGATGCATTTTCATTCATAGTGAACTCTATCGTTGTAACAATCCCGTTTAATAGAATTCAGACAGTTGGGAATAAAGTTGGGAATAAGGTTGGGAATAAGGTTGGTGATACTGACAGCAGAAAGAAACTCAATCCCCGAAGACAGAAAATTCTTTCTGAGATGCGCGATAATCCGAATATCACGATTGCAGAATTGGCTTCATTCTTATCCATTAGCGAAACTGCAATAGAGAACAACTTGGCTGTTCTTCGCATAAATGGATATATAGAAAGAGTTGGTTCAAAGAAAACTGGTTATTGGAAAGTGCTTGATTGACAAAAATACAATTGGTCTGCAAATATAAAGCCATATATTGATGCTAAAATTCATTATATGAAGGCCGGAAGTCCATGCACCACAAATGCGGCGGAACCCATGCACCATTTTGCCGGTCTGCATGCACCATCTCAGCGGTCTATGTGCGCCGTTTCAGACGGCGTATTCACTCAGAGGCGGGGAATCAATTGCGGATTGGAAATCTGTGGTAAATCGTTTGCAAATCGATGATTTGAGATCAAGACCCTTTCCCCTTCGTCCTCGGCGCACTGTCCCCTCAGTCATCCTCTGACGCCCCCACCATCATCCCCGGTCGCCCCCGCCCCCTCCGTCATCCCCGGACGCTTTTTAACGGGGATCCAGGGGCTTTTGCTCAGTCTATAACTAGGTTTATTGCCCCTAGACTCCAAGTCGGTATCTCGTATAATCCCAACATACTTACTAAAGAGATAACCTAAGAATAAAAGTGAGGATCTTTTCATCATCATGGTCATTTGGGTAGAATTACCCTCATGATATAGAGGTGCCGGGAAGACCGAAAAGTCGCTTAGTCCTAGAGACTGTGAACCAGATCGGTCAACCGCCCCGCTCAACTGCGTACAGGTATCATAGGTCTGCTTCTTAGAAAGCATGAACCTGCATATTGCGAGTGTGCAGCCACGGGAGCTCTCCCGGCAAGAGAAATAATATCATAATACTCTTTGTGAGGTGAACAGTTTTGTCTTTTATGTTCTTTCTGGGTGTGGATGTTTCAAAGAAGACTCTATCTGTGAAACTGTGTGACCAAAAGGATAAGGTCCTCTGGTCCAACGCGAGTATCTCAAATGACGAGATGGGATTTAAAAGGCTCGTTAACAGGGCGATTGAACAAGCGTCTAAGAGGTCGGGCAAGAAAGAGTACTCAATATATGCCGGGATGGAATCTACAGGCGTGACCTTCCCCGAAATTGACGGACAGAGATTTAGGCCCGACAATGAGATCAATC
>CAYZYF010000099.1:0-2377 GCA_964482015.1 uncultured Synergistaceae bacterium
TTCGGCGTCAGCCTGTAGAGCTTTGCCGCCGCTTTGTTGATGGCTCGCTCTGCCTGCCGGATATCCTCGCGGACGTTGTCGTCCTTTTCTTCTTCCGGCAGCGAACAAAGCTTTGAAAGGACCATGGCGCCGTTTTCGATCTCGGTTTTTAGGTTGACGTGAAAGCTGTTGGTGGGGCTGATTTTCTTTATCGGCAGCCTTGCAAGGATAGAGGGCTTGACTTCGTAATGATCGTTTAGCAGCTCGGGGGCGATCCTTCTCATGTAGAAATCGATGAGGCTTGAGTTGAGGAGCCCGAGAAGATAGAAGTCCTCCGATGCGATTATTGATGTTTTATCATTTGAGAAGAGGCTGTTGCTGTCCATCGTCGCCGAAATGTGCCTAACTATCGTCGGACAGATCACCTTTGTCTTTTCAAATTCGTCGTAGTATCTGCACGATCGCAGTTCCCACCAGTAGTCGCCTTTGTCCCTGCGCCTCGATGCCTTTTGCTCGAAGGGTTTCAGATGTCCCGCGACGGCGGGGTATAATGCCTCGAGCCATTCCCATGGGTCAGATTCGCCCCTCATACTATCCGTGATACCTTTAGGCAGGAAGATCAGGTATTTCTTTACCTCGGATACCGCATAACGCTTTACGTGCCTTCCGGAAAGGAAGGGCTTGAGTATCTTCGCACTGTTGGGATCTTGCTTGATCAATTCCTCTGCCCTCTCTTTGTCGATAGAGAAGGCTTCGTTCAGCCCAGTCAGGATGCCGCGGTAGATGCCCCCGTCGGTGTAATCCCCAAGGGGGATGCCCATCTCATCCATTTTTTTCATAAGTGAGGATATCTCTTCCGGATCCAGGATCCAGGACCCTTCCTCAAGGGACGCTGCGGATTTTGCAGCTGCCTCTTCTTCCACGTAAACGGAGAGGTTATCGTAATCCTGTTCCTCTACAACCGTTACGCGCATGCTCCCGCGAGGAGCGTCGTTTGAGCCTGCTACGATCGAGAGGGGAGTGTGGATCCCCTTCGCGGCGGGTATGTCGGAGTAATCAACGATCTCGGTGATGTTTCTGCGTGAGAGAAAGCCTCGCAGTCCCTCCCCGTAGCCGGAGCGCATCCACCTGTTTGACATAAGAACGGCAGAGCCGCCGCCCTCTGTCGTCAGTCCAAAGGCCCTTTCTGCGTAAAAACAGTAAAGGTCGGCGTTGTAGGGATAGGAGTCGTATCCCGCGAGCTGTTCCTTTATCGATGAAAATTCAACGCTTTTCATGTGGGGCGGATTAGTCGCAACGACATCAAAGGGTGTTCCCTCAAAAAGATCTTCGGTGAGGATATTGCCCCATGCGAAACGGGAATCGTCGATTTTTTTATCTGTCTTCATCCTGATCTCTGTCTTGAGTATCTCAAGAGCCCCCGCATCAAAGTCTGCGGCGTAGAGCGAGGCAGAGAAAAAATTACCGGCGAAGTTTTTTTCAGTTCTATCGGCCGTACTGCCCAGATATTTGTTGAGGCTGAGACGGAGCTCCGTCACGAGGTCTGCCATGGCAAAGATCATCTGTCCGGATCCGGCGGCAATGTCGCAGAATTTCAGATACCGGAGCGCCTTGTCTATCTCTCGCGCCTTTGCCCTTATTATGGTGTCGTCGAAGAGCGCGTATCCCATGGAGAAAAAACCGTCTATAGCGGGATCGCTTAAGCCGCAGGCCTTTTTTATGTAGGGCTTTAGGGCTCCCGCGCACGTGTGGGTCAGGATGTCTTCAGGGATCTCGATATGCTCTCTTATCGGGGATTTGATAAAGAAGGTCTTCCAACCGCTGCCGGTGGATGAGACGATGGCGGCGAATGCCGCGTCGCATCCCGAGGCTGTAAGGTGGTCGATGACGAATTCAACGGAATGGGGGATAGCCTCCTCAAGGGATATGCCAACCTGTGCCTTTACCAGAAGGACCTCGATCCGGGCGTGACCGGTCTTGGGCATCCGACTCCCGAAAAGACGGTAGGAGGATATATAGGGCTTGAAATTATCCTTTATGTATATTCCGGAGCGGATCCAAGTGTCGTCTTCGTCAAGAGAAGGAATGAAAGTTCGGACCTCGGAGAGGTATTCGCCAAAGTCTATTACCGCTTCAGAAGCCTTTAGTTCGATGATTTGCGATCCAACGATACCGGGCATGACGATCACCGCCTGTGAAGGTTTTTTGATACATCTATAGTATAGGCCAATGTGCTCATTTTAGCCAGAAACTGCCCGAAGGGAAGGGGAAGAGGCGGGAATCGATGGGGGAGTCAATGGGGAATCGGTTGCAAATCAATGGGGGGGAGCAGAAAGGCGGGAAATCGATGGGTAATCGATTGTAAATCAGTCGCAAATCGATGGTTTAGGTCAAACCC
>CAYZYF010000100.1:0-2319 GCA_964482015.1 uncultured Synergistaceae bacterium
AGGATGAGCAGAGTGGCTCTCTAAATCCGCGTTGGGTGGCTCTGAAGGAGCGCGCTGGTGGCTCTAAAGGTCCGCGCTGATGGCTCTATTTGGACGCGTTTCCCACTTTGGAGGAGTCGCTATGATGACCGATTAGAAAGTTAACGCCTTACAGGCGGAAATAGGCCCTGATATGTGGTCTGGTTGCTTGGTCTATTGATAGCCGGAGTCTCAATCTTTTACTATAAGCGGCTGTATACCGCCTCGGCTTAGGTCCGTGTAACCTTGATCGGTCAGCTTTAGTTCGGGGATCACCGAGAGTGATAGAAAGCTCATCGACATGAAGGGATGTTCGAGATCTGTGCCCAAAGAGGCTGCGGCCCTTTCGACATTTTCAAGGCCTATGATCACGTCATCTGCATGTCCGGGGTTCATAAGGCCTCCCACAGGCAGGGGAAGAGACGCTAAAATTTGTTCTCCCCTCGTAGCCACGACCCCGCCTCCCTCCGAGACTAGAAATGAGAGGGCGCTCACAAGCGAGGGGATATCAGTCCCCGCGACGATGAAGTTGTGTGCATCATGGGCTACAGAAGATCCCAGAGCTCCCTCTTTGATGCCCAGTCCCTGCACAAAACCAAGGGCAAGCCTTCCGGTCCCACGATTTTTCTCAAGGACAGCCAGTCTGCATATATTCCTTGAGGGGTCCGCTACAGCCATGCCATTCACCACAGACGGCTCCAACAGAAGATGGTCTGTAACTACCTGACCCTTGCGAAATCCCAGTGTTCGGATCCTTGAGCCGGGCGGAACGGGGATCTCAAAGTCCCTCTCATTCGGTACGGTGATATTCCCCGTTTTGTTCTGAGGCGGTGAAAGCCGGGTGAGCGGGGCATAGAGTGGTTTGCCGTTTTCTGCTGTGAGCCTGCCCTCTTTCCAGACCTTGATGACTGAGCATAGCTCAAGAGAGTCCACTGCAACGATGTCGGCGAGCCTTCCGGGAGCGATCGCGCCCCGATCCTTCTTGCCAAAATATTCGGCAGGGGATAGCGTTGCCATGCGAAGCGCGGCGATGGGCGATATGCCGTGTCCTATCGCGGCGCGTATCTTTTCGTCCATGTGCCCTATGTCACGAAGGCAGCGGGCGGTAAGGTCGTCGCTGACCAGCATGCATCGGCTTGATCTCGCCTCATTTTCTTTGACAAGCGGGGCGAGGTCGGCGAGATTGTGCTCTGTCGCACCCTCCCGGATCATGAGCCACATGCCCCTGCGAAGTTTCTCCAGTCCCTCTTCCGCGCTGAAGCTTTCGTGGTCAGAGTCACAGCCGCTCATTAGATATGCGCAGAGATCTTTCCCCGTGATGCCGGGAGCATGTCCTGAGCAAATGCGGCCCCCGGCGGCCCGGATCTTGTCCCATAGGGGCGGATTCCCTTCTATAACACCGGGGTAATTCATCACCTCTCCGAGCGAATCACACCATCCTCGCCTGAACATTTCTGAAACTTCGGCAGCACCAAGCTCTTCAAAGGGGGTTTCAAAGGGTGAGGCCGGGACGCATGAGGGAGCGGCAAAAAACATATCGACAGGAGAGCCCAGGCTTTCCTTCCACATGAATTCGATGCCCGTCATCCCGCAGGTGTTGGCTATCTCATGCGGGTCAGCTATGACTGCCGACGTTCCCCTCACCGACACCAGTTCAGAAAAGCCCGCCGGAGTAAGCATGGTGCTCTCTATATGGCAGTGTCCGTCTATAAACCCCGGAGTAAGTAGGAGTCCCGACAGGTTTTCTTCTGCGCGTCCTTCGTAGCCCTCGCCGACGCCGACGATGCGCCCTTGAAAGATCGCCACATCGGCCTCTTCGTACTCAAAAGTGAATACGTTGGCTATTCTGGCGTTCCTGAGGACCAGGTCGCAAGGAATGTCTCCCCTTGCGGCAGCCAAAAGGTCAAAAGTATTCACTGTCTGCCTCCGAGGGCCTCTTCCGGCCTTTTTATTGCGTTAATGATAGTTTTCATAAGCGCTACCTCCGTTTTTAAGGGAACATGGTTCTCTACATGGCTGATATATGCGAAAAAGTCAGCAGCTGGCCCCCGTCGCCTGACCGCAATCGACTTATAAAAAGTTCCCGCAATATTCTCAGGCATATTTTATTCTAAACGATATCTGACTTGAATAAACAACTTGAATAAACACATTTCCTTAATTGAAGTATCCCTTGACTTTAATTCTGTTTGTCGTTAGAATTTTCGGAAATTATCCGAAGGGGGAAACGCAATAGTGAAAAACGGAAACAACAGATTGATGTGCTGCATGATGATGCGCGGGACCGCCTTTGGGGTTTAT
>CAYZYF010000101.1:0-2288 GCA_964482015.1 uncultured Synergistaceae bacterium
CTGGTTCATAAATAACGGGGTGGACAAAATCGTTGAGAAAATCAAAGCCCGCAAAGCGATGCTTGATCCCACGGTCCCGGGTGATTATGAGAAAGAAGTTTACCTTGACGCGCTTCTTATAACGGCTGAGGGCATGGTAACGTTGGCCGAAAGGTATGCGATCGAAGCTGATCGCCTTGCCTCGATCGAGAAGGATCCTAAACGCAAAAAGGAGCTTGAAACCATTGCGGAGACATGCAGATGGGTGCCTGCCAGGCCTGCGAGAACCTTTAGGGAGGCTATGCAGTCGTTTTATTTTTACCAGGTATGTATTTTCATGGAACAGAATGCCGCTGCGTATAACCCCGGCCGGATGGACCAGTATCTGTATCCGTTCTATAAAGCCGACCTCGAAGCAGGCAGGATCACACCGGATGAAGCGCAGGAACTTTTCAACTGCCTGTGGGTCAAATTCTCCGAGCCCTGCCTGTTCCAGGATGAAAAGTCAGCGGAATATGCCTCGGGCTATCCCATGTTCCAGAACCTCTGTGCCGGCGGTATAGACACAAACGGAAAGGACGCAGTAAACGATCTATCGTACATGATCCTTCAGGCGACAATGGACACGCAGCTTTACCAGCCTTCCCTGTCTGTGCGCTACAATATGGCGAAGAACCCGAACTCATTTCTTCGCAAAATAGTTGAGCTTATCAGCCTCGGAACCGGATTTCCCGCCTTCCACAACGATGAGGTGGGTATGCGTATGCTTATGAACAAAGGTATCCCGCTGAGAGAGGCCATGGATTGGAACCCGGGCGGCTGCGTCGAGACCAACCTTGCCGGAAAGCTCCGTGCCTATTCGGCTCTCGCCGATATCAACCTGGGCAGCGTTATCGAATTTACCCTTTTGAACGGCATGTGCAGGAAAAGCGGCAAGCTCGCAGGAGCCGAGACCGGAGACCCTCGCGAATTTAAGACGTTCGAAGAGTTTATGGGAGCGCTCAAGGATCAACTCCACTATGTTATCAAAGTGGTGGTCAAAGCCAGCCATATCATTGACGAAATATGCATGAACAGACCCGTGCCCGCACTGTCCTTCAGCTTTGAAGAATGCATAGATAATGCCAAAGATTATGCATGGGGCGGCGCCAAGTACAATACCGGAAACGGAGTAATCTGTATCGGGGTGGCTGATTTCATCAATAGCGTTGCGGCGATCAAACACCTTGTCTACGATACTAAAACTGTATCGATGTCCCGGCTTCTGGACGCTCTGGCATGCGATTTTGAGGGCTGTGACGATGTCCTTAAGGCGTGTGAAGAGGCGCCGAAATTTGGGAATGACGACCATCGTGCCGATGATTTCGCGGCTGAACTCTTCACCTACATTGCGGATGAGATAGAAAGCTACAGGAGCAAGTTTGGGGTTATGACTCCGGGCATTCTCCCCGTTTCTGGCAATACCCCATTTGGAGTAGAAGTTGGCGCTCTGCCATCGGGACGGAGGGCGGGAAAACCTCTCGCCGACGGAGTTAGTCCCAACGGCGGTACCGATATCAATGGACCCAGCGCAGTACTCAAATCCGTTGCAAACATTCCTCATGACAGGTATGTCCAGGGAACGCTGCTTAACATGAAACTGGATCCTGAAATGATATCCAGCGAAAACGGCATTCAGCAGATGATGGCGATGCTTAAGAGCCTTTGCACACTTGGAGTCTATCACGTTCAGTTTAACGTTGTCGATCAGAAAAAACTGATAGAGGCTCAGAAAAAACCTGAAGAACACAAAAATCTTCTTGTCCGTGTTGCCGGCTACACAGCTTTCTTCGTGGAACTTGGGAAAGAAGTACAGGATGATATAATCGCCAGAACCGTACAGACTGAAGCCGGTTCTTCCGTTACCTGCGGCTAAACATGACAAAGAGCAAGAAAAGCATAGGAAACGTCCTCCGTATCGAGAAGACCTCGATACATGACGGAGAGGGCCTGAGGACAGTCGTTTTTTTAAAAGGCTGTCCTCTTAGGTGTCTCTGGTGTTCTACTCCCGAATCCCAATCGCCCTTCCCAGAAATAGGGTATGTGCGTGAAAAGTGTACCCTTTGCGGGGACTGTGTCCCTTTGTGTCCGCAGAAAGCACTGGTAATCGATAGGGAAAGGAATACCTTGGTGATAGACAGGTCGAAATGTGACGGGTGCACGATCTGTGTAAAAAAATGTCCCGAATCCGCCCTTAAAGGCTACGGCGTTCGTGTGACATCAGATAAGGTCATTAAGGAGATCTCTAAGGATGAGGTCTTTTATTTTCA
>CAYZYF010000102.1:0-2251 GCA_964482015.1 uncultured Synergistaceae bacterium
ATAGCTGAGCAGTAGCTGAGCAGTCGTTAGAAACCGCAGGAACCAACCCCTGGATATCGTCTTATCCGGGGGCTTCGTGAGCGATTGTTTGGCTGTCCTTGAAGGCTGGCGAGGATAAAGATAATGGTCAAAAATAGAAGCAGACCCGGCGCAGAACTGCACCGGGTCTCCAATTCGTTAACAGATCAATTGTGAGACGACCTTTATTTAATCGTCATTATAAAAGTGCTGACGTCCCCGCTTTTTTCCTTCACTGCATCCATATTTTTGAGAGCACTCTGGATGTCTGTGTCGGTGACTTTCACTTCAATATCATCCGATGCGATTTTGAATGTGCCTTTGCCAATATCTTGGGTATCAGCACTAGTTGATGCAACTTTGCCGTCCAGATATTTTGCAAGATCGCCTATTGTGCTGGTCCACTTACCATGGTCCGCATAATACATTATCGCTGCTGCCTTCATATTGCGCATGTCAGAGACGATCTTCGTCGCTTCGGCTTTGGCTGTCGCTCCGCCGGTCGAGAGCATCATCATTCCGGCGAGGATGCCGATGATGATGATTACGATCAGAAGCTCTACCAGTGTGAAACCCTTTGATCTCTTTTTAAGAAATTTCTTCATATTTTTATTTTCTCCTTTTCCCTGTCCGCATTGATGCTTCTCCACCACACAAATTTGCGCTCGCCCCACCCAACCTGGACCGATGGCGCCGGTCCCCCCTTTTCGTCAGAGAAAGATGACTCTTTCAACTCCCCCTTTTCAAAATAAGAGTTTAAATGTAAAAAGACAAACAGACCTCCGAGCTTACAAAGCTCTACCTAAGGATAACCTAAAACTGTAAAAAATACAAAACCGTTACAATTGCTTCTCATCATTTTTCCATCTTTGACCAGTTTTGTCAAGACTGAATTGCCAAGAATAAACCTTAATGGTTCTACATAAATTGCTGAATCGCGGAGATTATTGGCAGGAAAATTGCCAGAACCATAAAACCAACGATGACGCCGACAAAGACCACCATGATCGGCTCAAGCACGGAGCTCAGTCGCTTGATCTTCTCCGAAAGCTCACTGTCATACCACTCCGAGATCTTTTGGAGCATCTCGTCGGTACGGCCCGTCTCCTCCCCTACCGCTATCATGTGAGCTATCATGGGGGGGAAAAGCTTTTTTTCCTTGACTATAGCGTTCATTGGAGCTCCCATCGCCGCGGCGTCCCTCATCAGCAAAAAATTTATGTGGACGACTTCGTTCGACGAAACCTCTCCCGCCATCTCAAGGGCATTCAGCACGGGGACCCCTGACCGCAGCAGTGCGGACATGGTACGGAAAGATCTGGAGAGGGTTGCCTTATAGATGATGTCTCCAAATACCGGAAGCCTCAGCATCATCCTGTCTATGTGTATCTGCAGGGCCGGGACCTTTCTTAAAATGCTCAAAAGGAAGACAAGAAGCAGGGTCGCTATGATCGCATAGTGCCAATTTCTCTGCGCCCAGGTGCCGAATTCGAATACCATCATCGTAAGTTTGGGGAGCTCAACGTTCATGCTCGAAAATGCCTTTTGGAACTGAGGAATGACGACAACGACCATGACTCCCAAAACAAGGACAGCTATCAAAATAACGACTGCCGGGTAGGTCATGGCGGATATTATTTTTTTACGCAGTATCTCCTGATCCTCTATAAAGAGGGCAAGCTGCGAGAGAGTGTTGTCCAGATTTCCCGATTCTTCGCCTGATTTGATCAAGGATGAGGTGAGAACGTCAAAATACTTGGGGTGTTCGGCTATGGCAGAACTGAGCGTGGATCCCGCGCTGACCCTGTTGTAGACTTTTTTAATGACACGCTTCAGCCTCTTTTGCCCCGTCTGTTCGATGAGTACCTGAAGCGAGCCTCCGATGGGGACTCCGGCGCTGATCATGGTCGCAAGCTGCCTGATGAACATCGCCTTGTCGCGGAGCTTCACCCTGGGCGAGAGGTCGAACACCTCTCGCCAGTTAATGTCCTTGCCAAAAGTATCGCCGAACCTGGCGACCGTTTCATAAGTCCGGACAACGTTGACAGGTATCCAGCCTTTGTCCCGTATCCATTCGAGAAGCTCCTCTTCATTCTCGGCCGCCCTTTTTCCTTTTATATTTTTACCGTTGGCGGCCTTCGCCCAATAATGAAAATTCACCCGCTTCTCACCTGCCATCCGGACGTTGTGTCAGCATACCGACCCGCTGCGATACTTCATTTTATCATTTAAT
>CAYZYF010000103.1:0-2242 GCA_964482015.1 uncultured Synergistaceae bacterium
CCGACGGTGCGATCGTTCAGGTCATACACAACATCAGCGGCGGCTGAGTCCCTGAAGCATTGTAATTCCGTTCACTTTCGCGGCCTCTTCTCCATCGTTCACGATGAAGAAGAGGCCGCGAGTCAATGGGGAACCTGAACGATAGTGAAACAATGGCGAAGCAGTAGTGAAGCCATTGTAAGGGCGGAGGGGCAAGGTCAAAGACGGCTGAGCCATGGCGGAAGCGGTTGCTGAGCAATGGCTTAGCCGTTGTTAAAACCGAACCAAAAACTAAACACAAAAGATAAGGATTCCATACTCCCGTCGCCCTCGAATGCCTCAATCGGGGGTCCGGCGACTCTAGACCCAGTCTGTAACAGGTTTTTAAGGCCCAAACCAAAGACGCTGGTTTCCCGATGGAGGCACTCGGGAAAGACGTGAGTTTTGGGCATTGTTTTCATTACTTAGATTTTTGATTTGGCCCTTACAACTGTTTCACCACTGCTTCACCATCGTTTCACAGCGATAGCATATCGCTGTTTCACCATGTCCTAGCCCTTCCAACCGATTTGCCATAGACTCCCCCATTGATTTCCCGCTCCTTGCTCCTACCGCCTGCTTATGTTCCTGCGCGCGAGTATCTCACTGTCAAATATTTTCGTTCGTGAGGCTAGGAGCAGAGAGAACGGAATTCCGATGCCAAAACAAATCACCGCCTGGCTAACCCCAATGTACACAATTGAGTAGATGACAGGAGTCTGTGTT
Organism: uncultured Synergistaceae bacterium; assembly: GCA_964482015.1. Taxonomy (GTDB): domain Bacteria; phylum Synergistota; class Synergistia; order Synergistales; family Synergistaceae; genus Caenicola. Next base: position 745 of record CAYZYF010000103.1, read on the forward strand.
ATCAAGCCCACGTAGAAGCCGACCGCGAGGGCATTGAGCGCGACAGGAGGGATCGCTGCGATCCATATATTGGGCATTTTGTAGGTAAGCCAGCCGGCCGCCAGTGTGGCAGAGCTTCCGACGATAATATCGATCAATCCAAATCCTCCGATGAGGTTTGAGAGCAGGCACCCTATGAAGAGGCCGGGGATAGCCTCGGGCATAAAATATGGCAGCAGCGTAAGAGCCTCTGCGACCCTGAACTGTAGAGGACCGAACGAAAAGGGCGAGAGAGCAAGTGTAAGCGCAACGTACAGGCCGGCAACCATACCTGATACGGCGAGTTTTTTGACCATTTCCAATAACTCCTGACCTACAGAGAATGTTGGTATTATACCCCTCTTACCGCTATAATGGCGACGGGCACAGCCTATGATCAGTACACGGAGGTTATCAAACATGAAGATCACAATGCTTGGCGCAGGAAGTTTCGGGACAGGCATGTCCAAACACCTCGCCGACCTCGGCCACGATATGCTGATGTGGACAATAGACAGAGAACAGGCAGAATCTATCAATAATTACGGCAGAAATACCTTTTGTTTTCAGGATACCAAACTCCCCCCAAACATAAAATGCACCGTCAGCATGGAAGAGGCGCTGGCTCATTCGAATCACGTCATAATGGCTATCCCGACGCAGTTTGAGAGGGAGGTATGCCAAAAAGTATCAGCCACCGGAATAAAAGGCATACATATGCTCAATCTTGCAAAGGGGATAGAGATAAGCACGGGGCATCTGCTTCACAGGGTACACGAGGAAGAGTGTCCTGATAACATCTATTCCGCCCTCTCGGGACCAAGCCATGCTGAAGAAGTGCTGATCGGATGCCCTACCGCCGTAGCTCTTGCATCGTTTGCTCCGGGAGAGGCTAAAATCTGGCAAAAGATGCTCACAGGCAACAACTTCCGCGTCTACACCTCCGATGATGTTATCGGACTGGAGGTAGGAGGAGCGACAAAAAACATATATGCCGTGGCAGCGGGCATTTCAAAAGCTATGAAACTCGGGGACAACGCCCTCGCCGCGATTGCGTGCCGGGGATTGGCAGAGATAATGAGGTTCGGAGAAAAACTGGGGGCCTCGCCGATGACCCTGTCAGGGCTTGCGGGAGTCGGAGACCTTATGGTCACGTGCTACAGCATGCATTCGCGAAATTTCAGGCTGGGGCTCGCAGTCGGAAGCGGCAAAACATTTGATGAGGCCGTTCATGAACTGGGTCAGGTAGCTGAGGGAGCGTACACAGTTAAGGCGGTCGTTTTAAACAGCAGAAAATTCGACGTCGAGATGCCGCTCGCTGAGGGAGTGTACAGGATCCTTTATGATGGAGAGTCCCCTGAAATGATCATGAGAGAACTTTTCTCCCGCCCGCTGAAGGCAGAAAAGCTCTTCTGAGAACCGGTACAAACGAAGTAGGATTTGTCGGCACCTCCTCCAGTCATTCCCGAATGCCTGTATC
>CAYZYF010000104.1:0-2227 GCA_964482015.1 uncultured Synergistaceae bacterium
GCCACAATAGAGTCGCAAAGCTGGTCTGTGAACTCATCCTTCCACTCTAAAGCCATATCATCGCCCTCCCAATTCATAGTAATGTATTAAAACCTTACAATGTGCTATCTAAGAATACGATAAAAAACCGAAATGTCAAGTGAATATAAATCGTTGAATATAAATCGCCTGGTATATTTACACTGAAATAACTGTATAGATGTTACAATAGCCATCACAGCTGTGCCGTGCGGTGCTGCTGCAATAGGATCGTTACGGAGGTAATCGGATGGCTAAGAACATTACACCCAAGGAGAAGGATTTTTCACAGTGGTATCTGGATGTGATAAGGGCTGCGGAGATGGCCGACTATGCGCCTGTCCGCGGATGCATGGTCGTCCGACCTACTGGCTATTCTTTGTGGGAGATAATACAAAAGTATTTTGATGAAGCTTTTAAGGAAACCGGGCACGTAAACGCCTCATTCCCACTGCTCATACCGAAATCTTTTCTTGAAAAAGAGGCCGAGCATGTAGAGGGTTTCGCGCCTGAGTGTGCAGTGGTCACCCATGCAGGCGGAGAAGAACTCGAGGAACCGCTCATTATAAGGCCGACCTCGGAGACCGTTATTGGACACATGTACAGCAAATGGGTCCAGTCATGGAGAGATCTCCCGATACTTATCAACCAGTGGTGCAACGTAATGCGCTGGGAAAAGAGGCCGAGACTCTTCCTTCGCACCTCGGAATTCCTCTGGCAGGAAGGGCATACGGCCCATGCCACAAAAGAAGAGGCGGTGGATGAAACGCTGCTCATGCTCGAAGTCTACACAAGGGTTATGACAGACGAACTTGCCCTGCCCGTCATCAAAGGGGAAAAGACTGCGGGGGAACGTTTTCCGGGAGCCGACAACACGTACACCTGTGAGACTATGATGAGCGACAAAAAGGCCCTTCAGGCAGGGACCAGCCACTACCTTGGACAAAATTTTGCTAAAGCCTTTGACATAAAATTCCAAAATAAAAATGGGGAGATGGATTTCGCCCATACCACCAGCTGGGGAGTATCCACAAGGCTGATAGGAGCACTTATAATGACACATTCCGACAACGACGGCCTTGTCCTGCCTCCGAGAGTGGCTCCGACCAAGGCTGTGATCATTCCTATCTCCACCGATCCGGACAAGTTTGACGGCGAAATCGTCCCTAAAGCGGAAGAGCTCAAGGCGAAGCTGAACAAAGCACTGAACGGCCGCTTTACACAGGTCGATACAAAACAGTATCTCCGTCCTGGCGATAGGTTTTTCTATCACCTGCAGAGGGGAGTTCCGCTCAGGCTTGAACTCGGAGAAAAAGAATTTGCCGAGGGCAAGGTCAAGATCGTTCGCAGAGACACGGGAGCAAGAGAAGACGTAGCTTGGGACGACCTGGAAAATCGAGTTCCCGTCCTGCTTGAGGATATCCAAAAAAATCTGTTGGAGAAGGCACTTAAATTCAGGAAGGAAAATACACACCAAGCTTCGGATATGGCGGGCTTTAAAGAGGTGCTGGAGAGCAAGGGCGGTTTTGTGGAGGTCTTCTTTGAAGGATCCAAGGATGACGAAAGGGCGATCAAGGAAGCTACGGGAGCTACTCCCAGGTGCTACCCGCTTGAGTACGCGGATGAGAGGGGCAAATGCTTCTATACCGGCAAGGAGGGCGCCCGCAAGGCAGTCTTTGCCAAGGCGTACTGAGTTTTGTAAAATGATTTTATCGGGCTCTTCTTCCTGACAAAAGGAGCATGCGGCAGACGTTTAAAAATGAGGGCGGGGCGGTAATCATACCGTCCCGCCGCTCTTTGTGGAGAGATCCGAAGAAATATTTTTAGGCATTACTCTTGACAAATTTTTCAAAGAGCGTTAAATTGTCCGGAATTTAATAGAGATCAAACTGAAGAGGCGGAGATAAAGACGGCAATGCTCCGACAGAGAGTCCGGGAGGGTGAGATCCGGGCGGAAAACAAGCCGCCAAATGGACCGCCGAGGGCGCAGTCAAAGGCCTATGCCGAGTATTCTGCGACGTGGGGGCATACGTGAGTTGCCGGGGATATGTTGGTATCCCGACAAGCGTACGGCAATGCCGTAAAACAAGGTGGCACCGCGGGTGTAATCATTCGTCCTTGACAGATCTTAAGATCTGTCAAGGACTTTTTTTGTTTCAAAGAATAGGCGGGCTCTTGTGAAAAGCATCGGAAGAGATTTCGGATGATG
>CAYZYF010000105.1:0-2213 GCA_964482015.1 uncultured Synergistaceae bacterium
ACCTTAAAGTCCTGTCACAGACTGAATCTAGAGCCACTGGATTCCCGATTGAGGCACTCGGGAAAGACGTGGGGGTAGACCACGTTGGGTTTTGATCCTAAACCATTGATTTGCAACCGATTCGCAATTGACTCCCCCATTGACTCCCCAGCCCCTTGCATTGACTCCCCGCCCCTCATCGTCTCCCATGATTTATCCAGTTTTCGCCAACTTCACCAACCACTTAACGTGCCTTGTGATCTTTGGGGATGCGAATGACTCATTCAGTTCCTGGATGAGCCGTAGATCCAGCTTTGCCAAAGACTCTTCGTCGATCCTGAGGTCTTCAAGGATGAAAGCCTTCCAGATAGGGTAGTTCCGAGGTGTGTATCTGATGATGTAAAGTTGGTCGAGCAGGGCCTTTTCCGGTATTGCCCTTATGTATCCGGGTGGGTGGTCCTTTACGGCGTATGTGCCTGGAAATACGGCATGCCGTGGAACTGTGAGCCATTGGATATTCCCGTACGGCGTCTTCAGGCTTCGGCTTCTCTTTGGCGTGACCGCTGTGACGGAAGCAACAGCCTCGGGGATCAACCCCGCTTCAAAAAGGACAAGGTTGCCCGATACTGCGGCTGGGCCGTAAACGTTGCATGCAAGGTATCTAAGGGAGGGCTCTCTCTTGCGCAGAAGGGGGCCAAGACAGTACCAGCCGCGCATTATACGTTCGATATAGCCATCCGCGGCAAGCCTCTCTATCTTCTGCCATATATTGACGTAGCCGCTCTCGTTCAGCCTGCTCTGCAGCACCCAGCCGGGGATTTCTGTATCCAGTCCCTTAAGCAGCTCGATATCGGTCAAAGCAGATCACCTCGCTCAAATAAACCCTATTCTATGTATAATAACATCTAATTATTAGAGTTTACTATACATAAAAAGTATATTCAAGCGTAATAGATCAGCGGGATTAAAAATCAGGATCTATGTGTGAGGAGGTATCTTTTCGCAGAATCGACAAGCTTGTCTTTTTGCATGAGAAAGAGTTCATTGCTCCACGAGAGCGAGCTCTTCTTTTCAAGTTCTTCAGTCATGAAGTCCTGCACATCACGCAGTATCCCGCCGACATCGACTGTAGAGGCTCTCTTTTCGTACATCTCACCGAGAAGTTCAGGCGTCAGTTTCTCCTCAGGGTCAAGCGTGCCCTTTGCCTTAAGACGCGCCTCGAGCCAATTGATATCAAGTTCCGTACCCTTCCTGATGTACCACAGGAAATCGTACCAGTCGCGGCCCTTGACCCGCTTGCCGCCCCACTTGCGGTGAATTAAAGCGTCCATTTTTCCTGCGAAGGACGAGGGCAGAGCGCATATCCGTGCGGAGTAATTGTAAGGGTAGGAGCCGTAAAGTATCTCAGTCCGGGGCATGACAGCGGCCACCGGCTTTTCAATGTCTATCTTTACCCTCAGGCTTTCAGATCTGTTTATTGAAAGCACAATGCTGCCTCTTAAAACGTCTTCTCCCTCTTCCTTTATGTTTATCTTCACATCACCAAGGTCCATATCCACAAAAAAACGGGACATCGCCTCACTGTAGTAAGCAAGGGAAAAATCAGCACTCTTTGAAACCAAAGTGAAGTCAAGGTCTTCGGAAAACCTTGGCAGATTGTGAAATATTCTGAGCGAAGTTCCGCCGAACATTGCAGCATGCCCGAAGAAATCTGTCTGGACAGAAAGCCCCAACAGTATAAGATTCTGGAACTTCTCCAGAACATCAAGCTTATCTCCCGCCTCGATACCCTTCCTTAGTTCCTCAAAAATCTCCGTCACCCCCACACCAATACATTATAAACCTATGATCGAACGATTATGAAATGGCAGAAAGAGCAGAGGCAATTTGCAGCGTCTGAGCTGCGAGGGGGGCGGAGGAGCTTTTACAATGGTGAAGCAGCGACAGAATGTCGCGGGAATCGATGGGGAATCAATAGGGGAGTCGATTGCAAATCGGTGGGAAGGGCTAGAAGATGGTGCAAAAACGGGCAAAGGATCGGGCAAGCAATTGGCAAGCAGTCGGCAAGCGATGGGAAGGGCTAGAAGATAAAGGCAAGAAGAAAAAGATCCTCTAGCCTTTTCCATAGATTTGCTATTGATTTCCCATCGACTCCCCCATTGACTCCCCGCTCTTCCTCCCGTCGCCCTCGAATGCTCCAATCAGGAAGGCACCGTTCCCCTGGAAGGGGGACA
>CAYZYF010000106.1:0-2156 GCA_964482015.1 uncultured Synergistaceae bacterium
CCGTGCGGTTTAAAATGCTGTATCTCACCGCCATATTTTTTGGTGAAGGCAAACATAGCGCCCAGTTGGTAAGAACAGAGATTTTCAACTTCTTCGGGGGAGAGTTCCATATTTCTCCTGCCGAATCCCTGTAGGTCAGGAAAGCCAGGATGACATCCTATCCCGACATTTTTTTCTACTGCCCATTTTACAGTTTTGTCCAACACCATAAAGTCGCCGGCATGAAAACCGCATGCGATGTTTGCAGAAGAAATTTCATCCATAACCTCGTAATCACAGCCCAACTTATAATTACCAAAACTTTCGCCCATGTCACAGTTCAAATCAATTTTCAAACCCATGATACTTACCTCCTCTTTTATTTGTTGTGATAATTACTAATCGATATCTTCCACAAATACGTCATATGAATCGTTGCCAATGACAACTCGGAGCAAATCTCCATCCTTTGCGCCTGTCAGAGCACGAATCTTGAGCTTTGTCCCGACTTTTGAGATTTTGTATTCCATTTGCCTGAGCAGATTCTGCCCTTCCTCAAGTGTGATCTGTTCGAACCGGACCTTGTCCCCCGGTTTATTCTGTCCAAATCTGAACACGTCAAGCGTACAGAGCGTGCCGATCTTTGTGTAGCCCCCCACGGTCCCTCTATCTTTCAGAAGGACAAGCGGATAGCCCTGTGCGGGAACCTGGATCGCTCCCATAGTTATCCCGTCAGAAACAATGCCGGCACCCTTTTCATTATGCTCAATTTCGGGGCCGTCAAGGCGGGCGCCCATCCTGTCGCAGTTATCCGATAGGGCGTATTCAGAACCCAAAAATGTTTCTATGCCTTTTTCAGTAAAATAGTCATCTTCGGGTCCCAGAATGACCCTAAAAACGCCATCTTTGGCTCCGAATTTGAATTCATCGGGGTCTACGGAATAACCGATAAATACCTCCGGAATTGATTGTGCCTTGCTTTTAAGTACATCGCCTTTTTCCAATTTCCTGCCTTTATAGCCGCCTATCTGGCCCTTGAGTCCGGTAGAAGCACTGCCCATCATCATAGGTATGCTGAACCCGCCGCTTATCGCTATGTACGCTCTCATGCCGCTTTTCATTTGACCGAAAGTTATAGTATCGCCGGGATTAAGTTTTATTGCTGTGTAGAGAGGAGCGGGGGTGTTATTAACTGCAAATGAAAGGTCTGCACCTGTTACCGATATTAGTGTTTCTCTCACGACCTCAAGGCGAGGTCCGACCATAGTCACTTCCAAAGCGGGGGCATTATCATCGTTACCTACTATCCTGTTTGCAAGTCGGAAGGCCGTCTCGTCCATCGCGCCTGAAGCTGATATGCCAAGCTCCTGATAACCGTATCTGCCCCTGTCCTGGATGCTTGAAAGCACCCCCGGTGTAACGACGTTGAATACCGCTTCCCCTTCGGGTTTCCAGTCTGAGTAATCGGGGGGATTGTCGGCAGCTTCGACATTCTCTCTGTGTTTCTCAAACTCTTCAGCTGATATCGGAACAAATCGCAAGTAATCCCCCGCCTTAACTGGGCAAGGCGGATCCAGCTCAGGATTGTAAAAACGCATTGTTGTCCTTCCAACCAACTGCCATCCGCCGGGAGATGAAATCGCATATAGTCCGGTTTGTTTCCCTGCTATGCCGACTGAACCGGCGGGTACTTTAAGACGCGGGTCCTTGATGCGAGGGGTCGCTAAATCATCACCTAATCCGCCGCAAAAGGTAAATCCCGGGGTAAAGCCGAGCATATAGACAAGATAATCCGTTCCCGAATGCCTTTTAATTACCTCTTCTGTAGTCAGATCATGCGCTTTTGCTACATTTCCGATATCAGGTCCGTGTTCACCTCCATATGCAACTGGAACCTCAACGATGTTTGGCTCGGGCAGCACGGCATCGGACGATTCCTTGGCTATTTCTTTTAAAGAATTAATAATTTCGTCGGTACTTGTAACCAGAGGATCGTAAAAAACATATACTGTGCAATAGGTTGGAACAAGCTCAATTAAACCTTTGACCTCATGTTTCTCAATTGCCAGTCGAAAAGCCCTGACCTTCTGGTTGATTTCCTCGCTTATTTCACCACCGAAGCGCACCACCAAAGTACTGTCTCCCGCAATAAGAAATTCCACGAAAACACCTCCTGT
>CAYZYF010000107.1:0-2144 GCA_964482015.1 uncultured Synergistaceae bacterium
CGACCTTGCTAAATAATTAAAATGGTGTGAAAATTCAAGGAGAAATTATCATCGTTTTCATAAAGTGCAAATGGGCCTTTGTTCGCTTTCTGAGGAGGTGGTCATCGTGTCAATTCGAAGGGTCATAGGGTTGTTTTGTCTCGCTTTGTTCCTCTCCTATTCTATCTCACCGCCCTGCATTGCAGCTGCAGCTCCGGAGTACCGGAACACTGCGGAGGCTGCACGCGAGAGTATTTGGAAGGCAATTACGTCAGGAGGGGCCAGTTCGGCGACAGTAGCTGTAATGGACGGGGGAAAGATAGTATATTCGGAGGTGTTCGGCGCGGCGGACCGGAAGTCGGGCAGAAATGTGGACAAATCAACAAGATTCAACATCGGTTCCGTAAGCAAAATGTTTGCGGCGACAGCCTTGTTGATTTTGGCGGATGAAGGGAAAATCTCCCTCGATGATCTCGTGGTCAGCCATATCCCTGAATTTACCATGAGTGACGACAGGTACAGGGAGATCACAATAAGGATGCTGATGAATCATTCTTCGGGGCTGCCGGGATCGAGTTTTTTTTTCGGATACAAGCCATACGGCGACACACACAAGATGCTGCTTGAGAGGCTGAAGGAGTCAAGCCTTAAATACAGCCCGGGGATGATGGGTGTATATTGCAATGATGGGTTCGCCCTTGCTGAGATGATAGTCGAGAGGACAACGGGACAGAATTTTATTGACTTTCTTTCTAAGAGGGTATTTCAGCCCCTCGAAATGAATGACACCTATGCAAGCGTGGGTGAGACCAGCGGGAATATAGCCCATTTCTATGCCCCGCAAACAGGCGAAGTATTTCCTCCGGAGGTGATCCTCGTCCATGCTGTGGGCGGACTCTCCTCCACGGCGGAGGATCTTTGCCGTTTTGCCGACAGCTTTTGCCCGGGAGGGAAGAAAATACTCTCGGAGCATTCTCTTGAGGAGATATTCAAAATCCAGCAGACCTCTTTTGCCTCCAAATTCCACGGAGCGCCTCTCTTTGAAGCGTTTGGGTGGGACTATTTGCCCCTGCCTGCCTACGCTTCACTCGGCATCGGGATGTACTCCAAAATAGGAGATACGGGGACCTATTCTACGGGACTGCAGATAATTCCGAAAAAGAGGCTGGCAGTTGCGGTGAGCCTATCCGGAAGGATCAGCGGCGAATCCGTTGCAAGACCGGTGGTTGATGGTCTTTTGAAGGACAAGGGACTTCCCGTGCCGCCGAAATCCAAGAAAGGTAAGCCTGCCGAACCTGAAATTATCCCTCCGGACCTTGATATTTTCGAGGGCATTTATACGAATGGCGATAATTTTGTCAAAATTAAATTTAACGCCGACAGGAAAGGGATGAAAATAACGAGGATCGTCTCCGACTCAGACAGGGGATCCCAGAAGGCAGCGGAAGAGGCTGCGATACACTTTGTCTATAGCGGCGGTTCCTTTCTCCTCTTCGAGAAAGAGTTCAGCGGTTACTTTCTTAAGGATGGAGAGAACCTATTCTTCGTCTCAGAAAATGACCCTTTATATGGATTGGACGTCCTGATGTGCCAGAGCGTTCCTAAACTTGCCGACCCCAAAAAACTTTTTACCGACATAAACGGCCGGCTTTGGCTGATCAGAAACCTGCCTCCGACTGCGCAGCTCTATGGGGAGTCCAATCTTGTCGTCAGGTCATCGACGTTCAAAGAACTTCCGGGACACCTGGTATTTATGAGCCCCTTAAAGGTTGCGGACGAGCGCCATGCCACCTACGCAGCTCCCTTTTTTAGAGACCAGTCCGAGCTCAGCATTTTCGATAAAGAGGGTCTCCTCTGGGCAAAAACTAATATTTTCCTCTTGTCTGAGGCTGCTGTCGCTCGAAATATTAAACCGGGACGTAATCCGGTCATTATAGGCGGTGAGGGATATAATGAATGGCGAAGGGTCGAAAGCGGGACTCTGCTCTCTTTTGACCTGCCCCCTGACGGAAGGGTCATTGTGGTGACCGAATACAAAGAGTACCCCGTCATCTACGACAGCATCGTCTCTAGGGATGAGGCCTATGCGCCGGCAGGGAGCTTCGTTGTCTGTTTTGGCCGCCCGGGAGATATTTTTATGATAGATACAGAATGAACGCCGAATT
>CAYZYF010000108.1:0-2081 GCA_964482015.1 uncultured Synergistaceae bacterium
TCCTTATTTCGACAGATATGACCCTTTCAGAGGATGAGATCATCCGCATATATGGAAAGCGCTGGGACATAGAGGTCTTTTTCAAGGTCAGCAAATCATATCTGAAGCTGGCTAAAGAGTGCCGTTCTCTTTCTTACGATGCCATGACAGCATATGTCGCTGTAGTCTTTGCAAGATACATGATGTTGGCAGTCGAGAGCAGGATCCGGTGTGATGAAAAGACACTTGGCGAGCTTTACTGTTTTATAGCACGGGAGTTATCTGATATTACATGGCTTGAAGCCTTCCGTCTTCTGATGGACTTATTTATCTCAACGGTGTCAGATAGATCATTGTTGACAGAGAAGGAACTTGACGACATGCTTGAGATATTCATAGCTGCACTGCCGGAAATGTTCAAAAGCAGACTGCTGAAATGCGCTTAAAACATGACGATCTGGTATTCTTAACATGTGCCAATTATTGAATTGTCATGGTGCCTGCTGCATTATTTATGTGCGAAGTTTGAGTAATAAAGAGGTAAAATTTTAACCAATAGAGAGCTTGCCATGCTGAAAAAGGAGGCGGTATCAATGGGTATACTTGCTGCTGTAATGGTCCCGCATCCCCCTCTGATAGTTCCTGAGATCGGCAGGGGGGAGGAAGAAAAGATAAAAGATACCATAAGAGGCTTTGCAAAGGCCTCTGAGTTTATTGCCGGATCGGAGCCTGAAACTGTTGTGATCATCTCTCCGCACAGCACCTTTTATTCCGACTGTTTCCACATTTCCCCGGGTAACTCCGCATCAGGAGACCTGGCAAAATTCGGGGCACACCGGGTCACCTTCGATGTCCGCTACGACTCAGAATTCGTCTTTGAGCTTGAAAAAAGGGCACAAAGGGAAAAAATCAAAGCCGGAACAATGGGCGAACGTGAAAAAAGCCTGGACCACGCTACGACGGTTCCCCTCTACTTTTTGAAGAAAGCATGGGGCGGGGTCATCCCCTGCAGAATAGTAAGAATAGGGCTTTCTGGGCTGCCTCTTGAAGAACACTACAGGTTCGGTACACTGATCAGAAAGACCGCAGAGGGACTGGGCAGGAATGTCTGTGTGATAGCGAGCGGAGATCTCTCCCATGTACTTAAAAGGGAGGGGCCTTACGGATACAGGCAGGAGGGTCCCGAGTACAATAAAAGGATCATGGATGTGATGTCACGGGCCGCTTTCGGTGAACTCTTTGAATTCACCGATCTCTTCTGCGAAAGAGCGGCTGAATGCGGTCACAGGTCATTCACCATAATGGCGGGATGCTTCGACGGGCTCTCCGTGAAGGCTGAGATGCTCTCATATGAGGGTCCGTTCGGCGTGGGTTACGGGGTCTGCACCTTTATGCCCGGCGAACCCGATCCCGGCAGAAAATTCCTTTCTTTACAGGAAATGGAGAACGAGGAGAAGATGGATATGATCAAAAAGGAAGAGAGCCTCTATGTGCGCCTTGCCAGGGAGACGGTTGAAAGATATATATCGACAGGGAAGAGGCTGCCTGTTCCGGAATACCTGCCCGAAGAGGCCCTGACCAGAAGGGCAGGCACCTTTGTATCGCTTAAAAAATTTGGCCGGCTTCGTGGATGCATCGGCACCATATCGGCAACGGAGGAGAATATCGCAAAAGAAATAATCCAGAATGCAGTAAGTGCGGCGGTGAGGGATCCGAGGTTCCCGCCTGTCACATCATCAGAGCTGAAAGACCTTGTCTACAGCGTTGACATACTTGGCGAGACTGAGGAGATCGATTCTTCCGAAGAACTCGATGTGAAAAAATATGGGGTGATAGTCTCAAACGGATACAGAAAAGGGCTGCTCCTCCCAAACCTTGAAGGTATCGACAGCGTTGATGATCAGATATCCATAGCCATGCAGAAGGCAGGAATCAGGAAAGGCGAAAGGATCAGGCTGCAGCGTTTCGAAGTTGTGAGGTATCACTGAGATGATCTGTGACGTCTGTCCGCGCAGATGCAGTATAGAAGAGGGCAAAAACGGCTTCTGCAAAGGAAGGGGCAACCGGGAAGGCAGAAATGTCTCACTCAGTTACGGCAAGCT
>CAYZYF010000109.1:0-1950 GCA_964482015.1 uncultured Synergistaceae bacterium
GGGGAGATTGCCTTATCAATATTATTGATACACCCGGGCACGTGGACTTTACTGTCGAGGTGGAGCGCTCCATGAGAGTGCTTGACGGAGCCGTATCGGTTTTCTGCGCGGTCGGCGGAGTCGAACCCCAGTCGGAGACAGTATGGCGTCAGGCCGATAAGTATCACGTCCCCAGAATAGCTTTCGTCAACAAAATGGACAGGGTGGGAGCTGATTTTTTCTCGGTCGTGGACCAGATGCGCAGACGTCTCGGTGCCAGGGCGGTTCCCATTCAGATACCCATCGGTGTTGAGGACGGTTTTATCGGCATGGTTGACCTTGTTACCAGGAAGGCGATTATTTACGATGACGCATTCGGTACCGAGTTCCATCAGGCCGAGGTGCCCCCGCAGCTCGTGGAGGAGGTTGAAGCGGCAAGGTCGGAGATGATCGAAAATCTCTCCGATTTTGATGACGCGATAATGGACCTTTATCTGGAGGGCGAAGACGTTCCGGAGGACCTGCTCAGAAGGACGATAAGAAAAGCTGCGATCAGCCGGGGCATAGTTCCTGTTATGTGCGGATCGGCATTCAAAAACAAAGGGGTGCAGCCCCTTCTTGACGCTGTAGTAGCTTATCTGCCAAGTCCCGAAGATGTGCCGCCGCTCATAGCCCATGATCCGGAAGATCCTCAAAAAGAAGTTCGGATAGTGCCGTCGCCGCAGGAGCCGTTTTCGGCTTTGGCGTTCAAGATAATGGTGGATCCTTTCGTCGGAAGGCTCGCCTTCTGCAGGATCTATTCCGGTTCGATCGAAAGCGGTATGTCCATCTATAACACCAACACCAGGCGTCGCGAAAGGGTAGGCAGGATCCTCAGGATGCACGCCAATAAGCGCGAAGAAATGGATAGTGCTCAGGCAGGGCTGATCGTGGCTATCCCAGGGTTTAAGCAGGTTAGGACAGGAGATACTCTTTGCGACGAAAAAAACCCGGTGCTGCTTGAAAACCTGATATTCCCCGAACCGGTTATATCCCTTTCCGTGGAGCCGATGAGCAAGGCCGATCAAATCAAGCTTTCAAAGGGACTTGACGCCCTTTCGGAAGAAGATCCGACCTTCCGTGTCTCGGTCAACGAGGAGACGGGACAGACACTGATCAGCGGAATGGGAGAACTCCATTTGGAAATAATAGTGGAGAGGCTTCGGAGGGAGTTCAGCGTTGAAGTTAAGGTCGGACGTCCGCAGGTGGCGTACAGAGAGACTATCAGGAAACCGGCGCGTGCCCAGGGCAAATTTGTCCGGCAGTCCGGCGGCAAGGGGCAGTACGGAGACGTAGTGCTTGAGGTTGAGCCGCTTCCGGATGGGAAGGGCTTTGAGTGGGAAGACCGCATTGTTGGAGGGGCCGTTCCCAGAGAGTATATACCTGCTGCTCAGAAGGGAGTCGAGGATGCTCTCAACAATGGCGTGCTCGGAGGTTATCCGGTCATAGGGCTCAAGGTCGCTATAGTTGACGGAAGTTATCACGAGGTGGACAGTTCGGAGATGGCGTTCAGGATAGCGGGGTCTATGGCTGTCAAGGATGCCCTCAAAAAAGCTGATCCGGCCCTTATGGAACCCATCATGGACGTGGAAGTAGTGGTTCCGGAAGAGTATATGGGCGACGTGATGGGCAATATTTCATCCAGGAGAGGAAAGGTCTCGGAGATGGGCACAAGAGCCAACGTCAGGGTCGTCAAGGCATTTGTGCCTCTTGCAGAAATGTTTGGTTATGCGACCGACCTTAGAAGCAGGACGTCCGGCAGGGCCTCGTACACCATGACCTTTGATCATTACGATGAAGTGCCCAGAAATGTTGCGGAAGAACTTTTAAAAATATAGCTGAATTTAAGCACTGCAGGAATTGAAGAAATAGCCGAAGGAGGCAGGACAGAAATGGCAAAGGAGAAATTTGTAAGAAACAAGCCGCACTTGA
>CAYZYF010000110.1:0-1773 GCA_964482015.1 uncultured Synergistaceae bacterium
CGTTTCACAGCAATGCCATATTGCTGTTTCACCATGTTTTAATCATCAAATTTGGGAAAATAGATCCTGCATATAGTCTTTGATATTTGTGGGACTGAGCATTTGGTACTTCTCCTTTATGGAAGAGAAGTAAATTCCTATCGCATCTTTTGTGATGACCGCGTTGGATGCGGCATCGGCGGGCAGAGCGCCGCGGGCGGCCATCCAAGGCATCTCCGTATGTGTGAAGGCTTCGAGCGTTTTGCCGCTGTAACAGCAGACGTGCCTGACAACGCTGTCGAGAATGATCTTTTCCTCCGCTGATATCAGGGATAGATCAAATTCTTTCGGACTCTCAATAGTGTCAAAACAGTAGTTGCGGTAATGCCTGTAGACCTCCGGATAAACCGGGCCGTGCACCCAGGCCTCGCATTCTTCCATAAAAAGAAAAGTGCCAAAAAAGGCAAAGTAAAATCCCTGAACGTAATAGAGAGCTTTTTGTAACGAAAGAGGAGATATGTCACGACACCGAAAGAGCAGATAATCAACGGCATTATTTATTTTAGTCCGTTCTCCGGCTGTGATCTTCAACAACGTTTCCACGGTCTCCCTGCTTTTTTTATAAGTTTTTTGGCTTTTCAAGTTGTCTTTGTTTTTTTCCAGCAGAGAAAGATAGAAGCGCGGATCAGAGGAGATCTTTTTTAGTATATCAGAATACTGTTTTGTGGGTATGTCGCCGTCACAATAACGGCTCAAGGTCAGTTCTCCCCATCCCAGCAGCAGGGAAAGCGGCCTTTTGCCAATATTATATTTTTCAGGGACGGATCTGATGTCCTCAAGAGAAATGATTCCGTTAATTTCCCTGTAGGCGTCATAAAGAGCCTTAAGGTTTGAGTCCTCTAACCCTGCCTCATACACCTCGTGACCGGCTTTGTCACAAAAAGCAGATTGTGAGATGAATTTATACTTTCTCCCCTTCAGTACTGCAGAGTCTTCTTTTCTGGCCACCGAATACCCTGTATATTCCCTGCACTCCGGGCAGAAAACAGTCCGTCCTTTCATATTTCTCCCTCCTTTGGATCTTAGCGGTTATCTGAAACAAAAAGAAATGGGTTTTTTCCTCTTATGAAACGAAACTACTATCACAAAGCAGTCCGCACCATGTTCGATAATATTGAATTTGATGTAGAGGTCTACCGGTAACTCTTCGTCATCAATGTTGAATAACATCACCGTAGGGCAAAAAACGTAGAGCGTCTCATATTCATAACCGCTATTTTTATTCCGGACCGAGTAACAAAAATCATTCGGTTTGATGCCGAGAAGTATTTGCTTTTGCCTGGATGAATGGAGGTTGTATTCCCTAATCAGCTTCTGATTTTCTGCCCTGTTACTGTTTGTTGCGATAGTACACCTATCTCTCCTTATACAGCCCAGGATCTCGTTCAAAATCACCGTTATGCTTTCGATAGTGTACTTCCGGTCGTAGCGTTGGTCCATTTGACAACCTCCCGCACAGCCCGATGTTACGTCTTAGTACATGAAATGTCAAGGATTATGTATTTATTGATACATAGTTGTTGGCAAATCAATTGGGGAGTCAATGGGGAATCAATTGGGGAGTCGATTGCAAATCGATGGACAGAGCGGGGAGTCGATTGGTAATCGATTGGAAATCTATGGCAAATCAATAGGGAGGAGCAGAAGCGAAAATCAATAGGAGAGTCGATGGCAAATCAATGGGAAAGGCTAGAAGATAAGAATAAAAACAATGTCCCAAATCTCTGTCGCCCT
>CAYZYF010000111.1:0-1756 GCA_964482015.1 uncultured Synergistaceae bacterium
GAGGCACAAAGAGCCGCACGGGGTCAAAATTTAGCATACAAAAGCGTTAAAGTTGTGATACTTTTTGGGCTTGACAACAAGATGAAAACTCTCTAGACTTACGGACGGTACGGCTAAAAAGAAGGAGGCACCCAGGATGAGAATTGGATCAGTTGCTGTCAGCGATCAAATAGATCTTTCCGTTGCGGTGTACTCTTACCCCTGCACAGATCCCCCTCGCGGGATCAATGTTCAGGTGAGGCATGCCGGACATTAGATCAGAGAGTGAGGACGGGATCTGGAACTTCTAGGTCCCGTCCTTTATTATTGTTAAACGAGGAAAACTGGAGGAGAAAATATGGTACACAGCGATAGCTCTTCAAAAAAGATCACAGAACTGCAAGCGACACTAAAAAGACTTTGGGATCGGAACCATCCATATACGGATAAAATGAAGGATGCCGGAATTGAGCCCGGAGATATCCGAACGTCCGAGGACGTTGAGAAACTTCCCTTTACCACCAAGCAAGACCTGCAGGGATACTATCCGCTGGGCTGGCTTGCCTGTGAAAAGGAAGATCTTGTTCGTTTTCACGCCACGTCGGGGACTACCGGCAACCCGACAGTTGTCGGCTACACGGCTAATGACATCTTCTGGTGGAAAAATGCTATGAAGACAGCCTTTAGACGTCTTGGAATGACACAGAAGGATGTTTTACAAATATCCACGGGATATGGTCTTTTTACAGGCAGTCAAGGTTTTCACGATGCCGCAGAAGACATGGGAGTAACGGTTATCCCGGCGAGCGGGGGTTTTACGGAGCGGCAGTTCAAGCTTATGAGAGATCTTGGGACGACTGTATTTACCTGTACTCCCTCCTATGCGGTCAAACTTTGTGAGGTATGGGACACATTCTCGGAAGAAGAAAGGTCGAAATACAGCCTTCGTTTAGGCATCTTTGGTGCGGAAGCATGGTCTGAGGGACTCAGGGGCAAGATCCAGGACACACTTGGGATCCCCGCCGTAGATAGCTACGGCCTAAGCGAAGCGATGGGACCCGGAGTCGGCATGGAATGTCTCGAGAGGAACGGTATCCATCTTTTCGACGAGGGTTTCATCTTTGAGATAATCGACCCTGAAACTCTCAAGCCTCTGGGGCCCGGAGAAGAGGGAGAACTTGTGATCACGTCCCTTAAGAAGGAAGCTTTTCCAATAGTACGCTATCGCACCCGTGATCTAACTAGCATAATGCTCGGCAAATGTACCTGCGGAGACGGCAGCATGAGGATAGAGAGAGTTAAGGGGCGTTCTGATGACATGATAATTTTTCACGGAGTAAATGTTTTTCCTTCTGTCATAGAAAGGGCTCTGTGCAAAGTGCCGGGGCTTACTGCCAACTATCAGATAAAGGTATGGGAGGTAGAAGGTTTTCAGGAGATGAGCATTGCCTGTGAGAGAGCCGCGGATACTGCTTTGGATCATTTAGACGCGCTTACCGAACAAGGCAGAAGGTCCATCCATAGGTCGCTTGGGATCCATGTCCCTCTTACGATCTCCGAGCCGGGCACACTGCCCAGGTTTGAGGGGAAATCAAAGCACATAGTAAGAGAATAACGATGAGAGAGCGATAGAGACAGGAGAACGGCAACGACTGCGATGAGCTTGCACTTGACGAATATTTAAAATATTGTAGAATGCTTTCGACGCTCCTTTATTGGAGAGCGCTTCCTTTTTGCCGGTGTAGCTCAGTTGGTAGAGCAGCTGACTTGTAATCAG
>CAYZYF010000112.1:0-1690 GCA_964482015.1 uncultured Synergistaceae bacterium
AAGAGTCAAATGCTTTGTGCCTGCTCAGTAAGAGTTTTGTTTATTATATTCCTTAATTTTTTGACATGCGATAGCATCGATGCTATCATAATTTATAGTAAGAGGTGCGGCGTGTTGTATGAAATTATTTTTTACAGCGACGGCAACAAGGAGGAATAGCAATGGTTTATAAAAACGGTTTCAGAGTGTGGGACGAAGAATTTGAACGCGAGCTGTACACGCCAGAAGAGATACAGGAAAATAATATTCAGGCCCAGCTTATGTGTGAGCTGATAAAGGCGCGACAGGAGAAAAACGTCAGCCAACGAGACTTGAGGGAAATGACGGGTATTGCTCAATCAACGATTGCGCGGATAGAAAGCGGTACGACGGTACCATCACTGACAACGCTGATTAAGATATTGGTGCCTTTAGGAAAAAAGTTGGCCGTTGTCCCAATAACAAAGAATTAACCACTTCGGGCTGTGCCTGGCCCCGACCAAAATCGTGTTGGTTTCGAGTAGTTCTTTAAAATATCTGCCGCCACCGGCTTCTTTAAGCAAATCATCATTCATGGCAAAACCTTTTATATAGATGATATAATCCTCAACGGAGATGATATAAATGCAGGGAAGTTTTTTCCAAGGGGAACTGTCATCTGTGGTAATATGATTGCTTTCCCTGCATTATCCTGCGGGAACCGAGATTTGGCTGAGCAAAAGCAGTATAGCGCACATTACATCAAAACATCCGGGACCCTACGGTATATATGCAAAAGACATCCCGCACATAATCTCATCTCCTGAATATGTCGGGATAAATCCTAAAGACGGCTCAATTGAATTCGTAAGACAAAATCCGTTGAACGGGGACTATGTAAAAGTCGCTGTAAGAGTTTCAACGAAAGGGATAATGTTCGTACGGTCACTATATGTCCTAAACTCAAAGCGCGTGAATAACTTCATAAAAAACGGACAACTCAAAAAGATCTAAAAAGCTACCCTTGACAAAATACAAGCAGAGTAGTCAGTATCTTTATAAGGCAATACCCTTGAAGGGCACCAATAAGAACCCTGAGGACGGAACTGGCAGCCGTCGCCCCTCGAAAGAGGTTAGGAGATGCGGAAAGTGTCACCCCGCCTGGTTCTTATCTATCAATACAAAGGGAACGAAGCTTTTTCTGCCTCGTTCCCTTGTTTTTTTGCAGTTATTTCTAGTGTAAGCGTCAAAAATCCCGGACCTGGACAACATTCAGAGATCCGGGATTTTATTTTCGCACTAAAGACTCAATAAAAGCGCTTACCATATACAATTGCTTTTCATTCATACACTTTACATACGGCATAAAAATTCCCGAGGTCTTAAACCTCGGGAACCGTTGCTATCAGTGGAGCCGACTTGCGGACTCGAACCGCAGACCCCATCCTTACCATGGATGTGCTCTACCTGCTGAGCTAAGTCGGCGGCCTGGTGCGGTAAGGGCTTTCAAGCAAAAATAATGGTGGTAGGGGCTGGATTCGAACCAGCGTAGGCTCTCGCCGACAGATTTACAGTCTGTTGCCTTTGACCACTCGGCCATCCTACCACTCACAGCGAACCGCTCAACGAAGCGGTATTCACGGAAAGTTATTCTACCTTATATACACGGTTTGTCAAGATAACTAACCACGATAAAAATCCCCTCTGTTGAGGGGGCAAAGGAGGGGGCAAG